>JABHUQ010000088.1 GCA_018658715.1 Fidelibacterota bacterium
AATATTTTGGCTGCCTGGATCCTGAGAATATTCTGCTGCCAATGCACCAAAATCTTCACCAGCTTTTACTTGTTTAATGATCTTGGTCGCCAAATCAGCCATTCGAACGGTATCTTCATTTGATGCTTGTTTTTCCCATGCGACAATTCTCATATTTCTGAGAGGTCCACGTTCAAAATCAGATTTATTCTTTTTATAATAAGATTGAATTTCTTCAGCAGTTGGTTTCTCAATTTCTTCTGAAACAGCTTTCCGAGTTACATGAATACCATTAATTGTGTAATTAATATTTGATCGAGCATATTCTGTTTCTACATCGCCGGGTGTAACCACTACAGATGCTGTTAAGAATTGTTGCAATTTATAATTTGGGAGATAATTGGTTTTCATGAATGATTCAATCGGTGCCCATTCATTTCCTTGCGGGTTATGAATGGCTTCCTGATACTTCACGAAATCGAATTGTCCATTAGTCATAAAATTTGGATTATTCTGCAAAAAGAGAGGAGGGTTATTCTGTAGATGAAAAACAACTTCTTCATCGGATGCTGTTAATCCCAATTCTTTTACTTCTTGTGCAATTAATAATTCTTGCACCAGATTATCCCAGGCTTGTTTTCGAGCTTGTTCGAGATTTTTGTCTGTTATTTGCTGCCCATTAGCCCGAACATTATCTAGGTTTTGGCTTACAAGTTGATTGAAATATTGAGGAGAAACATCTTGATCGTTAATGCGAGCAATCACTTTTGATGGATCTGTACGATTGAATATTTGATCTAAAATATCGGCTCCACCGACGAGTCCACCGACTGTCATGCTGAGTATAAATAGTGCTAATACTGCCCACAAAACTGCGTGCATCCGATTTCTCATGGATGTCATTAATGCCATATAATTGTCCTTTTAGGAATGTGTTATGAAAGGTTTATGTTTAAAAATTGGAGGCGAATTTAGGGAATGAAGGATGATGAAACAATCGCCAAGAATGTTGTATCTTTTCCCTATGAATGAAACAACAATACAAATAGCTCAAGTCACAAAACATGGTGCACCTAATGTTATGCAATTTAAAGAGTCATTAATAGCTAATCCAAAACCAAATGAATTACAAATTGAAATTCATTTTTCAGGAATTAATTTTGCAGATATTTTAGGGCGAATGGGGTTGTATCCAACAGCACCAAAACCGCCTTATGTTCCTGGTTTTGAAATATCGGGTAAAGTTGTTGCTGTCGGTGATGACTCACTATTACCTTGGATTGGAAAATCAATAATGGGAATGACACGTTTTGATGGCTATGCATCAGCTACAAATATTCCAGTCGACCAAATATTCGAAATAGATGAAACATTTTTGGAAAAGGGAGCAGCTATTCCTGTAAATTATTTGACAGCCTATTTTATGATGATTACACAATGTAATCTTCAGAAAGATGAGTGGGTTTTAATTCATGGAATTGGAGGTGGAGTAGGCATTGCGGCTATTCAAATCGCCCAGAAATTAGGTGCAAAAATTATTGGGACTGCATCAAAAGGAAAACATGAACGCCTAAAAAAGATGGGTATTGATCATCTCATTGATTATAGGACAGAAGATTTTAAGAAAAGAGCCTTAGATATTACTGAAGGTAAAGGTGTTCAAGTGGTTCTAGACCCTCTGGGTGGAAAAGCGTTAAAGAAAAGTTATGATTCTTTATCTGAATTTGGACGATTAGTTGCCTATGGTTTTTCGCAAGCAGCACCAGGGTCTACAAAAAATTGGTTTAAAATTCTCCCGGAATATCTCGGAATGCCAAAATTTGATCCAATGAAACTTATGATGCAAAATAAAGGTGTTTTTGGATTTCATTTAGGGATGCTTCGAAAAAGACAAGATTTAGTACAACACACATCCCAATTATTAATCGATTGGTTAAGTGATGGAACAATTTCGCCCTTAGTGGATACGGTATTTCCGTTAAGCGATATACAACAAGCTCACCAGTATATTGCAGACCGAAAAAACTTTGGTAAAGTTCTGTTGTCAGCTAAAAATGACAATTGATAAACTTAATAAAGAATTAACAACCTGCACTTTATGTCCGCGTTTAGTTGAATTCAGGCAAAAAATAGCAAAAGATAAAAGAAAATCTTTTGAATCATGGAAATATTGGGGAAAACCAGTTCCAGGTTATGGAAATGATAAAGCTAGATTAATGATTTTAGGACTAGCGCCTGCTGCTCATGGCGGCAATAGAACGGGGCGAGTTTTTACGGGCGATAAATCAGCTGACTTCCTTATGAAATGTTTACATGACACTGGACTTGCAAATCAAGTTAATTCCGACTATCGAGATGATGGCCTCATTTTATATGATGCATTTATGACTGTTGCTTTAAAGTGTGTCCCACCAGGAGATAAACCTAAAGCAGAAGAATTACAAAATTGCCAACCTTTTTTAGCAAAAGAATTTGAAATTTTAAATCAAGTATCAACTATTCTATGTTTAGGAAAAATTGCTTTTGATGCAACGCTTCGTTACTGGCGACAATTTTACGATTTTAAAATGAAAGATTATACTTTTGGTCATGATGTTCAATATATATTGCCGAATGGATTGCAATTAGTTGGCTCCTATCACCCAAGTCCAAGAAATGTAAATACTAAAAGATTAACCTACGATATGATGGTCATATTCCTAGAAAAACTTAAAGGAATACTTTAATAGTGAAACTGATTAAGATCATTCTTTTAATTATCATGATTAAACCTGTATTTGGTGTATGGCTGAGTTATGAAGAAGCTGTATTAAATTCGCCTTTTAAGGAGGCATCTTTGGGGTGGACAATTTCTGTCCCCAATGAAGATGCCTATGTGTATCGTGGTAAAGGTGATAATTGGAAATTATGGTATAAAGTATCGTTGCCTAGCATGGATACAACACTATTTTTAGATAGTACTACTTTCGCTTTGAATAGTGATGATCTTTATGTAAGTGGTTTATCATTTGCGAAATCCGGCGATAAACTATTAGTAAAAACTGATTCACGAAAGATATGGCGTCATTCAAATAGCGGTACCTATTTTATTTATAATCTGAGTTTGGGAACTTTGATACCAGTTAGTGATGATAACAAGAATCTGCGAAATGTAAAAATTTCCCCCGATGGCAAATTGGTTGCATATGTACGGGAAGATAATAACCTTTACATTTATGAATTTAAAAGGAAGCGCGAACGAAGACTTACATCATCGGGATCAAAAACAATTCTTAATGGTCATTTCGGCTGGCTTTACGAAGAAGAATTAACCGGGTATGATGGCTATCGTTGGTCACCGGATAGTGAATCCATTGCTTTTTGGGAAGAAAATGAAGCCATGGTTCCTGAGTTCACTCTTTTTGATGAAATGGGATTATATCCAAAAATACAAAAAATACGATATCCTAAAGCTGGAGAAACAAATCCAACCTTAAGAATTGGGATTCTTCGAGTTAAAGGTGGTGGTCGAAAATGGATTCAATATGCTCAAGTAGGCGATGACTATTTACCTTGGATGGAATGGGTTAATAATGAAAAAGTCGCCTTTTTGAAAATGGACCGGAAACAGAAGAATTGGGATATTTTTATTGCTGATCGCCAAACAGGAAGATCCTTGAAAGTATTATCGGAATCTGACCCGGATGGTTGGCTAGATAATCATGATCAGATAAAATTTATGAAAGATGGTAAAATTCTCTGGATATCAGAAAATTCAGGATATAAGCATATTTGGATTGCAAAACATTCCGGTTCCAACTTCTGGCCCATTACAAAAGGTGAGTGGGAAGTATCAGCCATCAATTATATTGATGAAGATGCACAGAAAATTTATTTTACAGCTAATAAAGAATCTGTATTTGAGAACCGATTTTATTCTATTCGTGTTGATGGTACAGAATTAAATCTTTTAACACCTGAAGAAGGATCACACTATATTTCAATTTCTGGTTCGAAAAAATATTTTACGGATACTTTTTCAAGTTTGACTGTACCGAGAAAGATCCTTTATCGGGATCTAGAGTCCGGGAAAATAATTAAAGTGTTGGGTGAGACAGATCTTGAGCAATATGAAGAATATGAATGGTCCACTCCTAAGATTGTTCATTTTCCAACAAAAGATAACACTGAAAATCTTGATGGTATCATTACACTTCCACCAAATTATTCAAAAACAAAAAAATACCCTGTTATAATGTATGGCTATGGAATGCCGGGTACGCAAATCGTCTGGAATCGCTGGGGAAGAACTTGGAACCAGTATTTAGCTCAACTAGGCTATATTGTTTTTTCCATGGATTCCCGTGGAATGAGTGGCAGGGGAGAAGAATTCAAGAACTTAAGTTATGGTGATATGGCTCATTATTTAGCAAAAGATCATTTGGCTGGGTTAAATTATCTTGTAGATGAAGGTTATGCAGATCCGGAGCGAATTGGTGCCTGGGGTTGGAGTGGCGGGGGCTATTTTACATGTCTCATGTTAACTAAAAACGGTAAATATTTCAAGGCAGGTGTCTCTGTGGCCCCTGTAACAGACTTCCGTCTCTATGACACGGCCTATACGGAACGCTCCATGGGACTTCCAGAAGAGAACAAAGCAGGATACGATTCGACGAGTGTAATAACATGGATGAACCGCATGCAGGGGAGTATATTGTTAATGCATGCTACAGGAGATGATAATGTACATTCACAAAACACCACTCATTTTGTTCAGGCGGCGCTTAAAGCAGGGAAGGATGTAGAATGGTTTCAATATCCGAATCGGAGCCACGGGATATATGGAAATGGTTCACGGGAACATCTTTATAAAAAAATGATTGAATTTTTTAAAGCAAAACTTTGATACTTATTGAAACGAAAAACTCAAGGAAGAATTTTATTATAAGTCGTTAATATTTATTATTAATTTCCTATCAAGTTATTGATAAGGTATTTAGGTATTTCCTTTTTCATAAATTTATGTCTTATAAAATGGGGCTGTAGCTCAGTTGGGAGAGCGCTTGAATGGCATTCAAGAGGTCAGCGGTTCGATCCCGCTCAGCTCCACGCACTACAAACAAAGCTCAACTTTTATTGAGCTTTTTGTCATTTTCAGTCATAAGTGAGGTCAATTAATTGAGCAGTACATTTTATCTATTATGGTTTCCAATTATCATGATAGTGTTAGCTAGCATATATAAAATAATAAAAGATAATACTCCAAAAGGTAAAAAATTTATCCGTATAGAGAAGGAAGACAATTATGAATAGACATTTAGCCCTACGATCTGGGAATCCAGCTTTAAAAACATCCACATTTAAGAAACATTTAGTGGCTTCAACCGAAGGGTCCATGTCAATAAGTGGAACCGTTAATAAAACAGGATTTTCACTTTTATTAGTTATTATGGCTGCATCCATAACATGGAACAACCCAGCTCAAAGTGGATTAATTATTTTTGGATTTATTGTAGGAATCATTGCTGCAATTATAACAATTATAAAACCGAAAATGGGATATATGTCTGTTCCAATATATGCTCTATCGCAAGGATTAGTTCTAGGTGCAATTTCGCGGATGTTTGAACTCCAATACCCCGGAATAGCTGTCCAAGCTATTTTTTTAACTTTTGGAACATTAGGTGCTCTCCTATTGGCTTATAAATCTGGATTAATCAAAGTGACTGAAAATTTTAAATTAGGTGTTGTAGCAGCCACAGGTGGTGTTGCCATTGTTTATTTGATTAATTTTATCATGGGAATTTTTGGATCAGGAATTGGACTAATCCATAGCAGTTCTAATTTTGGAATATTATTTAGTCTAGTCGTTGTTGGCATTGCTGCCTTAAACTTAGTGCTTGATTTTGATTTTATAGAAGAAGGCGCAGAGATGGGTGCCCCCAAATATATGGAATGGTATGGTGCGTTTGGACTTCTTGTTACGCTAATTTGGCTTTATTTAGAACTCTTAAGATTGTTAGCAAAATTACAAGATAGAAGATAGAATCTAGTGAAATGTCCCCTTGGGTAATTTACTTTTAAATTCGTTAAAAGGATATGAGTTTGGAGTCACAATCGTTCCAGAAGTAAATGTCATAGGATAATTAGGGTCTGTTTTAAAAATAACTTCAATTAACCCTGCCTTATAGCCAGTTTCTGGTGAATCAATTTGGATTGAGTAGTGACCATTATCAGATACTGGGATTGATTCTGATTCCCATGTTCGGCCAATTACTGCGACTCTGAAGTCACGAGCTTTTTCATTGATTGCAGTCCATTTTCTAATCTCATATTCGACCCCTTGTGCGGGTATTTCTACTATAATTATATTGCCATCTATTTTCCAATCAAACTTAGGAATAGATTTATCCTTTATTACAGAGTCATAAAAGGCGACTAGACTACCTAAATTATATGATCCATTTAATCCATGATTTGCATTTGGGATATATTGTAAATATTTTTGCCCTATGAGGTCATCCCAATAAAATTGCCATGAATCTGTTACAAAAAATTCGTCTCCTGTGGCGTTTATTAGGAATTTTGGTAGTGTTAATTCCTTAACAAAGGAATAGGGTTCCATAATTTCTAACATTCGATTAAATTCATTCGAGCCCATCCAATCCATTATACCTTCATTTTTATAACTATCAATGGCAGGGGACCAGTCTCCATAACACTTCCAATGATGATCAAAGCTTGGAACGACATTTAGCAGGTCAATAACAATTGGGATAATTGCCTTAACGCGTGGATCACTTATTCCCGTAGTCCAAGTTGTCCATCCACGCTTAGAACCTCCTGTTACCACAAAACTATCCACATTAGCGATTTCTTGAACAACATCCATCCCACGCATGACGGCTTTTGTCATAGGTAAATGTGCCAACCAATACGCATCTTCATCTTTTGCGCCACCTTCTAAAAATTGTCTCCACCCATAAGCAATAATATCATCTTCGTATAGTTCCCTGTTATTGTCTTTTTTGTAATTCAATGCTTGAAATGGAATATTAGATATGGATGCAATAACAGATTTAGTACCAACAGCCGCTCCAATGAGAAGTTCATTTGCTTCATTTGGTACGTTGTTTTTGTGGTTTCCACCACTTACAACCATTAATGCTTCTGTTTCTTCTCTATCATCTGGAATCACTATTGTTAACCAATGCCACCATTCCTGTAAATCAACATCATCTTCGGATAACCATTTCTGAGAAACCATTTTTACAATTTTTGTTGTCCATTTTTCACCTTTTATTGTTTCGACTATTTCATAAGAAAATGCAGGATCATTATTCGTTACAAAATCCTTTAGCGGTGATTGCTTTTTATCACAGTTTGCTACAAAAATGATTAGAAATATAATGGAGAATAGTTTTTTCATCGGTCTTCCTTTAATTATTAAAATGCAATCAAATATTGCAATAGACAGTATTGGGACGATTTCCTTGGTGTAAATTTCAGTGGTTAATTGAATTTAACAAATATTAATTGAGTATACATGAAGAATAAAAAATTCGTATCAGGATTAGATCATATCAACATAACCGTCGATAATTTCGATGAGACCATTGATTGGTATCGTAGAGTATTTAATTTTAAGTTAGTAGAAAAAGGAATTAAGGACGAGAAACCATGGGGTATATTAAAATCTGGAAAAGCTCTATTATGCATGTATGAACAAATTGGACTTAATGGCCATGATCCAGAATTACTCAGGATAAAAGGTTTCCATTCTATGTCACATTTTGGGCTTAGAATTAACGATAAACAAAAATGGTTATCTATAATAAAAGATGAAAAATTAGATATTCTTTATGGTGGTGTTATTGAATGGCCATTTTCGTCAGCATGGTACCTAAAAGATCCTTCGGGGTGGGAAATAGAAGTAGCCTTATGGAATAATGATAAAATTCAGTTTCATTATGATTAATATATATCAAGGAAGAAAATCAATAATTCACTAACAATATGCAATTTATTATGAAGAAACAAATATCTCATTTTGGACTATTCTTGATATTTCTTAGTGTGTTACCTTCCATTTCATTTGGATGTCGACTTTGGGCAATTATTGAGAATGGGAGTAATCCCATTTCATCTTCATCAATTCCTGTAATTATGGAAGAGATTGAAACACTTTATCAGCAAGGTCATTTATTTCGTGATGGGTGGGGGTTGGCATTTTATTATCATCCGGATTCATTAATATCGTTTCGATCACCAAAATCAACTGCTGATGATTCTAGTGAATTTTGGAATTGCGTTAATTCAAATATTGTAGACTCAACAGATGTACAGCTGGCTCTTGGGCATGTAAGAGCAACAACGTCTGGGGCTGGAGCTATACCAAATCCACATCCATTTATTTTTCAAAATAATTCTGAAAAGTTCAGTTTTATTCATAATGGGACAATATCAAAATCATTATTATACGATTTAATAACAGAGTATGGTTCAAATACATATTGGATTGAGAGCAATCCTCCGCAAACATATGGAAATGGTGATTGGCGAAATGAAGGTTGGAGTAAGGTTGTTGATTCTGAGCTTTACTTTTTGCTTATTATGAAATTAATTGAAGAAACAGATTCAATTTTAAATGGTATTCAAAAAGCTATTACCCAGATTAGTAATTTTACTCCACCAGCACAAATGAATTTTATTATGTCAAATGGTCAATCACTTTATGCCTATGGAGGGCAATCAGCTTTAAGTTATACAGATGGTAGTGCTTTCTCACATAAGGCAATTATGAGTCGCCCCCCCGAGACTGGTATTGCTAGTGAAATAACATGGATACCGATTCAAAAAGATGAATTAATTGTTTTATCGGGAAATACCGTAGAAAATTATGAAACATTTTCTGGATACAATTCAGGTGCCCCTTATTTTATTCAATCTGAATTTTCAATAAGACCTTGTTTCCCAAATCCTTTTAATAATGAAATTAATATAAAATTCAATTCCGGTCCATTTAATACAATTCAATTAAGTATCTATAATATAGTTGGGAGAATAATATGGTCAGAAATTGTATCAACTCAAGAAGATCAAATTATCCAAAAAACTTGGACGGGGAAGAATGAGCATGACGACCCTATGCCTTCTGGGCAATATTATGTGCAAATTCGATCTGGAGATCAAGCAAAAACTCAAAAAATAATATATTTAAAATAGTCTTTAAAAAATATAGAATGTAAATTCGTAGGCTTTATGCCGTTTATAATGAGCATAAACGTAAACAAATCAACATTAATGGAGTTAATTCTTGGCTAAAAAAGAAACAAAGAATAATACTAATAATTCTGCTGAAGTAGTAAAAGGGACAGCGAAAAGTGCTGATTCAAAAACAGTAGCAGAACCCAAGAAAAAGAAAAAAGCCAGTAAAGTTTCTAGTGGGAGCATTAGTATGTATCTTGCTGAAATTGGGCAGTTTAATCCATTGCCACCGGAACGTGAAGTTGAATTAGCTATTCGCATTCAAAATAATGATGAATTAGCTATGAAAGAATTGGTGGAAGCCAATCTTCGCTTTGTGGTTTCAGTAGCAAAAAAATACCAGGGAAATGGCTTGTCACTTGCAGATATCATAAACGAAGGTAATTTAGGCCTCATAAAAGCTGCAAAACGTTTTGACCATACTCGTGGTTTTAAATTCATCTCATATGCTGTTTGGTGGATTCGTCAATCCATTCTTCAAGCGTTAGCGGAGCAATCTAGATTAATTCGCTTACCGTTAAATCGAGTGGGAACCATCACAAAAATCACCCGCGCTGCAGAAAAATTAGAAGCTGAAATTGAACGTCAGCCTAAAGGAGATGAAATTGGTACGCAATTAGAAATGGGCGGTGATGAAGTCTATCAAGCATTACAATATTCACGTCGACATAGCTCATTAAATTCTCCTTTTCAGGAAGGTGAAAATAGCTCACTTCTTGATATTATTGAAGATACTCAAGAAGCACCACCGGAGACCCAAATAATGAGGGAATCCATGACAGAAGAAGTTATCTCATCCTTAGATACATTAGCTGATAGAGAACGCGCAGTTCTTGAAATGTATTTTGGTATTAATAGAGATAGTGCGATGACTTTGAATGAAATAGGTGAAGAATTTGATTTAACGAGAGAACGTGTTCGTCAAATCAAAGAAAAAGCTATACAGCGATTAAGACATCGGTCACGAAGTAAATCACTTCGTCGATATTTAGGTTAATAAAAAAGGGGAGCATGCTCCCCTTTTTTATTATACATATGTTATATTATAAATATGGAATCAAATGAAATAATCCAAATACAACTACCGGATAAACAATTTGATACAGCAATATATGATTCATTGGAATATGCTATCCTATCTATTCCTTTTACAATCAACCGTATGGAAATTCAAAATTTAAGTACGAGAATAATTAATATAGCAAAAGGAAAATTATCAGAGATTGTTTTTAAAGAATTTTGTATAACAAATGAGATTCCTATAAGAATTGATTTGTGCGAAACCCCCTTTTTTCAGCCAGACAAAAAAGATTTTATTCTTGGAAACGAGGAATGGGATTTGAAAAATAATTTTCTATTTCATGGTGGCCCTACATTAAATACATCAGAATATTTGAAATTACCCGCACTTATTCCTAATAGAGGCAAATGGGATCAATGGTCAAAAAGAAATACTGTTATACATAAGTCTGATTGTGATGAATCTATTATTCTGTTTTCTTTTATGAAAGGATGGGACCTGAAAGGCGGAAAAAGGGATAATCCATTTTTATCATTCCAAATTTCGGATGAACAGAGTATTTTTCTAAAAACATTACAGATAAAATATTCACGGAAAAATATTAAACATTCACCATTTTCGAAAACCTGGTTTTGGAATGAAATGAAAAAACGGGGGGATAATTTTATATATCACGCTAATATATCATATAGGCCAACATTGATATTAATGGGTTATTCTAATACCAACTCATGGGGAATATTCGAAACTATAACTCCCAAATCATTACATTCTAGAAATTTTGCAATCCGGATAAAAAATAAAGGTGCAAATTTCAAGAACTTAAAATCATTTCTATCTCTTTATCCTCATTTAAAAGACAATATACAATATGGAGTAATCTTAAAATGAAAACTTTATAAAGAATATTGGATGGGAACATGATTAAGATTCCAAAGTTAATGAATGGAAAAAATTTAGAGAAAATATTAAAGACTAAATTTCTTTTCTAAAAGTAAGACAATAATGATGGAATGTATTGCTAACCCATGTGTTTCCAAATCCATAAGGAGCTAACCTTAAATCATCTTGACACCAATAGGCAACATGCTCTAGTATTAGTCTTGAATTCAGTCCTGACACAAGGTCAAAAGCAAATGGATAAATTTTTCCTTTTTTCTTAATATTTTTAACTACGATAGTGAAATATCCGCCATCTTTTAAATTTCCTAAAATAGATATATATAGAACTATTAGGTCTTTTAAAAATGATGCGTAATTATCGATATTCCCTAAATCATTAGAGTCGTTAGAATAATTGGTTTGGAGACCTTTCTTTTTACGTAATGCCTGATTTTCAGCGCCTTGCATATTCAACATATCCCAATAAGGGGGAGATGTAATAATATAATCAAAAATTGGGAAATTACCTTTTTCCCAATTCCTAGCATCTCCATGAAAAATATTCCATATATGTTCTTTTGAGCTAACTTGAGCACAGCGATTTTCTGCAATAGAATGAAAAATTGAACTAAGCTCTACACCATATGCATTTCGACCTAATTTAAGGGATTCTACTTGTGTAGTTCCAGTCCCAGACATTGGATCGAACACATTATCATCTTTTTTAGAAAAAGTGTTTAAATACAATGATACTAAATCTTCTGGATATTTTGCGGGGTGAAGGATTTCATCTTTTTTCCGAGGTTTTGGCTTAAGTATGAACCAATTTTGGTGCGATCGAATAGAAGAAAAAGTTGTTAACTCACGCATTGAATCCCACAAATCACTGGATGAAATGGCGGTATTCAATGCACTATCTTCATCCTTTCTAAAATATAGATTAATGAAAGGTTCTTGATTCTTTTTTCTGCAAATAATTTTTTCATCTTTTCGAGTAAAATGTTGTGAAAGCCTATTTGATATTTCCCAGGAAATGGGATAATAATATTGATCAATTATTATATTATTAATGAGGACGGAAATAAATTTACGATGATTGAGTCTCTTTGAGAATTCTGTTATTTGGCAAACTTTCATATTTATCCAAGAATTCATTTGTTGTAAAGTTTCTAGGGTAAGTGTTTCGTCGGTTAGATCGATATATATAAAATCACATTCTCCCTCGTTATAAAGAATATTTTGTTTATCACAAAGAGTTTGAAATAGTATTTCCTTGGAAGAAGATCCCCAAAATAATGCCACAGGAATTGGGTCAATTGATGCTTTTGTGAAAAATGAGATATTCTCTTGGTATAAGTCACCAAAAGTTGTGAAGTGGGTGAAGGATTTCTGAAATGGCAGCCATTCTTTTCCCGTTAAATCGTTAAATTTATTTTTCATAAGTATAAGAACGGGGAGTTTATACGTTAGAAAATTGGTCTACAAGTATGATTTATAAAGATTTTGGTAGAGGGAGACGGTTTCCCTTCAACACAGGCCGCATTGCGAAATAAAATAACCAAATAGCTAATACACCTACAATACCAGATATGCCAAATAAAAACATGATATTTTCGTAACCTTTTGGAGTATTTTCTAAAATAAATGAAGGAAGAATCATTGGAAAAACTCTAGTAAATGCAGCAATATTAACTAAAATTGCAATCCAAGAAACTAGATATGGATGTTTTAACCTTAATGCACCAGTCATTCCAGGAATCATTCTTAGAGCCATTCCCATAATTAATGGTGTTGTAAATCCCAATAAAATGGCATGCCTAATTCCATCTTTACTTAATTCAGTTGGAATATCCATTAGAAGAGCAAAATACAGATATCCATCGAGTAAAGATGCAAATACTAGCCAACTAAAAGCTGACTTAAGTAACCATTCGAAACGCCCAAATTCTCCATAATCAGGATATTCTTTTCTAGATTCTTTTTTGTGGGGAATCCATTTATTTTTTTGAGTATCTGTCCAGGGTACTCTTAGTTTCAATAAAATATCAAGTTGATAAACAAACCAAATAATTAAAATATTTTTTAAAAGGCCGACAGTATTTAAATAAGGAAGTAATTTGTATCCATCATCTATAATTTGATAAATCAATTTTATTCCAAAGTAACTAACTAGGGTTCCAAAGTATATTTTTGAGAAATATAACGCATTCCACTGAATCGAAGGTAAACGCATAAATAATGGAATAGCTCGTAACCCAATGCCAAAAGAAATCGGAAGAATTATCAAATATATAAAAATTTCGACCATAAATAAATTCCAGTTTGGTAAAAGAATTGTTTGATTGTTGGTATACAAAATAACCGATAAAATGAATTGAGAAACTCCATATAATACCCATCCAAAAATCATGAGTAGAAAAAATATTCTTATATCTCTATTAGGATTATTTTTTTGATTCTTCATTGCAATAGCAATTCTAAGAATGATTGATAGATATATACCTATTCCTATCAATATACTTAACGCAGAAAGGAGTGTCATAGAAGATATAGTTGATGCCCAGTAAGCATCCGTATAATACGGAAGAGCACTATGAAAAATATATTTTAGTATGATTCCGAAAGTAATATAAAATGAAAGATATTTGACTCTCCTCGTTAAATCTATTTTAAAATGAGCCAACCGTGGCATGAAATAAAGTGATACACCCATTATAAATAATCCAACCCATCCAATAAGTTGAATATGTCCATGTGATTGAATATATGCAAAATATCCCTTACCTAAGGAATAATCAAATCCAACAAGAAATGCAACATGTGCTCCAAGTGTAAATCCAGCTAATCCGGCAATTAATATTGCAATATGAATCAAATTAGATGGAAATCTAGGATATTGAATTATATTATCAGAATAAGGCATATTAATTCATCTATGAAAAGAATTTTAATATTCAAAATCGTGCTCTAGGCTACTAATCGTTATCGAATAGCCTTAGAAACTTTTATAAAATAAACTAAATATAAGCAGAGACCAAGACAGAAATATCTTGTATTGCTTACAAAAAAATTATTGTTGCATTAATTTTCGTTTTTCAATTATACGGTGTGCTAAGTCATCTAAATGTTCTTCGCTTAACATTTCTCTAATTTGAATACGGATAGGCTTCCACTTATGATGTAAGGGACAAGGTGTTTCATCGCTGCACTCGTCGAGCCCAATGACACATATATCCCTTTCTGGGGGAGGGCCATCTACAGCATTAACGATTTGGTTTACATAAATATCTTTTGCTCCGCGAGCCAAATTAATCCCACCATTACGACCACGGGTTGCAACAACAAGACGTTGCTTAACAAGAGTTTGCACAATTTTAGCTAAAAACTGGTATGGGATATTGTATGCTTCAGCAATTTCGCTGATCATAACCGGTTTGTCCGGCTTTATCTCCGCCAGATAGATTAAAGCCTGTATGGCGTATTCTGCAGATTTGCTATATAACATGAAATTAAGTTCCGGTGTATTATTATTATTTGGTGTATTATTTGTGTTATTTGAACTTACCAAAACTCAACCTCCAAATCAAATGACTTTCATGATATATGAAAATCTTTAATTACTTCATTAAAACTATACTTTGCGTATTGAAATCTTGAGACCGAAGGAACCCTGATGGGAAGAGAGGAGGGTATTCGATTAACAATAGATTTAGAATATTAAACTAAGCCCTTTATAGGGATTCACAAAAAATTAAAGGTGCTTAATTCTAAGCATTATTAATCAAATTGGGTCATAAGAGCAGCCTCCGGCCTCCAAAAATCTCAAAAAGCAAATCGAGCAATGCTTTAAAAATATACGCATAAACAAGATTACGAGGTCCTAAACTATAGGATAAATATATGAATTACAAGTATAATGGATAATAATATCTTTTATAGATTTGAAGACAATTTGAATATTTCCATTTCTGCTCATAAGTTCAGTGTCAAAAAAATAGGTAATTATGAAACGAATAATTATTTTTCTTTTGCTTGCTTTTTCATTTGGAAAAGAATTGCCACCAGAACACAGTACACCGGACAGAGACTATGATGTATTACATTCAATAATAAGTGTCAAAATCCAATTTGAGACAAAATCTGTGGTTGGAGATGTAGTTCATCACGTTCAGAGATTTGATAAAGAATATACAGGAATAACATTCGATGCTGACGATATGACTATTTCGTCTATATCTGTTGGTAAAACAGAGAAGGATTATTTCCAGGATAATGGTAAAGTATATATTTCCTTGGACGCTAATGATTGGGCAAATGACAAAGTTTCTATCCATATAAAATATGAGGCTTTTCCGCGCACAGGATTATATTTTGTTAAACCAGATTCCATTTACACCAATAAAAGATTACAGGCATGGACGCAAGGAGAGGACCAAGATAACCACCATTGGGTTCCACTATATGATTACCCAAATGATAAATCAACTTTTGAAATTTTACTGACCGTACCTGATTCATTAGTTGGAATTTCGAATGGGGAATTACTTTCAGAGAAAATAAATAAAGATGGAACAAAAACATTCCATTGGAAAGAAAACTATCCAATGTCGAGTTATTTAATATCTTTTGTGGTGGGTGATTACGTTAAAGTAAAAGATTCGTTTCATGATTTACCTGTTTCCTACTGGGTATATGATGAAAATAAATCAGAAGCATTCCGATCTTTTGGTAAAACACCTGATATGATTTCATTTTTTAATAAGAAAACGGGTGTTGATTACCCATACGAAAAATATGATCAAGTCATAATAGAAGATTTTATGTTTGGTGGTATGGAAAATATAACATTAACACATAATACAGATAGAACCATGCATGATGAGAGATCCATTCCTGATGTAAGTAGTGATGGCCTTGTCGCGCACGAATTAGCCCATCAATGGTACGGAGACCTTTTAACAACACGGAATTGGGCAAATATTTGGTTAAATGAAGGATTTGCTACATTTTTTTCTAGACAGTATAGAGAACATAATCTTGGATACGATGAGGGAGAATATATTCGGTTTGAAGAAATAAAAGGATTTAAAGGAAATGACCGATGGAACAGACGACCAACTGTATACAACAGATATTTTTTGACAATGGATTTATTTGATTCTCACGTTTATGCTAAAGGTTCTCTGATACTGAATATGTTAAAAGATATTTTAGGTGAATCATTATTTTGGAAATCAATTCAACATTACACCAAAGTAAATCAATACAAAAATGTTGAAACAACAGATTTCAAAAAAGCAATTGAAGAAACTAGTGGTAAAAACCTTGATTGGTTTTTTGAGCAATGGGTCTATAAACCAGGTTATCCTGAATATAAAGTTGACTGGGAGTATAACCGTCGGACTAGAATGATTGAATTGCAGGTTAATCAGATTCAAGATTTATCCAATAATTCATTATTTAAAATGCCTTTAACCATCCTTATAGATAATGGTGAAATTATTAGAGAAACTATATGGGTGGAAGGAAGATCCACTCATGCTCAATTATCTTCCAATACAATGCCTAAAATGGTCATATTTGATGAAGGAAACTCTATACCTAAAAAGCTGACTTTTGAAAAGAGTGTGTCTGAACTCATTTATCAATTAGAATTTGCTCCACATGTATTAGATAGAATTTGGGCAGCACAAGAACTCAAAACTAAAACTGGAAGAAAAAAAGTAATTGAAGCTCTAGAAAATTCTATCGAAAATGACTCCTTTTGGGGTGTTAGGAAAGAAGCTGTTATATCCTTAGCCAAATTAAAGCCAAAAAATGGTGATTCTTTTTTCTTAAAATCATCATCTAAGCAAGATAATAGAGTAAAACGTGAATGTGTCAAAGCAATTTCAAAATATGAAAATAATAGTTCAAATAAGGACTTCCTAACATCCATAATTCAGGGAAAAAATAATTATTATTTAATGGCTGATGCATTTACTACTTTAAGTAAAATTGATTCATCTACAGCAAAATTATATGTGGATTCCCTTTTGAATGTAGATTCACATACTGATGTTATTAGAAAGGCAGCAATTCGATTTTTTTCAACTGTTAAAAATGAAGCTAATTATGATATTTTACTTTCACTGGCTGAATATGGAGGCACAACATGGGATGCACGAGCAACTGCTGTCACTGAAACAGGGAAATACTATGACAAACATCCTGAATTATTAGGAAAATATGTAGAATGGTTAAAAGACCCAAGTTATTATGTTAGAACCAGTGCCGCTAAATTGGTAGGGCAACATGGGAATATCAGCCATTTACCATTATTAGATGAAATGCTTTATAATGATCCGTCCACAGGTAAATCTGTATTGCTGGCTAAATACTTCATTCAAAATAGTAAAAATAAGAAAAAGTCTTCCCTGGAAATTGAAAATCAAAAATTAAAAAATCAACTTTTGCATATTGAATCCATTTTAAAGCAATAATATGTTCCTGAGGCACAATACTGTTCTTGTGATTATTGATGTTCAAGGCAAATTAGCTCGCATTATGCAGAATTCTGAGCATCTATTTCAACAGTTAGGTATTTTGATTGATGGCGCACGAATTTTGGAAATACCCATTATTTGGATGGAACAACTGCCTCATAAATTGGGTGAAACAGTAGATGAAGTTAAATCCCACTTACAAGGAATAGCTCCTTTATCAAAAGATGTTTTTTCCTGTTGTGGTGAACCTTCCTTTAATTCGAAACTTGAATCTTTAAAACCATCAAATATTCTTTTAGCTGGAATAGAAACGCATATTTGTATTTATCAAACAGCCATTGATCTAATTAATAACAATTATCATGTGGAAGTAGTAACTGATGCAACTTCAACCCGAAATCCTGAGAATAAAATTATTGGTATTAATAAAATAATAAGAGCAGGTGGCGAAGAGACAAGTGTTGAAATGACATTGTTTGAATTACAAAAAACAGCAACTGGAAAAAACTTCAAATCAATCATAAATCTGTTAACATAATATTCTTGGAACATATGTATTTTATAGCGTAAAATAAAAATCATAGCATGAAAAAACACTTATCCATACTATTTATCACATTATTCGTGGCAAGCGTGATAGCACCTCTTATTGCGTTTGACACTTGCGATATGCCATGCTGTGCAGTAGAAATTGAAACGTGTTGTCAGGTTGAAAAACAAATGGACTGCAATATGGAAATGGCCAATTGTGATACCCGAATCATCGTAGTACTTCCTTGTGCACCATTGAATAAAGTTAACCAAGAGATTATACCGACTATTCAATCCTTAAAATCGAATACGAGTATAGTTTTTCATAACAACATTATTCGAATGCTAATGAATCAGGGTTTTAATCCTGAACCGCCCCCAACATTCAATCACCCCCTATTAATTTAAGAAACTTCTTTTTTTAGACGGTTTTTCCGTTGACAGGATACGTGTGTCTTTTACGTATTCTAACAACTATTTTAGTCATTAATGAATTAAGGAGAATTATGAAATTATTTCATAAAGTAAAAATAAAACATGTATTTGGTTTTTTAATGATTCTCAATTTGAGTTACTCTCAGTCTAGGGATTCAAATCAGATATTAGATCATTATATCATAGTAGGTTTAGAAAATAATCCTTCCATCCAACAGATGTTCAATCATTGGAAGGCAGCAGAAACTAAAATTACATTCGCCAAAGGCTTGCCCAATCCATCTATATCTTTTGGATATTTTTTGGAAAGTGTAGAAACAGCAGCAGGTCCACAAGAATATAAAATTGGAATAATGCAAAATATACCTTGGTTTGGGAAACGTAAAATTGATGGGAATATACAGTCTGCCAAAGCAGAATTAGCATTTACTTTATTGGAGAAGAAACGTTTAAAAATATCGCATGAAATTCGACAAATATGGTACGACTATTATTACTTAAAACGTTTAATAGATTTAACCCAACAGAATTTTGAACTAATTCAAAACTGGGATTCTGTGATTCGATCTAAATATGTTACTTCTCGAACGGGACATCCAGATTTAATAAAAACACAAATTGAGCTCATTCAATTAGAAGATGATTTATTATCATTAGAGAATCAAAAGCAACCTTTGTTGGAATCATTTCGTAGTTTGCTCCACGATCAGACTTTATCTGAAATAACTGTCCCAGAATCATTATCCTTCTCTATAATAAATTTAGATAGAATGTATTTATTGAATATAATAAATGATTCGAATCCAGATTTAGAGAGTGTTCGATCAGAATTGAAAGTGTACACCGAAGGATTAAAGAAAGCAAAATTGAGCAAATTCCCAACCATTGCTGTTGGTGTAGAAAAAATACTAACAGGTGAAAAAAGTGGGAGTACATTTAGCGGTAATGATCCCTTGATTGCAAAATTATCTTTAAATATTCCATTGTGGATTAGAAAAAATAACTCAACTATAAAGTCAGTAAAATTTTCAAAACAAGCTACTGAGAAAAAAGTCATTTCAATTAAGAATGAATTAGGCGCAGATTTAGGAAAAGTATTGTATGATTTAAGAGAAGGGGAACGGCATGTTCTCTTATATCAAAATGTATTGATCCCTAAAGGATTAGAATCATTAAGTGCCACTGAGAAGGCATATAGATCTGAAAATATTGATTTTCTTTCTCTAGTTGATGCGCAACAAAGGTTACTCAAATTTCAGATGAAATATGAAAAATCACTTATTTCTTATTTAAAAGCTATATCAAAACTGTCAGTAATGACAGGGGAGAAGATATTATGAAATTTTTTATAAATAATAAAATAGCCATCGGACTTATAATTTTTGCATTTATCTCTGGCATGTGGTTTTCAGGCCAAGATTCTATACCACAAAACAATAATTTTAAACATGACTCTAGTGAGAGTCAGTCATGGTCATGTTCAATGCATCCGAATGTTCAATTCCCAGAATCAGGACAATGCCCAATTTGTTTTATGGATCTTATTCCATTAAAAGCTGGTAATGGCGACTTAAATCCAAGGCAAATTACTATGTCAGAAGATGCTATGAAATTAGCACAAATCGAAACGGTTCCCGCATCATTGGGAATAGCAGAATATATAATCCATCTCTCGGGAAAAGTAGAATATGACGAATCTCGAATCCGAAATATCACAGCTTGGGTGCCGGGCAGATTAGAACGAATGTTTGTAGACTATACAGGAATTAAAGTTAATAAAGGCGACCACATGATGGACTTATACAGCCCAAAATTATATACAGCACAGGAAGAATTGATTCAGGCAAAAAAATTCTCAAATTCCAAGAATGGAAAAACAGCTCTTGCTAAAATAAACATCGAATCAACGTTACAAGCATCTCGTGAAAAGCTACGGTTGATGGGACTTTTGGATACGCAAATTCAAGAAATTGAGTCATCCAATTCTCCAACAAATATAATTACCGTTTATAGCCCAATGTCCGGAGTAGTTATTCAGAAAAATGGTGTAGAAGGAGCCTATGTGAAAACAGGAACCAATATTTATACTATCGCAGATTTGAGTCGAGTATGGGTGATATTTGATGCCTATGAATCTGATTTGCCTTGGTTGGCATTTGGGCAAAAAGTAACCTTCTCTGCTGAAGCGATTCCGGGAGAAAATTTTGAAGGTCGTGTTGCATTTATTGATCCAGTATTAGATACAAAAACACGAACAGTAAAGGTGCGAATGAATGTATTAAATCCAAAAGGCATCATTAAGCCAGGCATGTTTGTTCATGGGAAAATTTATACAAAGCTCAACAGTGATGGGAAAGCTATTAATCCTGAGTTGGCTAATAAATGGATTTGTCCCATGCATTCTGAAGTTATTCGTAATCAATTCGATAATTGTAATGTTTGCGGTATGGATTTGGTTAAATCTGAATCCTTAGGGATTGTGCATACACAGAATTATCAACATGAACATTTACTAATTCCTGCAAGTGCAGTATTAAAGACTGGAAATCGTGCTATTGTTTATGTAAAGATTCCCGGGAAAGAGCCTACTTATGAAGGACGAGAAGTCGTTCTAGGTGCTCGTGCGGGAGATAGATACATCGTGAAATCAGGTCTCAAAATAGGTGAATTAGTTGTAGTAAAAGGAAATTTTAAAATTGACAGTGCAATGCAAATTGCCGCAAAACCAAGTATGATGAATCCTGGTGATGATCCATCTTTTACAAGATATAATTACAGCGGAAAGTCTAATGAGCAAAATCAAAAAATGCCTGCAATGGAAAAATTAGAATCCACAGAATCATTTCGTAAAGCACAGACTTTAATTACGGATGCATATTTTATTGCAGGAGAAGCATTAGCAAAAGACAATTTTAAAGAATCGAAAACAGCCCTATTTGCATTGAATATTGTATTGTCAGCTACAATAGAAAAGACATTTGATTTATCGGAGAAATCCATAGATAAATGGAATCAAATTCGAGATAAACTTTTTGCAGAAACATCTCAGGTGCAACATTGGAACAGTATTGATGAAGCACGAAAAATATTTTATGGAGTAAGTCAATCTATTGTAATGCTTGAGCAATATTTTGGCCATCATAATGCTAAGTCTTATTATGAGATATTCTGCCCTATGGCGTTTGGTAATATAGGTGCATTTTGGCTAAGTAAAGATACGGATGTGAATAATCCATACTTTGGCACGAGTATGTTAAAATGCGGGGAAGTGAGATATGAATATACACCTTTGGCTGAGAATAAATAATGTTTGATAAACTCATAAAATATTGTCTCAATAATCCTTTGGTGGTTGGGATTTTCTTAACAACTGCTGTTCTTTGGGGAATTATGGTGGCGCCATTTGATTGGAAGTTAGGTGATTTACCTCGAGATCCTATTCCCATTGATGCTATTCCAGATATAGGAGAAAATCAGCAAATTGTATTCACGAAATGGTCTGGGCGAAGTCCACAGGACATTGAAGATCAAGTCACATATCCACTCACCACAGCTCTTTTGGGAATCCCCGATGTAAAGACTATCCGCTCATTTTCAATGTTTGGATTTTCCACGATTTATGTCATCTTCAATGAAAATATTGAATTCTACTGGTCTCGGTCTAGAATCCTGGAAAAATTGAATTCACTCCCATCTGGAACTTTGCCCAATAATGTTCAACCCACTTTGGGACCTGATGCTACAGCATTGGGACAAGTATTTTGGTATACTTTAGAAGGGCAGGACAAAGATGGAAATCCTACTGGTGGATGGGATTTGCAAGAATTACGAAGCATTCAAGATTGGACTGTGCGTTATGCTTTGCAGTCAGCTGATGGTGTGGCAGAAGTGGCATCTATAGGCGGTTTTGTAAAAGAATACCAAATAGATGTTAATCCCATTGCAATGCGAGAGCACGGAATCCACTTAACCGATGTATTTAATGCAGTACGCCAATCCAATTTAGATGTGGGTGCTCGTACGATTGAAGTGAATCGTGTGGAATATATGGTTCGTGGTTTAGGTTTTATAAAATCATTAGAAGACATTGAATACACTGTAGTTAAAACTAAAAATAATGTACCCATTTATATTAAAGATGTAGCCCATGTAGCCTTAGGGCCTGCATTGCGTCGTGGTGTACTGGATAAAGAAGGAGCTGAAGCAGTCGGTGGCGTTGTGGTGGCGAGATATGGAGAAAACCCTTTAGTCACGATAAATAGTGTAAAAGAGAAAATAAAAGAAATATCTCCAGGATTACCTTCTAAGACGCTTTCCGATGGAACTGTGAGCCATGTGGCGGTTGTCCCTTTTTATGATCGTACAGCCCTTATTTATGAAACATTAGGCACATTGAATCATGCATTGCGAGATGAAATTCTTATTACAATTATTGTGATTTTACTGATGGTAATGCATTTTCGGTCATCATTACTTATTTCATGTATGTTGCCCATGACTGTTTTATTCGTTTTTATTGGAATGAAGCTCTTAAAAGTTGATGCGAATATTGTTGCATTATCTGGGATTGCCATCGCCATTGGAACCATTGTGGATATGGGAATAGTAGTAGTGGAAAATATTCTGAACCATTTAGAAAAGTCGAAAGAAAATACAAAGGAAGTCATATTCAAAGCTGTCACCGAAGTGAGTGGGGCGGTAGTAACAGCTGTTTCTACTACTGTTGTGAGTTTTCTTCCTGTCTTTACCATGATAGGAGCAGAAGGGAAATTATTTAAGCCTTTGGCTTACACAAAAACATTTGCACTTGTAGTGTCGGTAATTATTGCATTAACAATTTTACCAGTTCTAGCACATTTATTCCTGGGGAAAAAGTACAAAAAACCACTAGAAATAGCGCTATTGAAACAGTATCCATGGTTAGGGAATGGGATAATTATTTTTCTTGTTATTTTTATTTTATCAATGACGTGGGTACCTCTGGGATTAACGAAAGGAATTTTGGAGAATTTAACATTTGTCGTTATGATCATCGGTATAATAATGGGGGGGATAACGGCTTTTACAAAAGCATATCCTCGCATTCTTCGTTGGGCTTTAGATCATAAAGTCAAAGCGTTATCTTTGCCTGGAGCAGTTACTGTATTTGGATTAGTCGTTTGGCTGGGTTTAGATACATTCACAGGGTGGATGCCGAATATTATTCAGTCATCTCGTCCTATTGTTGCCATGAAGAACACTTTCCCAGGCTTAGGTAAAGAATTTATGCCACCTTTAGATGAAGGGTCGTTTTTATATATGCCGACAACGATGCCACATGCAGGAATTGAAGAATCCATTGATGTGCTCCAATTATTAGATAAAGCCTTATACTCAGTACCAGAAGTAAAATCTGTGGTGGGGAAAATAGGTCGAGTGGATTCAGCATTAGATCCTGCACCTTTGAGCATGGTGGAAACTATTGTTTCATATAAACCAGAATATGAAGTAACCGAAAATGGGGAAACGGTGAGATTATGGCGTAATCATATTCAATCTTCAGATGACATATGGGATGAGTTAGTAAAAGTGGCTCAAATTCCCGGGACAACTTCTGCGCCAAAATTACAGCCTATTTCTGCACGATTAGTTATGTTGCAAAATGGAATGCGAGCTCCTATGGGCATAAAGGTGAAAGGACCTAATTTAGCGTCTATAGAATCATTTGCTTTAGAATTAGAAAAGTATTTAAAGAAAGCACCTGGCGTAAAATCAGATATAGTTTTCGCTGATAGAATTGTAGGAAAACCCTATCTCGAAATTGACATTGACAGAAAATCAATTGCTCGATATGGCATCACTTTGCAACAAGTACAACATGCTATAAAAGTTGCTATTGGTGGAATGCCCATAACAACAACAGTAGAAGGCCGGGAGCGTTACCCTGTTCGAGTTCGTTATATGCGAGAATTCAGAGATAAAATTGAATCTTTAGATGATATATTAATTCCAACATCAAGTGGTGCTCAAATTCCGCTCATCCAATTAGCAAATGTGAATTATGTTCGTGGTCCACAGGTCATAAAAAGTGAGGATACATTCAAAATGGGCTATGTTTTGTTTGACAAACAAAATGAATGGGCAGAAGTGGATGTGGTAGAATCAGCAAAAACTTATTTAGATAAGATGATACAAAACAGAAATTTGATAGTGCCAAATGGTGTGAGCTTTAGTTTTGCCGGTTCTTATGAAAACCAAATTAGAGCGTCCAAGAAATTAGCGATAGTATTACCTTTAGCTTTGGTGATTATATTTCTAATAATATACTTTCAGTTTAATAACTTATCGACAACATTAATAGTATTTAGCGGAATATTAATAGCTTGGTCAGGAGGATTTACAATGTTATGGCTTTATGGCCAAGACTGGTTTTTAAATTTCAGTCTCTTTGGTGAAAATATGCGGGACTTATTTCAAATACATACCATAAATTTGAGTGTAGCCGTATGGGTAGGTTTTTTAGCTTTATTCGGTATTGCGACAGACGATGGTGTTTTAATTAGTACTTATCTTGAGCAACAGTTTGATGAAGAAAAACCAACAACTGTTGAAGCAATTCGTAAAGCAACCATTCATGCGGGTGAGAGGCGGATACGTCCTGCAATGATGACAACTGCCACAACATTGTTAGCACTTATGCCAATTTTAACATCTACTGGACGTGGTGCAGATGTTATGATTCCAATGGCTATTCCATCCTTTGGTGGAATGGTTTTTGCTATTCTAACGACTTTTGTTGTGCCAATAATATATTCGATTGTCCAAGAAAGGAAAATGAATAAGCTCCATTTAATTAAAGGAAAAAAATGAAAATAATAAAAATTATATTAGTTCTATTCTTCTATCAAACATTTGTTTGGTGCCAAAATATCTTTCAGGCAACTATAAAGGATCAAGAAAGTAATAACCCATTAGTTGGTGCTAATGTATTTGTAGAAAGTACAAGTATTGGAGCAACGACCAATGCAGAGGGCTTCGTGGAAGTAGTCAATGTGCCTAATGGAAACCACCAAATCAATATTACTTATATAGGGTATAAAGAATGGTCAATTAATTTTGATTTTCCATTGAAACAAAACAGCCCGTTAGAAATATTTCTTCATCATGATGCAGAGGAAATGGAAGAAATATATGTTTTAACAACACGGTCTAGTAGAACGATTGACGATGAGCCTACAAGAGTTGAAGCCATATCAGGTGAAGAATTGGATGAAAAAGGAAATATGAAACCCGGTGATATTCGAATGTTGCTCAATGAAAGCACTGGCATTCAAACACAACAAACATCTGCTACATCTTATAATTCCAGTATTCGCATACAAGGACTTGATGGAAAATACACACAGATATTGAAGGATGGATTTCCATTATATTCAGGATTCTCAGGTGGTTTAAGTTTGTTACAAATCGTTCCTCTTGATTTACGGCAAGTAGAGGTAATAAAAGGGGCTGCATCAACACTATATGGTGGTGGAGCAATTGCAGGGCTGGTCAATCTTGTTTCCCGAATCCCAGAAAAAGAAAATTACTATAGTTTTTTACTAAATGGAACTTCTGCGGAGGGCTTAGATGTTAGTGGTTTTTATTCCAAAAAAAATGAAAAAATTGGAACTACCATTTTTACATCATATAATATGGGCTCACCCTACGATCCTGCAAATATAGGTCTTACTGCAATCCCAAAATTTGAACGTTTAACATTCAATCCAAAAGTATACGTTTATCTTAATGATATAACATCTTTTAACTTAGGATTTAATAGCACTTTAGAAGATAGAATAGGGGGCGATTTAGACTATATTCAAGGGAGGTCTGATAGTATACATACTTATTTTGAAAATAATAAAACAACTCGATTTAGTACCTTGTTTGATTTGACACATCAA
>JABHUQ010000089.1 GCA_018658715.1 Fidelibacterota bacterium
GCAAATTTATAGTTTTTTTATAATCATCCTAAAAGCATATTCAAGGGATTATGTATTACATCATTGATGTAAATTTTGTTATAATTTCACATAAACCATTTTGCCTCCGTAGCTCAGTTGGTAGAGCACGATATTCGTAATATCGGGGTCAGCAGTTCGATTCTGCTCGGAGGCTCTTTATTCTACTTCTAATAATTCAATATCAAATATTAAAGTGGCATTAGGTGGAATTACACCGCCTGCTCCTTGAGCACCATATCCCATATCCGGTGGAATAGTTAATTTCCGTGTTCCACCAACTTTCATACCCGGGACACCTTCATCCCATCCCTTAATAACAACACCAATGCCTACCGTAAATGAAAAAGGTTCACGGCCCGGATTCTTGGATGAGTCAAAAACCGTCCCATCACCCAATTTCCCTGTATATTCCACGGTTACTTTATCCAATGCTTTCGCTTCGGCTCCATCACCAATCACAATATCTTCTATAATAAGTACATCTGTCACAATTCCATCTTCCTCTTTTTCGCAACCAATACTCACGAGGAATATGGATGCCATTATCAAATGTAAAATGTTTAATTTCTTCATTAGTTGATTATTCTTTTCTATTAAAAGGGATGTAAATTTAATCGATTATGAACCGAACCCAAACGCTCTTCGACACTCATTTGCCTCCATTGGCAGACCGCCTTCGTCCCACTTCCCTTAATGATTATAAAGGGCAATCTCATTTAGTTGGTAATGGAAAGCTCCTTAGGAGAATTATTGAGGAAAAAAAATTATTCTCTATGATATTTTGGGGACCACCCGGAACAGGGAAAACAACCCTTGCGCGCATTATTGCTCAAACAACCAATGCCGTCATGAAAGAAATATCAGCCGTTTCTAGTGGTGTAAAAGATTTACGTACGGTTATTTCGATGGGAAATACCAATCGAGAAATGGGTAAACAAACTCTCTTATTTATCGATGAAATTCATCGATTTAACAAATCACAACAAGATGCCCTGCTCCATGCCGTTGAAGAAGGAACAATCATTCTTATTGGTGCCACCACAGAAAATCCATCTTTTGAAGTGATATCTCCCCTTTTATCTCGATGTAGAGTTTTAACATTAAGGACATTGGAAGAATCTCACCTTGAATCCATTTTAGGCCACGCTTTCAATACAGATATCATTTTGAGTCAATTGCACATAAAAATAGAAAGCAATATTCAAGGGAAATTAATTCAATCAGCCGGCGGAGATGCGCGAAAAATGCTTAATACATTGGATGTGGCTGTCCAATTATTGGGAGAAGAAAAAAAGATTACGGATGAAATTCTTTCTGAAGCGATTCAATCTAAAACATTGATTTATGATAAAACAGGCGACTATCACTATGATACGATTAGCGCCTTTATAAAATCTGTTCGGGGCAGCGATCCAGATGCCGCTATTTATTGGTTAGCTGTAATGTTAGAAGGAGGCGAAAAACCTGAATTCATTGCACGGAGACTTATCATTTTAGCTTCAGAAGATATTGGGAATGCTGACCCAAATGGATTAATTATTGCTACATCCGCTTTCCAGGCTGTTCATGTGATTGGTATGCCAGAAGCGGCCATTATATTAGGCCAAATAACAACCTATCTCGCCAGTGCACCAAAATCAAATGCGTCGTATAATGCTATTAATCAAGCTCTAAAAAATGTGAAAGAAAATGGAACTCCTTCTGTTCCCCTTCATTTACGAAATGCACCTACAGAATTAATGAAAAATTCAGATTATGGAAAAGATTATAAATATCCCCATTCCTACCCAGACCATTTTGTGAATGTAAATTATTTACCAGAAAAAAATAATGTATCCTTTTATCGTCCATCTAATCAGGGGCATGAAAAATGGATAAAAGAAAGATTAAAGTCTTTATGGGGAAACCGCTTTACAAAAAAGTAAGACCATGAAGTTGAATAGCATCATTTTATATTTCTTTCTCATCCCTACTTTTCTATTTTCGGATAATCGATTACGTTTAAAAAAAGCAGATATTCTTGAAAGTAAAGTTATTAATGGTGAAAAAATCCAGTTCATTTCTGGGAATGTTACATTTCAAAAAGGAACATTAACCCTTGATTGTGAAAAAGGAAAATATATAGAAAAAAAAGAAATTGCCTATTTATATAATGAAGTTGTAACCACCCAAGAAGGTCGAACACTTACGTGTGATACACTTATATTTAATTCTAAGTTGGATATGCTTACCAGTCATGGGAATCCACATGTATGGGATAATGATTATGATTTAACGAGTGATTCTCTCGTTTTTTATACAGAAATAGATAGTGGAATAGCTGTTGGGAATGTCCATTTAAATCAAAAAGGACAAATCATTACTGCTAACCGAATTGAATATGTTAAAGGCCCCAATGAAGATGGTGTTTTTTATAAAGCAATTGGTCATGTAACCATCGAAGATTCCACACAAATAGCTTCCTGTGGTTTAGCCATTTATGATCGTACAAATGAAAAAACAACACTCAAAGTAAAGCCCGTCATTAAAGAAGGAAAACGTATTCTATCTGGTTCTGAAATCACTTTATCCTATTCCAATGAAATATTAGAAAACATAGACATTCCCAAACAAGCTCACGCACAAACCATTACTACCGGTTGGACAAAAATCGGCCCAGATAGTTTAAAGAAAAAAAGACCAACTAAATATTCAGATGATATGACAGGAAATCAACTTCGCGGCTTTTTTACAGAAGGCTATTTGGATTCATTGCGATTAGAAGGAATGGCAACTACATTATATCACGTTTTTGAAGATTCAATTTATCAGGGGAAAAATCTCGCATCTGGAGATACCATTACAATGCTCTTTGCAGATTCAACGCTAGATCGTATTGTGATTGTAGGAGGTTCAGAAGGGACATATGCTCCAGACTCATCCGCAAGTGACATTAGCGATCCTGTTAGTTATCATGCCAACATTATTGATTATAATGTAATAACAGAAGAAATGGATCTCATCGGTAAAGCATCAATTTTAAATGAAGAGACACATCTTGAAGCAGGATTCATTAATGTAAGTTGGACAACAAATTTACTCACTGCCCTTCCTGTTCAATCGGGCGATACTTTAGCTACACCCTTCCAACCTGTGATTAATGAAAAAGGACAAGATCCCATGGAAGGAGATATTCTTACGTATAATCTTAAATCCAGAAAAGGGAAAGCTATAAAAGGAAAAACGAAAGCTGATGATGGATTTTATACAGGAAATGAAATTCGAAATGAAACTAAGGAAGTTTTTTATATTCAAAATAGTACCTATACAACGTGTGATTTAATTGTGCCACATTTTCATTTTAAATCAAAACAAATGAAGGTGATTAATGGAGATAAAGTAATTGCCCGTCCCATTATTCTAAATATAGGGAAAATTCCTGTATTTGGATTACCACTTGGTGTATTTCCACATAAAGGCGGGGCACGCCACTCAGGTTGGATTATGCCGTCCTTTGGGGAGCATCGAGGTCGTGGTCAACATTTTGATGGTTTAGGATATTATTGGGCACCAAATGATTTTTGGGGCTCAAAGTTCACCCTTAGTTTTGGTGATCGACAAGGAATCGTTTTTAGAGCAGATAATCAGTACAATGTTCGATATAAATATAGTGGAAATTTATTTGTAGAGAATCGACAGTTCCTATCTGGCTCCACCGACATTATTGATTTACCTTCTAATCGTAGCTCGAGTTTCAAAGTAAGATGGAAACACAAACAAGTTATGAGAAAAGAGCAAACATTTAATGCAAATCTCAGTTATTCTTCAAGTGGAAATTATAATCGAGAATATGGGTTAAATCAAGCCACACGTATGGATCAATATGCAGTATCCAATGCATCTTATACTAAGCGATGGCCCAAATCGGGAAATTCTCTGAGCTTAAATGTTTCATCCAAACAAGATTTAATGGTAAATGAAAAAGTGGATCCATCATCTACTTTTTATCAAGAGCCGACCAGAGCAGGGACACAATTAAATATTATTAATAATACATTACCAAAAATGTCATTTCGTCATGGACAAAGTGCCTTAATCCCGGCTAAGGGGAAAATATCCAAATGGTATAATAATATTAAATGGAATTATAGTGCGAACTATACAAACAAATCCCGTTTCTATTATGAATCCGTAAAAACAGACTCAGTTGGATTATATGAATGGGCGAAAATGGATAGTATAGAATTAGAATCTTTTAGTGATATTGACGATGCTTGGAATCATTCTATGACTATTAATGCACCACAAAAAATATTTAAATATATATCAATTAGTCCAAGTCTCAACTTACGCTCTGCTTGGGTAAACCAAACATTCGTAGGAGAATATGATTCTTCCGGAGTCATTCAGAAAAAAGAAATTCCGGGGTTTGCTACACGCACAACAGGATCATTTAGCATGAATGGAAATACAAAAATTTATGGACTCTTTCCCATTCCAATTGGTCCAGTGAAGGCTATAAGACATATTGCGACCCCTTCCGTTGGATTCTCCTTTACACCTGATTTTTCAAAACCACTTTTTGGGAAAAATCTTGGTTATTTCGACACACTATTAGACTCTTCTTCAGGGAGTGAACAGCTATTTGATCGATTTGGTGGAACTATGGCCGGGAATACACCAAAAAGCGAAAGTAAATCTATGAACTTTTCGCTCAATAATAGTTTTCAGGCAAAGGTTAATAATGGTGAAGATGAAAAGAAAGTAGATCTTCTCACTTGGCGTATGAGTTCTAGTTATAATTTTGCAGCAGATTCTCTAAATCTATCTAACCTCCGATCGAGCATTCGATCTAAAATAGCTGGAAAACTTAATTTAGATTTAACATTAACTCATGATTTTTACGAATATAATACGCTCACAAATCAACGGATTAATTCATTGAATACAAACCAGTCTGGACTTCCATCACCGCGAATGATAAATGCACGTTTTTCCACGAGCTTTCGTTTCTCAGGGAAACGATGGACAGACCAATACGAAGAAGTGGAACTTGAATTAGATACATCTCAAGTTGAAACAGAAATGGATGAATCATATCTTAAAAATCCGCTAAATGACATTAAAAAATCATTAAAAGGTGGAAAACTTTGGAATTCGTCTGTTTCTTTGAGTTATGCATACAATGTAGCAAATCCGAATAATACAGTTAAAACATTTTGGGTAAATTCTCGATCAACAATACAAATAACAAAAGAATGGCGATTCTCGTATAATGCGCGATTTGATTTAATCAATAAATCATTAGTAAGCCACACATTATCTGTATATCGTGATATCCACTGTTGGGAATTATCCTTAAACTGGACACCAAGTGGAATTGGTCAAAGTATCTATTTTATATTGAATGTTAAATCCCCCACCCTGAGAGATATAAAGGTAGAAAAAACAGGTGGACGACGAGCTCGCTCACCCTTTTAATATTTACTTTTCTTCTATTTTAAAAAGTTTAAAATCTAAAAATGATAATTGGAGTGATACACCTGATTGGAGTTGATAAATCCATAATTGTTCATCCTGCGACTTATTTTCAACATGGATGGTTTCATGGGGATTCCCCATTAATATTTCAACTTGAGGGAGCGTAAGACCCACTTTTAACCTCGGTGCCCGAGCTAATGCTTGTTTTTCCCGAGCAATATTCATTTTGTTATCCATCCATTTTCGGGCTTTATGTTCATCTAACAATTCAAGTTTTTGTTTTAATTTTGTTAATAACTTTTCATTTTTTGGCCCTATATCTTTAGATAATTCCCGAGCCATTTCTAAGGAATAAATAGCTAATTGAATTTCTTCAAAATCATCAACAGTGCTAGCCAATTCTGCTAATTGAACCCCTGCTTGGTATTGCAATGCTTGTACTTCGTATTTTAAATCACTATTCATGGATAGCGCTTCACCATAATAATCCATAGCTCGAGAAATAAAACCATATTTTTGAGCTTTTTTCCCTTTTTCTAATACTGCATAGGAATGGAATCTATTTAATTCATTTTTTCCAAAAATAGAAAAGGCTGCCACTTCTTGTACTAAAGCATATGCCTCGGAATAATATTTTTCTTTTAATAATAATTCAGCTCGATTCATCCATTTTCCAGCAATTTGCAATATGCGGTGATCTAATGTTTTTAATATAAGTGTATCGTTTATAACCAAACTCTGAGCAAGTAAATATCGACCTAAGGCTTCTTTAGTCTTTCCTTGACCATCAAGTTCAATTCCTTCATCCATTATTTGATACGGAATCTTGTAATTGCATTTATCAATATATTCTTGAGCCCTATATCGATTTGCATGATGAGGAAATTGCCCAATAAATTCTCTTAATTCTTTTCGTGCTGTTATATAATCTCTTTTATAGTAATGTTGTTTTCCTCGATCACCGATAGATTTTTGGCCACCATAAAAAGCAGATAAAGTTACATAAACACCATAATTGGCTAAATCAAATCTAGAAATTGGAGTAACATCGCTTTCGTCAGAAATATTATTTATTTTTGTATAAGAATGGCGTAAATCGATTCCAACTGTAAATCGATTCATTTTTCCTGGATCAAATATATAACGGAATCCAAGACTCAGGCCCATGGATGTTCCAGATCCTGTTGGGCTATCATCAAACACCTTGTTATCGGTGGTATAAAATTTTGCCCTAGCTAATCCATAAGAATAACGAAAATCCAAAAACCAAGAATCAAATCCTTGCCATAACATATGGGTTGTTACAAGGTATTCTATCATTTTTGGGGAAAATTTTGTTTTCGTTCCCCAACTTGAGTTTACTGATCCCCACTCTGTATAAGGTACAACAGCTGGCGCAATTAGTCCGCTGGATCTATAAGTAATACCAGAAACAATATCCATCCAATTACTCTTTACTATTTTATTAGCAAAATTGTAAAGAAGTATATCAGCCTCCATACTTGTACCAATCATTTCTGTAATATCAGGACGAAAATTTTGTACTTCATCTTCAAATGTGAGCCATTCATTAGAGCTTAATGCATTAGCGGATGGATTTGAAAATGATCCGGATAACTTTCCATTAAATCCTAAACCATATCTTATTTCAATCGGAATAAAAGTTACAGGAGCGTGGAATTCCCTTCCCCTTAAAATTAAATCGAGCCAATATCCTTTTTCATATTTTGACTCCATCTCAAATTTGATTAATCCCCAAAGTAATGATACTTTCTTCTTTTCAGATGGGGCTTCTCCCACTAATATCCCGAAAACCATTAAAAGGCTTATTACAATCTTTAGAAAACGACCATGCATCATTCAACAAAATACCCGCATTTTTCGGTTCACTACAAGAAAAACAGCAAGTGGTTTACCTCCTGTTTTTTTCTTCCTAACTTTAAAGATTCACACAGGGAAACTTTTATCTCTTTAGTGAATTAAATCATTTTATGAAAAAAGTATTATTTATCTGCATATTGTTCTTTTCTGGGATTGGGTTTTCACAACAATTCACCGTTGCTCGTGTTCAGTATAGCGGGGGTGGCGATTGGTATGGAGACCCTAGTAGTCTTCCAAATTTATTATCTTATTTGAATGAACAAACCCCCATGAATCCTGCACCAGAAGAAGTTCGCGTCAAATTATCTGATAATGAATTAACCCATTTCCCTTATTTATACATGACAGGACATGGGAATATTCGCTTCACAGATGAAGAAATTATTTCCCTAAGGACTGCTTTACAAAATGGTGCCTTTTTACATGCTGATGATAATTATGGGATGGATGAATCATTTCGTAGAGAAATAAAACGCGTCTTTCCAAATAAAGATTTAGTAGAACTTCCCCACTCTCATCCCATTTTTTATTCCTATTTTAATTTGGATTCTGGTCTTCCAAAAGTACATGAACATGATGGAAAACCACCACAAGCATTTGGTTTACTTGAAGGAGAAAAATTACTTCTTATTTATACCTATGAATCTGATCTTGGTGACGGGTGGGAAGATGAATCGGTACATAATGATCCTTGGCCTATCCGAGAAAAAGCTCTCCAAATGGGTGTAAATATTATTTATTTCGCATTAACACAATAATGTCTATACAAAAAGAACTTCATAAAGCCCGCTCAATATTAGTCCAAAAAGATTTTGTTGCGTTTGGGTGGCTTGCTAGTATTTTTATTATACTCGATTTGATTCTAGCTATTTATTTGGAATCATTCTTTTACTTTTCAAAAGAAATTAAACTAATGTCTGCATTTATTACGTTAGGGATTTTCAGCTTTATCATTGTTTTAGGGACAATTTATTATTTATTTATTCATTATAATAAAATCCATCGCTACTCTTGGTCCCATATCGCTCAACTCTTAGGAGACAAAGGTATACAGGAAAAACCAGATCGTATTTTGAATGCATTTCAATTAAGTGAAGAAGAAAATCAATCTGAATTAGCAAATGAATATATTTCATCTATAACGTGTGTATTGAAAAAGTTTGATTATTCTACCCTATTGATTCACGAAAAACTATCACAATTGAAACATTGGACAGCTGGAGCCATTATCATATTCTTTGCTTTATTCTTAGTACGGGCTGATGAAAATATTCCTGCTGTTTATAGACTCGCTCACCCAACCACAACTTTTAATATACCTAAACCTTTTAAACTAATAAATATGACTGGAGATGTCCATTTATTAGGCGGAGAATCCTCTGAATTTATTGTTCGTTCTGAAGGGAGTAATCCAGATACAGTTTTTGCTGTTCTAACACCATCTCAGGTTGATCTGGATTCATTAATAAATCAATCCATAACTTTAAAATCTGAAAGACATGATGACGGATTATATCATTTTAAAATTGAGAATATTTTTCATGATTATAAGTATAAGGGATTTGTTCCCAGAGAGCATTTTTGGGAAGTTTGGACAGAAGTTGCTACGGATACACATCAAATATATGTAACAGATAGACCTATATTCGAATCATTTACGATTTCAATTAATCCCCCTAAATACAGCAGATTGCCTTCAGAAACTCAAAATGGAAATGTTGCAAATATTCAAGGATTAAAAGGGTCAACGATTCAAATAAATCTTCAATCCAATCGCCATTTGAAAGAATCATACATAATTTTAAATGATACTAAAAAAGATATGAATATTTATGGTAAAAAAGCTGTGGGACAATTTAAACTAATGGAAGATGGCCAATTCACTGTTCATTTATTGGATTCACGAAATATTTCTAATCGTGATCCTGTCCCCTACCATTTGCAAACTATTCCAGACCATTTGCCAATTTTAGATGTGATATCCCCACCTCAAATGGTTGAATTAGGGGATGATATGTCTATTCCATTTTATTTAAAAATTGAAGATGATTTTGGCTTTTCTCAGCTTCAAATTGGTTATGAAATAAAAAGGCCTGCCTTCCTTGAGATGGACCCATATGTTTCCATTTTCACTATACCTGAATTAAATACGGATACCACATCACAAGAAATTATTATGGATTGGGATTTATCAGACTTTGCCCTTTTGCCCGATGATGAAGTACACTATCATTTTGAATTATACGATAATGATAATATTTCTGGACCTAAAAAAATTATATCAGGAACCTTTATTGCCCGCCTTCCTTCTTTGGCTGATCTATATGAAACCATGGAAGAGCAACAATCCATGGCAATGGATGAAACAGAAGTGAATCTAGAAGCGCTTGACGAACTTCGTGAACAATTAGATAATCTTGAATTGGAAGCTCTTAAAACAGATGAAATGAATTGGGAACAACAAAAAGAAGTTAAAGAATTGATTGAAAAAGCATCAGAAGAATTAAAAGCGCTCGAAAAATTAACTGAAGCTATGGAATCCATTAATTCCCAAAGTGAAAAGCATCAATTATTTTCTGATGATTTAATGGAAAAATTCAAAGAATTGCAGGAATTAGTTGAGAGTCTCATTCCGGAAGATTTATTAAAAAACATGGCTGATCTTCAGGATGCATTAGAAGAAATGAACATGGAAAAACTAAAAGATGCTATGGAAAATCTATCTAACAATATGGAACAATTAGAATCCGATTTGGATCGATATTTAGATATATTTAAGCGCCTACAAGCGGAACAAAAAATGGATGAAATTGCCAAAAGGTTAGAACAACTAGCAGAGCAGCAAGATATGTTGGACCAAAATTTGAATCAGGTACCCGATAATGCTGATCCTTCTACCTTTGCTCGCATGGAACAAGAAGAACAACGCAATCTTCAAGAATTCCAATCTATTGAATCTTTAATGGAAGATGCTTCTGAAATGATATCACCCTATAGCGAATCTGCTTCAGAATCTCTCGAACAAATGGAATCATCAGATTTAACAGATGAAACGGAAGAAGCATTATCGCAAGCCATGAGACATATGCGGGAAATGCAAAAAGGAGATGCACAACAACAAAGTATGAATGCTTTACAAAAGCTTCAACAAATGCAGGAACAGTTTTCCCAAATTCAAAATCAATTTAGGATGGAATCTGTCGCTCAAATGACAGAAAAATTCCAAGTCATGATGCAAGATGTGCTTTATTTATCAAAGAAACAGGAAAATTTAACTCAAGAGGTAAAAGGGACATCCCGTACATCTCACCGACTCCGCGATTTAACGGCACAACAGCAATTATTACAGGATCAATTACGTCAAATTATGAACCAAATGATGGAATTATCTCGAGAAACATTTTCAATTACTCCTCAGTTAGGGCAATCTATGGGAATGACAGCTGCAATGATGGAGCAAGCAAAAAATGAATTAGCGGATAGAAATAAAATAAAGGCAAATACGAGCCAAAATCACGCAATGCAAAGTTTAAATAAAGCAGCTCTATCCCTGTTTAATAGCATGAAACAAATGGAAGCTTCTGGCTCTGCAAGTGGGTATGAAGCATTTTTAGAACAGTTACAAAAAATGTCTGGCCAACAGCAAGGATTAAACAATCAAGGGATGCAACTTTCATTGGGGCAGATGGCTGCCAGCGCACAACAAAAAATGATGCAACAAATGTTGAAAGGCCAAAAACAAATTAAAAAATCTTTAGATCAACTCATGGAAGAAATAAAACAATCTGGTGAAGATGGATTGGGTGATTTGTCTGGTTTAGGTAAAGATATGGAAGAAGTAATAAAAGACCTTCAACGAAAACGATTTACTCGGAAGACACAAAATAGACAGCAACGCATATTGTCTCGGATGCTCGATAGTCAAAAATCCATGACTCAAAGAGGGCAGAAAGAAGAACGTAAATCTGAAGTTGCGGATTTCAATATGGTTTTTGAAGGGCCATCAGGACTCCCCGGCGATTTAGGGCAAAGAAGAAGTTTAGCGCTTGATGCATTAAACCGATCTTTAAATTCTGGTTATCCTAAAGAATATCAAAATATGATAAAAAAATATTTTAACACTATTAGTGAAAGTAAAATCCTTTACGAAAAGGGATCAAAAAGTGAAGAATAAAATTACTACATTAATCGTTGGGCTCCTTTTCGCTATTCTTATCGGACAAGGAACATCGTTCAAAGCATCCTTTAAAACAGCTCAAATGTTTGAGAGAAAAGGAGATTATAATGCAGCCATCTCCATTTATACTGACCTTTATTCTAAAAATATTAATGATCAACGTGTATTTAGATCTTTAATAAATGTGTATAAAAAAAGTGAAAAACTACAAGAAGGTATTACTTTTTTTGAAACTCTGTACCAAAGCAATCCTCTTAATTTGCAAATTGGATTAACCTTATTTGAGTTTTATTATTTAGGCGGTCATAAACTATTAGCAGAAACTACATTATCTAAACTCGAAGCTCAATTTGGTCATCTAGAACCGTTTTATCGTGGTATATTACAAATATATATGAATGAAGGGCTTGAAAAAGAAATATTATCTTTAGCTAGAAGAGTAAGGCAACAATTCCACCCCACCTTATTTTCACAAGAATTGGGATATTATTATCAGGCGCGACGAGTTTATGATCGAGCGATGGATGAGTATATTTTATATTTAAGCCAAAATAAAGATCGAGGGTATTACATATCAAAACGTATATTGAAAATGAGCGATGAACCGGAATCAATTTCGATTATAGACAAGAAACTGACTCAATCTTCCCATATTCATGATAGAATTATTTTTATCCTAGCTGATTTTTATTTTAAACAGCAACAATATCAAAAAGCATTTCAATTACATGTTCAGTTGGGAGCGATAACTCCAAAAGATATGAGTCGCTGGTTTAAATTTGCAAATCAATTACAGAAGGAATTAGCTTATTCGCATTCCATTCATGCATTTGAAATTATTTTAAAAAATTCACAAGATTCTCATATGCGCGGACAAGCCCTAATTGGGTTGGGGAAATCTTTTGAAGCTCAAATAACACCTACATCCTACACCAATATAATTGATTATTATTATAATGATAATTTATTCCTAGATACGCCAATGCTTTCAATAACTCATATTACTAATTCACATTTGAATTCAAGTATTGCATTTTATGATTCTGTATTAACAGGCCATTCATTTTCTAATCAATCGGCACAAGCTTATTATAGATTAGGAGAAATCCATTATCATGTAAATCAAGATTTTGATAGAGCATTCAGTCAATATCAATCCTCCTTAAAAAATCACCCAAATCAAAATCTTAAAAAAACACTCCAATTACGAATTGCTGATACATATTTAGCAAAAGGCGATCCACAAAAAGCATTTCGATATATTGATTCTCTCTTTGTAAATCAGCAATCGTCCGACGTTGAAAATAAACGAATACTTATGGCATTTCATACATTACCCTTGGATACTGTCATGGATTTTATTGAATCAGCCTTCACCCATATTAATCCCACATCATCATCTTTTAATGATTTAATGGAACTTCGTGAATTAATACAAATTCATTTCATCAAAGGGTCTGAAATGGATAAAGAAGCATTTCAATTATTCGTAAAAGCTGATTTGAAAATCCGCCAATCAAGATTAATGGAAGCAATTGAAACTATAAATTATCTTCAGGAAATATTTCAAAATTCGTCCATATATCCACTCGCTGTATTTAGAAAGTCGCTCGTATTAAATCATTTAAGTAAATCAAAATTGGCTTTAGAATCTCTTGAATTACTCAAGGATACATTTATTGAAGATCGTGCTATTATTTTGACTGGACAAATATATGAGTTAAATCAATCCAACATACATAATGCCCTAAAATCTTATCATCGTATTTTAGATGAATTCCCTGAATCTATTTATTTTCAACCTGTTCGATATCATATTCGTACATTAGAAGAAAAGATAAAAAGCTAATGAAACTATTTTTTATACTTCTTTTTTCTATTTCAATAACCCTTGGGCAAAAATTACTTATTCCTATGGACATAACCCAAAATGATCATTTGAAGGCATATGGTATTGCCTTTTTAACTCTTAAGAAAGATGTTAATGTAGAATGGTTATTAAATTATAGAGATGGCTCATTCTTAGTAGACCATTATCCCTTCATAGAAAAGGAATGCCAAGTCCGCGGAGTTACATTTGAAACAGTGGATGGAAATAAAGCATTATCGATTTATGGTGAAATCGAACAGAATAATATGGATATAGTATTATTAGAAAAAGCACCAAAAGTTGCCATTTATACACCACCCAATAAACAGCCGTGGGACGATGCAGTTACTCTTGCTTTAACCTATGCCGAAATTCCTTACGAAACATTGTGGGATGAAGAAGTATTAACAAATGGATTGTCCGATTACGATTGGCTTCATCTTCATCATGAAGATTTTACCGGACAATATGGAAAATTTTATCGTAACTATCATAATGCGCCGTGGTATCTCAAGCAGCAAAAACAATTTGAAGCAGTTGCGAGGACTTATGGCTATTGGTCCGTCCATGAAGAAAAAAAAGCTATCACCCAAACAATTAAGTCATATGTAGGGGAAGGTGGATTCTTATTTGCAATGTGTTCTGCCACAGATTCTTACGATATTTCACTCTCTTTAGAAAATGTAGATGGTGTTCATTCTGTGTTTGATGGGACTCCAGTTGATCCAAAAGTTCAAAGCAAATTGGATTATTCTAAAACATTTGCTTTTACTCAATTTAAATTATTGACAGATCCAATGGTTTATGAATTTTCTGACATTGATTATCCGCCAAGTCATATTCCAAAAGTAAGAACAGCTGAATCTGATTATTTTTCCCTTTTTGAATTTTCCGCAAAATATGATCCTGTCCCGACAATGTTAACTCAAAATCATGTAGGTACTGTAAAAGGTTTTATGGGTCAAACTACTGGATTCGATCGAAACAGAATTAAGAATCATGTAGTCATTATGGGGGAAGACCCTGCTTCAGACCAAGTCAAATATCTTCATGGTAATTTTGGAAAAGGTACTTTCACTTTTTACGGCGGGCATGACCCAGAAGATTACCAACATTTTGTCGGAGACCCACCTACAGATTTAACGCTTCATAGAAATTCTCCTGGTTACAGACTCATTCTAAATAATGTTTTATTTCCAGCAGCTCGAAAAAAAGAACGGAAAACATGATAACTATTCGAATAGGGAATTTTAATGAATGTCTAAATCTTTCCGAGTGTATCCCAGAATTTGAATCTCCACACAAAATTGAAGAATATCAGAATAGGTGCCAAAGCAACTATTTAGCTTTAATTGCAGAATTAAATAACACCATGGCTGGATTTAAAATTGGATATGATCGGTCTAATAATGGAAGTTTCTATAGTTGGATGGGTGGAGTACTCCCACAATATCGACATAATAATGTTGCTACAACATTAGCAGATTATCAAGAAAAATGGGCAATAGAAAATGGATATACATCCATAAAATTGAAAACAAGAAACAAACATAAAGCTATGATTTCCTTTTCACTAGACCGTGGATTTACAATCACGGAAACCATTGAAAATAAAAATAATTTAGAAACAAGAATTTGGATGGAAAAAATATTGAACTAATGTGGGATCAAAAACAAATATTACTGCCACCCTTTTCTCGTGGATTCCATCTCATTACAGATGAAATATTGAATCAGTGCCTAGAAATACAAAATATTAATATCGGGCTGTTACATATATTTATAAAACATACATCTGCTTCTCTTACATTAAATGAAGATGCAGACCCAACTGTTCGACAAGATTTTGAATCTCATTTTAACAAAATGATTCCAGAAAATGCGCCATATTACCGCCATACATTTGAAGGATCAGATGATATGCCAGCTCATTTGAAAGCATCAATATTAGGTTCATCAGTTAGCCTTCCAATAACAGATGGTAAATTTAATTTAGGGACTTGGCAGGGAATTTATCTTTGTGAACACCGAAATCACGGCGGAGGGAGGAGATTGATTCTTACACTTCAAGGAGAGTAATAATTACTTTTTATCCTTTAGCTTTTTTTCATTCCAAAGAGCTTCCATTTCATCTAGCGTTGCATCATCTATTGATTTCCCTTGGGATTCCAACGTTTTTTCAATATAACTAAATCGGTCAGTAAACTTTTTATTTGTATTCCGCAATGCATCTTCCGAAGATATTTTTAAGAAGCGCCCTAAATTCACAATAGCAAATATTACATCACCAATTTCTTCTTCAATATGGTCTTTTGTACCTACTGTTTGCGCTTCTTTTAATTCCATTATTTCTTCATGAACCTTATCCCAGACTTGTTCTACCTTATCCCAATCAAATCCAGTATAGCTGGCTTTTTCTTGTAATCGTTGAGCTCGTGTTAAAGCAGGTAAAATAACAGGAACTCCATCTAAGCGAGATTCTCGTTTTTTTTCTTTATGCTTTGCTACTTCCCAATTTTGTTTAGCAGTAAAGGGTTTATCAGCATTTTTATCCCCAAAAACATGAGGGTGTCGTCTAACTAATTTTTTTGTAATCTCTTCCAGTGATTCCTCAATGCTAAATCTTTTTTCTTCGGTGGATATTTGAGACTGAAGAACAACATGAAGCATAATATCACCTAATTCTTCTTTCAATGTGTTCCAGTCCTCATGATCCACACTTTCGATAACTTCATAGGTTTCTTCTAAAAAGTAAGGAAGTAATGATTTATGGGTTTGCTCTTTATCCCATGGGCACCCATCTGGACCACGCAGTTTTTCAACAATTTCAATCAATTCCTGAAATTTTTCTCCTGCTTTTTGTTTGTCTATTTTCAAGACATTAATCCCTTCCATTTTATTTGCTGTAAATAAGTCTCTTCCATTTTACGCATTTGTTTTTGTTCTTTTTCAGTCTGATCATCATAATTTAATAAATGTAAACTTCCATGTATAATTAGCCGAGCAATCTCTCTTTCTATTGGTTCATTAAAAAATTTTGCATTTTCTTTCGCTCGAGGAATACTTATATAAATTTCACCCTCCACTTCAGACTTAGAATAATCATTTAATCGAAAAGCAATAACATCCGTTAATTGCTCTACATTGAAAAATTCTTTTTTTAGCTGTGCTACCATTTCATCATTTGCAAAAATAAATGTTATTTCACCATTTTTCACTCGTTGATCATGAAATACAGTTTTTGCTAATAGAGTACAAATATCCGATGAAATCAGAGGAAATGCAGGATCAGTTTCAGTTTGAATAGTAATCAATAGATTAAGATACGTCTGCGGAAGGAGTTTTTGTTATCGGATCATCTGGATATTCAACACGAATATGATAAATTCCTCTAAGAACAGGAAGCATTCCGGTTTTTCCGTCAACTGTTCCTTTAATACGACGAAGCTCATCCATCGTTAATGGACATTCATCTAATTGCCCATCTTCAATTCGTGTTTTAATAATTTTATCAATCATGGCATCAATTTTCATAATGTCTGGATTTTTTAATGATTTCACTGCCGCTTCCACAGCTTCGCAAATCATCAATATTCCTGTTTCTTTTGTATTAGGTTTTGGACCTGGATATCTAAATTGAGATTCATTTACTTTTGAAATGTCACCACCGGCCTCTTTGACGGCCATCCTATAAAAATATTCGACCCGAGTTGTCCCATGATGCATAGGAATAAAATCGCTCACCGCGGCAGGGAGTTTGTATTCTTCTGCCAATCGAAGCCCATCCGTCACATGATTTCGTATTATTCTTGCACTCATGACAGACGTCAATTCATCATGTAAATTTTCTCCACTAAATTGGTTTTCAATGAAATAGTCAGATTTTATCATTTTCCCAATATCATGATAATATGCTCCAACCCGACATAATAAAGAATTTGCATTAATGGCAGCTGTACAAGATTCTGCAAGATTCCCAACAACAATACTATGATTGAATGTGCCGTTGGTTTCTCTTTGGGCACGCTTTAGTAATGGATGGTCAAAATCTAATAATTCAATCAATGTAAGATTAGTTGTAATTCCAAAACCAATTTCAAATAAACCAATTAGCCCATATGTTACAATGGGCGCTAAAAAACTGATGACAGCAAGAACTTCTATATCAAATAAGATACTTTGCCAAGCATATGCCTTAAAAAAACCCAATCCAACTACTGCAATAATACTCCCTGCTATTAAAGCAAATAATGTAATAAAAAGCTGGCTTCGTTTTCTTAAATCTCGAATATTATAAACAGCAACCGATGATGTAAAGAGAGAGACAACAATAAAGTCAAGATTATGACCCATCATGATTCCCATAAGTAATGCAATTGAAGTCGTAGCCATAAAACCAATTCTTCCATCAAACAAAATTGTCAATGCCATTGCAGACACAGTGATGGGAATAAAATATTCCGACCAAGAAAATTGAATAACAATAATATTAGCCAACATTAACTCTAAAGCGAAGATTAAAGAAATTAATAAAACCATTTTCCAATCGTTAAATATCGAAATACGATAAATTAAAAGGAATGTAAAGAAAAAGGATACAACAACGGAGATAATGATAAATTTCCCAACATAATTAAAGAAACTTTTAGTCCATCCTTTTCTGTTTTCTTGTTGTTCAGTAATGAGTGCTAATGAATTTAATTTTTGTAATATATCATCTGTTATTCGTTGATTGGCATCAACAATCATTTCGTTTTCTAAAACGACACCTTGGCTACGGGGGACTTTATTTAAGGCTTCTTTTTGTCGCGTCTCTGTTGTTTCTCTGTTATAAATCAAATTGGGTTTCATAAACTCAACCACAATATCATTTCCTAATGGTTGGAAGAATAATTCTCCTTCATATCGATCTATTACTTCTTTTTTTGCGCGGGTCCAAGCATCTTGAAGGTCATGATAATCTTCTGGTTTAGCCATAATGGGAAGGGCACCCTGAATAATAGCAACATCTGAACTAATTATTTCAGAATAAGGTATATCATAAATCCCTTCCGCCCACCGATTTTTACAAACTTGAATAAGTTGTTCTTTATGTTCTGTTAAATACTTTTTCTCAATCTTTAAATCTTCAAATAATAAGAATTTTGTCCAAGATCCTTTCCCATTAGTAAATGGATATATTTTATAAAATTCTTTTGTTAAAATATCAAGGTTAGCGCTATCAGCAATAAAATCTGACCGCGCTTTTTCATATTGCTTTAGATAACGTCGTTCATATACCAGCCGTTTGGATTCTTCAAGGCGCCTTCTTGCATGGCGAATTTCATTAAGGGTTAAGAAGAATTCTTTTAACGCATTTGTCTGAACTTTTACAATAGATTCATCTCGAAAAAAAATAAAATCAATTGATTTTAATTTTTCATCTAAATCATTATTTAATTTTTTTTCCGTCTTCAATACAGGAAATGTAGCAGGAGCAATCACAGCATTTTGAGAAATATCATTAAGCTGATATGTATATTTCAATGATTTCCCCCCAGGGAATAAATAAGCTATTATGAGTACTAAAGTTGTAATAATGAGTGCTTGAGGCCAATATTTTTTGATCGACCCCAATAATCCATCAATCGGAATATCTTTAATCCCTTTTTTTATCATACAGAAGAAATCTCATTTAATAACTCTCGAAAAATAATCAATCTCTGAATTTCACTTGTCCCTTCACCTATTTCTAGAATTTTCGCATCACGGAAAAAACGTTCTACATCAAATTCTTTTACATACCCATAGCCACCATGCACCTGAATTGCTTCTGTAGTTGTTTTCATGGCAACTTCACTCGCAAATAATTTCGCCATTGCTGCTTCTTTTACAACTGAAATACCTTGATCTTTCATCCAAGCAGCATGATAAACTAATAATTTTGATGCTTCAATTTCAGTTGCCATATCTGCGATTTTAAAACTAACGGATTGAAACTTATGTATTGGTTTTCCAAAGGCTTCCCTCTCTGAAGAATATTGTAATGCTTTTTCATATGCACCTAAGGCGGTGCCAACTGATAAAGCTCCTATTGCAATTCTACCAGACGTTAAGGTTTTAAGAAATGCCTTAAATCCATCGGAAGGTGTTCCCATCATAGCAGAAGCTGGAATAACCATATCTCTGAAGAATATTTGTCTCGTATCACTGGCTTTCCATCCCATTTTTTTTTCTTTAGTTGCAATCTCCAAGCCGGGAGTATTTGTCGGAATAATAAAGGCACCGATCCCTTTAAAATTGTCTCCATCCATAATACGAGATGTAAAAGATAAAACGCCTGCCTCACCCACATTGGTAATAAAAACTTTTCCACCATTTACAATATATGAATCACCATCTTTCACAGCAGTCGTTTTAGTCGCGCCCGAATCACTTCCCGCGGATGGTTCTGTTAATCCAAATGCGCCTAACATTTCGCCAGAAGCTAACTTGGGTAAATATTTTTCTTTTTGTTCATCATTCCCCAGTTGAAGAAGGGGCAGGCACCCTAAAGATGTATGAGCTGTCATTGTAATTGCTACTGATGCATCAACGCGTGCCAATTCAATAATAGCTGTTACAAAAGCAACCATATCTAAGCCTGTGCCACCATATTTTTCAGGAATGACTATTCCCATTAATCCAAGTTCGCCCATCTTTGTAACAATTTCCTGAGGAAATGTCTCATTTTTATCTAACTCAAATGCGATTGGCGCTACTTCTGATTCTGCAAACTCTTGAACCATTTCTTTAATCATCAAATGTTCATCGCTAAAAAATAGATTATCCATTTATATGTATTCCTATTATCTAGATTTATTGTAGGATTTTATGATATTAATTTACTAAAACTTTATGCAAAATTTGATGGACGAATATCTCTCGCATTCAATTGAATTGTTTCCTGCCCTCGCCATCGATTTATTTCAATAACAAACGCTAAATCTATGGGTTGTTTGTTAATTAAATCTTCATATTTATGCGCAAGGTTAAAACCTATAACAGGAAAAGACTTGTTACCAGATTTCACTTTAAATCTAATATGATCCCCATTCCCTATAATTTTTGGAATTCCATCGACGCTTAAATGAAATGCCCCAAATTTTGGTCTCATATTTTTTGGTCCAAATGGTGATAACTTTTCAAGAAATGTCATGAATCGTGTATTGATTTCTTCTAATTTAATCTCACTGTCTAAATATATAGTCGGCTCAAAATCTTTTTGGGTCAATTGATTCTCCACATGAGATAAAAATTCAGAACGAAATGTTTCAAAGTTATTTGAATGAAGTGATAAACCCGCAGCCATTGGATGCCCTCCATAATTCACTAGTTGAGCACTTGATTTTTTTAATGCGTCATACATATTTAGTTTTGAAATACTGCGCGCAGACCCTTTTCCGTTTCCTTCTTGGTCAAAACCAATAATAATGGTCGGGCGATGAAATGACTCTTTTAATTTTGATGCTGCAATACCTACAACGCCTGCATGCCAATTATGAGAGCCTAACACAATTGCATGATCTTTTTTTAAATCAACTTCAGCATTTACTTTTAACATAGCTTCTTCTACAACTTGACTTTGAATTAATTGCCTTCTTTTATTTTCATTATCTAAATCTAAAGCCACTTCCTTTGCAAATGCCTTGTCGCGCGTTGTTAATAATTGTACTGATCTATTTGCATCTCCTAAACGACCTGCTGCATTTATTCTAGGCGCAACATTAAAAACAACCTGTCCGACAGAAACAGTATGATTAATATCGACACCAGCCACTTTTAATAATTCTCGTAAACCTGGTCTATCAGACTCTCTTAACACTTTTAACCCATGATAAACAATTATTCTATTTTCATCTATCATGGGGACTAGATCAGCTGATGTCCCTAGAGCTGCTAAATCAAATAAATCATAAACAAGGTTAAAAGATAACTTTAGAGTATAAATCAATCCAGTCAATAATTTAATGGCTACTCCACCACCACATAATTCTTTAAACGGATATTCACAATCTTTTTGTTTAGGATTTAAAATAGCAATCGCATTTGGGAGATTGTCACCTGGAGTATGATGGTCAGTAATGATAACATCTATTCCGCTTGCATTTGCATAATCCACATGATCAAAATCATTTGTGCCACAATCACATGTAATAATGAGTTTTGCTTTGCGTTTTTTGGCTGTGTCAATTCCTAAATCAGATATACCATACCCTTCTTTTTCTCTGTTGGGAATATAGGTAGAAACATTTGCGCCCATATTTAGTAATCCAATATATAAAATAGATGCAGCCGTTGTTCCATCTACATCATAGTCTCCAAATACCATAATAGATTCATCTCTTTTAATCGCATTAATAATTCTCTTTACGGCTTGATTCATATTCTTCATTAGAAATGGATCATGAAGCAGATTTAGGTTAGGATCAAAAAAAGAATTTGTTTCATCGGTAGATAACAAGCCTCTCTCTGCTAATATGCTTGCCATTATAGGAGAAATACGATACTGTGCCTGAATCGATAATACTAGTTTAGGATTTGTGTTTGAGAATATCCATTTCATTTAGAAGGAGTCTACGGTTTTGTAATGTTAAATAAAAGGAATTGAGTCGGTCTATAAGCCGAGTCCTGTTCACTCATATAAATGAGTTTGATGATCATTCGTCTGGGACGATTATTGCCAACCGCCTCGAGCAACCTACCCGCTCCTCAAACAACGCGGATAACGTCTTAGAGCCTATTCGGTCTTGCACTGGGTGGGGTTTACAAGCTTTCTATGTCGCCACAAAAACTGGTGGTCTCTTACACCACCCTTTCACCCTTACTTCAAAACTAGTTCAAAGCGGTTTACTTTCTGCTGCACTTTCCATATCCTCACGGATTCCCCGCGTTATGGGGCACCCTATCCTGCAGTGCCCGGACTTTCCTCCCAAATAACAATGTTATTAGGGCAATCATCCGACCAACTCAATTCTCAATAATCTGTTAAACTTTCTCTTCTTTATCTTTATATAAAAATCGACCACAAGATCCACAATTATGTACCGCTGAAGCATTTTTAATTTCAGAAACTGTTTGTATGGGGACAATTGCTCCACATCCCCCACAAGAATTATTTATAATTTCAACAACTGCTAAACCATTTCTTGCATCAATTACTTTCTTGTATAGTGCTATAATTGGAGGGGTAATCGATTGAACCGCTTCATTTCTTTGAACTTCCAAAACATTTTTTTCTTCTGCTGATTCCGAAATAACACGTTCTAGTTTTTTTCTACGTTCACCTAAATCTGTCGTTAAAGATTCCAATGATTCTTCTTTTTCAGTTGTAGATGCTTCCAAAGTATCTTTTTCTTGAAGTGATAATAATTCTTCTGTTTCAATTCCATCTTTTTCATGCTTCAAATGATCTATTTCATGCATAATGGCATCATATTGTTTATTATTTGTTACAAGAAAAAGTTGATCTTTATGTTTTTCAATTTTTCCCTTCAGATCTAATAATGTTCCTTCATTCTTCGAACATGATAATTCGATCTGTTTAATTCGTTCTTTATTTTGAGCTACTTCATCAATCAATGCCACTTCTTGATTCTTTAATTCTTCAACTTTTAATGGTAAATCACCTAATAATTCATCTATATCAGTTAATTGAGTGTCAATATTTTGAAGCTTAACCAAATTTTCTGCAATCATAATTCCTCTTTAATGCTTTATGTAAAAAAAAATGCACCGAAATAGGTGCATTTACGATAGTTATTTTTTTGAAAATAAATCCCAATAGTACAGAGATTATCCAACTGAGCTACTTTTTTCTTTTTCTTCCAATATTCCATACGTTTTTAGCCTCTGAATTTAAATCTTTATCACAAAAATCCGATAGGTATTCTCGTTGATTGATAATTAGAAATTATTTTGCAATTGTAGATAGTGTGTTACTTTGGCTAGATTGAGTTTTTTGATGAGAAATTCTCCATCTGGCGATTCTAGAGTTAAAGTAACCATTCTTTCAATTACTTCAGAAATTCTCCATTCTACATCTTCTATAATAATTCTTTTACCAATCAATTGGTTCTTTTCATGATTTAAACTGTCATGTTTTAAATTCATAAATATTCTTTCAATTCACTTAAGCTGTTCAGTTATTCTAGATAGAATATAAATTATTTTGAATTCTGTTTAAATTGAAAGCTGAAGTAATTTTCGTTAACCTTTCACCCTAGAATAATTCTATTTAATTCATTTAAACTGGACTATGGATAAAAATAAATCACCACAATATCCGTTCTTAAATCGCCATATTGGCTTAAGAAAAGATGATCAAAATAAAATATTATCAGAGTTAAATCAAGAATCCCTAGATGGATTTACTGATGATGTAGTACCTGAAAATATTCAAACACATAAAACTGAAATTTTATCCGATGGAAAAGCTGAAATTGAGGTTATAAAGCAACTTCAATATTTCGCAAAAAACAATTCAATCTATCGCTCTTTTTTGGGAATGGGGTATTATGGGACTCTAACTCCAGGAATTATTAAAAGAAATATTTTAGAAAATCCCGGTTGGTATACTGCCTATACACCTTATCAAGCAGAAATTTCACAAGGTCGATTAGAAGCTCTATTAAATTTTCAAACTATGATATCCGACCTGACCGGATTCCCTCTTGCAAACGCATCATTACTTGATGAAGGTACAGCTGCAGCAGAAGCAATGCTTATGTTTTTCAATCAAACGCGTGATCCTGGAAAAAACACTTTTTTAGTCTCGGATAAATGTCATCCTCAAACAATTGATGTATTAAAAACTAGGTCTGAGCCTCTTGGTATAATTTTAAAAATTCAAAACCATCATTTTTTTAATTTTGATAAATCTGTTTTTGGTGCCATTATTCAATATCCTGACACTGAGGGCTCTATTGAAGATTTTAGCCAATTATGTCAAATAGCAAAAAAGAATAATTCCTATATATGTATGGCTACGGATCTACTTGCACTTGCACTCTTGAAACCACCTGGAAAAATGGGAGTGGATGTTGCAATTGGAAATTCTCAACGATTTGGTGTTCCAATGGGCTATGGTGGACCACATGCTGCATTTTTTGCTACTACAGAAGGCTTTCAGCGGAAAATCCCAGGGCGTATTATTGGGATATCTCGAGATGTCCATGGTGATTCTGCGCTTCGGATGGCACTCCAAACCCGTGAGCAACATATACGACGTGAAAAAGCCACTTCAAATATTTGTACAGCCCAAGTATTACTCGCAATTATATCAGGAATGTATGCTGTATATCATGGATCAGATGGAATTAATAAAATCGCAAAACACGTTAACAAACTTACTGCTCTTCTTGCTAATTCTCTGGAATCTTCAGGTTATTTATTGACACATAAATCCTATTTCGACACCATTCGATTTAAAGCATCTGAATGGGAGAACAAGGCTAAATCAGCTGGGTTTAATTTCAGAAATTATAAAGATGGGACAGTTGGGATTTCACTAGATGAAACAACCACTGAAATTCATATTGAAAAAATATTATCCATCTTCAATGCTGAGAAACAAAGTGAATTTCAAGATACAATTCCTTCTGATCTCATTCGTAAAACTCCTTATTTGGAACACCCAGTCTTTCAACAATATCATTCTGAAACTGAAATGTTACGTTATTTGCATCGATTAGAGTCAAAAGATTTATCCTTAAACACAAGTATGATTCCCCTTGGCTCATGCACAATGAAACTGAATGCAACTACAATTATGGAAGCTATCACATGGCCTGAATTTGGACATATTCACCCATTTGCTCCCGTTGATCAGACACAAGGATATCATGATATGATACATGAATTGGGCCAGTGGTTAATAAAATCAACGGGATTTAATGCTATATCAATGCAACCTAACTCTGGAGCTCAAGGTGAATATGCAGGATTAATGATCATTCGAGCCTTTCATCAAGATAACGGAAATGGGCATAGAAATATTTGTTTAATACCTGCATCAGCTCATGGGACAAATCCAGCTTCTGCTGTCATGGCTGGGATGAAAGTTGTTGTTATTAAATGTGATAAATATGGAAATATTTCCGAAGATGATTTGAAAAACAAAGTATCTACTTATTCTGACCGCTTAGCGTGTATGATGATAACATACCCTTCGACTCATGGTGTTTTTGAACATACAATAAAAGATATATGTCATCTAATTCATGAACATGGGGGACAAGTATACATTGATGGCGCAAACCTAAATGCTATGCTTGGGCTTTGTTTACCAGGAGAATTTGGGGGAGATGTAATGCATATTAACCTTCATAAAACATTCAGTATCCCTCATGGAGGAGGTGGCCCTGGGATGGGCCCCATTGTTTGTAAGCAACATTTATCACCATTCCTTCCAAATCATTCACAAATGAATGTTGGAGGAGAAAAAGGCATTTCTGCTATTTCTTCTGCTCCTTTTGGAAGTAGTAGCATTTTATCAATATCATGGGCATATATGGAACTCATGGGATTGAGTGGACTCAAGAAGGCTACCCAAATAGCTATCCTTAACGCAAATTATATGGCAAACAAACTTAAAAAATACTTTCCAATCCTTTATCGTGGTATGAGCGGATTTAATGCTCATGAATTCATCATTGATTTACGCCAACTAAAAAAAGAGTCTGGAATTTCTGAAGAAGATGTAGCAAAACGATTAATGGATTATGGTTTCCATGCACCTACAATGTCATTCCCTGTCCCGGGAACTCTAATGATTGAGCCAACCGAAAGTGAATCTAAACCTGAATTAGACAGATTCTGCGAGGCGATGATTTCAATTCGAAAAGAAATTCAAGATATAATGGACGGAACATTAGATGCAACTGATAACCCTTTAAAGAATGCACCTCATACAGCATCTGTTGTTACAGCAGATAATTGGGCTCATTCATATTCACGGCAAAAAGCTGCTTATCCCACTTCACGGCTATTAGAACATAAATATTGGCCACCTGTTGGGCGAATCGATAACGCTTTTGGGGATCGTAATTTGGTATGCAATTGTCTATCAGTAGAAATATATAATAATTAATTTTTTCATTGTAAATAGTTTCTACTCAATATGCTCATTATACTCTCTCCTTCTAAAACACAAAATTTTTCCAATATTTCATTAACCAAGGCCAGCGCGCCATTATATATTGATAAAGCAAATGAAATTATATCCGAATTAAAAAAATTATCGTTGGAAGAAGTCACTTCGTTGATGTCCATCAGTGATAAGTTGGGAAAGGATACATACAAAAATATTCATAATTTTCAAGAATCACCTGCAAATAGATTTACCAAACAAGCGCTCTTTTCATATACAGGTGAAGTATTTAATAAAATAAATCCTAGGTCTTTTTCTAATGAAGAATTAGCATTTTGTCAATCCAATATTCGAATTTTATCAGGCATTTATGGTTTTTTAAAACCATTAGATCAAATTCAACCTTATCGATTAGAAATGGCTTTAAAACTAAAAAATAATCATTCAATGGTTCAATATTGGAAACAAGATATAACTAATGCAATAAATAGGGAAGAGAAAGATGTAATTGTTAACTTGGCTTCTAATGAATATGCCAGTACGATTCAAAAAAACCACCTAATCGCAAAATTCATTTCTATTCAATTCAAAGATGCAAAAAGAGATAAATATAAAGTTGTGGGCATTTATGCTAAACAAGCTCGGGGAGAAATGGTTCATTATATTGTAAAAAATAATATTGAATCTCTAGATTCAATAAAAAACTTTGGTCAAAATGGCTATAAATATAATGTATCCCTTTCATCAGATTCTGATTGGATTTTTACTCGGGATTAGATAATAATTCTTCCTGTTCTTCCATCAGTTCTAAATATTCATTTTCTAAGATAGTCATTATAGACATAGTTTTTTGTAATAATTCAAAATTATTCCCATTTTCAGGGTTTTGACTAATACTTCTCTGATCCTCAATCTCCAAATCAATCGTATTAAATCGTTTTTCAATCCATGCTAATCGATTTTTTACCCTTTTTTGTTCTTTATAATCTGATTTTCTTTTTGACTCAATTTTTATTTTAGGTTTTTCAAGTTTACTTTGATTGTTTCCCTGTTTTTTCCATTCATAATATTCATAATTTCCTTCGAATAAGTGAATGGTCCCTCCTCCAACTTCGCACGTGAGATTTGTCACATTATTTAAAAAATGTCGATCGTGAGAAATACATACAATTGAACCACTAAAATGAGTAAGCGCTTGTTCCACTACATTTCGAGTCATCATGTCTAAATGATTTGTTGGCTCATCCAGTAAAAGTAAGTGTGATGGTTGAACTAACATTCTCGCTAAGGCAACACGTGCTTTTTCACCGCCGGACAAAACTTTAACATATTTTTCTATTTCATCTCCAGAAAACATAAAACTGCCTAAATATGTTCTCATTTCTGTTTCGCTCCAACCAGGGCTTACTTTTTGAATTGACTCGAATACAGTATCATTTGGCTCTAATATTTCTAATTGATGTTGGGCGTAATAAGCACTATCGACGTTTGAACCTATCCGCACAGCTCCAGCTGTAACAGATTCTACTCTAGCCAACATTTTCAATAAGGTTGATTTCCCTGCTCCATTTTGTCCAACCAAACCAATCTTTTGCCCCCTTTCAACATTGAAATTCATTTCATTAAAAACTTCAATGTCGCCATAATGTTTTGTTACATTTCGACAAGAAGCAACATTTAAGGGTGGACGATCTGGTTGAGGTAGCCTAAGATTCATAACATGATTATCTTCTGTTGGTTCTTCGATTTTTTCCATTTTATCGAGCATTTTCACTCGACTTTGAACTTGGGTGGATTTTGTATTCTTATATCTGAATCGTTCTATAAATCTTTCCGTATCCTGTATTTGCTTTTGTTGGTTCTTATAAGCATTGCGGTGTTGCTCCAATCTCAATGCTTTATCTTCCTTGTATCTAGAATAATTTCCATGATAAAGTGTAATTCTTTTTAAATCGATTTCGAGGATAGTATTCACAGATCTATCTAAGAATGCCCTATCATGGCTAATCATAACAAGACCTCCTTGCCACTCAGATAAAAAAGATTCCAACCAAAGTGTTGCTTCTAAATCCAAATGATTTGTTGGTTCATCTAAAAATATAATATCTGGTTCTTGAAGTAAAATAGTTGCGAGTGTAACTCTCATTCTCCACCCACCACTGAATACATCCATGGATTCGATTATTTTATCATCTTCAAAACCTAATCCGCCCAAAATTTTCTTAGCTCGATCTTCAATATTCCATCCACCTAATGCTTCAAAACGTGTTTGAACTTCCCCTAGTTTTTCAACTAAACTATTATTATCTGGGTTTAATGATATTTCATGTGATAATGAAATAATACTACCCTCTAGATCCCTTATTTCAGGGTAAGCAGAAAGAACTTCTTCTAAAATTGATTTATCCGATCCAGCAACAATATCTTGAGCTAGATATCCAATAGAGACTCCTTTATCTAATTGGATATTTCCGGAATCTGGTGACTCCAATCCAAGCATTATACGAAGTAAAGTTGTTTTTCCTGAACCATTTGGGCCAACAAGACCTGCACGCATACCACTTTTTATGGAAACATTTACATTATTAAATAAATCACCATCAGGAAATGATTTAGAAATACTTTCAAGGCGAATCATTATATGTGAAGTGTATTGTACGGTGCTAATATTTTATAATGAAAAATGACCATCAATATAGCTTCCTTTATTCATAATTAGCGAAACAGGTTGAATTGTATTTATTGCATCAATAGCCCCATCCATTTTTACATGAATATAATTATCAGTATGGCCTTGTATTTTTCCATTTTTCATAGTCTCAAAAAGAACTGGACGCTTCTCCCCGATAAACTGGTCATTGAAATATCTTCTTTTTTTATCTGATAAAATGTGAAGCATTTTACTCCTATGGGCGCGTTTCATCTTCGGAACAAACTCATTCATCTCCTTTGCGAGTGTATTAGGACGTTCAGAATATGTAAATACATGTAAATATGAAATATCGAGTTTATTTATAAATTGGTATGTTTCAAGAAAGTCCTCATCTGTTTCGCTAGGGAACCCAACAATTACATCTACACCAATACATGCGTCTGGTGTAACGGATTTTATTTTTTCAACTCTTTCTTCAAAAAGATTGCGCTTATACCTTCTACGCATTTGAGCTAATAATTTATCTGAACCTGACTGAAGTGGAATATGGAAATGGGGCATAAATTTTTCTGATTTTGCGCAGAATTCTATAATTTCATCCGTAAGCAAATTTGGTTCAATCGATGATATACGAAACCTATCAATACCATCCAATGTTTCAAGTTCCTGAATTAAATCATAAAAAGATTCATCTCCATCTTGTCCATAGTCCCCAATATTCACACCAGTTAAAACTATTTCTTTTGTTTGAGTTATAGCTACTTCTTTTGCTACGTTAAGTGTTTTTTTAATAGAGTCATTTCTACTTATACCTCTAGCCATGGGAATCGTACAAAATGAACATGTATAATCACATCCATCTTGAATTTTTAAAAAGGATCTTGTTCTTTCGCTTGATGAATAAGATGGAGAAAACGTAAGTACATTATCAATTTCTGACTGAAACACTTGTGTTTCTCCATATAAATCCAGTGAATCTAAATGGTTTAATAAATTGAATTTTTCATCTGCACCTAGTATAACACTAACACCATCAATAGATTCAATTTCTTCAGGTCTTAATTGGGCATAACACCCTATGACCGCTACAGATGCATTTGGATTTTGTCGTTTCGCTTGACGAATTAATTTACGTGCTTCTTTATCGGCATTTTCAGTCACAGAGCATGTATTTAACACATAGATATCTGCTTCATCTTTGAAATTCACTTTCTCGAACCCATGGCGTAAAAAATCTCGAGATATAGTAGCCGTCTCCGAAAAGTTTAATTTGCACCCCAATGTATGGAATGCGACTCTTTTTGTTAGTGTGCTCATTTTATTAAGTGTTAAAGTGTTCATGTATTAAAGTATTTCGAACACTTAAGAAATTTTGGGTCGGAAATTACATAGAAAATCCTTTCCACTCATAGATTGCCTTGAGTACTTTTTAAAATGGATACAAAAGAAAAAATAAACCATCTCCGTCAAACTATTGATAAATATGATGACCAAATGCTTGATATATTGGTGAAACGTTTTGAAGTTTCTTTAGAAATCGGGAAAATTAAATCTTCTGAAAATCTAAAAGTGGGAGATCCCAATCGAGAACAGAATATCATTGATCGATTGAGCGAACGATTATCTGGGAAATTAGATTCTGAAGATATTGCTGCAATTTTTGGCCCGATTTACCGCATTTCAAAAAAAATACAAAGAAAGTAAAATAAACTTGGTATCTGTTAATACTAGGTCATAATATTCCTGCCCATGATATACATGAATACAAATAATTATTACAGCTGGTATTGGTTTTTTAACTGCGAAGGGGTTACGTAGTCCTAGGAAATACCTATATATGCTGACTGCAATTGAACCCCGACATTGATCGGGGTTTTTTTTTACTTAAAATGGATAAAACAAAACTAACATTAGACGAATTTCATAATTTGGCTTCCAAAGGATACCGAACTATACCTGTATATAAACGTATTTTAGCAGATATGCTTACACCCGTTGCTGCATGGGTTCATCTTTCAAATAAAGCAGAATATGCATTCTTACTGGAATCAGTTGAAAAAGGGAATCAATATTCTCGATACTCTTATGTTGGTATCAATCCACAAAAAATTCTAAAACATAAAAATGGCGTAACTACAGTTACAGAAAATGGGCAAACCATTAATATAGATAAACCTTTTCTAGATTTGCTCAGGGAAATGCAATCCCAATATAATATGACAAAATTACCGGGTATCCCTTCTTTTACTGGAGGCTTGGTTGGATACCTTGGCTATGAAACTATTGCTTGGATTGAAGATATTCCGATTCATGGTAATTCAGATTTAAATGTTCCAGATTCTGTATTTATGCTTTTTGAAGATATGATTGCCTTTGATCATTTGAAAGGATCAGCGCTCGTTATATCTAATGTAAACATCAATTCAAGTTGTGATTTAAATGAACAATATAATTTGGCAGATGATCGAATTGATGTAATTGGAAAAGCACTTCATTCTAACGTGGATTATCGTACACCTGTTCGCGTCGAACAAAGCAGGGTTTCATCAAATTTCAATCAAGACTCCTTTGAGTCTGCAGTATTAAAAGCCAAACAGCATATTACTGATGGTGATATTTTTCAATTAGTTTTGAGTCAGAGGTTTGAAAGAAAAACTTCAGTAGATCCCACTACACTTTATAGAGCTCTTCGAACTATAAATCCATCACCATATATGTTTCATTTAAAAATAAAAGATTTTGATATAATTGGAGCATCTCCTGAATTATTGGTGAAAGTAGAAGAAGGAACTGTTGAAATTCGTCCCATTGCAGGTACACGTCAACGTGGAGAAACAGAAACGGAAGATAAATTGCTGGCTCTAGATTTAATCAATGATGAAAAAGAATGTGCCGAACATTTAATGTTATTGGATTTGGGGCGAAATGATGTAGGACGTGTATCCGAATATGGTTCCGTAACTATTCCAGAAAATATGAAGATTGAGAATTATTCCCATGTAATGCATATCGTTTCTGATGTAAAAGGGAAGTTGGCTAAAGATAAGGACTCTTTCGATGCCCTTATGAGTGGATTCCCAGCAGGGACCGTCACCGGTGCCCCAAAGATCCGGGCCATGGAAATCATTCATGAATTAGAGCAGGAGCGCAGGGATATTTATTCCGGTGCTGTTGGGTTTTTTGATTTTACGGGAAATGTGAATACGTGTATCGCCATCCGAACCATGTTCATGAAGGACGGAATAGTTCATTTTCAATCCGGCGCTGGCATTGTACACGATTCAGATCCGACCAAAGAATTTGAAGAAACGGTGGATAAGGCAAAGGCCATCATGGCAGCGATTGATTTTGCAGAAAATGGGCTGGTCTCATGATTTTAGTTATCGATAACTACGATTCATTCACCTATAACCTGGTACAGTACATTGGCCCTATCAACTCAAATGTAAAAGTAGTGCGGAATGATCAGTTTAAATTAGATGATATCAAACAGTGGGATCCATCCCATATAGTTATTTCTCCTGGTCCTGGTCGCCCGGAAGATGCAGGACATTCAATTGATGTGATAAAAAAATATGGAGCGTCTATTCCCACTCTTGGTGTTTGCCTTGGCCACCAGGCAATCACTGTAGCATATGGTGGGACAGTAATTCATTCATCAGAAATTGTCCACGGAAAAACAGCAACCATTCAAAATATTGGGTCAACTTTATTTAATGCAGTAGGTAATTCTTTCACGGCAACCCGGTACCATTCTTTGGTTGCAGAACGAGACAGTTTACCTAAAGATTTAAAAATTACTGCCGAATTAGAAAATGGACTTATCATGGGGATCGAACATGAAATTCATCCGGTTTTCGGGGTTCAGTTCCACCCTGAATCGATTGCCACAGAGTATGGGATACAAATAATAAAGAATTTTTTAGAGATAAAATAATGAAACAAATATTAGAACAAATACTTGATAAACAAAATCTCACTCGAGATGAAGCATTTAATGTAATGTTCTCTATAATGTTGGGTGAATTTGATGACCCGCAAATTGCCGGTTTTCTTATGGCGCTCCGTTCAAAAGGTGAAACAGTAGATGAGATTACTGGCTTCGCTCAAGCCATGCGAGAAAAAATGATAACTATTCAATTACAAACACCTGCAATTGATATGTGTGGAACCGGTGGTGATGCATTGGGTACTTTTAATATTTCTACTACTGCTACTTTTGTTGTTGCCGGTGCCGGCGTTCATGTAGCCAAACACGGGAACCGTTCAATGACATCAAAATCTGGTTCGGCTGATGTGCTCCAGGCATTGGGAATTGCCATTGATAAATCAGTGGAAGAGTCCACAAAAGATATCGAAGAGATTGGATTGGGATTTATGTTTGCACCGGCCTACCACCCTGCAATGAAACATGCCATCGGTGCTCGGAAAGCATTGGCCACTCGAACAGTTTTTAATATTTTAGGCCCACTCTGTAATCCCGCCGAAGTAAAGGCCCAGGCCATGGGAATTTTTCATCCGGATTTAACTGAAGCTCAAGCCCATGTATTAAAAGCACTTGGTTCGACAGATGTAATGGTTTTTCATGGACGTGACGGATTGGATGAAATTTCCACAACTGACACAACCAAAATCAGTCAAATGCAAAATGGTGAGAATATAAATACTTATGAATTTGATTCAATCGAGTTAGGTTTAAATCGCGTTTCATTGGATGAACTTCAAGGCGGCGAACCCATTGAGAATGCTGAAATAATAAAATCGATTCTTAATGGCGAAAAAGGACCAAAACGAGATATTGTATTGCTCAATGCCGCTGCTGGGATCGTTGTGGGCGGGCAAGCTGAAACCTTAAACGATGGATTGGAATCGGCAAAAGAGTCTGTGGATTCAGGCGTGGCGCTTAACATATTAAACCAATTGGTTGGATGAATATTTTAGAAAAAATATTAAACGTAAAACGTCAGGAAATTCAACAAATCAAAGATTTGGAATTTGGAGAAATGGTTGGCCAAAGTCGTAGCCTTAAAGATGCCCTTTCCAAACCGGGGATTTCTGTCATTGCAGAGATAAAAATGAAATCACCAAGTGAAGGTGAAATATTTCCTAATGCTGATCCTGCTCAAATTGCTAAAGGTTATGAATCGGCAGGTGCAGCGGCCATTTCTGTACTGACAGATCAATCCTTTTTTGGAGGCAGTTTGGATATTCTCCAATCTGTCCGGAATGCGGTTTCTATTCCAGTAATTCGTAAAGATTTTATTATTGATCAAAAGCAAATATCGGAAACAATTCATTATAATGGAGATGCCTTTTTACTCATTGCTGATGCACTGGATCAAGATTCATTGCATCAATTAATGAATATCGGGAAAGGGACAGGATTGGAATTTCTCGTAGAATACCACGCTGAAAAACATGCTGAATTTATTTTTGCATTGAATCCAGAAATTGTAGGAATCAACTGTCGAAATCTCAAAACAATGTCAACTGACATTACGTATTTTGAAAAAATGATTTCATCTTTACCATCAAATTCTGTGAAAGTTGCAGAAAGTGGAATTCAGACTTCTGATGATTTAGAATATGTTTCTGATTTAGGTTACGATGCAGCACTCATTGGCACATCGCTCATGAAAACAGGCCATCCGGAAAAAGCTTTGGAAACATTGCTTGGAGAACTCTCATGATTCCAACCAAAATTTGCGGTATTACCAATTTAGTCGATGCAAAAGTAGCAGTAGAAAATGGCGCATCTGCAATTGGATTTATTTTTTATGAAAAGAGCCCAAGAGCCATTTCTATTGAAAATGCAAAATCAATATCGAAACAACTATCCTACTCTGTTGTTCTTGTGGGTGTGTTTGTGAATCAAAATAAAGATTTTATTGATAAAATAATTTCAGAAGTTCAATTAAATATGATTCAACTTCACGGTGATGAATCATCAAATTTTTGCAATCAATTTGATGTGCCTGTTTTAAAAGCGGTACGCATAAAAAATGAAGCCAGTTTATCTGTCATGGACCAATATAATGTGGCTGGGTTTTTGTTGGATACTTTTTCCAATAAACAATATGGTGGAACGGGAGAAACATTCGATTGGTCATTTATAAATGATCAAATAGACACCCCCATTATTCTTTCTGGTGGGCTCAACCCAGATAATATTTTAGATGCGATTGATTCTGTAAATCCAGCAGCGATTGATGTAAATAGTGGTGTTGAATTATCACCTGGAAAGAAAGAACACCAAAAAATTAATTTACTTTTTGAAAATTTAAAAAATACAAACACGTCAGGGTTCCATTTTGGATAAACAATTTAAAGATTACAATCTCCCCGATGAACGAGGACACTTTGAAAAGTTTGGGGGCAAGTTTGTACCGGAAACACTCATCCCTGCTTTGGAAGAACTTGAAAATTATTACAAAGTCGCAAAAAATGATGAATTATTTCAAGATGAATTAAATAGCCTATTGAATAATTATTCCGGACGTGAAACACCTCTTTATTTTGCTACACAACTATCAGAAGAATTGGGATTCAACGTGTGGCTCAAGCGTGAAGATTTGAACCATACCGGTGCTCATAAAATCAACAATGCACTTGGTCAAATTTTGTTAGCAAGACGTATGGGGAAAAAACGAATTATTGCGGAAACTGGCGCAGGTCAGCATGGCGTTGCCACAGCAACCGTCGCCGCATTGTTTGGATTAGAGTGTATTGTTTATATGGGAAAAGAAGACATTCGCCGTCAAAAGCTCAATGTATTTCGTATGAATTTATTGGGCACCGAAGTTCGTCCCGTTTCGTCTGGAAGCATGACATTGAAAGATGCCACCAGCGAGGCAATTCGAGATTGGGTTACGAATGTTGAATCCACATATTATTTAATCGGCTCAACAGTAGGCCCCCATCCTTATCCCATGCTGGTGCGGGATTTTCAATCCATCATTGGTAAGGAAGCAAAAGTGCAATTTGTGAA
>JABHUQ010000090.1 GCA_018658715.1 Fidelibacterota bacterium
GAAGAACCAATAGAAACTTTGACGCTTGAAAGTCTCATCAAACAAGCCCGAAAAAACTGTAAAACGGTTGATAATGATTTAATGCCATTGAAATATAGACGAGAAATGATTAATGTTTATTTAGAAGAATTTTGGAATTCTCTATTATAGTTTGATATCTTTTTTGAATTATTAGTTAATAAGTATATATTGACCGGATGGTCATGATATTTTATCTTATTTATTTGCCCAACAATATCTTTGATTGAGTAAATTAAAACTATGTTAAAAAAACTTACATTTCTAACTGCGGGTGAATCACATGGCCGCGGTCTTCTTGGAATATTAGACGGAATTCCTGCATCATTAGATATTTCTGAAAATGAAATAAATATTCAACTCGCTAGAAGGCAAATGGGCCATGGTCGTGGCGGACGAATGAAAATTGAAACTGATAAGGCTGAAATTTGGAGCGGTGTTCGTCATGGGAAAACCCTTGGGTCACCTATTGGAATTTTAATCCAAAATAAAGATTGGGAAAACTGGACGGAAAAGATGTCTGTTGAACCCGTGGATGAAACAATTAAAAAAGTGACACTTCCTCGACCCGGGCACGCTGATCTTGCAGGGATTCAAAAATATGGTTTTGATGATATTAGGAATGTGCTCGAACGCTCAAGTGCTAGAGAAACAACCATGCGAGTCGCATTAGGATCTATTTGCAGAAAACTATTAGAGGAAGTAGGTATTCAAGTTGCTAGTCGTGTTACACAAATACACTCCATAAAAGATGATTTCCCAATCCCTTCAGATTATTCACTCGATATATTAAATAAAAAAGCTGATGAATCACCTGTTAGGTGCTTGGATAAAAACAAAGAAGTGGAAATGATAAATTGTATTGATGATGCCAAAACAAGTGGGGATTCATTGGGAGGTATTTTTGAAGTTATTGCGACTGGACTACCCTATGGTTTAGGCGCGCACACTCAATGGGATAAAAAATTACAAACGCGTATTTCAAGTATAATGATGAGTGTGAATGCATTTAAAGGTATTGAAATAGGAAATGGCTTTTCTGGAGGAATGAAATTTGGAAGTGAAGTCCATGATGAAATTGGCTGGGATGGGAATAAATTTATACGTCACTCAAATAATGCGGGTGGTATTGAAGGTGGTATGAGTAATGCTCAACCTATCGTAGTAAGGATGGCAATGAAACCTATTCCCACATTAATGAAACCGCTTAGGTCTGTAGATATTGAATCCAAAGAAAATAAGGACGCACATAAAGAACGAACAGATGCTTGTGCTGTTCCTGCTGCAGCTATTATCGCTGAAAGTATGTTATGTTTTGTTTTAGCTGATGCACTTTTAGAAAAATTTGGCGGTGATTCAATAGAACAATTAAAAATACATATTTCTTCTTCAGCAAAATATTAATGACCATATATATTATTGGTATGATGGGATCAGGGAAATCCACAATTGGGAAGCGATTAGCTGAAAATATTGAATATCCATTTATTGATCTAGATTCTTATATCAAAAAAGAAGGAAATAAAACAATAGAAAATATTTTTCAGAACTATGGAGAAGAATATTTCAGGGAATTAGAAACAAAATCACTTAAGGCAATTATGAATGATGGGGCTGTCATATCTTGTGGAGGTGGTATTGTATTAAGTAAAAATAACCACACATATTTAAAACAAGGAAAAATAATTTATCTAGAAGCAACTATTTCTGAATTAGTAAAACGAATTTCTAATTCGAACCATAGACCATTATTGAAACAAAAAAATATTAGAAAAGAATTAACTAACATTTTAGAGAAGAGAGAAAAAATATATTTAAAGTTGTCTAATTATACGATTGACACAACTAATAAATCTCCTGATCAAATTATTAAACAAATACAAAAGTTTTTAAATGAAAATAATTGACGTAAATCTCCTAAACCGGTCATATTCAATACAGGTAGAAGATGGGCTCCTTGCATCAATCTCAGGGCTATTAAAACAAAGTAATATTGGCCAAAAATGGATTATTATTTCTCAGCATAGATTGATGGAGTTGTTTGGTTTTGATCTCATGGATCAATTAAACCAACAGGGCTATTATATAGATTACATTACGGTGCCTACCGGTGAAACAGCTAAAAGTATGATTGAATTCAATCGAATTATAAGCCAAATGATTGAATTAAAATGCGATAGATCCACAACAATTCTTGCCTTAGGAGGCGGTGTTGTTGGTGATGTTGCTGGATTTGTTGCTTCTAGTTTTATGCGAGGTATTGATTATTATCAAATTCCAACCACATTATTAGCCATGGTTGATTCATCAATTGGTGGGAAAACGGGTATTAATATTTCTGAAGGAAAAAATTTGGTTGGAGCTATTTATCAGCCAAAGGGCGTTTTTATTGATCCAAGAATATTAGACTCACTACCAAGAGAAGAAGTTGTTTCAGGTTTAGGTGAAATATTAAAATATGGTGCAATAAAAGATGAGTCTTTCTTTTCAGCCACATCGCAACATTTAGAAAATTTAGATACATTCCCTTTTGAAAATGCTATAGCTAGATCATGTGAAATTAAGGCTAAAATAGTATCTCAAGATGAATGCGAAGGCGGATTACGTAGATTGCTCAATTTTGGCCATACGATTGGCCATGCTCTTGAAGCCCATTTTGGTTATGGCCAATTACGACATGGTGATGCTGTATCATATGGAATGATAAGCGCGGGATGGATATCAAAGGAGTTAGGGTTATTAAAGAGAAATGAATACAAAACTTTTAAACAATCTATTTTAAGATTACCTCTCCCATCATTAAATAAATTTGACCCTGTTTCTTTATTGCCATTTATTAAAAATGATAAAAAAACAGTTTCAGGTATTTTGCATTTTGTGACTTTGACGAATATTGGTTCAGCTTCCACAAATGATAATGTAACTGATAATCTATTAATTAGTGCTATGAAAGAAATACAATGAAGTTTCTCATAATAAATGGTCCAAACCTTAATCTCTTAGGCAAAAGAGAACCTGAGATTTATGGATCTGATTCGTTAGCTGAAATTGAATCCTGGGTCAAAGATTCATTAGAAAACAATGACCATCAAATTGAATGGTTTCAATCAAATCATGAAGGTGAAATCATAGATATAATTCATAAAGCAATTAATCATGTAGACGGAATTGTGATTAACCCGGGAGCATACACCCATTATTCCTATGCAATTCGAGATGCTATTTCTTCTGCAGCAATCCCTACAATAGAAGTACATTTAAGTGATATAAATAATCGAGAGAATTTTAGACAAATTTCCGTTATCAAGGATGTATGTGTTAGGCAAATATTAGGATTAAGAAAAACAGGTTACCTCAAAGCCTTGAAGTTGCTAATAAATTTAAATAAAACAGATTAATTAATTGATACCTAAATAAATAGCCTATACTTTCACTACTGAATTATGAACATGCGACGACGCCATAACCATCATCATCAACCCTTTACATTAAAAGGAAGGTCTGGCCGAGCTACATAGTTTTTTAATAAAATTTCAAAAATATAAAAGCCCTCCGGACATCCGGGGGGCTTTTTTTTTACCATAAAGGAATACAATGAAAAATAATTTAAAAGTGGGACTTCCAAAAGGAAGCCTCCAAGAAACAACGCTTAAACTCTTAAAAAAAGCTGGATGGAATTTTAACTTATCGAGCCGAGCGTATAAACCATATTGTGACGATAATGAATTGGAAGCTTGGCTTATCCGAGCTCAAGAAATGTCCGTTTATGTGGAACAAGGAATTTTCGACATGGGAATTACTGGAAAAGATTGGATAGAAGAAAATAATTCAAATGTGGTTGAAGTTTGTGAACTCATTTATGCAAAATCCTATATGCGTCCTGTACGTTGGGTATTGGCTGTTCCAAACAATAGTAATATTCAATCTGTAAAAGATTTGGAAGGTAAGCGAATTAGCACTGAAGTTGTAAATATAACAAAAAAATATTTGAAGGAAAATAATGTTGATGCACATGTAGAATTTTCTTGGGGAGCAACTGAGGTAAAACCTGGAATACTTGTAGATGCTATTGTAGAAGTAACTGAAACGGGTTCGTCACTAAAAGCAAATAACCTTCGTATTGCTGACACTATCATGGAATCAAGCACACGATTAGTAGCAAATAAGACTGCCTATAAAGATCCATGGAAAAAGAAAAAAATAGATAATATTGCAATGTTACTACAAAGCAGTATAAATGCGACTGCTCGCGTCGGACTCAAAATGAATGTAAGTACGGATCAATTGGAATCGCTTGTATCTGTCCTCCCTGCTATGAAAAAACCAACTATAAGCCAACTTACAAATGGATCTGGGTCAGCCGTAGAAATAATTGTTGAAGAAAAAATCGTAAGAGATTTTATTCCACTTCTGATTGAAAATGGTGCAACTGATATAATCGAATACCCATTAAATAAAGTGATTATTTAATGTTCAACATATTTCACAATAAATCTGATTTATTAAACACAATTTCGATTCAACAGGAATTGTCTATGAAAGATTTACAACTAGTGGAAGAAATAATTTTATCTGTTCGTGGCCGAGGAGATAAAGCGATATTGGACTATACACAGCAGTTTGATCGCGTATTGCTTGATGATATAAAAGCCAATAAATCTGCCTTTAAATTGGAAGATACTGGTATTATAAAAACAATTAATCAGGCTTCGGAGAATATTAAAGCATTTCATCAGAAACAAATGCCAAAGGAATTTGACCATCAACAAGAAGATGGCACCGAAGTCTCCTTTAAATGGCGCCCGATCAAAAAGGTGGGTATATATATACCAAGCGGTAATTATCCATTGCTGTCTACCGTATTAATGAATGTAATACCAGCGCAAGTTGCTGGAGTTGATCAAATCATAATATGCACCCCACCACAATCCGATGGAAAAATCGATCCTTATATCTTATCAGTTTGCCAATATCTTGAGATTAAAGATATTTTTCAAGTTGGGGGCGCCCAAGCTATTGCTGCCATGGCCTTAGGTACGGAAACAATCCCAAAAGTGAATAAAATAGTTGGTCCAGGAAATCGGTATGTTGCAACTGCTAAACAATATGTTTCAAATCGTGTTGGTATTGATATGGTAGCGGGGCCAACTGAACTTGTGATTATTGCCGATGAATCTGCTAATCCTACGTTCATTGCAGGTGACCTCCTTTCACAAGCTGAACATGATAAGGATGCATTTACATTATTATTATGCACTCAAAAAAGTACTATCGACAATACGAAGGATGAAATTATTCGTTTGCTAAAATCATTGAATACAAAAGATATAGCAACTGAATCATTTCTAAATAATGGTTTTGCATTTTTAACCAATTCCATTGACGAGTGTATTGAAATATCAAATCATATTGCGCCAGAGCATCTTTCGATCCAAACAAAGAACATGGAATCACTCCAATACAAATGTATAGCCGGTGCAATTTTTCTTGGAAATGAAACGCCAGTCGCTTGGGGAGATTATTGGGCTGGACCAAATCATACTTTACCTACATCTGGAGCAGCTCATTATCGCGGATTATTAAATGTATTAGATTTTCTTGTTCCATTTTCAGTGACCAAAGCCAGTACAAATCAAAAAAGTATTCAAGCGATTAGTTCGTTGGCGGAAACTGAAGGATTAATGGGTCATGCCCTTTCCGTACGTCTTCGTGAAGGGGATGATTGATGTTAAAATATTGGATTCAAAAAGATGTGCTTAACCAGCCACCCTATAAGGTAAAAACTACCTCTTATCAAATTAAGTTAAACCAAAACGAATCTCCTTGGGATTGGCCGATTGACATTAAGGAGAGTATTAGCAAATCGATACTAGCTAGTGATTGGAATAGATATCCTAACTTAATTCCAATGGAATTAAAAAAGAAAATTGGTGAAATAAATCATATTGATAAAAATGGTGTAGTCATTGGTAAGGGATCCAATGAAATTTTGCAGGCCGTATTTACAGCGAGTATCCGTTCAAAGGATACGGTGGTTTCCCTGTCACCAACTTTTGCAGTTTATAAAATACTGGTTAAACAAAAGGGTGCAATATTTATTGAATCAAAACTGGATTCTAATTTTGAAGTAGATCCATCAGATCTAATATCTAAATCAAGAAATGCAAAATTGACTATTATTTGTAATCCAAATTCTCCAACTGGTTCATTACTTCCATTAAGTGTTATTGAAAAAGTAGCCAAACAAACTTCCGGATTAGTTGTTGTTGATGAAGCTTATGTAGACTTTTCAAATGTTACTGCTGTTAGGTTATTGTTATCCTTTACAAACCTAATTGTCACGCGGACTTTTTCAAAGGCGTTTGCGATGGCTGGGTTCAGAATTGGCTATGGATTAATGCACAATGAGTTAGCGTCTGAAATCCAAAAATGCCTTCTACCCTTTAATGTAGATGTGCCATCAATTATAGCATTAAATGCACTTTTAGATCATTCAGTAGAAGTTCAAACTCGAGCACAAAAGATATGTACTGAAAGAGATCGTATCATTTCTGAACTAAATACAATTCCTGGTTTAAAGGCTATTCAATCCCATTCAAACTTCTTTCTGGTTTCATCCAAATACACACCCGAAAACATATTCAACTATTGCGCCAATAATGGTATTCTCATTCGGAACGTATCATCGTATAAAGGACTTGAACAGTATAATCGAATTACAGTTGGTACGCATAGTGAAAATAATACTCTCATACGAATTCTAAAGGAAATGCCTTGAATTACGATGCTTACATATTTGATGTAGATGGTGTATTAATTGATACGAGCCAATCTTTCAGTTTAGCTGTTATATATGCAGTTGAAAAGGCAACTGCATCAACCCAATTCCAACTACACCATTACAATTCATTGAAAGATATATCAGGATTCAATAATGACTGGATCGTAGCTATTACCGGTGCAGGTTGGATAATATTTTACCCATCAACTTCATTTGAATCCTTTCTTGAATTGGTAATATATAGGGGTAATGGTTTTAATTCATTAAAAGCTGCCATTCCTGAAATAACAGATTCATTGATTCAAAACGTATCACGATTAGCTATGGAAGCTTATGGTGGAATTACAGCGTGTGACCAACTTTATGGATTTAAACCAACATCCATTAAAATTGATGGAATGTGGAAAAATGAAACGCCTTATATAAAAAAAAATGTTATCGAAAACATATTACCCCTATCCGGAATTGTAACTGGTCGTAATAAAACTGAAATGGAATTAGGCTTCCAAATACTTGGTTGGGATTTACCAGAACCACGTGTTGCAGTTTCTGACAATCCAAAATTGGATAAACCCAATCCAAAAAAATTGATGCAAATAATTGGTGAATTAGATAGCCAAACTCCGATCTATTTTGGTGATTCAATTGATGATTATTTATTGGTGAAAAACTTCAATGATCAATCTGAAATGAAAATAAAATTTTGCTGTGTTGGTAAAAACAATGGTATTCCAGAATATGATTATAGAGTGAATGATATCATGGAATATTTTCAGAAATATGGAGTCAAATTATGACAAATGTTTCTCGTAAAACAAAAGAAACAGACATACAGCTTTCCCTAAATATCCGGGGGAATAAAAAAATTAACGTAGAAACCGGTATCGGTTTTTTTGACCATATGCTTACTTCTTTAGCTTTTTGGGGCAATTGGGATTTAAACCTGAAATGCAAAGGTGATCTGTATATTGACACTCACCACACCATTGAAGATGTAGCACTTTCTTTGGGAAAAGCATTTTATAAAGAATGGTCAAAAAATAAAAACATAACAAGAATTGCTTACGCATTTTGTCCGTTAGATGAAGCATTGACTCGCATTGTTGTGGACGTATGCAATCGCCCTTACAATACATTCCAAGCAGTATTTAATGTTGAAAAAGTGGGTGATTATGAAACAGCAATGACCGAACATTTTTTCAATTCGTTTGCACAGGAAGCCCGGATCACACAACATATTCATATGCTTCACGGAAAGAACGCTCATCATATTATTGAAACAATATTCAAAGGTCTCGGACTTGCCCTAAAACGAGCCTGTACAATCACTGGAGCTGAAACCCAATCTACTAAAGGGATATTATGATTGGTGTAATACAATATGGAATTGGAAACATTGGATCTGTAAAAAATGCATTGGATCATTTAAATATCCCTAATGTGGTAACGGCTGATCAGAATCAATTATCATCCTGTGATAGATTAATCCTCCCCGGTGTTGGTGCATTCGAGCCTGCTATGAACATTTTGTCGGATTTGAAATTTGATTTATTTATCAAAGATTGGGCTAATGATGGAAAACCGATTTTAGGAATTTGTTTAGGCATGCAGCTTCTGCTCTCCAGTAGTGAAGAAAAAGTAGTTACAAATGGGTTAGATCTCATCTCAGGACATGTTTCACAATTAAAGAAGGGTGATCGAAAAATTCATATTGGATGGAATAAAGTTGAACCACTCGGGAAAAATGATATTATTACTGAATCGGGGTTTGCTTACTTTGTTCATTCGTATGTTTGTCGGCCACAAAATGAATCTCACATTACTGCCCAAACTACATATGGACAATCATTTACATCTGCTATTCAAAAAGATAATGTTATAGGTGTGCAATTCCATCCTGAAAAGTCACAGGGTTTTGGATTAAGTATCTTAAGGAGATTTTCTATTGGAGAAATTTAAAATCATTCCAGCCATCGACTTAATTGATGGAAAATGCGTAAGACTCATCCAAGGTGATTATGCACAAAAAACTATTTATAATGCTGATCCAAGATCTACAGCAGAACAATTTTTAGACGCAGGATTTGATTTGGTTCATGTTGTGGATTTGGATGGAGCAAAAGATGGCGAACCAAAAAATTTAAAATCTATAGAAGATATTGCTTCCTGTGGAATCACAATAGAACTAGGTGGTGGACTCCGAACTGAGGACCATCTTAAATCTGCTATAAATGCTGGTGTTCAAGATTTAATTCTTGGAACAAAATTATTAAATATTGGATCTGTAATCGATGAATGGGTTTCAATGTTCCCTAATCAGTTGGTTGCTGGGATTGATGCAAAAAATGGATTAGTTGCTGTGGAAGGCTGGGAAGAAACATCAGCTGTGTCTGCCATTGATCTAATAAAGCAACTTGGTGAAAAAGGTTTCAAGCGAACAATTTATACAGATATTCAAAGAGACGGAATGTTGTCCGGCCCAAACCTGGAACAATTAAAATCATTTGCAGAATATTCTCCAATTCCCACGATTGCATCTGGTGGTGTTGGTTCTATAACCGATATTCAAAATATTAAATCATTATCAATGAATAATATTAATGGTGTCATCTTGGGCAAAGCTATTTATGACGGAAAAATTACATTAAAGGAATTAAGCGAATGTTAGCAAAAAGAATTATTCCCTGCCTTGATGTGAAGGATGGAGAAGTTGTAAAAGGTGTAAACTTTGTTAATTTAACATCGGAAGGCAATCCTGTAGAACTGGCTGAAAAATATTCAAAAGAAGGCGCTGATGAACTGGTATTTTTAGATATTACTGCCACATTGGAATCCAGAAATAATGTTATTGATTTAGTAAAAGAAGTCGCCAAAAAAGTATTTATACCATTTACCGTTGGGGGCGGTGTTCGGTCTGTTAAAGATATTTCTGAATTATTAAATGCCGGAGCCGACAAAGTATCCATTAATTCTGCCGCATTAAAAAATCCTAAATTGCTCAATGAAGCTTCAAACCGGTTTGGTTCCCAGTGCATTGTTTTAGCCGTGGATATAAAACGAACTGGAAGTTCATGGAATGTTTTTTCTCATGGTGGAAGCCGATCGTTGGATATAAATGCTATTGAGTGGATTAAAGAAGCAGAAGATTGTGGTGTTGGTGAAATATTGCTCACAAGTATGGATGCTGACGGAACACAGGCAGGCGTTGATTTAGAGATAACAAAAATGATTAGCGATATGGTATCAATTCCGGTTATTGCTTCGGGCGGAATTGGTAGTCTGGATCATTTTAAAGATGCCTTTAACATTGGGAAAGCAGATGCAGTTTTGGCTGCTTCTGTTTTTCATAGAGATATAATTCCCGTTCAAAAAGTAAAAAAATATTTAACAGAAAACGACATTCAAGTCCGATAAAAAAAGGAAAACAATGGAAGAAAAAGAAGAAGGTCTAAATCTTAATTTGGATTACTCAAAATTAAAACAAATTGCATCCATCGATGAAGATGTAATTCCTGTGGCTGTACAAAATATTGAAACTGGGGATGTTTTAATAGTTGCTTATGTAAATCAAAAAGCTTTGGACTATACAATAAAAAATAAAGTGGCGACTTTCTGGAGCACTTCACGGAATGAAATTTGGGTAAAAGGATCCACCTCGGGGAATACATTAGAATTGGTAGACGTCCGTGTAAACTGCGATCAAAATTCCCTGCTGTACCGAGTTATCCCGGAAAATAAAAATGCCTGCCATACCGATAGACCCACATGTTATTATAGAAAAATAAAATCATCAAAAATGGAGTTTATTCATGAGTAAAAAAGTAGTACTCGCTTATAGTGGCGGGTTAGATACATCAATTATTTTAAAATGGTTAACAAACCAAGGTTATGCAGTCATTTGTTTTGTTGGGAATGTGGGGCAAAAAGAAGATTTTGAAGCCGTAGAAAAAAAAGCATTTGCTACCGGTGCATCAAAGGTATACACTGAAGATTTACGCAAAGAGTTTGTTACGGATTATATATTCCCCGCCCTAAAAGGGAATGCAATATATGAAGGTCAATATTTATTAGGGACATCATTAGCTCGACCGATTCTTGCTAAAAAACAAATTGAAATAGCAAAGTTAGAAGGGGCTGAATATGTCTCTCATGGGTCTACAGGTAAAGGAAATGACCAAGTACGATTCGAATTAGGGTATTATGCGTTGAACCCCAATATTAAAGTGATTGCCCCCTGGAAAGATTCTGGATTTTTAGCAGAATTTAAAGGTCGAACTGACATGATTAATTATGCAAAAAAATATGATATTGAAATTACTGCATCCAAAAAACGCCCTTATAGCAAAGATGAGAACCTTATGCATATTAGTCATGAAGCAGGCATTCTTGAAGATCCATCCAAGCGTCCAGATGATGATGTGTTTACTATTTCAAATACATTAATAAATGCACCTGATTCAGAAACACTCATTGAAATCGAATTTAAAAACGGAATTCCAGTATGTGTGAAAAATATGGATGATAGTACCAGAAAAACAGATCCTTTAGAATTGTTTAATTATTTGAATGAGTTAGGTGGTGAAAATGGAATTGGCCAATTAGACATGGTTGAGAATAGGTTCATTGGGATCAAATCTCGTGGAATTTATGAAACACCTGGTGGTGCAATTTTATGGGTAGCGCATCGGGACTTGGAAGGAATCGCTATGGATAAAGAAGTGATGCATCTAAGGGATATGCTTATTCCAAAGTTTGCTGAATTGATATACAACGGGTTTTGGTTTTCTCCAGAAATGGATTTTATCATGGCCGCATTTAATAAAAGTCAAGAAGCAATAAATGGGACTGTTCGCCTTGCATTATATAAAGGAAACATTATTCCCGCTGGTCGAGAATCTTCCACATCCTTATATGATCAAGATTTATCAAGTATGGATATTGAAGGTGGATTTAATGCAGTGGACTCTCAAGGGTTTATTAATATAAATGCTATTCGACTAAAGGCGCATCATTTGGTACTTCATAAAAATAAACCTTATAGATGGCGGAAGGATAAATCATGAAAAAACTATGGGATAAAGGATATGATTTAAATAAAACAATAGAATCATATACTGTAGGAAACGACCCTATTTTGGATAAACAACTCATTTATTATGATTGCATTGCATCTATTGCTCACACAAAAATGTTGGGCAAGATGGGTTTGTTAACCAAAACAGAAGCGAGGTATTTAGTTCAAGAATTGAAGCACATCATAGACCTTGATAAAAAAGGTGAATTTCCAATTGCTCAAGACCAAGAAGATTGCCATACAGCCATTGAAATGTTTCTTACAAATTCATTAGGTGATGTGGGTAAAAAAATTCATACAGCACGATCAAGGAATGATCAAGTTCTAACTGCACTTCGGCTTTACTACAAAGATCAAATAAATAATATTAATCAGCTAATTGAAGGGTTGATATATTCTATTTCTAGTTTCACCAGTGATCATGGGAATATTCAGTTTCCAGGATATACTCATATGCAAAGGGCAATGCCATCTTCATTTGATTTGTGGGGAACCGCATTTTTAGATTCAATGAAGGATAATCTTTTACTATTAGATACAGTCAATAAATTGGTAGACCAATCCCCACTGGGAACAGCCGCGGGATATGGAGTACCTTTAAATATTGATCGAGAATTCACAGCAAAAGAATTAGGGTTTTCTTCTGTTCAAAATAATTCGGTTTATACCCAATTTAGCCGTGGAAAATTTGAAATTTCTGTCTTACATGTATTATCTCAAATTATGTTAGATCTAAATAAAATAGCATCAGATTTAATTTTAATCAGTATGTCTGAATTTGGATATGTTGAAATACCAGACGAATTTTGTACTGGCAGTTCAATCATGCCACAAAAAAAAACCCAGATGTACTGGAGTTACTTCGGGCAAAGTATCATGTGGTTTCTTCATTTGAGTTTCAAGTTTCACAGCTTACGGCAAATCTTGTATCGGGATATAATAGAGATATCCAACTCACAAAAGAACCAGTTATGCGTGGATTCTCAATAACAGCAGAAAGCATAAAAATAGCAATTTTGCTTTTTCAAAACATTTCAGTAAATGAACAAAAATGTAAAGATGCCATGACTGATGAATTATTTGCAACTGAAAAGGTGTATGAGCTGGTTAAAAAAGGTGTCCCATTTCGAGATGCTTACTTAAAAATTGCTAAAACGATAAATAAATAATAATGAAACGTCAACTCCCAAAATTAAACCGAATCGTTGTTAAAATTGGTAGTTCAAGCCTTTGTAAAAATAATGGAGAAATTGACCCCAACAGAATACAATCTATTGTGAATCAAATTTCATCAATACGGAATCGTGGTATTCAAGTTGTCCTTGTCTCAAGTGGAGCTGTAGCTGCTGGTCAACATTTACTATATGCAAATGGCACATCAATTGAAAATAAACAAGCTGCAGCGGCGATTGGTCAACCTGTTCTTTTGAGCACTTTCCAAAATTATTTTGAAACTCACAATCTGACAATCGCTCAAATTTTGTTGACCCATGATGATTTACATGACCGGGCTCGATATTTAAGCGCTAGAAATACATTAGGTATTTTATTAGACCACAATATTATTCCCATTGTGAATGAAAATGATACTGTCAGCACAGAAGAAATACAATTTAGTGATAATGATTTTCTTGGAGCTCTATGCACAAACATGGTCAATGCAGATTTATTTATAATTTTATCAAACATAGATGGTATTGGCGAACAAGATCCAACCATTAACCCCGAGACTAATATTTATAATACTTTAATTATTGATGAAGTCGAACAACTAAAAAAGATCTTTCCAAAAAATAAACCGAACCAATTGAGCCGTGGTGGTATTTTTACAAAATTAGAAGCTCCTGTTATGGCTGCACAATATGGTATTCCTACCATTATAGCAAATAGTCAAACACCATCTATTTTATTAAAAATAATCAATAACGAAAATGTGGGGACATATGTTCAACCAACTGAAACAAAACTTAATTCAAGAAAAGCATATATTGCACACGCAATCAAACCAAAATCATTTTTGATAATTGATCATGGTGCAGCTCAAGCTATAAAAACAAATAAAGCAAGTTTGCTTCCTTCTGGTATTATTAAAACGGAAGGGTCTTTTTCTCGAGGAGATGGGGTCATTTGTATCCAAGAGAATCGAGAAGAAGTAGCTCGAGGAATTGTAGAATATGACCAAGATGAAATAAATCTTATTCTGGGGAAACAATCATCAGATATTGAATCTATACTTGGTTTTAAGCACCACAGAGGAATCATTCATCGCGATAATATGGTTATCATAAAGGAGTATTAAAATGAGTTTAAAAGAAATAGGGCAAAGAATAAAGAGTACAAGTCAAATTTTGTCCACAATTACGACTATCCAAAAACAGACAGTGTTAAATGATTTAGCTAATGCTATTATCAACAACAATAACTCAATTAAATCTGCAAATGAAAAGGATTTAGTTATAGCAAAAAGTAAAGGACTATCATCAGCAATGATTGACCGTTTACAATTAACAGATGATCGAATTCAATCTATGGCAGTAAGTGTAAAGGAAGTTGCAACTCTTCATGATCCTGTTGGGGAAATTGCTGAAGAATACACACGACCTAATGGGTTACAAGTTCAAAGGCGACGAATTCCTTTAGGTGTCATTGGGGTTATTTATGAATCAAGACCAAATGTAACTATTGAAGCAGCTTCTTTATGCTTTTTTGCAGGAAATGGACTTTTATTGAGAGGGGGTTCTGAAGCTTTTCATTCGAATATGGAATTAGTTAGAGTAATGAGAACTGTATTAAAAACGTATAACCTTGAAGGTGTAATTGATATTGTCCCTTCTACTGATAGAGCTAACATAGATGAAATGGCAAAAATGAATGATGTGCTAGATGTAATCATTCCGCGAGGAGGAGAAGGACTTATTAGACATATATATTCGGTTGCTACTGTCCCAGTTATTGCGCACTATAAAGGAAATTGCCATGTTTATGTTGATAAAACAGCTAATATTAATAAGGCAATTGCCATAGTTATGAATGGGAAAGTACAACGTCCCGGTGTATGCAATTCATTGGAAACGCTACTAATTCATAAAAGTATTTCTAATAAATTTTTACCTAGAATAATTGATAAACTTGTTGCCGCTAAAGTAGAAATACGTGGATGTGATGTAACTCAATCCTATTCAGATATAGTTGTACCTGCTACTAATGATGATTATGATACGGAATTTCTTGAACTAATATTATCAGTAAAAGTAATTGATAGTTTAGACGATGCAATCTCACATATTCAACAATTTACCAGTGATCATACCGAAGCAATTATCAGCCAAGATCAAATTTCGATTGATACATTTATTCAATCATTAGATAGTTCAGCAATTATCGTAAATGCATCCACCCGATTTAATGATGGCGGTGAGCTTGGACTGGGGGCTGAAATTGGGATTAGTACTACAAAATTACATTCGTTCGGACCGATGGGTCTTCGTGAGTTAACGACAACTAAATTTGTCGTAACGGGGAATGGGCAAGTTAGAGAATAATCAAAATTTAGATTTAATTTCGTCTATCGGTTGTATCTCTTCTCGGATTGTCGCGACGATCTTTAGGCAGCCTGTTATCTTTTTTTCTTTTTTCTTTAATATCAGTAAAGGTGGGTATTACCCGGCGATCAGAATCGCGCTGCTCTTTTTTACGACGATCGTTTCCTCGGCGATCTTCACCTATTCGATTGTTACTCATACCTTTATTATTCCGTAAATAAAATAATAACCCCGGTAAAACCGGGGTTATTAAGTGCATTTTGTTAGTGTGAAAAGTTATTAGCCTTTAAAATCAACAAATAATGTTGAGTCTGTTTTTACTAAGCTAACTTTATCTGTCATTTCCATAACACTGACAGATTCTTCAATCATCGCCATTTCATTCTCATGAATGAAATCATCAGCACGAGCGATATAAGCTAAGTTTTTAACTAACTTAAATCGATCTTCATCTGAACTAAGTAATGATTTTAAAGAAGTTAATGATTCGGTGTACTGAGCAAATCGTGCACTTTCACTACCAAGTTCAATAAACTTATCAATGACAGATGCTTCTATAGCATCATAATCATCATCAGATAGGTCCGGTGCCATAACCTTAACGTTCCCTCGCATTGCTTCTTTTTCTGAATCGTCTACTTCTCCATCTGCTAAATATGAGACACAAACAAATGTGTAGACCAAATCATGATTTTGACTCCAATTTCCCATGACTTTCCTTTACAATAGTCTTTGTCGCAATTTCCTCGAAAATAATAGGTAGGTTTGCGACGTACACCCACACTAAAATTCGTGAAAACTTACTCTGTGTTTTATAGAAGGTCAAGATTTCTCCTAAAACACTGTTAAAATATTTATTCTTCCCATTACGAAGGTTTGTTGCTTCAATCTTTAGTCTATTGTAGCTTTTATTTTATATTCACGCATTAGAATAAAAGACCATGCATAAATATATCAAAAAAAACAATTAATTTTCGCTAACAAAGACTCAAACTATGAAAAACATTAATACTGCCCTTGTCAAGTTCAATAGCTTACAATTCAATTATAGAACAATAATTTCTTTTTCCATTGTTCTGCTGGGTATGCTATTTGTCGATTATGCATTTCATGTGAATTTTCCATCTATTGTTAATTTTTTTGATAATCGCCTAAATATTTCAATTTCCGATCATGAGAATATTGATTTAGGATTTGCGCCTGAAATATGGGGCGGGGTATTAGCTATGGTTTTAGGGACATTAATCATTGTTATTGCAATTGCAGCAGAATCATCTCCTAAACTAATGGATTTATTTGTTAAAGATTGGTTAAGCCTAAGCTACGTTTGGTTTCTTATACTTTCATCGCTTCATGCTATTTTTATTATGTTTTATGTTGAACCATTAAATCGCGTATCAAGTGTAGTGCTAAATACATATGTATTTTTGTTTATTGCATCTATTTTTGCCCTTCCATATATATTTTATATACTTCTTTATTCTAAAACAAGTAATGTAGTTAAAACTATTTCTGAAATCATAAAGACATTTATCCATAAAATGAAAACACCTAGAATAAAATCAGCTATGGGAAATGATCTGGGGATTGTAGATGAATATCAAAAAGAAATCATGAGTTCTCTTGATCAATTAGATGATTTATTAGCTTTTACAGAATTCAAAGAAACCCAAACAAATATTATAAGAGAAATAAGTACTATTGTTCAATTATACATTTCTGAAAAAAACGATTTCAATCCTGCATTTTTTAATCTTACATCAACTATTCGAAATAATGCCACATTTCGAACTTATACTGAATTACAATACCAAGAAATGGCAGATACTTCCACATTTTATGAAACAAAAGTATTTCGCCTCTTGGGGAATGCATATATCAAAATGATTGAAAATGACAGATTTGATATTGCTTCCCTTATCCCAGCAGAATTAGTTGATATTGGCAAAACATGTATCGGGGCAAATGATAATACAATTATGGATAATGTTAACATCCGCTTCAACACACTTTTCAGGTTTGCTATTAAACACGCATATAAAAATAATGAACCTAGAAATTTATATAATCTTGCCTTTCACTATTCAAATATGATACAAGAATACATAAAAGTTGATCGTGTTGATATGGCAAAATATTGCTACGACAAATTCAAATTTTATGCGAATGATATTTATAAAAATGCAGAGTCAAATCCATCATTATATTTTATTGTTGATACACTAACATTTGAATTAAGAAAATGCCAAGTGCTCATCCATGAAAAAGGATGGAACGATGAAGACCAGTTAGCTTTACTTGACCTTATCCTACAACTTGATAAACCACCTGGTTATTCCAAAGATGGCGTAGATAAAGGTATTTTAGGTGGTAATAACGGTACTCGACGAATTCAAATTGGTCTTGCATTATTTTACTTATCCATGAAAAAATATGATTTTGCTGAAGCTATTGCTCAAGATTATTTAGATGATTTAGCTTATTTTGATGAAAAAACATTTAAACAAAATGCAAATACTCAATGTTTTTTGTTATCTATTTTTGGGCCTACGTTTTGGGAAGATACGGATCGTGGAAACTTAAATATTTATTTTGCCCCAGAGAAAGACCAACTAGACCCATTTAAGGAATTATTATTCAGTTTAATGGATAAACGCATTGAAGTTCTAGAGCGTGATGCGCAGTTTTTATCTTTAGAGGTCGATAAACTTATGCAAAAACGACTCAAGCAAGATGGATATTTAAATGAAGCTGATAAAGAACGAATGGAGGATTTACAAAGAAAAATATCTGCACGAGAAAAACCGGAAGATGATAAACAAATCACATGGACTGAAAGCAATGACATTCTTTACTCTTTGTTATGCATTGCATTTTTTGCCGATCAAGAAATAGATCAGTCTGAAAAAGGTATTATTTTTGATCGATTTGGACAATTTGTGCCTAATGTTTCAGATGATAGTTTTAATTCCGTTTTTGGTATTACTACACAAAAATTCATTGAACTAGGAAATGAAGATACTAGGCAAAACCAGTTTGATCAGTCCATTCAAACTATTTTTGAAACACATAAAGATGATTCAGACTATTTAATCAATTTGATTAAAGCATTTGTTGATATTGCAAATGCAGATGAATTTATACATGAAAATGAAATCAGTTTAATTCAAAATGCTATCCAAGTACTAAACCTAAATATTGAATTAAACAATCCTAAATCCGGAGAAAAGTTAACAATTAAAAAGTAATTAACGAGTCAGAGCGAAAAAGAAGGCTTGAGTTAAATTCCCAATATCTTGGCTTGCCGTCGCTAAATTTTCAACGGCCGCTTTTGCAACTTCATAATAAACCGGGCCACCAATAGATGGATTTTCATCAACCAGTTTTGTAAAGTCCGCAAGTTTTAATATTCCATATTTTAATGGTGTTGTCGCATGAACATGGGCAGTGCGAATCGCATCATCAAGTACTAAAGAAAATTCACCAATCCCAAAGGCTGGAACTTGCACAACAAAAACTGTCGCCTCTGATATCGGTTCAGTTTCAGGAGGCGGATCTGTTGTTTCTAAACGAATAATAGATTTTCTAGACATAGTAAAGCCACTTGCTGCTTTAACCATAATATCTTTTGATACTTCTACTTGCCCCTGAAAAACAAGTAACATAGTATCTCCAGTATCCCCTTCTTTAAATAAACGTTTTTTAGGTTTACATTCTTTTAAAGTGACTTGCTCTGCAATTTTAGCGCACATTTCTTCTGGCAATTTGGAGAAATGATTAATTTTTTTAATTTGTTCTTTTGTTGGATTCATTTATTAACTCAATACTAATGCTTGATGTTTTGCGTCTACAACATAGTCGTCTGACGGATTAATTTCTACAATGATGTGTTCATCACTTGTTAGATTAATTCCAGCACTATCTAGCTGTTCTGTAATCATATCTCTAATGAGGGGACTGCCGCTTTCTCCCATCTGGTCTTCTAGGCTAAATCCCGATTTTCTAATTGCATAACCAATAAGCAATTGCTTATGTTTGAATTTATAGTAAGCTGATATTTTATTATGCGCAAGGCCAACTAACCCTTTTGGAATGGGGGCTACGCTAATACCTTTATTATTTGCTTCTTCATTTATGAGTTCATCAAGAAGTTGCGGGACACCAGGGTCCGTAATGTGTCTTGCTAATAGATGAGGGACATGATTATCAGTGAAAACAATTTCATTTACATTTGCTCTTTGAAGATGAGAAATATTTTCGCCATTAAAAACGTGAGCAACAACACGTACACTTTCAGAAATAGCTTTTGCAGTTAATGTTGTTAATACAGTCTTATCTTCATCAGGTGCTTCATTTGGTAGAAGCCCCGAATTATCTGGTAAGACTATAAACATACCAGCCTGTTCAAGAAATGCTTTTCTAAGAACGGCCTCCTGAGTAAAATTTTCTGATAAATGTGTTACATCTAATCGTTGGAGTCCTGAAATAGCACGTTTAATTATTTCCTGATCTGTTTCATTAACCAATATTACAATTGGATTAGCTTCTTTATTTTCATCAAGTAATCTTAAAACGGACGGTACAAATTGATTCCATCCAGCAATGATTAAATGACCTTTAAATTTATTTTCATCCAATATTTCATCTCCTTTTAATCTTGCGGCGACTAATACTGAAGCCACGGCTCCACCAAGTAATGTCACAATACCAAAATCTAATAACATAATTATTATAGCTAAAAATTTCCCAAAGTGAGTAACAGGACTTACGTCTCCGTAACCAACAGTCGTAAATGTAACAACAGACCACCAAAATGTATTATAAAATGTATCTGAAAAAGATGGGTCATCTTTGCCAATATGACCACCTACAGATTCTTTGAATGTATCGTATTCTACAATAGTCAATACGGTTGATGAAATTACGAGCATAATAATTGCCCATAACGCGTATCTAAATAAATCATTATTTAAATAGGCACTTTTTAAATAAGATGGTATAGATGTTAATTTGCTTATATGTTTTTCTTGAAGATGCTCTTCAGGAATTTCATCATCGAATGGTTCAACGGCTTCAACCTCAGCAAGCGCGTTTAATTGATCGAACATATCTTTATTTGCTTTTAGCAAATCGTCTATTGGTTTATCGTATTCTTTTTCTTCCATCTGGATTTTCTAGCTCTGCTTTACAAATTTGTAATAAGAATTCGTTAAATATACTATTGATTTATTTATCAATAAGCAAACAGGAATTTTTATATTTATTTAATGATATTCTTGAATGGTTTTTACAACAATCTCTCTTTTAGATCGGATAGCACGAAGTGCTGCTTCTGCGCCAGAAAGGGTTGTAATTGCCATTATACCCTTTTGTATACATGCGCGTCCAATAGCCTCTTCATCATAACGTGACTGTGCACCTAAGGGTGTATTAATAACTAAATCAATTTCATCATTTTTAATACCATCTACTACATTTGGACGACCCTCTCCTACCTTAAAAATAGATTTTACTGGAATACCATTACGACTCAATTCACGAGCAGTCCCTGATGTTGCAATAATGTCAAATCCAAATTCATGAAAATCTCTAACAATAGGTATTGCAGCCATTTTATCTTGACTATTCACTGATATAAATATTTGACCTGTATCAGGAATTTCACTTCCAGCGCTAATAGTAGCTCTTCTAAACGATTCGCCGAGTGAATATGATATCCCCATTACTTCACCCGTAGATTTCATTTCGGGGCTCAAAAATATAGACTCTTCAGGAAATTTATTAAATGGTAGAACAGCTTCTTTAACGGCTATATGTTTTAACTCATCCCAGGTATTAAGATTCATCCCTTTTAATTTTTCTCCTACAGCAAGTTTTGCTGCAATTCGCGCCAAAGGAACATTTGTTGTTTTACTTACAAAGGGAATTGTTCGACTTGCTCTAGGGTTTACTTCTAATACATATATTTGATTATCTTTAAAAGCGAATTGGAGATTAATTAATCCAATCACTTTCAATTCTATAGCTAGCGATTTTGTTATACGAATAATTTCTTCCATCGCATTTGTCGTGATTCGATATGGAGGTAAGACACATGCTGAATCACCGGAATGAATTCCCGCTTCTTCAATATGTTGCATAATGGCACCAATATGAACCGATTCTCCATCAGAAAGTGCGTCCACATCAAACTCGAAAGCATCTTCTAAAAACTCATCAATTAATATAGGATGCCCTGCGGTAACATCTGCTGAACGAGCAATATAATCAATCAATTGTTCTTTGGAATATACAATTTCCATTGCGCGACCACCCAGGACATAACTAGGCCTAGCAAGAACGGGGAAGCCAATATTTTCAGCAACAACGACTACTTCATCCAGTGTCCGCCCTGTCCCATATTTTGGACAAGTCACATTTAGTTTATCTAAAATGGCTCCGAACTTTTCTCGATCTTCTGCTAAATCAATATTCTCTGGAGATGTTCCAATGATAGGAACTCCAGCATCTGATAATGCTCTTGCAATCTTCAAAGGGGTCTGTCCGCCAAATTGGACTAAAATGCCATTGGGCTTTTCAAATTCCACAATGTTTAATACATCTTCAAAAGTTACCGGCTCAAAATAAAGTCTATCTACCAAATCAAAATCTGTACTCACTGTTTCTGGATTACAATTTACCATGATCGTTTTGTAACCTAAATCTTGTAAACCAAAGACAGCTTGAACACAACAATAATCAAACTCAATTCCTTGCCCTATACGGTTTGGGCCACCTCCAAGAATAATGATCTTTTTCCCTTCCAGCGGTACAATTTCATTCTCTTCATCATAGGTTGAATAGCAATAAGGTGTTTGTGCTTTAAATTCTGCAGCACATGTATCCACAACTTTATAAGATGGAAGTACATTCTCATTTATTCGCAAATCTCGGATTTCCAACTCAGATTTTTTCCACAATCGTCCAATTTGTCTATCGGAATATCCATTTTGCTTTAATTTCTTTAGAGACATGGCTCCACTTACAGGATTATCAATATGCTGGCTCTCTATCAATAATTTAATCTGATACAAAAACCACGGATCAATTTTTGTTACTTCATACATATTTTCAATAGACTGCCCATCCATTAATGCTTGGCGTACTTTTAGCAATCGAAATGCAGTCCCATACCTTAATGCAGACATGTCCAATGATCGTGCGCGGCTTACATCTTCGTCTCCATCAGCAGGTAGTTTTGGTTCAAGTCCATCCAAACCAACTTCTAGTGATCTAAATGCTTTTTGCAAACTTTCTCGAAATGTCCGCCCGATCGACATGGCTTCTCCCACACTTTGCATTTGAACACCAAGATGCCCTGATGCCGATGGAAATTTTTCAAAATCAAAACGAGGAACTTTTGTGACTACATAATCAATAGTAGGCTCAAATGCTGCTAATGTTTTTCCTGTAATATCATTAGGGAGCTCATCTAGAGTATAGCCCACAGCCAATTTTGCAGCTACTTTAGCAATGGGAAACCCCGTGGCTTTTGATGCGAGAGCGGAAGATCGACTCACTCTTGGGTTCATCTCAATCACAATCATTCTTCCGTTTTCCGGATTAACAGCAAATTGAACATTTGATCCGCCCGTTTCAACACCAATCGTTCGTAAACAATGAATCGACCAATTGCGCATTTGCTGATATTCTTTATCCGATAATGTCATAGCTGGAGCAACGGTCACTGAATCTCCGGTATGAATTCCCATAGGATCAATATTTTCAATAGAACAAATAATAATGGCATTATCAACTTTGTCCCGTACCACTTCCATCTCATACTCTTTCCAACCCAAAAGTGATTCTTCCATGAGTACTTCTGTTGTTGGGCTTGCGCTCAATCCATTTTCGATTAATTGTTGAAATTCATCACTATTATATGCTACAGAACCACCGGTACCACCCATGGTAAACGATGGACGAATAATAATAGGAAATTGCATTTCATCCAGTAATGATTCTGCTTCTTCCCATGTATGAATAAATCCACCTTTTGCTGTATCAATACCAACTTCATCCATAGCTTTTTTAAAACGCTCTCGATCCTCTGCTTTATCAATGGCATCCACTTGAGCACCAATCAACTGAACATTATTTTTTTCAAGAATACCTTCACGATATAAATCCATAGTTAAATTAAGAGCTGTTTGACCTCCAACGGTTGGTAAAATTGCATCCGGACTTTCTTTTTTAATAATGGCTTTTAAATATTCAACTGTTAGAGGTTCAATATAAGTTGCATCTGCTAAATCTGGATCTGTCATAATTGTTGCGGGGTTTGAATTCACTAAGATAACACGGTATCCTTCTTCTTTTAGTGCGCGAGTTGCCTGTGTCCCCGAATAATCAAACTCACAGGCTTGACCAATCACAATTGGACCAGCACCAATGATTAAAATGGATTTTATATCTGTTCGCTTAGACATGTCTTTTTAGTACAGGATTACTGAGAACACATAGTTTCTTTATTATTAATAACTCTTTTAATCCCATTTTTTAACCTATGTTCGGTGTAGCTACTTATTTTCTATCATATCGATAAATTGCTTGAAAAGATAATGGCTATCATGTGGCCCCGGGCTAGACTCTGGATGATATTGAACTGAGAATGCATTTAATTCATCGCAACGAATTCCTTCTGATGTATTGTCATTTAAATTTATATGTGTTGGTTCTACGTTATGCGGAAGAGAATCCAAATCCACCGCAAAACCGTGATTCTGACTTGTTATTTCTACTTTACCATTTTCTATATTTTTGACAGGATGGTTGCACCCGCGATGTCCAAACTTCAGTTTAAATGTTTTTGACCCCAAAGCTAGTGCTAATATTTGATGACCTAGGCAAATACCAAATATGGGTTTCTTACCCAAAATATCTTTCACCATTTCAATTGCATACTTCACTGCTGATGGATCCCCGGGCCCATTACTTAAAAATACACCATCAGGATTAAAGTTCATTATTTCAATAGGTGAAACATGGCAAGGAAATACGGTTACATCACAACCATGACTTTCTAACAATCGTAATATATTGTGTTTAATTCCAAAATCAATAGCAGCTACTTTATATTTTCCATTGGTGGTCGATGTCCAATTATAGGATTGGCTACATGTTACTTCTTTGGCTAAGTCAAGTCCAGCCATTTCAGGGGTATGATTAAGTTTTTCTCTTAACGACTCAATATCCATATCAATCGTTGATATGATTCCGTTCATAGCTCCATGATTTCGGATATGTCTCGTTAAGGCTCGCGTATCGACTCCTTGGATTCCAACGATGTTTTGTTCTTTTAAATAATCACCAATGGATTGAGTTGAGCGCCAGTTAGATGGTACCTCTGTTTCTTCTTTAATAACAAATCCTGAAACTTGGATGTTTTTAGATTCAACATCTTCGGAATTAATACCATAATTCCCAATGTGGGGCGCAGTCATGGTTACGATTTGTTTACAATAGGATGGGTCTGTTAGAATTTCTTGATATCCAGTCATGCCTGTATTGAAACAGACTTCACCAATACTTTCTCCTTCGTCTCCAAAAGTTTTCCCTATAAAAAAATGGCCATCCTGTAACATAAGAATGGCCTTTGAATTAATTTGCATTACTGAATTTCAAAAGATTCAGATAAAGAAAAAAACGAATTTAGTTAATGAGAACAAGTACTTTACACTCATCAAATAAATGAAATGATTTTTGGGCTGTTTTTATTTCAAGCCCCGATTTTAAAGATACAACGGGGTTTGTGCTTCCTGAATAATCTTTATTTAAAGCTGTAATAATGAGAGGATTATTACCTATACGGTTTTTTAGTTCTGGAGAGTCTAGAGATCTTGCATAACCAACTAATCCTCTATTAATAGCATTCCCTCGAGTAGAATTATTCATTCCATAAATGGGTGTACCATTTTCATCTACTATTCGGGGAGCAAGAGCAGGCTTTAATGTTGTATTTCTCGCATCAATAACAATACCTGTAATTCTATGTGCTTTAGGAACTGTTGAGCGAGTCATTAAATATTGCACACTTTTCGGTTTGTCTGGTGCAAAGCCAACTCCAGGAAAAATAATTTCTGATAACCCCACCATAGAAATAGCCATAGCTACTTCAACATTACCATCTTTAATAAATTCAACCTCCCCATTTTGGTATGCGCTTGAAACATAAGATGAGATACGTTTTTCAATTGTGGGGTCATATTGCATGAATTCCCCAAGAGGAATTCCATTATAATTTATTTGTTTGACAAGGTTGTTAATATTATTTCTAGCTCTGTTTTTAGCAGACCCCTGTGCAAATTTGATTTTTTTATCGCTTGGGGATGGGGATTCAGTGTTGGACAGCTGGATTTTAGCAATCCCTTTTCCAACAATAACACGTTTTTCGTAATCAATAACCCCTTGATCGGTTCGTTGGATTATTGAAGATTGAGAAAATACAAATGATGATAATAATAGTAAAATTGCCCCATCTTGAACCCTTTTAAAGAAAGAATAGTTATTCATCATGCTTAGAAGCTAATTCATTTTTATTGGAATACACAACTTAATCCCATACAATCACTGATCTTTTTTTTGTATTTTCAATCATATGTTTAAATTGAAGAAACTTTCAGTCATATTATTATTTATCATTTTTTCTGGTTGCGTGGAAAATATCATAACAATCCGTATTCACCCAGATGGTCGATCTCATATCCAATTTTTCTCAAAAGGAGATTCCTTAGATATATTTAACCACGACTTTATACATCCGTCTTCTCCTAATTGGCGCTCAATTTTTACAACATCAACAAATGAGGATGGAGATATCATCTGGGAAAAATTAACTGACGGATTTATAGCGTCAAATTCTATTATATCACAGAATATATCTGATCATTCAATTGGTTATATAATTGAATCATCCATAAATAAAAATTGGTTTTCTACTACTTATGAATTCAAAGTTACGTTCCCTAAATTATTAGATTATAGAGGTACACCCTTATTATCAGAATCATTATTAACTGACAAAATGGATAGTATTCAATGGCTACCTGAAGCATTAATGAGTATTATCGATTCGGCTTTAACTCAATTATATAAGGACACCAAAATAACACTTCCATATCGCCAAGATCGACTTTCTAACCATTTTAAAAATACTTTTGCTCATATACAATCTGAAAACCTAATGGATGAATTGCACGCGGATAGAGGTTTATTCCTTTCTCGTATTTTGAAACCATTTGAACAAATTGATACACTATTCATTTCTCAACTCAATACTGCTATGGATCCTTATGAAAGTAAACTCGAAAATATAATTAATCTAAAAGATGACCAATTTAAATTTAGGCTAATTACTCCAGGTGTTGTTCAATCTACGAATGCATTGGCTATATCAAATGACACATTAAAATGGGAATTTGGGCAAAATGAGTTTCTTAACAAGCCTAAAATACTTGAAGCAACAAGTAGGATCTATTCTATTATAGATTTACAAAAAACCATAACTTTTGGCTTATTAATCTTGTTAATTGGAGTTGGGTTATTGTATCAAAAAATATTTAAATGATGAAAAAAGTATTCATAATTATAGGACTATTCTTTTGGGTAAATATGTCAAACCCAAAATATAATGATAGGCATTTATCTATTTTAACTGAAGAATATTTTAAAACAGAAAAATTAGCTCCAAAATTAATTGGTCAACGGTTTTATATGGATGAAAATGACCGCATATTTCTAATTGATATAGAATCAACAACCGTTTCATCGTGGGATGATATATATTTCTCCTTTCAAGCATTATCTCTATTGGGCAAATTGTCTAAGGAAGAATTTCATACATTTATTGTGGTCTTGCATATTCCAGATCAGATTTTACCTTTTGTAACAATTTCAAATGCAAATTGCGCCACACTATATTTCATCGATGGAGATTATGATGAAAAGTGGTGGCGCGGGGAATGTCTACAGGTGAAAGAATTATAAGATATCAAATAATCTTATTTACAATTTGAAAAAGGGATGTTTATAAAAGGAAATCATTATGAATAATGACCAAAAAATGCATCATTACCTTGGGATAGAAATGAATATGCAAACTTGGAATTTGTTAATGAAAGAGAATAGAGATGACAAAGATGATGCTCGAATGGTTTATTTTTCAAAAGCATCTAACTATCATTGGAAAGAATCTCCACAATTTGAACCTATAAATGAGCAGCGCGGTGAATGGCTTATTTCACATGTATATGCTGTATTAGGTCATGGAGAAAAAGCACTCGATCATGCTCAAAATTGTATGAATTTAACAAATAAACATGCTTTTAAAGATTTTGATTTAGCATACGGCTATGAAGGAATGTCTCGCGCTTATGCTGCTTTAAATGATTCAAAAAAAATGGAAAAATATTTTCTATTATCAAAAGAAGCCAGTAATGGCATCCAAGGCGACGAAGATAAAAAAATATTTTTATCTGATTTGCATACAGAGCCGTGGTTCGAATGTTTAAAAACAAATTAACAATTACAGGTATGGGAAAATTAAATTATATATTAGTATTATCATTAATACTTGTTGTATTAAATGGGCAAACTACACCTAACAGTAAACCTGTCGGCATTTTACATCTTCTTTTTAAACCATCAGAAAAACTTATCCATCATTCGCCCGAACCTTTCTTCCTAAATCGACTAATTGAACTTGAACTATTTATTGATTTCCCAAAAGATTCTCTTGAAACAATTTCTATTTTTATTAAAACAGATCAAATGGACCAATTCCAAGAGCAACCCTTAGTAGAAAAAAGGGGAATCCATATTTTTAAACTTAATCAAAAAGCTTATCCCGGAATTACTGTAGAATATTTTTACTATGTAAAAACTTATTCTCAGGGGTCATATGCATATCCGCTTAATGATAAAGGAGAAATATCTCCAATATCACAAAGATTTATTGATCCTGTTAAATATTATAAATGGAAGAAGATTCTTAATCGATGACTAACCCCAAATTGGAAATCCAATCTATTCGTAAGCAAATTGAAGATCATAATTACCGTTATTATATTTTAAACGATCCTATTATTTCAGATGGCGAATATGATAGTTTATTTCGCACATTAGAGTCTTTAGAACAAAAGTACCCTGATTTTGTATCTATTGATTCACCAACTCAACGCGTAGGGAATAAACCCCTTAATTCCTTTGGTACATTAGCCCATAGAATACCCATGCTATCATTAGCAAATGCAATGAACCAAGATGAATTAAAAGCATTTTATAACCGTATAATGAAACAATTGGATAATAAGTCAATATTTACATTTGTTGGTGAACCTAAATTAGATGGCATCGGTGTTGAAGTTGTCTATGAAAATGGGCAATTTATTCATGGGTCAACTCGCGGGGATGGTTATACGGGTGAAGATATTTCTTTAAATTTGAAAACCATAGGAGCTATTCCCCTTATTTTGCGAAATCATAAATTACCTCCGCCAAAATTATTAGAAGTTCGAGGTGAAGTATTTATCTCTAAGTCGGATTTTAAACAACTCAACTCAATCCGAGAAAAGGATGAGGATCCCCCTTTTGCTAATCCTAGGAATGCAGCTGCCGGAAGTTTAAGGCAATTAGACCCAAAATTAACTGCAAAGCGACCTTTATCTGTTTATTTTTATGAAGCAGGAATGATTGATGGACATACCTTTGATTCGCATCTTGAATTTTTAACTGTCTTAAACAAATGGGGATTACCCACAAATCCCTATATCAATGAATGTCTAGATTTAGATTCATTAATTCAGTACCATGAAAAAATGGAATCAATTCGAAACGAAATTCCTTATGAAATTGATGGAACTGTATTCAAAATTGATCATTATCCTACTCGCGGAATTTTGGGTACTAGGAGTCGGTCTCCACGTTGGGCAATAGCAGGAAAATTTCAAGCACAACAAGCAACAACTGTCATACATGAAATTGATGTACAGGTTGGGCGTACTGGCGCTTTGACGCCAGTCGCAAAACTTGAGCCTGTTTTTGTCGGAGGTGTTACTGTCACAAATGCAACTCTACACAATCAAGATGAAATTGATAGGAAGGATGTTAGAATTGGGGATACGGTTATTATTGAACGCGCAGGAGACGTCATTCCTAAGATTGTAAAAGTTGTAAGCGAAAAACGAAATAAAGATTCATACCCTTTTATTATTCCAAAACAATGTCCTGTTTGTGGTCATGAAGCAAATCGCTTTGGCGATGATGTTGTTATTCGGTGCACTAATTTATCATGTATGGCGCAACTTAAAGGTCATATAGAACATTTTGTATCAAAACTAGCATTAAATATTGATGGTTTTGGCGAAAAGATAGTTGACCAATTAGTTGATAAATCAATCATTAAAAATATTGACGATATTTTTTCATTATCTGTTGATATTGTAGCAAACCTAGATCGAATGGGAGAAAAATCTGCAAAAAATTTGATTGAAGCAATTGCTTCATCAAAACAAACAACATTTGCACGATTTATCTATGCTTTGGGTATAAGGAATGTGGGCGAACATATTTCAAAAGTATTAGAAAAATATTTTTTAGGGGATTTAGATTTATTCCAAAAAACGACCCAAGAAGAGTTAGAGAATATTGATGAAATTGGGCCCATTGTTGCAGAAACAATTATTCAATTTTGGTCAGATCATGATAATATATCTATGGTAACTCATTGTATGGAATTGGGGGTGTCATTTGAAAAAATACAATTACCTGAACATCAGCCACTTAAAGATACTACCTTTGTATTCACTGGGTCATTTGACCAATTTACTCGGGTAGAAGCTAAAAATATGGTGCAAAAATTAGGCGGAAAAGCAACTGGGTCTGTTAGTAAAAAAACAAACTATGTTATTGCTGGTCCTGGAGCAGGATCCAAACGAGAAAAAGCAGAATCACTTAATATACCTATTTTAACTGAAGAAGAATTCCTATTATTGGTCAAATCTTTTTAATGCGATTAATTATTAGTTTAATCTTTTTAAGTTGTTTTGGTTTTTCAGAATCCTATAGTCTGCAAAAAACAAAAACTAAAATTTCTAAATCACTTTTTATTGCACAACCAAATGATCAATCAAAACGTCTATTTGTTGTTTCTCAAAAAGGCACCATCCATATTATACAAAATGGTAAAACATTAAGAGAGCCATTTTTAGATATTTCTCATCACGTTCACAGTTCAAAACTCCCCGGTAGCGAAGAAGGTTTATTAGGCTTGGCTTTTCACCCCGGTTATAAAGAAAATGGGTTTTTTTATGTGAATTATGTCAATAAAAATGATTCATCTATTGTGGCGCGGTTTCAAGTTTCATCTAATCCCAATAGCGCAGATCCATCATCGGAATTGATATTGTTATCCCTTGCCCAACCCTTTGGAAATCATAATGGTGGTCATCTTTCTTTTGGCCCAAATGATGGATTTCTTTATATAGGTTTTGGAGATGGCGGAAAGTTTGGTGATCCCTTTAATCATGCGCAACAACTCAATAATTGGTTTGGGAAAATACTTCGAATTGATGTGAATTCTGGTAATCCATATAACATTCCAAAAGATAATCCATTTATAAATACAAAGAACATGCTTCCGGAAATTTGGTGCTATGGGTTGAGGAATCCGTGGCGTTTCTCATTTGATCAACATTCTGGAGATCTTCTAATTGGAGATGTAGGACAAAATTTGTGGGAAGAAATTAATTGGATCTCACATCCAGAATCACGTGGGACCAATTTTGGTTGGAAAATTATGGAAGGAAATCATTGTTATTCTCCTGAAGAAAATTGTAATAAAGAAGATTTAGTACTACCTATTTATGAATACCCTAACAATGCAAATTATATGAAAATACTCATGGGGTTTGATGATAATGCCGCCACGGGGTGTTCCGTAACAGGAGGATATGTTTATCGCGGAAAATCTATACCTGAATTATTCGGGCGTTATATTTTCGGTGACTATTGTACGGGACGCATTTGGTCCTTCAAAAAAGAAAATAATCAAATGGTAGACTTCAGAAACGAACAATTAATCTTAAATAATAATAGCTCAAGCATGCCGAAGTTCATTTCTTCTTTTGGGGAAGACCAACAGAGAGAATTATATATTGTGGATTACATTGGGGCTATTTACAAATTTGTCCCTTAATTTTTCATAGGTTCAATTAGCTTATTTATTTTAACTCACATTCTAGGGGTATCACATGGAAACAAAAATGATGAAAATTGAAGAAATTGTTGGAGATCTAATTTTAATTGTTCTAGACAATCATGAGCCATTAAAAAAAATTGGGATTGATCAAGATAAAATATTTGTCTACGTAAATGGCTATGATGAAAATGGGATATGGATTCACCACCCAAAATTTCAAGTGCCAAATGTAACGGGAAAAGGAAAATCAAAAACCAAAAATGTTGAAGCATCAATTTTAATTCCTTGGCCATTTATTGTGTCTATTGCCCATTTCCCAGGTGTTGAAGGATTTGATTTTCCATCACCATTTGAACAACATATCGGGTTTTGATTCGTGAGCACACCTGCAATACAAATTTCTGGATTAAAAAAATCCTACGATAATGTTCATGCACTTAATGGCGTTAATATTCAAATAGAACAAGGACAATTTTTTGGTTTACTCGGACCAAATGGAGCAGGAAAAACGACAACAATTAATATATTAACTGGATTAGTACGACGAGATACAGGTGAAACCAATATTATGGGAAAAGATACGGTTAAAGATTATCGTTTTACCCGATCGCACGTTGGCATTGCCGCTCAAGAATTATCCGTAGATTGGTTTTTCCCTATAGAAAAACTGCTTTATTTCCAGGCAGGTTATTATGGTATTCCTGCAATAAAAGCAAAGCCCCAAATTGACCAATTATTAGACCGAATGGGGTTAATGGAAAAGAAAAATTCTCGTTTACGACAATTATCTGGCGGAATGAAACGAAGATTCCAATTAGCCAAAGCATTAGTCCATGATCCTAACATTATTATTCTTGATGAACCAACCGCTGGGGTGGATGTCGAATTGAGGCATGATTTATGGCAATATTTAAGAGATCTTCATTCAGATGGAAAAACTATCTTATTAACAACACACTACATTGAAGAAGCAGAATTATTGTGTGAAAAAGTGGCTATTATAGATGCTGGAAAAATATTAAAGGAAGGGACACCAAAAGAATTAACTCGTGAATTAGGCCAATCTGGCATTACCATTCATTTATCTGGATATGACAAAAAATTAATTCCTTGCCTAAGTGAATACACATACACTCAAGAAAAAAATCGCCTCCATTTTAGTGTTGATGACCCTGATTCTTCCCTTCCCAATATTATTAAACAAATCAGTTCTTGTGATATTCACATACAAAGTGTGGAATCTTCATCTTCTTCACTAGAAGATGTTTTTCTTCATTTGACAGGGAAAGGGATTAACCAATGAACTGGATCGGTCTTTGGACATTAATAAAACGAGAAGTTGGACGGTTTTTATCTGTATATAAACAAACAATCCTTCCTGGGGTTATTTCATCTGGACTCTATATTGTTGTATTTGGGTTTACACTAGAACAACGAATTTCTGAGATAAATGGCGTGCCGTATACTTTATTTATTTTGCCTGGGTTAATTATGATGACAACCCTCTCAAATGCCACATCAAATACAGCATCATCTATGCTTCAAATGAAATTACTTCAGCAATTGCCTGATTTATTAACAGCACCATTGTCTGGATTTGAAATTTCATTTGCATATATTGTTGGAGGTGCACTTCGAGGTTTTATTAATGGTCTTATGGTTATTTTCGTTGGGGTATTACTCATCGATATGCCTGTTCAAAATATATGGGGTACATTGGGATTTATTTTTCTCGTTTCATGGGCATTTGCAAGTATGGGATTACTGCTTGGGCAATTAGCAGATACATGGGACCATTTAGCTACCATGCAGAATTTCTTTCTTACACCGCTAAGTTTCCTCGGGGGCATTTTTTATTCAATAAAAATGCTTCCTGATTGGGCTCAAACAATTAGTTATTTTAATCCTATTTATTATATGATTAATGGAATCCGGCATACTATTTTAGGTGTTTCTGACTCAGACCCAATGGTTAGTTTTTTTATGGCTTTAATCATGACTATTATATTTTCATTATCTGCAATGCTTGTGATGAAAAGTGGGAAAAAGATTAAACTATAGGGTATATGAAAAAACTAGGGCTCATCATTTTTTCCTATTCTTTAGTGTATGGGCATGATCCAAATAATGATATTGCTTCCGTTTGGACAGCTTATTCAAGACTAAATTTTGTTCAAGGTGCAGACCAACAATCAGGCGCGGGAATCTATGCGCGGCTTAAGAGAGTTAAGGGAAATCAATTTAATGATATTCGGTTATTTGGGAATGCATTGGAGAATGATCAATATCTGTATTTAAGACATAAATCTAGTCAAATTTTTTCTACCTATCCCGATTGGTATCGTTTTACGACAGTATCCTATGAGAAAAATACGTTAGCAAACGTATCTTTACGTTATCACTATAATAATGGAATTGGATATTTTTTGAATAAAAGCAACACTGGAAATATGACATTTGAATTAGGTCTCGCTTTTGATATGTCTGATTATTTTAACGATACATGGAAAACATCCTATATTAAATCTGCTTTTACATGGGATGTGACTATTTCAAAATTTGAATCAAAAATTGAATTAGATTATTTTTCTCAAATTAGTGATATTGTTCAATCTGACTTGACTCGAGTCCAAATTCTTGGAGAAATCAAATACCCGATTACTCCCGGCTTATCTTTCATTCTTTCTTATTCTCAAGAATTATCAAAAAATATAGAGTTTGATTCTGAAGCAAAAACTCTCTCCTACTCAATTGGCTGGCAAAAACCTATTAGTGGTAAATTTCTGAAATGAAATATTTAATATCTCTACTTTTTCTCTTTATGCCTTATCTTGTGGCGCAGGGTAATGACATTACTTTAGAACGGAAAAAGTTAATTATTTTACCTGCAGATTCAGGTCCAGAATCCGTGGAGCAAAAAATCACGAATATGGTAAGTAGTGATGCAGTGCAACTAGGCCGATTTGATATTATTGACCGATCTCATTTAGATGCCATATTAGAAGAACAAAAACTTCATCTTTCTGGAATAATTGATGAAAACCAAGTAGTTGAGATTGGAAAAATAGCTGCCGCTGAAGAAGCATTATTCATTAAAATAATCGCTTACAATCAAAAGGGTGTACCGCCAAAAGATAAAGTCAAAAAAAAAGAAAAAGATGAAGAAGATGATACTTTATTTGAGTGGATTATAAAAGAGACTGTCACAGCTGTCTTTGATAAAAAGTTAGAGAAGGTTGATGAATATCCATTTAATATTCAAACAGTCATTCAAGCAGAAGTTCGTTTAATAAATATTAAAACCGGCAAATCAAAAGAATCCTTCAAATTATATGGACACCATACTGGTGGAGCTAAAGCCGAATCATTAATTAGTGCTTTGGAGTCAATGCGGTGGCAATGTCGAACAAAATTAAAAACCCTTTATATTTTATCCAGTGAAATTGTGGAAATAAATGGGAAAGAAATAACCATTCTATCAGGAAAAAATTTAGGATTAAGAAAAAATTCCATTTTTGAAATAGCTACAAGTGATCGTAAAAAAACTTATAAAGGGAAAACTATTACCATTCCGGGGAAACCAAGAGGCCTAGCTCGTATAACTGATGTAGGTCCTAATGCTAGTATTGCAAAAGTTGTCCGAAAGTGGCGACCCATTAAAGAAGGAAATAAAATGTATGAACTAACTTCACCTCCGGGAGTAGATGATTTGACATTTGGGTATAATGAAGGTTATGCTTTAGAGTTAGGGTTTCGCCATTGGTTTGCTCCCTTCTTGCCTTTTTCTGCCAATTTTTCTGGACAAATAGGTGTGTTAAATGATAGTAGAAATGAAACAGTTAGTCATTTAGGTTCTGGGATTGGATTAAGTTTTTCTCTTTTTCAATTAGGGCCTATTGGGAGCGCCTTACAATTCCACCTTCCAATAGATCTTGTTTTTAAAAATGATGATGAAAATCATTTAGCTACTACTCTTCTCTCTTCACCTAAAATTGGTTTGGAAGCATCAATCCTAATTGGAGAATCAAAAGATCTGTTTATTTCAGTTAATAAAATATTGAATAGTGTGATGGGAAAGTGGACTTACAATGAATCTGAGCCAGATATTGTTGATACACAAACTTATAATGCCATTTGGGATGGGGAATCACCATCAATTGATTTAACTGGATTATATCTTACCGTAGGTATTCGATTTATCCATATTCGATAATTTAAATATCTATAATGGATTGATAAGCGTTAACCGAAAATACGTTGATAGATTATCTATTCCATCAGACCATTCATCTATTGTCTGTGCCTATAGCGAATAAACTATTAATGGTAAACATAAGTAGAATTATTTTTTTAACATTGTATTATAATACTCCAAATGGTTCTAATTCTTTTTTCAATTGAATCACATTTCTAAAATGGATTCCATTCATGCCTACTGAAATGGCTACATCAACATTTTCTTTTAAATCGTCGATAAAAATACTTCTTTCGGGCGAAGTTTTTGCCATCGCACATGCCTTAAGGTAGATGGCGGGATCCGGTTTTCTCAATCCCACATCGAAAGAATATACTGTCCCATCTACTTGATGTGGAAATTGATACACATGAATTTCTTTTTCAATATGCATGGGATTTGTATTGGATAATAACCATATTTTTGTTGTTCTGGACACAGACATTAAAACATCTATTGTCTCCGTTTCACCTACGATTAACTGAGACCACGCATTCCAAAATTGTGATGATGTTAATCCCTTATGTGATGGAAGATTCTTTAAATAAGCTTGATAAAATCCTTCATCTGGGATAAACCCTTTTTCATATGCATCATGTGCATCTTCAGGAAAAGCTGATCGTACAATCTCAGGCGTAAGACCAGTGTGCTGAGATAATTGTTGAATCGTTGCTTCAGGGGAAATGGTTAATAAGACTCCCCCAATATCAAAAAAGACTATATCAATCATATGTGTTTTACCATTCGAAGGGTCCGTCCACCACTTTCCAAAAATATAAACTCATTACAGATCGATAAGGTTTCCACTTTTCAGCTTTTTGTTCCATGTCTTTTGGTTTAGGTAATTCTTTCAATTTATAAAATTGTTGAAACCCTTTTTGGACACCTAAATCACCCGTTGGGAATACATCAGGACGATTTAATGTAAACATAAGAAACATTTGTGCTGTCCATGGTCCGACCCCTTTAATAGATACAAGTTTATCTGTAATGGTTTCATCATCCCATTGATCCAATTGATTTAAATCAATTGTTCCATCTAAAAAAGCTTGTGCAATATTTTTAATATAATTGGATTTTGCATTTGATAACCCAACTGATCGCAAAGTTTCATGTTCTGACCCTAGAACATCAGCTGGTGTTGGGTATTCTTTTCCATCATAAAGTGCAATAAAACGATCAGAAATGGTTTTAGCTGCTTTTCCGCTTAATTGTTGATAAATAATGGCTCGTGTTAATGATTTAAAATAATTGTATTCTCGCGTTAAGGGATTCAATTTTAATTGATCCACCAAGGGTACTATTTCAGGATCAGCAATTTTTAAGGTTGCGATGGCGTCCAACATTGAATACCCATTACTATTTTCCACAGACATAAATCTGGTAATCGCTTTCTTCGTTAAATGGGGTTTTATCATGATTCCCATATTTTTTTTCGATAGTGAATCCTGCTTCAGTGAGTAATCGATCCATCGTATCTGGATAAATCATATGCATATCAAATTCAAACAAAGATGGGTCATCCATATTTTCTTTATAAAAATACCACCAAATATGATTGATTTGTGTTTCATCATTGTAGTGATTTCTTTCTTTAACCATCCCTTTTGATCCATCTTCAGGCCAAGTGAAATTGGTCACGTGATATAATTTGTTTTCATCTTTATATAAAAAACTTGGATCAGGGATAAATAAATCAATCACAAATTTTCCCTGATTAGATAAATGTGTGTACGCCTGAGTTAAACATGCTAGTGCATCATCATTGGTGAGTAGATGAAAGAAGGAATTAAATCCTATAAATATAAAATCATATGTATTTGGTAACGAAAAAGTACGCATATCCCCCAAGATAACTCTTCCGTCAAACCCTTTTGATTTTATCTTTTGATTGGCATACTCCACATACTCTTGACTCGAATCCACTCCTAAATAGGACTGCCCTTTATCCATTATTTCTATTGCTAATCTTCCAGTCCCTGCTGCTAACTCTAATACGGAGCCACCTATCTCATCAGCCATATCTGTTATGAATTGGATATCATTATTTTTCCACCAATTCACCGCATCGTATAAAGCCGGCTCTGTATATATATTTGTGCCCATAACTGGGTGAAAGTTACTGAAGTAATTTTAGATAATTTTTCTGAATTATCATCAATAATATAAATTATACATACAAATTGGAACTCGTATATGTCCCCTACTGTAATAGTATTAGTTTAGATAATTAGGCCCCAAGATGGGGATAGTAAGAGGTAGCCGGAGGATTGTTCTGTTTCAGAACGATTTTGCGGCTATTTTTTTAATGTCAAAAAAGGAGCATGCCATGGCTAAAATGTTATTTTTCTTTATTCAATTTATCTTTCTGTTTTCCATTGGATATTCGGATACAAAGTCTCCATCCCTACGATTAAAAGATATACAAGCTGGGTCAATGGTATTTAAAGATGAATCCAATGAAACATATAATACAATTCCTACTATTGCTACGGATGTAAATATCCATATTGTGGGTATGGCAGTAAATGCCACGATTGACCAAATTTTTACCAATACTCAACAAAACCCTATAGAAGCTATTTACGTATTTCCATTACCGGAAGAAGCGGCCGTTTATAGTATGCAAATGCTTATAGGCGACCGATTGATTGAAAGTAAAATCAAAGAAAAAGCAGAGGCCAAAAAGGAGTATGAGAAAGCAAAAAAGGAAGGAAAACGAGCCAGCTTAACGGAACAGGAACGCCCTAATATATTTACTCATTCTGTAGCAAATATTTTACCGGGAGATACGATTATTGTTCGGTTAAAATATGTGGACATTATTCACTATAGAGATGGAAGCTTTTCATTTCGATTCCCGACTGTTGTTGGCCCAAGATATATTCCTGGAGATACCATTCAAGGCTACACAGGTTCCGGGTGGGCGTTTGATACAAATCAAGTTCCTGATGCAAGCAGAATTACGCCACCCATTTTAAGAAACAATGAACTTGAGCATGGGACTGTGTCACTTGCCTTAAATATTGATATGGGTTTAGCCATTGATGGGGTTGAATCATTTACCCATTCTATTCTGGTGAAGGATGAAGGATTTGGAAAAAGAAAAGTATCACTCAATGCCCAGAAAGAAATCCCCAATCGAGATTTTCTTTTAACCATATCCCTAAAACAGGGGAATGAACCAAAAGCTGCATTCTTTTCTACTCAAAAAGATAATGACCATTATTTTATGCTCATGGCTGTCCCTCCTACCCAATCTGATGAAACTGCGCTTCCAAAGGAAATTATATTTATTGTGGATGTGTCCGGTTCCATGCAGGGGGAATCTATCCGCCAAGCAAAGCAGGGGCTCATTACAGCCATTCAATCATTAAAAGATTCAGATTCATTTAATATTATTTCATTTTGTGATAGTTACAATTCATTCTCGCCAAATCCGATACAAGTGACAGAACAAAGTAAAGCAATCGCTATTCAATATATCAATAACTTAGACGCGGACGGTGGGACTGAAGTGTTGTCTGCTCTGGAAGAAGGGTTACATCAATCCAACCAATCATCATTGGTGCCGATGATATTTCTTTTAACAGATGGATCAGTTGGGAATGAATCAAAAGTCATTCAATCAATTCATTCTCATTTAGGAAAAACGAGAATATTTCCGATCGGGATTGGATCAGCTCCAAACTCGTTTTTACTTCAGAAAATGGCAGAACTAGGTCGTGGTACATTTACGTATATATCATCGCCGAAGGAAGTGGCTTCAAAAATACGTTCGCTATATCAAAAAATAGAAAATCCCGTTATTGCTAATATTCAACTCAGTATGAATGATTCATATGAATTGGTTCCAAAACAAATACCTGATTTATTTCAAGGAGAGCCATTAATTGTTTTTGGTAAGATGCCAAGCACCAAAACAAATCATATATCTTTTTCAGGGAAAACACCCGGTGGTATCATGCAGTTAAATTTTCCCATAGATTTTAATACAGGGCAAATAGAAACAGCTATTTCTACTTTATGGGGAAGGAAAAAAATATCCAGCCTTATGAATGAATATCGTTTAGGTAATCTATCTGCAAAACAATCCATTATTGATGTGGCCATGGATCATAATCTAATAACAAAGTTTACTTCTTTCGTTGCCATCGAAAATCAAATTGTAAATCCTTCCCATCCATTAGCAAAAGTAGCCATCCCTGTCCCCTTGCCTAAAGGGTGGGACTATAATGCCATTTTTAATCATCCAAATCAATACAAATTACATATGGCATCACACCAAATAGATGCGCCCAAAAACCATCGGATGCATTTACCACAAACGGCTACTTCATATCCGTTACAGTTTATGGTTGGATTAATTCTTCTATTATTAGGCATTACAGCAAGGAAGCTATCTTATGTTTAATATGAAAAAATGGATTTTCATACTACCCCTACTTCTCATTGGAATGGGTCTCTTTTTTGCGGGGAAATCAGTCTACTACTATTCAAAAGGTATTGCTGCATATCATTTTATTGAAAATGCATGGGAAGATACCAAAGAAAAAAAGAAAACAACGAAACCTTGGACTTGGGCCGATTTTCACCCTGTTGCAAAACTCTATATTGAAAGTATTGATTTAAAATGTATCATTATGAATCAAATATCAGATGAAGCTTTAACATTTGGCCCGGGGCATTTATCTAGCACATCTCTCCCGGGTCAATCAGGAAATATTGTTATTGCAGGCCACCGCGATGGACATTTTAATAAATTGAAATCAATTAAAAAAAATGATGTTATTTCCATTGAAGGTATGAATCAATCCGAGTTTTATATAGTAACAGAAATTACACCTACGTCTGGACAGGATATATATTGGACAGAGCAGACGGAATATGATGTAATAACATTAATTACCTGTTATCCATTTCATTATATTGGAGAAGCTGGAGATCGATTTATTGTGCGGGCAGAAAAATTGGATATGTATAGTGCCCTCAAATAATTATTTCACTAACTGAAGTGATTGGGTAGATACAAATTCTCCATGAATCATGTGAAGTAAATACGTTCCGGAAGCTACATTTTTCCCAAATATATTTTTACCATTCCAAGAAAATTCATGGTTCCCGGGGGTAAGTGTTTGATTCGCCAGTGTCATTACTTTTCTTCCCAATGTATCATAAATAATCAATAATACTTTTTCATTTTCGTGACTTGTTATTTTTATTTTACACGATTGATTAAATGGGTTCGGATAAATGTGTTTTATTCCTGGTGAAAGTGGAACAATATTGGATTGGACAGATACACTTTCTAATGCATTTCCTAATGCTTCAATAAATCCATTCATTTCATCTATTGTTCCTGTGGAAACGCGTAAATGGTTCGGCATATCCCATCCATGGCGAATAATATAACCAGCTTCAGACAGTGCTTCTGCTACAGGTTGCACTTCCACACCACAATCCACCATCATAAAACTTGTTTCAGATGGAATATAAGACAATCCCAAATTATCAAACCCAGCATAAAGGATAGATTTTGCTTCTTGGTTTAAGGATAAAGTTGCATCAATGTGATCTATGTCTTCTAATGATGCAATGGCAGCTGCTTGAGATGTGCGTGTTACAGTCGCATACAATTGGACATCTTCTATTTGGTCCGTGAGTTCTGGGGTAGAAACAGTATACCCAATACGTTCCCCTGCTAAACCATAAACTTTAGAAAAAGTTCGAATAACCACAACAGGCTTCCCATCTTGGATATATGGAATAACAGTCTCATAATTTGGGTCTGTTACATATTCATAATACGCTTCATCCACACATACGACAATGCCTTCAGGGACTTGGTCCATAAAAGATGCAAAATCATCTGACGTAAAAATGCGTCCTAGTGGATTGTTTGGATTTACCAAAGAAATAAGTGTTGTATTCTCTGTTACAGCATCTAAAATCGCGGATAAATCAATGTCATAATTTTCATCTAGAGGCACATAGACGGCCGTCCCGCCGTTTGTTATAGCTTGATTTGCAATTTGCGTATAGGATGGATAAGCAGTAATCACTTCATCTTCGGGACCCAAAAAAGCATCAGCCACTTTCTGTATCATTTCTGTTGCGCCAGCTCCTACACAAAATTGGTCCGAACTCATTTCATAATATTCTGCAAGTACCGATTCAACATTGGTATTTAACCAATTTGGGTATCGATGAGCCAAAACAGCTTCATCACGTAATGCTTGTAATCCCAGTGGAGATGGACCTAATGGATTTTCATTATAACAAATGCGCCCTAAATAATCTTCCGGTTCATCTATTGAGGAAAATGGCCGGGCTTGAATTCGCCCAACTCCCGGCAATATTGTAAAACTGAATAAACCAGCTGATTTAAAAAAGTTTCTTCGTGTAAATGTAGAATTTTTTATGTGAGCCTCGTTTTAAATATCTAGCCCGTATTGGGCTTCCCATAGATCCAGTGAGTTGGATATAATTTTGTCCCATAATGGCGGGATTAAACAAATAAATAATGTAGTCAAATAACCATAAGGCATTTGGGGCGCTTCTGGATATGGGTCTAGTCTCCAGAAAGGGACTCGAGGTTTTTCGTGATGAGCAGAATGACGCGTTAATGAGAATAGAAGGATACTACTCATTCGACTATTTGTATTCCAAGAGTGTTCAGGGCCTACTGGATTATCAGGCTGGCGTCTTAATCCATAATGTTCCATATAATTTACAATTTCTAAAATAAATTTTGCTAGTATAGCTTGGGCAATAAAAAGTGCAATTCCAAATTTTCCTCCAGCGAAATAAAATATAAAAGCAATAAAAATGGACATGGCATAACCGGTGAGCATTTGATTATGTAATGAAAAAAGAAAATGATTTTTCCGTTTAAGTCTCTTTCGCTCCAATTTCCATGCACTGATATGCCCTAAAACAGATGAACGAATGAAAAAAGAATATACATTTTCACCCTTGCGTGCTGATGCGGGGTCAGCATCTGTCCCAACCGTAACGTGATGACCATAAACATGTTCAATAGAAAAATCAGCATTACAACTTGCGGATAGTAACCATCGACCTTCCAACATGGATAGCCTATTTTTTATTCTATGAGTAAGCTCATGTCCTACATTGGTACCATACCCGGCAACAATGAACCCTACACCTAATACTGCCCCTAAATAGTCTGTTGCTATATTTTGATTTCTTGATTCTAAAAAAGAATAAGAAAAATAATTCGACATTAGTTGTCCAAGCCCTAAAAAATCTTCATGTCCTTTTCCAGTAGACCAAGCGAGCGATAATAATAAGAATCCAATAAATGGAAGTGCTAGATGTAAGGGGATTTCAACCAACCAGGGATGTGTATAATGATGAGTTAACTCATCATCGCCTAAAAAAGCATCTCCGAAAATAAAAACAAAACATAAAGTTGAAAACCCAAGCCACATCCAGTGGCCACCTAAGAAAATACCGGTTATAATAATCCCAGAGATTAATGGGGTCAAATAATATTTTATAATATGAATCATCTCAGCATTCCTCATGAATGATGGATGAATTTATAATGAATTAAAGAAAATATCTTAAAAAGGTTAATCTAGGATCATAAGTTCTTTGGATGTTTGATTAAGAACTTCACACCCATTCTTTTGAATAATAACATCATCTTCAATGCGTACTCCTCCCCACTCGGGGATATAAATTCCTGGCTCGATGGTAACAACATAATTTTCTTGGAGTGTATCCGTGCTCATGGAACTCAATCGTGGCATCGTATGAATCTCTAAACCAAGCCCGTGTCCTGTAGAATGGATATAATATTCCCCATAACCTGCGCCATCAATATGGTTTCGAGTTAATGCATCCGCATCTTTACAGGATAATCCTGCCTTTACGCCATCCAGACCTTTTTGTTGAGACACTTTTACAATTTCATATATTTCGCGATGGCGGTCTGTGGCTTCTCCCACAACAGGTGTGCGCGTCATGTCCGCATGATATCCAGCATATTTTGCTGCAGCATCAATCACAATAAAATCACCTTTTTCAAAAGGCCTATCTCCAGAAACAGCATGTGGTAAAGCGCTGTTGGCTCCTGTTGCAACAATGGGTGAATAAGCTTCTCCGTCCCCATATGCACGATATCGGAATGACAATTCATTGGCTATTTCCTTTTCGGTGACACCAACTTTAATCATCGGAAGTACTTCTTTATATACTTGATCTGTAATTTCCACAGCAGTACGCAAAGCATCTAATTCAGTATCATCCTTAACGGCAGCTAATTCTTCAATAATGCGACTTGTTTTTTCCCAATTCACGTGTGTGAATTGTTTCTTCATGTTGTTGAACAAACTTACAGACACAAAGTCTGCCTCAAACCCAAGTTTGATTCCATCAGATAAATCACAATTTTTAGACATCATTTTTAAATGTGCTTCATTCCCAATAATGCGATTGAATCCTTTAACTTCACTTTTAGATTGGGTTAAATATCTTCCATCTGAAAAGAAATATTGATTATCCATTGTGACTAGGCATGAACCAGCAGAACCAGTGAATCCAGTCATATATCGAACATTGGTCATATTTGTAATATATATCCCGTCAAGATTCTGTTCTGATAAGGATGCGGTTAGTCGGTCAAGACGCTGGGAATAAATAAGGTCGCTCATAATTTTTTGATGGGGTTAATTGTTTGAAATGAAATCGTTGATTTCTTTTCTTTCTCGTTTTATTCTATCTAACGATTCACCTTTTTGTTCTAATACATTTAATACTTCTAAAGCTTGGTTTAAGAGGCCTTGGTTTTTTAGTACTGTAACCATGGTAAACGTTGCTAATCTATTACTTATTTTTAATGGTTCAGTATCTTCTTTATAATCTGGTATTGTAATGGGGTTAGTAGGTTTGGTTTCTGCGGAAAGCGGTTCTTTTTGTTTTTTACTTACGGGTGGATCTGCTAATTTTTTCTTGGATGCAACAATGCGTTTTTTCGTTTCTTTTTGTTGTGCGGATACTTCTTTTTTCAGTTGCATGTCCATTCTTTGAACAAATACTTGAGCTGCTTCATTCGCAGGATCTAACTCTAGGACTTTTTTCCAATGGGTGAATAATGTTTTTGGTGATCGCTCTAATTCTGTTTGAACACTACATAATTCTAATGTTGCATTCAAATGATCAGATGGATAATTAAGGCTCATAATAAACGCTTTTTCAGCCGCTTTTAAATTTCCAGCTTCTTTTTCAACTAAACCTAAAAGGTAATGCCCTTCTTGGTCATATTCATGGTACCCAAGTCCAATTTCACAGACTTTCCTAGCACGATAATAATCACCTTTAGAATAATATTTTTCTGCTAATACAGGAAAAAGAATTGTATCCATATGGTCAGCAAAATATAGTTCTAATTCTAATAGGCTTTGAATATTCATATCTTATCTACGATGTGATTGAACCCATTCAGTTATAAAATCAACAGTTTCTTGGACGGGAGTACCGGGGCCGAATAATCCACCCACACCAAGTGATTTTAATTCATCCATATCCTTTTGGGGAATAATACCACCTCCAACAAGCAGAACATCATTTATTCCTTTTTCCTTCATTAGGTTGAGAACTCGAGGGAAAATAGTCATATGAACATTATTTAAACTTGATAAAGCAATAACATCAGCATCTTCTTGCAGGGCAGCTGAAACAATCATTTCGGGCGTTTGGCGTAAACCGAGATATATAACTTCCATCCCAGCATCACGATAAGCAGCAGCTAAAACTTTTATTCCTCTATCATGACCATCTAAACCAGGCTTCGCCATTATTATGCGTATTTTTCTTTCCATAAGACTTAAAATTAAAAAGCATCATTCTCACTTCATAACCAAATCATTTTATAATATTTAGCTGAAAGTGGTGATTTTTTCCCTATTATTGTGTACTGTCTAAAACAAATGTGACGGGTCCATCGTTTACTAAAGAAACATCCATTGTTGCGCCAAATTCCCCGGATTGGACGGGAACTCCTTCTTGACTCATTTGTGCAATAAAGTATTCATATAATGCATTCCCTTTTTCGGGAGAAGCTGCACCCAAAAAACTAGGGCGGCGTCCTTTTCGTGTATCGCCACATAACGTAAATTGACTAATAACTAAAGCAGATCCACCTATATCTAATAAAGATAGATTCATTTTATCATTATGATCATTGAATATTCGAAAATGTTTCATTTTATGTACTAAATAATCTGCATCTTTCTCTTGATCATTTTCCGCTACTCCAAGCAAAACAACCAAACCTTGCCCAATTTCTCCAACAGTTGACTGATTGACTGTTACTTTACCTTGAGAGCATCTTTGAATAACGGCAATCATTCTATCCAAATATTATCTTTACCGTAAATGTCTCTCAATTGTCTTAAGAATTCACGTTCGGTAGAAACTTTAATATTGTGTACTAAAACACGCGTTGGCTTATGACCGTTTCCATTTGGTAAATGAAAAATAACACCGCATTTCCCGGGAAATCGATGAGCCAATGAATAAACTTGTTCCACAGATTCAGCATTGGAAAACCCACTATCAAACCGAATATTTAGCCGTGTAGATAATAAATCTCTCACTCGATCAATCGGAATAATTTCATCCGCTAACATTTTAAAATCTGAAAAATCTGAATTATCGGATGGTTTCCCTTTTACAAAAACGACTTTACCATCTTCGACTAAATCTTCATACTTCCTGTAGCATTCACTAAATGCAACAATTTCTGCCCTACCGCCTAAACAGTCTAAACTAAAAAAGGCCATTGGGTTATTTCGGCGATCATATCGTCGCGTGATAGATGTAATAAGTCCACCAACTGTAATTACATCATTTTTTGATAATGTCATTTCACTTTCAAAATCAGCATTAGAAAATTCTTCTAAATCTTCTGCATGTTCCAATAGTGGGTGACCTGTCAAATATAAGCCTAAAACTTCTTTCTCTTTAGCAAGAGTATCCTGTTCTTCCCATTCTGCAACATCGGGTAGGTTAGGTGTGCGTATTAAATCACTTTGGCCATCTGCATTACCAAACATATCCACTTGGTTTTGATCTCTTCCGTTTTGCATTTGCTGACCATATCTAATCGCATCATCTACAGCTTGGTACATCTGAGCTCTAGCCCCTTCAAAATTATCCATCGCTCCAGCAAGGACAAGACTTTCAAGTACTTTTTTATTAACTGTTCTTTGTTCTACTCTCGCACATAAATCAAAGATAGAATCAAAAGGCCCATTTTCATCTCTATCTTCAATAATTTTTTCTAATGCTTTAAGACCTACATTTTTTATTGCATTCAAGCCATAAGAAATGGATTTTTCTCCAACCGGTCTAAAATGGACATTCGAAACATTTATATCTGGGAGATTAACTTCAATCCCAAACTTTCTACATTCATTAATTAAAATTACAACACGATCCGTGGTTGTCATTTCACTGGTTAAATTTGCAGATAAAAATTCTGCCGGATAATGCTCTTTCAACCAGGCTGTTTGATATGCAATATATGCATAAGCAACAGAATGACTTTTATTAAACCCATATTGAGCGAATTTTTCAATTAAAGCAAAAATATCACGCGCTTTTTTTGAAGAGATTTTTTTCCGCCCTGCCCCTTCAACAAATTTAACAGACATTTCATCCATTAAAGATTTGATCTTTTTACCCATGGCACGACGCATTAAATCCGCTTCCGCCAGTGTAAAGTCAGCAACCTCGTGAGCAATTTGCATTACTTGCTCCTGGTATACGATAATCCCATACGTTTCTTTTAAGATAGGCTCCATAATTGGATGTGCGTATTTGATCTGTTTTTTCCCATGCTTCCGATCAATAAATTCAGAAATATTCTGCATAGGACCTGGACGGTACAATGCATTCATCGCTACCAAATCATCTAAAACAGTTGGTTTAAGTTTTTTAAGAAATTCCCTCATTCCAGATGATTCAAACTGAAAGACGCCTATGGTTAATCCCTTCGCAAAAAGTTCATAAACTTTTTCATCATCCATTGGGATTTTTTCTATATCAATATCAATCCCTTTTTCTTTGATAAGTTTTACCGCCTTATCAATAACAGTAAGGTTTCTCAAACCAAGAAAATCCATCTTAAGCAATCCAAGCTCTTCAAGTCCTTTCATGTCATACTGACTTGTAACATCACCCGTATTTGATTTATATAAAGGAACGTAATCTGTTAATTCTCCTGGAACAACAACAACACCTGCTGCATGAGTTGATGCATGCCGATTCATCCCTTCGAGAATTTTTGATTGAGTAATTAATTCTTTATAAGCACCATCTGCCATTTTTTGTAATTCAGAGCTCTTTTTTAATGCACTATCAAGTGTAATATTTAATTCATTTGGAATTGCCTTCGCAACTCGATCAACCTCATTATATGAAAAACCCAATACACGCCCAACATCCCGTACCACTTGCTTCGCCTTCATTTTCCCAAAAGTGATAATTTGTGTTACAGAATTTTCACCATATTCACCTTTAATATAATCAATCACTTCGCCTCGACGCTCAATACAAAAGTCAATATCAATATCTGGCATACTAACGCGATCAGGATTTAAAAATCGTTCAAAAAGCAAATCGTGTTTTAAAGGATTAATATTTGTTATCCCAAGTGCGTATGACACTAAACTTCCTGCAGCAGATCCGCGACCTGGCCCAACAGGGATTCCATTATTTTTAGCATATTTAACAAAATCAGCTGTAATTAAAAAATAGCCAGCGTAACCCATATTCTTTATAACAGCTAGTTCGTGATCAAGTCTTTTTCTTGCGTCGGGTGAAATATCACCCAACAATGATTCTGTACCTGAATCAGATAAATATTTTAAATAATCATCTGCGTCCTGTGTGGGAGAGCCTTCGGGAATCATGTACTGTGGCAATAATAAGTTCCCAAATGTCAAATCCATATCAATGCTATCCGCAATACGTCGTGTGTTTTCTATAGCTCCTGAATAATCTTTGAATAAATGATGCATTTCATCTTGAGATTTGAAATAAAATTCGGGAGTTGCATATTTTAAACGCTTTGTATCAGTTTGAACTGCACCCGTACCTAAACAAATATGAATATCATGAGCATTGGCATGATCTTTTTTTGAATAATGTGCATCATTTGTACATACCATAGGTAACTCCAAATCAGCAGATAACTTTTGCATATTTTTAATATTTTCTGCTTCTTCAGGAATTCCATGGTTTTGGATTTCTAAATAATATCTATCCGGAAATATTTCGGAAAATTTTAAAGCTATTTCACGTGCACCTTTATAGTCGCCTTTTAACATTCTTTCAGGGACAGCGCCTTTTAAACAACCTGAGAGACAAATTAATCCTTCACTAAACTCTGATAACAGATCCATATCAATACGTGGGCGATAATAAAATCCTTCAAGATAACCCGCGGTGACCAATTTCATGAGATTTCTGTAACCGACGTTATTTTGCGCTAATAAGATTAAATGATTGTTTCCCCACCCACTTTCAGCTGTTGTTTTTTTCTCAAATCGACTCCCAACCGCAACATATACTTCACAACCAATAATAGGCTTTACACCTGCTTTCTTTGCAGACTTATAGTATGGGACAACGCTAAACATATTACCATGTTCTGTTAAAGCAACAGAATCCATATTTAAATCGCCAATGGTATTAACCAATTGATCTACACGTTGTGCTCCATCCAGCAAACTATAGTCAGAATGATTGTGAAGATGTACGAATTCAGATGTCATAAATAGAACCTAGATAAATAGCCAGCAATCCAACAATGGTACTGAACTTTAATAATTTAGCACCTCGGATAGCGCTTGTTTTCCCTGGATTATTCTGTAATGAAACTACAACAACTCCTAAAGGAATCTCAACGCCGAAGATCAATAATATCCCATAAAATATTCCGTATATATCTACAAAATATGGAATGAATGCGCCCAACCCAACTAAGCCTGATGAGAGTGTAACTAGATGAACACTTTTTGATAATCCAGCAACAATTGGGTATGTCCTTAAGCCTGCACTTTTGTCTCCCTCAATATCAGCTATATCTTTAACAAGTTCACGAATGAATGTTAATCCAAAAGCTAAAATAGAAGGTACAATCATTAATTTAATGTGCCCGAAAGCTGCTCCTGAAAATATAAATGTTAACCCGAGAATAAGTGAAACAGCAATATTGCCGACGAGTGGTTGTCCTTTTAAAAAACCACTATATAATATCATTAAAGGGAGAGCAATACCTAATGAAATAAGTTTTGCTTCAAAATTCAATTGAAATGAAATAATACTTCCTATTAAAAATAAAATAACAGATATATAGAATGCACCATCCCGTGATATTACACCTAAACTTAATGGGCGATTAGGTTGATTTATTTTATCAATTTTATAGTCAACAAAATCGTTATAGGCATTTGCCCCAGCATTATAACAGACAACAACACCCGTAGTAATTACAATCAATAATACATCTATATCAGGGCTTACAATGAGTGATGTAAAATAAACGGCAACTGCGCCTGTAATTAAATTTAATGGCCTTAATAATTTTAATGTTGCGGTTAATTTATTCATGATGAATTACTAGGCAATTTTAACAATCAATATTCTATCATCACCATTATAATCCTTCATTAATTCAACATTTTTAAATCCCTGATCTTTAAAAAGATTCATCGCTTTTATTGGGTGGTCATTTAATCCTACTTCAAGTATCAACCAACCGCCAGGCAAAATCCATTCATGTGATTTTTCTGCTAATCGTCGATAGAAAGTTAAACCATCCTGATTGTCAGTTAATGCTTCATGTGGCTCAAATTGTTTCACATCTTCCATGAGTGAATCCATCTCTTCTTGACGAATATAAGGCGGATTACATATTATCAAATGTGCAGGTTCCTGAATGGGCTTGTTTAATAATATATCATCTTGTTCAAATTGTACATTTTTTACTGTATGGTAGTTTTTGTTTTTGTCTGCAATTTGAAGTGCATCTTTCGATATGTCAATTCCAATTACTTGAGTGTTAGGCCTTTCCATTGCAACAGTAATTGCGATACAACCCGAACCCGTTCCAATATCAATAATATTCATTTTTTCAATTTCAGGTATTTTCTCCAATGAAATATCGATCAATCTTTCCGTTTCTGCCCTTGGAATAAGAACAGATGGAGTGACAAAAAATGTTCGACCATAAAATTCAGTTGAACCTGTGATATATTGTAAGGGTTCATGAGAAATGCGTCTTTTTACCCATCCGCGAAGTATAGATAATTGAGATTTAGAAAGAGTTTCTTCAAAACGAAGATATACATCCATCCTTGAGCAATTTAATAGAGATTGAAGTAACCATTCAATTTCCGATCTTGGAGTAGAAAATTTCTTTTCTCTAAAATAGGTTTCTGCCCAATGAATCAGATCTATGACACGCCAAGTTTTCGTTTTATCTTGGGCAGATAAAGACATTTATTCTGTATTCGCTAACAATTCTTGCTGTTCTGCTATTTTTAATTGTTCGATCAATTCTGTTATGTCCCCATCCAATATTTCATTGAGTCTGTGGGTTGTAAAACTAATGCGATGATCTGTAACGCGCCCCTGCGGAAAGTTATACGTTCGAATCTTGGCAGATCGATCGCCCGTAGAAACTAAACTTTTTCTTTCTGCTGCGCGTTCTTTGGCTATTTTTTCTTGCTCGGAAGCTAATAATCTTGATTTTAAAACCTTTAATGCAGCTGCTCGATTTTTGTGCTGAGAAGATTCATCTTGGCAGGTAACAACTAAACCTGTTGGAATATGAGTTATCCGAATAGCAGACTCCGTCTTATTCACATGCTGTCCACCTGCACCGCTTGCTCGATAAGTATCAATTTTCAAATCACCTTCATTTACATCTACATCTACATCTTTTGCTTCGGGCATAACGGCAACAGTTGCGGCCGATGTATGAACACGACCACTTGTTTCTGTCTTTGGAACGCGTTGGACACGATGAACACCACTTTCATATTTCAGCATTCCGTACGCACCTTTTCCTTCTAGCGCAACAATAACTTCTTTGAAACCGCCAATTCCTGTTCCATTCGATTGAATTACTTTCTGTTTCCAATTATTACGTTCTGCATAACGAGAATAAAGACGATATAAATCAGCTGCAAATAACGCAGCTTCATCTCCCCCCGTTCCAGCTCGTATTTCTAAAATTAGGTTTTTATCGTCGTGCGGATCTTTGGGCAATAATAATAATTTAATTTGTTCTTCTAGCAAAATTTGATCACGCCCCAGTGTCTCTATTTCTTCTTCTGCCATAAGCTTTAATTCATCGTCATCGCCTTCAAGAAGTTCCTTATCTTCATCAATCTGGTGTAACACTGAAATATATTGTTTAGCAACATTAACAATTTCTTCCAATTGCTTTTGTTCTTGAGCGAGTGTCTTTATTTTTTCTATGTCAGTTACATTATCTGGGTCTGCCATTTGCTTTGACATATCATCATATTTCTCTATGATTGAAATAAGTTTATTCTTCATCCAATCGCCTCTGCAACATACTCTTTTCCGGATACTTCATCAAACTGATCACCGAATGCTTCTTTTAGTGCTTGGATGGCTACTTCTACCATTTCATCTTCAGGATGGCGGGTTGTAATATTCTGAAGCCAAAGACCTGGTTTCTTTAATACTCTAAAAAACAAATTATCATTTTTTGCCGTTAATTTAATGACTTCATACCCAACACCTGAGACAAATGGGATTAATGGTAGATGAAATAAAAGACGAATAGGCAATGATATAGTTCCAAGAATAGATATGACAATCATATCAATTGCTGCGAAAACTATGATTGCTGATAATAGAACAATAAATAAAAAACTAGTTCCACATCGAGGGTGTTGTGTAGGAAAAGATTGGGCATTTTTAACACTAATTTCTCTACCTGACTCAAAATTGTAAACGACTCTATGTTCTGCGCCATGGTATTGGAACAATCTACGCACATCGGATAGTAATGAGATTAATCCTAAATACACGACAAAAAATAAAATCCTAAAACTTCCAGAAATTAAATTAAAAGCTAATGCTTCTTTTTCTACATTTAATAATTTAGTTGTTATCCACATAGGAGCAATCATAAAAAGAAGAACCGCTAAACCTATCGAAAAGAGAGTTGTTAAAAAATTGGCAATTTTACCTGGTTCTTTTTCGCCTTCTTTCAATGGAATTGCAATATCCGCTGACCACTGAAGTGTACCTAATCCAATTTTCATTGCTTCATATAGCGATGCCATTCCTCTTAGAATCGGTTTTTTCCAAAATGAAGATTTTTCTGTAATTGCTGTAAAATCTTCTCGTCGTATTTGGATGTCACCTTTTGGATCTCTAACCGCTGTAGCATAAGCGCCTGGAACACGCATCATAACACCTTCAATAACAGCTTGGCCACCAACAAGAATAGTTGGTGCAGATGTTAGAAATTGTATGAAGCGGTTTTTCATAGATAAAAAAATGGCTTTGATAGCAGAAAACCCACTCTCAAAGCCATTTATATAAGTTTGGTTACTGAGCGTTACCGTATTTCTTTTGGAATTTCTCAATCCGTCCAGCAGTATCAACTAAGTTTTGCTGACCAGTGAAAAATGGGTGAGATTTATCAGATATTTCAATTTTACATAGAGGATATTCATTCCCATCATCCCAAACAATAGTTTCTTTTGTTTCGACTGTAGATCGAGTAAGAAATGAATAATCACATGATGTATCTTTAAAAACAACCAATCGATACGATTCTGGATGTATTCCTTTTTTCATTTTTTGTCTCCTTTAGACAATCTGCTTCAACGCAGATTTTACTTTTTCCAGTCCATTCTGGATAATTTCAATATTGGTCGCAAAAGAAAACCTAATATAACCCGGAGCACCAAATCCATCTCCCGGTACTGTTACGACCTGTGCACAGCCTAGAATATACTCAGAAATATCAAAAGAATCCTTCAAGATTTTCCCGTCTGCTTTGCGACCTAGATAAGATGAAAAGTCTGCAAATGTATAAAATGCGCCACCCGGCATTTCGCATTTTACGCCAGGCAAATCATTTAATAATTGAACCATAACATTTCTTCGTTCTTTAAACTGGTCACGCATATCAGTTACACATGTTTGATCGCCAGTAAGAGCTTCAATTGATGCCTTTTGGCCAATTGAATTTGCACATGATGTTGCCTGCCCTTGAATCTTAGCCATTGCTTTAGTTAATACTTTATTCCCTGCAGTATATCCAATTCTCCAACCAGTCATAGCATACGTTTTTGACATACTTAGGCATGTTAATACTTCTGCACCGATTTGATGGTCTCGATTTATTTTTTCAGTGCTAACAAAAGATTGTTCAAAAACAAGCCGCTCATAACATTCATCCGATATAATAACCCAATTATGCTTAACAGCTAAATTGAGTAATTTTATAACTGCCTGCTCACTCCAAACACCACCTGTTGGGTTAGATGGGGAATTCATAATAACCCCTTTAATATTTGGCGTTATTTTTGATTCTAAATCATCAAAATCGGGCTCAAATTGTTTATTTGAATCTGTCTTGACAAAGATAGGTTCAGCATCAGCTAATCGAACCATTTCGGGAAATGAAACCCAATATGGAGCAAAATTGATTACTTCATTCCCTTCTTGAAATAAAGCTTGGCAAGCATTATATAAACTTTGCTTTTCACCATTTGAAACTAAAATTTGATCTAGTGTAAACTCCAATTTATTTTCACGTTTCAATTTCTCTATAATTGCCTCGCGTAATTCTATCATTCCTGGGCCAGCAGTGTATTTAGTAAAACCATCATCCATGGCTTTTTTACCTGCATTTATTATGTGAGCTGGAGTATTAAAATCAGGTTCACCTACACCAAAATTAATTACTGGTATTCCTTTTGCTTTCATTTCGGCTGCACGTGTGGCCATTTGAAGTGTAAAGGAAGGGTTTACCTTATGGACTCTGTCTGAAAGTTTAAACGTCAAAGTTTATGTTGACGCTTATGATATTTTGCTGAATTAAACTTAGCATCATTTGGGTCATCTAATTCTTCGGGGTTTTCTTTATTGAAGTTATCTTCTTCTTCAATTTCAAATTCTTCTGAAAGAACTCTTTTGCTTGAAGCTTTTTTGGGGTTTTTAGCTTTTCTTTTTGGTCTTGGTTTGGGTTTGGGTTTGGGTTTTGGTGTTGGCTTTTCTTTCTTGTTTGCCTTTCGTGATCGACGGGGTTTTGGTACATCTTCAAGACTAATGGATTCCATGTCTTCCGTTACATCCTCACCTATATCAGATGAAGATCCAAGTTCGTCTTGTTTCTTTGTTTCTGATTTAAGTTCATCTTCATCGAACTGAAATGACTCAGGGTTAAACATTCCGTAAATGGAGCCATACCCTCTGGTAATTCCATTCCCAATACCAATATAGTTTGGAAGAACAAAATTAGCCTTAAACTCTCCCATAAATGCGCCCCAGTTATTTTCATCAACAGGACGTGGGAAAAGAGATGTTACTTTAACTTTTGTGAAGATTTTTTCTTCAGTTTTAACACCCATTTCACTTGCTATAAATAAAATATTTTGGCCAAGCAACCTATGAAGGAATGTTGGTTTCTCTTGATTTGTTAAGAACCGGTATTTCCCGCCAGTCATTTGATTTAACGCAACCCAAGGAGTAATAAAGCGGTATCGAATAAGTCGTTCAGATGGAATAAACTGATTATCGCTATTTTCAACATCTGCACCAGCAACATCAAATGTAATATTTCCAAAGTCTAAATGACCCAACTTTTCAGCAAGTGATCTTACGGGATCTGCGCCCTCGTTGATACCAATTATAAAGATTTGCTCATTCAAGATTTTAACTTGAACGCGAGGATATAAAAACTGTTCACGGTATGTCCCGTCCATGTACGGAATAACAGGTTCTTTCTCAAACTGTCGCATAAAAACACCTTTTACTTGGTAAGGAGTTTTTCGTACTGGTTTGTCTGTTACAATTCTAACGGTTACAGTTTCTACATTAGGATAATTAACGTCAGTCATATTCATATAGAAAAATTATTTACGTAGAACTTAAGGTGTTACATACTCATAGTGTCAAGAAATTCTAGATTACTTTTAGATCTTTTCATTCTTTCTAACATGAATTCCATCGCCTCTTCTACGTTCATTTCATTTAGTAATTTTCGAAGAATCCACATTCTACCTAACTCTTTCCTTGATAGAAGTAATTCTTCCTTACGAGTGCCAGATTTGATAATATTAAAAGAAGGATAAATTCTGCGGTCACTCAATCTTCTTTCTAAAACAAGTTCCATATTCCCTGTTCCTTTAAATTCTTCAAAAATAACTTCATCAGCACGACTACCAGTATCAATCAAAGCTGTTGCAATAATAGTTAAACTTCCACCTTCTTCTGTATTTCTTGCAGCCCCAAAAAATTGTTTAGGTTTTTTCATCGCATTAAAGTCCACACCACCTGATAATATTTTACCACTGTGAGGAGTCACAGCGTTATGAGCGCGCGCAAGTCTAGTTATACTATCTAATAAAATTACAACATCTTCACCAAACTCGACCATTCGCTTTGCTTTTTGAATAACCATATCAGCAACGGATACGTGCCGTTCTGGCGGTTCATCGAATGTTGAACTCACAACCTCAGCATCGACATTTCGCTTCATATCTGTTACTTCTTCTGGGCGTTCATCAATTAATAAAACAATTCGTTTTGTTTCTGGATGGTTTTTACTAATTGCATTAGCAATTTTTTGAAGTAAAACTGTTTTTCCTGTTTTTGGTTGAGCAACAATTAGACCTCTTTGCCCTTTTCCAACGGGAGACATTAAATCCATGACTCGCATTGAATAACCTTTCTCTTCTACCTCAAGGCTAAATTTTTCTTCTGGGTAAAGTGGTGTAAAATTGTCAAACAAAATTGCTTTTCGGATATCTTCAGGCGGTCTGTCGTTAATCATTTCAACTTTTAGCAATGCATAAAAGCGTTCTTTCTTTTTTGGAGGCCTAATTTGTCCTGAAATAAGATGACCTGTTTTTAATCGAAATCTTTTGATTTGTGACGGACTCACATAGATATCGTCAGGGCCCGGCATATAATTAAAATTAGGGCTACGTAAAAAACCGTAACCATCATTCATAACTTCTAAAACGCCACGAGCGAATAATGCTCCGTCTTTTTCAGCTTGAGCTTCTAGAATTTTTACAATTAATTCCTGTTTATTTAGACTTGAGATTCCACCGTTTAGTCCTAATTCCTGAGCAAGCTTTGTCAGGTCTTTGATACGGAGAACCTGCAGTTCGTTTAGATCCATAAAATGGCACCTCTGCCGGTTTGTGATTAGTTAAATTTTGAAAGTAGAACTGTGTTCTGGGGAAAACGTGAAACCTAAATTACATAAAAACTAACCTTAGTCAAAGGGAAAATGAAAATAGTCGAAAACTTCTGAAGCAAGGTAATGGCTCCCAAAAATGAGTCCAATTTCATCACCCTTTAATTCAGCAACACATTTTTTTATTGCAATATCGAATGACTGAAATGCTGTCCCGTGAATACCAAATGATTCCATTTTATTATACAAATCTAACTCATTCATTAATAGTCCGTTTTTATCTGATACAAATGATAATGACTTAAATTGGCCCCTAAGTGTGTTACAAATAAGGTCTAATTCTTTATCTCCTTTCAAAGCAATAATCCCGCTAATTTTGCCTAGATGTATTTTTTTTAAATTTGATAATATTTTTTCGATCCCTTGCTTGTTATGAGATACATCATAATATATGGTTGGTTTTGAGTTAATTTTTTGCAATCTCCCCAGCCAATAACTCTTCGCTAAGCCTCTCTTTATTTTTAACATAGCCAAGTTTGGATTATACAAGAGAGCAGCTTCTATAGCTAATACGGCATTTTCAGCCTGAAAATCTCCAACAATTGGTATAAAATATTTTTGACCCTTATAACAATAATGCGTACCTGTCTCAAATAGTTCAACATGCGTAATCAACTTAGGATTAATGAATTTTATATTTACATCTTTTATAATACTCGCTTGTTCCAAAACCTTTTTTGCTTTATTTGTCTGCATAGACGAAATAACAGGAGCTTCTTTTTTTATTATACCAGCTTTTTCTATTGAAATCTTTTCCAAAGAGTCCCCTAGTATTTCTCTATGATCTAGTGAAATGGGTGTAAAGACAACTATATTTGGTTTGATAATATTCGTAGAATCTAGTCGGCCTCCTAATCCAGTTTCTATAATAGCTAGATCAATATCATTATCTTTAAAATATGAAAAAGCCATAGCAGTAATGACTTCAAAATATGTAGCATTTATTTCCGATATTTTAGCCTGATACTTAGCCATAAAATCAATAATATATGAATCTGGTATATTTCTATTATTTATATTTATCCTTTCATTAAACTTTACAAGATGTGGGGATGTATAATGTCCAGTCATATAACCACTTTGACGGAAAATAGATGCGATCATTTTTCCTGTTGAACCTTTTCCGTTTGTTCCTGCAATATGAATAGAATCAAAATAGTTCTGAGGATTATCGCACACATCCAATAATTTGATGGTGTGCTCTAAACCAAGTTTGATCTCTTCTCTTCTAAGAGCATAAAGATCTGAGAGTAAATCTTCAAGATGAGTGTAATTCAATCGTTTTAACTTTGTCTATAGAAAAATCTACAAATCGTTTAGCAACCTTTGAAAATTGACTTGGTAAATCAGTAACAAAACATTCAAGGTGACCATACGCATCTGATGGAGCCATTAATTCTTTTTCACTCAAAATTTGAATTACTTTTTGAGAAACTGCTTCCCCCGAATCAACGAGTTTAACATCTTTAGGCAAGACATTATAAATCGTTCTCTTTAAAATAGGATAATGCGTACAACCTAAAATAACAGAATCAACTTTAGAGTCTATTAACGGTTTTAAGTAAACACGTGCAATATTTTCTGGTATTTCGCCTTCGACCCATCCTTCTTCAGCTAAAGGAACAAATAATGGACATGCTTGATTTGTAACATGAATGTTTGACTGATACTCTTTCAATTTTATTTCATATGCGCCAGATTGGATAGTCGAATGGGTACCTAAAACACCAATTTGATTATTTGTCGTTTCTTTAATGGCTTCTTCAACACCCGCTTCAATAACACCCTCAATTGGAAGTGAATGTTTGGAACGTAAATATTCTAACGATAATGAAGATGCTGTATTACAAGCAACAATGATCATTTTACAATTTTTAGAAATTAGAAATTCTGATATTTCTTGAGAATATTGCTGTATTAATTGTTGGCTTTTATTCCCATATGGGACTCTTGCTGTATCACCCACATAAATCATTTGTTCATATGGAAGTTGTTTTTTTAATTGATTCAGGACTGTTAACCCGCCAACACCTGAATCAAATATTCCTATGGGCCTAGAATCTGTCATATTATTCTTCGGCCAATAGTTTTTCTCGGGATTCTTTAAAATGCCTAATCCCTTTATAAATTGATTCTGCAATTTCTTGTCTATAGGATGGTTTTTTTAAATTTGCTTCTTCTTTAGCATTCGAAATAAATCCAACTTCAACTAATACATTTGGCATACTTGCACCAATTAAAACATAAAACCCTGCTTGTTTTACTCCTCTATTTGGTGTTGATAGTCTTTTATCTAATTCCATTTGTATAATTGCAGCTAAATCTTCACTTTCTTTGGAAAAAGTACTTTGGGCCATAGTGGCCATAATTAAAGCTTCACCTGTAAGCTCTTCATATTTGCTATTAATATCTTCTAATTTTATTGCTGAATTTTCTCTAGACGCTACTTCAATCGCATCTTTGTTTTTACCAGGCCTTAATAAATAAGTTTCAAAACCTTGAACTTTTCTATTTGGGTTTGCATTCGCATGAATACTTACAAATAATTTACCATTTGCCTCATTTGCAATTTGTGTCCTCTTTCTAAGAGGAATAAAAACATCTTCTTCTCGAGTGTAAATAACTCTAGTCCGAAGATTTTTTTCAATTTGTCGACCAAGTCTCTTTACAATATCTAATGTAATATCCTTCTCTTTGGTCCCCTTCTTTCCTGTTGTTCCTCCATCTTTTCCGCCGTGTCCTGCATCCAAAACAATAGTGTCTAAATGCCAGCGCTCCTTAACAGACTCAATCCTTGCAGAACTTTTCCCCAACGGCGTACGTAAAGTAACTACAATTTCATCTGGATCCCTGCTTTGATAAAAATCATGACTTACGATTTTAGAACCCAATTTAAATGCAACTTGAGCCGATTGTCCTAATTGGTCTGCCTCAATTTGGCGAACAACACCCCTTGTTGGTGTTGTATTCATATTTAAAGTATCTATAAACCCCCCGGAAACGGTCAAATAATACCATCCATTTTTATTCTCAAATGAACTAATACTTCTTTCGTCAAAAGTTTTTCGCGTTTTAATTCGTAAAATGGTTCCGTTAGATTTTTCCTCAATCGACATGCCAGTTATATTATAACCAACAACATCTACATCCAAAATTCCTCTTCTAGCATCATATGAAATTCCAGGCAATGCCGTTGCGCGCATAATATTTATAAAAGGTTCAATTGGTATATATAAATCACCTTCTCCAAATTGGGCATAACTTGGCATCTGGAATATTTGTTCATCGACTAAAACAAAACTTGAGCTCCGAGAAAGTTTCACTCTTCTACCAGCAATATAAATTACAATTTTCCCTCTATCAGAATTTTCGTAAACCTTTAGAGATAGGGCATGGGCCAATTCTTTTGCTGATACCATAACATCTTTAGACTTGGAATAAGTTTTAATTTCGGCTTCTGTTCCGGTGCTTTTGTTAAAAACACGGATTGAAGAATCTCCGAACAATAATGCTGAAAATAATAATATTCCCAAAATGATTTTATTTCTAAAAAACATAGTCCTGAATTTATCGGTGTATTTTACTGGGATACAATAATGGACCATTAAAAATATGATTCTAATAATAATCCCGAACTCACTTCAGGGCGAATATTAAAGTGACTATTTTCCCAGGTGGATGATATACGAAAACTTAACCGATATTGTTCCGATTTATATACCACCCTAACTCCCAGGTTATGCCCAATATATGATACCATTTTTGAGCGCATTTCACCTGGAAGATTAATATCCCAAAAATAGATTCTTGTATCAAATGATTTTACATTTGAAGACGTCCAGTCAAAAACATAATTCACTTGAGATATTTGTTTGTCTAGTCGATAGTTGATTCCATAACCAATAGATCCATTTACTTCTGTAACATTCAATTGTAATTTTGATTTTAAGTGGTTGGAATGTGTGTAGTACCCCGTAGCTTGATATCGAGTTGTCATATTATTAGGATTAAAGTCCTCAGCTAAAAATCCGGTAGATGTGATTGTTTTATTTTCGTTCTTGACTCTTAACCTAATAGTAAGTTTCTTTCCCCGTCTTTCATATTGAACTCCAGATTCAAATCCTGATTCGGGGTAAATATCTGGCGCCGAGTTTAATCTTTTTTTAAATATATCATTATAAAGCGAAAAACGATGATTGTTTATTTTAAATAGTATACTTTGATAGATCCCATTTTCACCATCAGATGTAGATGACCATTCCGTGGATGGGTTTGAGCGTAATGATGAATATTTGGGCTCTATCCTTCTGATTATACCTAAATATTTAAATAATTTAAAACTTGACTTAACACCCAATATAGATGCTTGTGTTTTATTATTTCCAATAGCTGTTTCACCAAATAAATCTATTATGTCTATTTTTGTATTGAAGTATAAAGATTGCCCAATTGCCCTAATCTGACTTTCATTTTCTATCCATTGTGCGTTTAAAACTGTGGCTCCAAATATATTTTTTTTGAATTCTTTCTCCCAATTCAAAATACTTGACTTTTCATTTAATGATTCTTTTCTAACTAATTCTGATTCTGATACATGAATTCCTGTATTAAATATTTTCAATTGTCCGGTACTATCAATTTCACCATCTCTTTTAGTCTCCCCAATTGAAATCGTTATTCTGCCAAATCTATTATGTATCTGGGATACCACTCCTCTAATATTCCAATTTTCATGACTTGATTTATAAACCTGAAGACCTTTACCAATCCTAGACAATTGACTAAAACTCCCAATCCCCTTTTTTACTGGAACTGACCTCCATAATAATAAGCCATATCCATTATTTAATTGAAAATCGCCAAAAACAATATTTCCAAAACTGGTTTTAATATCTAAATACATGGATATTTGATCTAATGCTTTTTCTTCAAAGGGGTCTCTTTCAACTAAAAAACCAAATTGGTTTTCTCCTCTATTTATTCTTCCAGTCAATCGAACTTGTAAATCATTTTTAGCGGTGAAATATTGTTTGAAAAAAATATCCGTGGGTAGTTTTATTTGATTTAATGTATTTAAAAACTCAACAAAGAGTTCTCCATTTTCTGACAATTTATTAAGGGGAATAGACTGCGATTCATCATAAGACTTTAATAAAACAATATCACTTTCATCTAAAAACGAAAGTCCTTCAATATGATGAATAATTTTTAAATTTAATCCAGAATAGATATGTTCAATATATTCTAATGAAATAATGTCATCATCTGGTAATGGGTTTTCTTCCTCGCGATTGATTTGGGATAAAAATTGATTCAACCCCTGAGCTACACATAATTCACTTAGAAAAAGGAATAGTATAGTACATACTAATTTTATGGGAATACCTTCCAATGTTTTCATATGAAATAATACCATATTCTATTTTGTATTTTGACATTGCCAAAAATAAGCCGCCAGATATTATTCCGGGGTTTGACCCACTTCCTATTGCAACCCCGAAAAAAGGTGTTGGTGTATATGAAAAACCAAATTTTAGACTACCTTTATAAACCAAATCTTGTTCCCTAGAAAGATATGCTTTTATCTTATTTTCAAACTGATAAATAAATCCGGCTGAAATTATCTGAGGTAATGCATCTTCACTTATACCAATTATAGGTTTATTAATATTTGTAATTAAACCTACAAAAGTAAAATTATCAGATAAGGATGATTCCCACGATAACGTTAATCCTCCCGTTGAAGCATTGCCATAATTTTGAATAAAAATGGTATAATAATTAGCCGATATACCCCAAGCCAGCTTTTCCTTTAATCTGCCTGCTCCTATAAAAGAAACTGTTGATTCTTGATATAATTGGTTCCCAAAAGAATTAACCCCAAAACCTAAATGATATTTTTGTAATGGTACGCCGACCAACCACGATGATTCTCTTAAACTGGAGACACTAAACTTATTTCCAATTGTGCCTGAAAAATGAATATTTTTATTTAAGATTATACTTCTAGGGTCATTTTGAGCTCCAAATCCATAACCGTTAATATTAATCACCGGATTTCCAAGGGCTAAGTTATAAGCAGAATTAGGGATCGATTCAAATGCACAGAAAATGCGCGAAACACCAATCACACATATACAAAAAGTAATATTGATTAATCTCAATTGATTTGTTACATATAAAATAGATTTAAATATACAAACGCCCCATCTCGAATAATCGAGTGGGGCGTTTATTTATGTACTTGTGGGGTACCGTTTTATTTTTTCTGGTACCACATTACCATGACGGCTAATGCAAGCAGCCCGGCAAATCCCGCATCACCAAATTGGGACATTACTCGACCAATGCCGGCAATAACTCCAAAATAGTCGTCAAACAGAATGCCAACGACGATCCCAACCACAATCAAACTTTTAGAAAGTTCAGTGAGTAGTCCTAACCATTCGTTAACAACGTCTAAAGCTTTGCGCATGTTTTTCCTCCTATTTTAACATAGTGATCAACCCAAAAGGGCCTGACATTATGTCTATGATTATCCTAGGAATGAGAGAAAAACTAACAGAGCTAACAGCCCGGCGAAACCGCCATCAAGGAACATGTTAACTAAGTCAACAATACCATCAATTGGAGAAAATCCAGTTGAGTACAGGATGTTTACGAAAACAAAGAGAACAATAAGCGCTTTAACTACGCTTACAATTCCTGATGCCGCATTCTGTACGGTTGTGTTGATATCTGCCATTCTAATACCTCCTTGGTTTGTTCAGAAAACTAAAAAGGGGTGCCAAACAAAGTGCCCCCCCAATGATAAACTGTTTTCTATGTATGTGTTTTTAATGTCAAGGGTTAATCCCTATCGATTGATTGAATTTACGCATAAACACACTTTTGGCAACAATTTTTTCTTCAATGTGTTTTTTTAAGATTTTTTACTCTTTTTTATATTACCTTTAGACCTGGCGCCTGATATTACAGTGTCAACGATTTTATATCTTGTCAAATAGTATGAAGAAATAAACGAACTAATAATATTTATAAATAGCCTCAATACTGGGTTAAATATTAAATACCCCTTAAATGAACGAATCCAATCACCTGCTAATTCTCGTTTAAATTGAGGATACTTTTTCAACAAAAGTGGTAAATTATTTTTCCCATAACTATTCATTGATGTTAAAAACGAATCCAATGTTCGCGGATGGTAATGAATTGAATATATCTTTTTTGAAAAAAGAAAACTTTCGGGGTATTTCATACATATACGAAAAGCAAGGTCTGTATCCTCTCCACCATATGCTTTGAAGGATTCATCAAAGTTCCCTACTTCAGAAATAATTTTTCTAGATACCGCAGTATTCCCAAATAATAAATATTTTGCTGGCATTCTTTCTCCATCAGCAAATTGCCTCGGCCCTCTTAAATTGCTAAAATAATAATTTTCAAATTCATCACATTTAGAATTTTCTGGAAGGATATTATCACCCATAACAGCCGAAACATTTTTCTGATTTAGATAACTGCAAAATAACTTTAGCCAGTTATGTTGTACTTCCATATCGCCATCTAAAAAACAAATAACATCTGCTGACCCGGCATTCACTCCTGTATTCCGAGTAGCAGATAGACCTTTATTTACATCGTGAGTTATAATAGATAATTCACTATGGTTTTTATATGACTCCAATATTTTAGATGTTTGATCTGTTGACGCATCATTAATGAAAAAACAATGATATTTATCTTTAGGGTAGTTTTGTGTAATCAAACTTTGTATACATCTATCTAACGCTCTTTCAACATTATAACATGGTACAATTACATCTATGGTTTGGTTTATATCCATTGGAGGGACCTATAATAATCATATAATGCATTAGATGTACTTTCTAAGCTGTGGTGTTTTTCTACCCACTCTTTACTTTTTTTCTTTAATTCGATTACCTTTTCTTTGTTGGATACAATTTGTTTTATTTTAGATTCGAGTGTTTCGTCAGTAATGTTTATAAATGGATTGTCTGGTATAAATTGTTGGTATTCTGGTACCAATTCGGTCATGCAAATTAAACCCATTGACAACGCTTCAACTGAATTCATGCCATACCCCCAACCTCCTCGATTATAAATTTGGTCGATTAAAATGTCACATTCTTGTTTTTGTTTTAAAACCGCTTCATAAGATTGGCCCTCAATTAGAATAAATTCAATTAACCCTTCTTTTTCTAATTTTTCACAGATTGGTATAATATGTTCACTACCTTTATAATATCTATTAGTTGGAGAGTGGCATACTTTTAGCGTCTTATTTACTGATTCCTGTACTGAATATTTGGTAGTATCAAATGGCAGAAACAAATAGTTCATATTAGGGTGTTTATGTAAAAGGTCTAATTCGCTCGTTAAGTTTAATTGGCTAATTTTATCCATTTCTGGCATAACGCCTCGCGTACGAATATCCTGTCCATGATATGTACATCCAATATGTTTACCCATATTAGTCAATCTTTTTACAAATCTAGAATCTCTATAGAGGTCTAACCCCCACTCGAAATGATAAATATCATATTGGTATAAATTATACTTTTTAATAGCAGGTTCAATATAAAAACTCCAAATCCAATCCCTAAATTGGAAATATTTTTTTTCTAAAAAGGAGTTGGGAGACCAGGTAGGCGGGTACCCTGTTGTTACTGCATAGTCACCTAATTCCCCTCGGTAGATCTTATAATATTGGTGACGATAATTTATATATTTTTTATTTGTTGAGACCATTGGCAAGTCTAAGCAAATACCAATATCAGTCTGATACTTTGTCCTATAAAGAGTAATAATGTCGCAAGAGTTCCCGTTAGACTCATGTATTTTTTTCCACAAAGGAAGAGTTCCCACTGTATTTTCAGGAGATATATATAAAATTTTCACTATAAATATTCCTTATATATTGAAATAAAACTATCTGTTAGAAAGTTCCAATTATACTTTGAATAAATAGAATTTCTATTTTCTTGAAGGCCACTATTTGTGCTATCATTTAATGCCTGTATGATTGCCCCAGCTAATTGTGCTACATCCCCAGGTTTTACAAGATGTAATGCTTGCACTTCAAATTGTTTCAGAGGGGGTAAGTCAGATGCAACTATCCTGCACCCTGCAGCCATATATTCAAATAGTTTTGTGGGTGTACCAATACGGGTAAGAGCATTTGAAGCAAATGGGATTAATCCTACTTTTGCTTTTACTAAATGTTGCCAAATTTCGTGGTGCGCAACTTGTCCATGCCATAAAATGTTTTCGCCTAGTCCCAGTGAATTTATTTTTTCTAATATAACCTGTTCATATTCTTTTGTTCGAAATGTTCCAAATAAATTCAAAATAACATCGGATACTTTCACTTTCACTTTTTCCATAGATTCTACTAATTCAGTGATTCCTCTCTCTGGAGCTAAGTGACCATGATAAACTAAAATATTATTTCTATTAAAATCTAATTCTGTGTTGGGGAACAACTTCGTTTCTGGGAAATTCCCTATAATGTTAGGCCGAAACCCTTGTTTGCCATAATCGCAATTTTTAATGGCTGGACTTGCTAAAATAACTTCATCAACCCAGGATAAATATTTTTTCTCTCGCATTACCCAAAGTGTTTTCTTTAACCATTGTATAGGTTCAGGCCAATTTGAAAATGTTTTAATTAATGATGGATAATCTTCATGAACATCATAAAAAATGATTGTACCATATTTTTCTTTTGTCTTCTTTGCTAGCCAAAGTAATTCAGGCTCATGAATGTGCAATATTTTTGGTGGGTTTTGCTTATAAATGTTTAATAGTTTCTTTTGGTATAAATCCGTCGTATTTAAATCTGGATTAAAGTTTTTATATAGCTGTAAACCATCTTGATCTATTAATTCGGTGTTTGATCTGGTGAAATATTGGACCTCAAAATTCTCCTGGATTAACAATTTTACTTGGCGATGAAATATTCGTTCATCATCAGCATAATGGTGACATGACGCTACGGCTATCATTGAATTAAACTTTTTAATGCCATTCTTTCTTCATTGTTTATAATTAAACTATACCAAATCAACGGATATAGCATAATTACACCAAGGCGTTCCTCGGGACTAAAAGAATATTGGATTGATATAAGAATAAACAGGATTGGGAAAAAAACCGCTCGCCAATTATAGGATATTTTATACGATTTATTATTTACAAGGAATATGGTAATACTCATTCCAATAAAAGCTAAAATCACAGCATAAGCAGCACCAATTTCATTTAATATTGGAATTAATACATACCCAGCAACAAGCATAATTGTAGCACCTACAACTCTAAATATTGGCACCCATTTTGTTTTTTCCTTTTTATAAATACCCGGTAACTGCAATACATATACTCCAAAAAAGAAATAACCAATCAAGATAGCCGAAACGATAGGTTCGCAAGACCAAAATTCACTTCCAATTAACGATTTCCCCGCAATCGAAAATCTCATTATTGATGGAATCCACATAATAACAATAAGAATTAAGAATCCAAGGATGCCTAAAAAAATGGATGTTATTTTGGAAAAGTCTGATCGTGCATCTTTTTCTTTTATCCTTTTTAAAAAATAAGGTGTCCACCCCATATTAAAACCCATAATAATAACAAGCCCTAACATTCCAAGTTTTTTACCCGCTGAATACAGCCCTACTGCAGATGTATCTGCTAACCATTCTAATAAATACCTATCAGATAATTCCATTACCATGGTAAAGAGACCAGCTGGTAAAAATGGTAATGCAAATAATAATACATCCTTAAATATTTTTTTATCAAATGATTGTAAATCTATACGGTTATATATAATGGGTAGCGTTATAAGGAAAATTAAACCCGAAGCAACTATATTAGCCTCAAATACTCCTTGCACACCTTTCATTAAATAAATCACAAAATATATATTTAAACCCATAGTCACAAATACATTTAATAAGCTCAAGGATACATAAATAATGGGTCTTTGTTCTGATCTCAACAACAACATTGGAAGGTTCCATATTGAATCAAAAAATAAAATGATAGCAATATAAGATAACCAATTTGTGTCTGTTGAGCCTAAAATGATTGGTGCTAATGGTTCGCGAAATACATACAATAATAAGGAAATAGATAGCCCCGTAATAAGTTGAGAAAGAATGATAACGGTAATATGTTTCTTTCGACTTTCACCATTTTTCTGAACTGAATATTTCATCAAAGCTGTATCCATGCCATATCGATAGAAAACCATGGAAAACCCAATGAACGCATAAGCAAGAGATAGAGTCCCATATTGTTCCGTTGTGAATATATGTGTGTACACCGGCAACAACAGGAATGTAACTAGTCGTGTTAAAATATGACCAGTGCCATAAATCAATGATTGTTTACCTAAGGTTTTAATTGACATACATTAAGATAGTTTTAATTCAAGAGTATCCCTAAAAATACCACTCGCACCAAAATTTTCTTTAAATCGACCTAATCCCATATTCGGTTCTTCATTGACCGTAAATATTCCAAAATCGAAACATTGTAATTTCTTTTTAATTGCCCATTCAAACATTTTATAAAATAATAAGTTTACTGCACGATAATCCTGATATTGTTCATCGTGGCTAATATAAAAGGCTAAAACCACACGTTGATTAACAATGAAATTTACAACACCAGCAATCATTATATTTTCAATGTAGGCTGCAAAAAGTTGAATGTCTTCTGGAAAAATATTATGGAGATGCTTTAATTCTTCTAGTGTATGAGTTGGCATTACATCATGTCGAATTTTTAAGTTTTTCTCCAAAATTTTATAAAAAGATTCATAATCATCGGATTGCCTTACTTCCACACCCATTTTGATGGCTTTTTTAACAGCACGTCTATGTGTCTCTTTAAACTTTTTTAAGTTTTTCTCCATAGCATCTTCAAGAAATAAGACACTTGTTATTTCTCGTTTTATGTATGTAAATCCACTTTTTAATAAAGTAAAGTCTAAATAATTTGATGGACGTTTTTGATAAAAAACAGGTGGAATCGTTATTCGAATTCCATTAAAATTATTATCTCTTGAATATTGTGTTAAAGCTTCTATTAACAGAAACGAATCGGCAATGGACAAATTCTCTGGAGCAACGAAAGAACCCATCGAAGCACCTGGGTGTGAAATTAGCCACTTTTCATCGTCCATGATTTTCTCCGCAGCTGGGAATACAACAAAGGGGGAATCTTTTTTCAGGAAAAGAAGGCTCATATCTTTGAATCGATTAGGTGGATGATATCCTAAAAATTCGCGTAAATGGAAAATGGTGCCGTTGTTAGCCCTTGAAACTATTGCATTCCATTGGTCGCTATCACTTGATTTGAATGGCTTAATCGTTATCATTGAATAATAATGTTGAAAAAAGTTGAAAGTTCCAATTAGGGAGTTGGATATATTTACTACTTGAATCTAATTTGACCAGCTATTTTTAAGGAGAAAAATGTTGAAATCACACATAAAAAATATTCATGCGCGAGAAATCTTGGATTCTAGAGGGAATCCAACGGTTGAGGTAGACCTAATTCTTAATGATGGATGCTTTAGTCGGGCTGCAGTTCCATCCGGAGCATCCACTGGAGAATACGAAGCCAATGAGCTTAGAGATGGGGATCAAAATAGATTTCTTGGTAAGGGCGTTTTAAATGCTGTCGCAAATATTAATACTAAAATTGCGCCTGAGTTAGTAGGGCAAGATGTAACATATCAAGAAAATATTGACCAAAAAATGCTTGATCTTGATCGAACTGAGAATAAATCCAATTTGGGCGCTAATGCATTACTCGGCGTTTCAATGGCGGCTGCTAAAGCATCTGCTATTACCCAAGGGATCCCATTGTATCAATCTTTTCAATCAAGTGGAAACTTATCGTTGCCTGTCCCAATGATGAATATTCTTAATGGAGGCAGTCATGCAGATAACAATGTAGATATTCAAGAATTCATGGTTTTCCCCTTTGGGGCAGAATCTTTTTCTGATGCATTACGTATGGGAACAGAAGTTTTTCATCATTTAAAATCTGTCTTAAAATCAAGTGGACTTAATACATCTGTTGGTGATGAAGGCGGCTTTGCGCCAAACCTAGGGTCAAATGAAGAAGCAATTGATGTAATACTAGAAGCTATCAGTCGCGCTGGATATGAGCCTGGAAAAGATATCTTTTTGGCTCTTGATGTTGCTTCGAGCGAAATATACAAAGATGGGGCTTACCACCTTTCGTCAGAAAACAAGATTCTTTCTTCTGGTGAAATGATTCAATTTTTAAAGAATTTATCTGATAAATATCCTATTGTTTCTATAGAGGATGGATTAGATGAAAATGATTGGGATGGTTGGGCAACTCTTCAATCTACAATCGGGCATTCCACTCAAATTGTTGGTGACGATCTCACGGTTACAAATATTACTCGTTTACAAAAAGCAATTGATGATAAATCAATGAATGCTATTCTGATTAAGCTCAACCAAATTGGGACAGTAACAGAAACAATTCAAGCTGTTGAAATGGCTCGAAACAATGGGATGGGTGCTGTTATTTCTCATCGATCAGGCGAAACGGAGGACACGACTATTGCTGATTTTTCTGTTGCCATGGGAATGGGACAAATAAAAACAGGTTCAGCGTCCAGGACAGATCGAATTTGCAAATATAATCAATTGCTTCGCATCGAAGAAGCATTGGGGAATAAAGCTGTATTTCCATCTATGGAGGTTCTTGGCCATAAGCGATGAGTCAATATAATAAACTGAAGCGAAGACGAAAACCTCGAAGCATTAGGAAAGATGCAAATTATGCTCAAAAGCAATTTGTACGTGGTATTTTTATAATCGTTGCAGTTACACTTCTCATTATTTTTATTTTTGGAAACCACGGTTTATTACAATTGTACCGTCTAAAAAGTGAACGTGAGAATATTCAGAAGTATATTTCTGAACTTCGCCAAGAAAAAGAATCACTCAAGGTTGAAAAAAATAGATTAGAAAACGATCTAGATTATATTGAAAAATTAGCCCGCGAAAAATTCCGGATGGTAAAAAAAGGTGAAAAAATATTTAAAGTTATAAGACCGGATTCCACGCCATAATTCTACGGGATTCTATAGCGCCAGATGAATCGTGAACTGTTTTTTGTAATTCATTCAATCTTGGCCAATAATCAATAAAAATCGCTTTTTTGTATTCTCCATTTTTATTGAAATAATATATTTCATATGGAAATTGATCTTTATTATTATAGATCAAATGGCTCCCCGCAAGTGTATTGTCACTCCTAAAATAAGATGAACGTATTTTTTCAAAATATCCATCTTTTTTATCCATTATTTTATAGGATATTTTGTACCGGTAATACATAATACCATTTTCATCATATATAGAAACATTTTCTGGCCGACCATCTCTTCTTGTTTTAAATCGGGCGACCCAATTTGACCTTACATCGCTTAAGATATCAGAAAAAAGGATCGAATCAATATCTGATAACCTATTATTCTTAAAAAATGTAATATAATATTCGTATCGTGTCCCTTTTTTTGACCATTTATAATTCCATACATATTGTAGGATATGATTTTCATCAAAATAGGATACTTTTTTAATTCGTCCATCTTTGTTTAATTGAGCTTCGTAATACGATTTATGATTAAACCATTCAACAGTATTTCTTTCTTCAAGGCGAACTTTATATGGGTCCCATTTTCCAAAATATCCTTTTGAATAAAGAATGTTCTTTAAATTTTCTGGGTCCCTAACAACAAACTTAATGGCTTGTGGTGTAGTATCGTGAATTCGAATTGTATCATGTATGGTAACAACAACTTCGCGATCAACAAACACAGTATCTGATGGCTGTGTAACTAATCCATCTTCTTTTGGTTTACCAAAGAAAGGTATCCATTTAGGTAATTTAAATTGAGAATGAAATCTGTTTTTCTTACCTTTATTAAACTGGATGTCTACTATTTCATTTTTAGATGAATATGATACAGAATAATATGGTTTTCTAGTTAATTGACTTTCTAGTCTTTCTTCATTCCAATCAATTTTATTATTATTCCCAATAAGGAAATATCGCGTAGTATCTTGTTGGGAATATAAAAAACCACATAGAATAAAAAAGTTTATTCCCATAAATATAAATCGACGCATCAAACCGCCATGAAAAGGAATTATGCCATTCCCCAACTTAGAAGAACTATTAAAAGAAAAAACATGCTAAACCCAATCCATGCGCCAGATTTAACTTTATTTTGATAATCGTAGACATCTTCATCTAAAGATTGATATCTTAAAACAATTTCTTCTGTTTTCCCCTCATCCACGTATACATCCAAAATGCCCATTCTTAATATATCATCTAACATTTTATCTTTTGGTGATTTTGGTGAATCCATTTGAGTTGGGTCACCAGGGAAATATCCAATTTTATGCCACCCAGGAAAAACGTCAACATCATGTTCGATTGGTGTATGCCCAACATATAGTCCATCGATATATATAGGTAAATCGGGAGTATCACATAAAATAGTCACATATGTTCGAACTCGCTCATCTTTGTACGTTAATGGATGTTTCCATTTTTTTTGGTTAAAATCTTCTTTTGTTGGTAAAATAAATGATTGGGAAATTACATCATCTTCATTTTGGCCTATATTTTCATCGCCCCAAAATACAAGCACTTGAACCAAAGATGTATCAGGGAAAAATGCAAAATCAAAACTAGTGATTTTTTTTGCCAAATGAATAGAGAGTGTCGTTGATGTTTCAACAAAGTGTGATGATATGCCCAATGCTGGATATTCGAACGATTGAGTTAATATATCTTTTGAAGGCGGAATAATACCTTCCATTTTTATGTTGAGCCAATTAACACGGTCTATCCATCCTGAAATTTTATTTGTTTGTATTGGGTCAGTTGTATTTATTGTTAAAACTATATTGTCAGATTTTGCTTCAACAGATATATCGACGATACCATTACCAATTAATATTTGGCTACATAATACAGCATATAGTAAAAAATGTTTATACATAATTATAAATTAATTCCGATTCTTATTACACCCATTTGGAATAAATAGATTGGGGACATTCCAGTATTAATTGGAATGTGTTTTTTCTTTAATAGGCTTTTCCGGTAACGTAAATACTATCTTTTGAGTTTTACCGCCTGGGATATATACTTCTTTTTCATTTGGTACTTGAATAGAATACATATCTGAAACCATATTTTTTGGTACATTTAATTCGATTTTATGATAACCCGGTTCTATATTAATCCCATTATTGATAGGTGTTTTCCCAATTACATCCCCATCAATTGTAACCGTGATTCCATCAACATTACATACTATTTTAATTTTTGATTCTTCAACGTTTGACGCAGAAAAATAAGTTTGTTTCGGAAATTTCGGTGAAAACTCGGCCCCATCTATTCCTATTGTCGTCTTTGTCACAACGCGTTTTTCAGAATAATTAGTTGCTGATTTTAAATCTTTAGGTTGGTTTGGTTTAAAGGAATTATTGGGTTCAGCTTTTTTCTTCATCTTCTTCTTTTGAGGTTTTACTTTTGGTTTACCTTCTTTGGACCCCGGGACTGCATTAGTGCTATACCAATCACCGTACCAAACAAAATATTGATCTTCCCCATATTTGGATCTTGCATCCCAAAAAGATTCTTCGAAAGCTTTTCCTTTGAATTCGTTTTTTTGGATTGTAATAATCTCACTAGCAATACTTCCAGATGCTTCTTGGACGCGATCAATTTTTTCTCCGTCCATTTTATTCCTAAGTTGAACAAGAATTACAGGGTGTGTTTTAGAATGATATATTTTAAAAGATGAAACCGAGTCCTCTAAAAAAAAGCCTATCTGGGACGATTCGGGATTTTCAATCGCTTCAATTTCTAGCACGGGCGGTTCAATATCAATCTTTCCCACATTTTCTACATTAACTCCAACATCACTTAATGTTAGGTAAAACCAGTTTGATGTGGATATCCAACCAGTAATATCCTCCAGACTAATTAGCTGAGTAAACCGGAGTCGTATTAATGTTCCGTTGCTTTTTTTGTGGTATGAAAGTTCCTTGATTCGGTTGTTGGGCGCCCCAAAAACAAGAGTCATAACAAAAAGAGACAAAATAATATATTTAATTTGAGAGTTCATTTAATGTGTTCTGGAGTTCAATAACTTTTTTTATTTCATCTTCAACATTCCCGTCACTTGCTTCTTTTTCTCTAATAAGTAAACGTAATGCTTGAATTTTTTCTTTTATAGGCTTTGATTTTAAGATATTCAGGCAGTCTTTTACAATCTGTTCAGGCGTTCCATGAATTTCTTCTTGAATTAGTATTTCTGTTACAATATCGCGTTCATCTTTATCGCTAAAAGATTCCGCTAAAGCAGAGTGGTCAATAATCATTGCCTTCCCCATCAGTTTCGTTGCTAACTTTTTTAAAATGGGTTCAATAAAATCATCAGAAGAAATATGAGTTTTTACAAGTTGTCTATGATTGGGGTCATCACTTGCTAATAATCTTATTAATTCTAATTGTGCCCTTTGATCAACTGATGAAAATGAAAATATTCGTTTTTCTCTTGTGGGTGGCTCATCCCTAAAATGGGAAGGTCGCCGTTGAGCTTGGCGCATATATTTCTCAAGATCCTTGTCCCTAATGTGAAGCCTATCGCCCACTGTTCGTAATAAATCGTCTTGAATGATACCATCCGTTATATTTGTAATTTCTTGTAGAAGTTCTTTAACGTAGTCACTCCTATCCACACCTTTCAGTTTTTCTGCTTTATAAAATGAAAAATGGAAGTCTAGGAAAGGTTGCCCATTCTTAATGGCTTTTTGAACGGTTTCTTTTCCAGCTTCTAAAACCCAATCATCTGGGTCTTTCCCCTGAGGAGGGCTTACAACTGTCGATTCTATTCCACTTTTCAATAATACAAATCCCGACTTAATAGCGGCTTTTCCTCCTGCATTATCTGCATCATAAAATAAAATAGCTTTATTGGATAGCTTTTTCAGGTTACGGGCATGATTCTCAGTTAAAGCTGTCCCCGATACAGCAACCACATTTGTAATCCCGGCCTGATACAATTGCAAAAAATCAAAATATCCTTCAACTATAATAGCAGAACCATCTTTTCGTATTGAATCTCGTGTAGCGTGGGCACCGTAAAAAATGCCACTTTTTTTATACAGGGGCGTTTCTGGAGAATTTTTATATTTAGCAGGATCATCATCTTCAAATATGCGCCCTCCAAAGGCAATCACTTTCCCAGATCGATTAAAAATGGGAACCATAATTCTTGACCTAAATCGATCAAAGGTACCTTTGTCTGTTCGTGAAAAAAGACCTGTCTTTAGTATGATATCCGTAGAAATATTTTCTGCATTTGTATGCTTGGATAATTGGTTCCAAGTATCAATAGCAAGCCCTAGTTTAAATTGCTTTATAATATCTTCAGAGAAACCTCGAGATTTTAAATAGGCTAATGCTTTTTCGCCTCTTGGGGAAAATAAATTGTCCTGATATAATTGGGTAGTAACTTCATGAAGCTCATATAGCTTTGAATAAATATCTCTTGATTTGTCATCCTGAGTAAAATCAACTTGAATGCCATAACGTTGCCCAATTGTTTGGACTGCTTCTGGAAATGGAATTCTTTCATATTCCATTAAAAAAGTGATAGCATTCCCTCCTGCACCACATCCAAAACAATGATATATTTGTTTAGCGGGTGCTACACTAAATGAAGGTGTTTTTTCGTTATGGAATGGACAAAGCCCGAAATAATTCCCACCTCGTTTTTTTAACTCAACGACTTCAGAAACAATATCAACAATATTTGCTGTATCTCTTACGTGGTTAATTGTGTCTTGTGGGATTTGCGCCATAATACTAAATCGTCATACCAGATGATATGTTTTGAATATACTTTTCACTCTTTTTTATTGGATCTTGCCAATGAAACGTTTCAATAATCCCATCACGAATAATTATGTTTGTTTTTGCAATTCGAGAATTATTAATAATAATGGATGACCACTTATCTAAAGGAAGTATATCGATAAACCAAATAATAACAGCCATCACAATAAGCCCCTTTAATGCACCAAATAAAACACCCATAAATTGATTAACCCATTGATTATTCTCAGATAAAAATGCTATATGGAAAAATTTTGTTAATAATCGTACTAAAAAAATAGTAATAGCAAAAATTCCAGAAGCGGATAATATCATTTCAACCCAAGGGTCTATAGATATTAATTCATGAATTTTTCCTGCAAGAATTAAATAATATTTAAAGGAAATTAATGTTGCTATTACTAGGCCAAATAATCGACCTAATTCTTCAATTAAACCTCTTTTGAACCCAATCATTCCCATTATAATAAGGTAGAAGGTAGCAAGCCCGTCAATAAAATATTCCATTCAGGAAAGCAAATCTCTTAAAATTATGTTTGCTACTTTTCCATCAACCTGACCTGCCCCTCGCTTTAGAACTTCTGGCATTACTTTTCCCATATCACTCATGGAGCTTGCACCTGTTTCTGCAACCACACTTTCTACAATTTTACGAATTTCATCTTCACCCATCATTGTTGGTAAATATATTTCCATTAAATCAGCTTCAAATTTTTCTACACTGGAAAGTTCTTCTCTTCCAGCATCCATATAAATTTTTTCAGATTCACGTCTTTGCTTTACAAGTGTTTGGATTGTTTTAATTTCTTCAGCTTCTGAAAGATCATCCCTTTTTTCAATTTTTTTATCTTTTAATTTTGCTATAACACCACGAAGAGTGGTTGCCTTTGGCTTTTCGCCAGCCTTCATAGCTTGATACATGTCTGATTGTATTTTTTCAAATAAACTCATTTTTTATTCCTACGATTGATCAATTTTTTTCATTGCCATTAATAATTTATCTTTATTGTTCCCAAATCCAATAAATCGTCTACCCGCTTTTTTGGAAATGCGCCCAATAATCCCCTCACCCAAGAATGGATCTAATACCCAATTTAATTTAAAGCTACTTGCCCTCAATACTCGATTCACCAAACGATCCGGGATAGATTCTTCACCTGGAAGAGGGCGTATATCTGCCCAAAAATTCGAATTAACAATAGGGCGCTCATTAAAATCTGACTCATTGGACTCTTTTTGAACACAGTTTTGGTTAAAAAGAAAATCATTTGTTTTGGTCGCGAACCATATGTCTGAAACTTGGTTTCCCCAAGTAGCAGATTTTAATTGCCTATCGCTTGGAATGTTATTCCAAGTAATTCGTGATTGCACTTTTAGGTGGTTACTTAATAAAGCATGATACATCCCAGAATAGCGCCAACCACATAATAGATAAATTGCTCCCGTGGGTTGTAAAACACGCATAGACTCTTGTAACCAATTATCATTCCATTGATAAAAATCTTGAAGGGTCATTTTTTCGGGTCGATTATCATTTTCCGTCCAAGGGTCTTCTGGAGGTTGAGCAATAATTAAGTCGATTGAATTTTCTGGTAATTTTTTTAATCCATCAATAACATCAGCTAAAAACAATCCTTCTGACATAGAATCAGGTGTCATATTAATATCTTCAGCAGTCTGAACAGCTGGTAAATATCTATTTAAATCATTTATTGTTAGCCCCGGATATGGCTCAAGCGGGTTGCTAAAAAGTGGAGTGAATGCTTCTTTTGATTCTTCAGGCATAAGTTAATTTATGTTTTTTTCAAATCTTCTCAAGTATTTGTTTTTCAATATTATCTAATTGTTCATGATCTTCAAAAATATTAAATCCATCTGATTCAATTACTAAAACAGGTATTTTCTTTATTGAATTCACCCAACGATCATATGAAATATTTAAACTATGTAAATATTCCGGATCAATTGATTGTTCATAATCTCTACCACGAGATTTTATTCTACTAATGAGAGTATCTGTTGATGCTTTTAAATAAACAATTAAATCAGGTTTTTTTAAAAAAGATGTCATCACTTGAAATAACCCACAATAATTTTCCCAATCTCGTTTATTCATATTTCCCATTTCATGAAGATTCCTTGCGAAAATTTCTACATCTTCATAAATAGTGCGATCTTGAATTACGCCTTGCATTTTCGAAGACATTTCTTGATGGGTCTCAAATCGCTTATGTAAAAAGTATATTTGAAGATTAAAACTCCATCTTTTCATGTCTCCATAAAAATCAGATAAATATGGATTATCTGAAACAGATTCATAATAAGGGAGCCAATTTTGTCTGTTGGACATATGGTTTGTAAATGTTGTTTTTCCGGCACCAATATTCCCGGATAAACCAATAAAAGGAAATTTGTCATTTTTCATGACTGAAAAATACTGATGAATCATCATTGGCAGAAGATTGATTTATTGACAATTTCATATTTTGTGACTGAAATTCCGTTATATATGAATCAAAAGAAAAAAGTTTTATTCGTTTGTACTGGCAATAGTTGTAGGTCTCAAATGGCAGAAGGTATTCTGAGGGATATGGCGAGCGACCAATTTGAAGTTTTTAGTGCGGGGAGTCACCCATCGCGAGTTCATCCAATGTCAATTGCAATATTGGCTGAATGGGGAATTGATATTTCTCATCATATATCTGATTCTATTGATATATATTTGAATAAAGGTATTGATATCGTCATTACTGTCTGTGATAATGCAAATGAAATTTGCCCTGTTTTCTCCGAATGCGCCCAAAGGATACATTGGAGCATTGATGATCCTTTTCATGGGTGGGATAATGAGGAACAGTTTAAAGACCGATATAGAGAAACTCGAAATGACATTAAACACAGAATCCAAAAATTTCTGCAAACAGAATAATATATAATATACTTTTTAAGAATCATTTGAAATTTTTATTTACACGCTTCTTTTTTTTCTCATCTCAATTATTTGCTCAAATTCTTTTTACTGAAATATTATATGATTTACCTGGTTCAGACTCGCCAAATGAATTTGTAGAAATATTTAATCCATCGCTTACCGATACCATTCATTTAGACGGTTGGGCAATCGAAGATCGCCTATATACAGACACCTTAGAAGATTCGGGAGACGGGTTATCAATTCCCCCTAATGGATATGGGCTAATTCTAGAAGGTGATTATGATTTATCTAATGGTATTTATCAAACCATTATTCCAGAAAATACAATAATTATAAAGGTTGATGATTCTAGTATTGGGAATGGACTTTCGGGTTCAGACTCTTTATTCCTATATGATTCTTCAGGTGTATTGGTTGATTCCTTCGGTTGGGAAGATATAGCTGATGATGGTTTTTCTTTAGAGAAAGTCCGCCCACTTCATCCAAATGATCCGTATAACTGGCTACAAAGCATCGACTCCTTAGGATCACCGGGGCGTTTAAATAGTGTATATCCTCTGGACATTGATGGATCCATAGTTACGAATACAATTTCACTTTATCCTCCTATAATTGAATCAAATGAAACGACAACAATAATGGGAAACATAGTGAATGATGGTTTTCAATCTTTTGATGGGCAAATCCAAATTATCAAAAATGATGAAATAATTGCTTTAGAATATTTATCTACTTTAACTGAATTAGATACAACAGAATTTGAACTGGAAATTGGACCATTTTCTTCCGGGGAACATACCTTTATTGTTTCTCTTGTAATTGAAAATGACTTAAATCCCGTGAATAATATTGATTCTATTTCTTTGGGTGTAAAATTTGAACCATCCTTATTTCGCATTAATGAATTTTATCCACAACCAACTAGTGATGAACCTGAATTTATTGAATTGATTTATTTTGGAACCGATACTTTAGATATATTCGGATGGAGAGTAACTGATAATGCAGATGGCTTAAATTATGTTTGGCCTAGTAAAACTATTGCACCAAATGAATATTTTATCATTGCTGATGATTCTTCATTTTTAGACATTTCTCCAAAAAATATTCTCTATATCGTTCCGACTGGTGGGTTTCCAACATTGAATAATTCTGGTGATATTATTCGCCTACTTGACCCGTTTAATACATTAATTGATTCAATCTCCTATGAGTCTAATTGGGGATACTCATCGGGTATTTCTGTTGAGAAAATATTCCCGGAATCCAATTCTAATGTTATAAATAATTGGGGCTCCAATATATCTGAGATTGGAAAATCACCTGGTAATATTAATTCAATTACACCATCAGAAATAAATGGATCATTAGTAGATACCGTAAATTATGTTCCTTTACATCCTTATGAGAATGAACCATTTTTAATGCAAATTCCTGTGATTAATTCGGGAGTGAATATTTTTTCGGGATCTGTTCGAATAGAATATAATGGAATGAATCTTTCTGAATCTAATTTTACATCCGGATTATTAGCAGAAACAACATTAGTATCTCTATCAATGCCCGGTTTTGCTGCTGGAGTGCATTCATTAGAAATAAATCTCATTATTCCTGAAGATTTACATTTAAATGATAATTCATTAATAGATACATTATTTGTGCGTTATGGGTTTAATGATATTTCCATTAATGAATTCATGGCATTGCCAAATAATGATCAATCCGAATTCATTGAAATAATATCAAATCGAGATATGGAAATGATTGGTTGGCAATTTAGTGACAATCGAAAAAACCCAAGCTCAATCGAAAATATCTTGGTCCAAAAAAATGAATATATTATCATTGCATCTGATTCGCTGATTCTAGATTTTGTTGCTCCAGATGCACATACAATTGTGCTCCAAAACCAGTTTCCATCACTCAATAATTCGGGCGATGCTATTTATATATATGATATGGCAGGTACCACTATTGATTCTCTCGTCTATAATGAGAATTGGCCTCTTGAGTCAGAAATATCTGCAGAAAAACTTAGACCTGAATTTGATTCTAATTCAGAAAGCAATTGGGTATTGGCAGATCCATTGATTGGAAGTACACCCGGGTATGAAAATAGTAAAATATTAAAAGATATAGATGGATCATCTATTCAGCCAGCAGAAACTCATACTCCTCAATATCCTGAATTATCCGATTCAATTCAAATAAATATTACAATTTATAATGCGGGCGTTTCACCTTTTTCCGGTTCTTACTATGCAGAAGAAAATGATGATGAATTGGCTGAAGATTCATTTTCAAATATTGAGCCCGGTGATACATTAAATACACATCTTTTGATTCCTCCATTATACTCTGGAGTCCATTTTATTCAACTTTATTTAGAAATACCAGGAGATGCCCAAACAAGTAACAACTATCGGGTAGATACTATTTTTGTCTCATTTCCTTATGGAACTATAAAAATCAATGAATTTATGTCATTAACTGATTCCAGCCATTTTGAATTTGTTGAAATAGTATCTTCAGAAAATTTGAATATTAATAATTGGGCATTAACAGACTTATCTGGCCGATTAATGGTCTTTCCGAACATTGATTTACACCAAGGGTCCTATTTTACGCTTCTAAGTGATTCTTCATTTCTTAATTCAATTTCAGATACATCGCTATTCATAATATCCAATAATATGTTTCCCAATTTAAATAATACATCGGATGGAATTTTTATTTTGGATATGACAGGAAAAATAATTGATTCTTTATTATATAATGACGATTGGCCTATTTTAGAAAACAGGTCTACAGAAAAGTTTCAACCAAATTATGAATCTAATTCTCTGAAAAACTGGGGAATTGCAGTGAACGAAACTGGTTCTACTCCCGGTATAAAAAATAGTCTTGCATTCGATTCTCTCCCAATTGATGGGTTTGTAAAATTGTCTCCGAATCCATTTTCACCTAATAATGATGGAATAGACGATTTACTAAAACTTTCTTATTCGCTTCCATTTGAAAATAGCACTCTGCGTATCGAAGTGTTTGATATGATGGGTCGCACAATCGCTCAACCATTTTATAATTTAAATGTGGGCCAGAATGGCGTATTATATTGGGATGGCTTAAGAACGACAGGAGAGCTCGCTCGAATAGGAATCTATTTAATTAAAATAATTGCGAAAGATCATGCATCCGGTAAAGAATGGATGGATATACAAACGATTGTTCTTGCAAAAAAATTATAAAAAAGGGGCTTTAAAGCCCCTTTTTATTGGTTTTTATATTCTAATTAAAACCCAAAACCTATTCGTGCATGATAACTCGTAAATCCTCCTGAGCCAGGTATAACATCATCCGCCATTGTGTACCGAGCAAATAAAAATGTATCTAACATTAATATTTTAAATTGAACCCCAGCTTGAGCATGATACCCATCTGAATCAATTCTATTTTCGTCTAAGTAGTCTAATAATGCTTCTGTTTCAAATTCACCATTTTCTAAATCCCCACCAGAGACAACCGCTTCAAACATGTCTTGATCTACCATTGGTGTGCTTACATGTTTATTAATACCTAATCCAGCAAATAATTTTGCCTTAGCGAGGAATGGGATTCCTAACCCAATTATTTTTTTGCGAACAGTAATATAATATGAACCTGTTAAAAGTCCTGCTTGAGCGCTATCGAGGTCCATTACTTCATTGTTAAATGAAAAGGTATACGGGGATACAGATCCAAGTATTTCTGCTTCAAGTGCAAGGCCAAATGGGATAGCATCAAAATATACATATCCACCAACACCGCCTCCTTTTTCAAACCCGTGGATTGAAAATTCACCTACTTGTACCATTGTGCCCAACACATCAACCATCATTGCGCTTGATGTATCACCTACAGAAAACATGCTATATGTGCCTTGAACCCCAAAACCGCCAATAGCTTTTAGTGGTGAAAATGATAGAAATACTAGGGCACCAATTGAAATTATTTTTTTATAATACGTCATAAGACCTCCTAATGTATTTTTTATTCAGAACTAATTTACATAAAAGATATGAGCAAATCATTAGCATTTGAATCCCACCTCCTTCTTCAATAAATTGATGGTATCAAATTTATTCCATGAAAAGAATTCCCATATTTATACTCCTTATATTCCAAACCTTTATGTTGGGTCAGGAATTGGAATGGCCAACATCAGCTAGTCGATCATTATCATCTAATTTCGGCGAAAATAGAGATGATCATTTTCATATGGGCATTGATATTAAAACAAAAGGAACAACTGGTCATCCTGTATATGCTGTCAATGATGGTTATATTTTTAGAATGGTATCCAATTTTTCAGGATATGGGAAAGCACTTTATTTGAAAACAGCAACAGGGCATACAGCTGTTTATGCTCATCTTGAATTTTTCTCACCTTTACTAGAAAAAGTATGGGAATTACAAAAATCAGATAAAAATAGTTATGTTATTAATACACAATTTTCCCAATCTGAGTTTCCCGTTAAAAAAGGTGATATTATCGGCTACTCCGGTAACACGGGGAGCTCTTTTGGCCCTCATTTACATTTTGAATATAGAGATGATACAGATTCGCCATTAAATCCACTAACACATGGTTTCACTCTTCCAGATCGCGTAACACCTATATTGAAAGAAATTGCATTAACACCTTTATCTTCCAATGCATTAGTAAATGCTAGCTCAATCTCCCAATCATTTCCATTATATCGTGATCGTGATGGAACGTATTTATTCCCAGATACATTAAACGTTTTTGGTGCATTTGGTATTTCAATTAAAATGGTAGATAAACGCGAAGGTGCATCTAATATTTATCAAATTCATAAAGCTGAACTTTGGATAGATAACCAACTTTCTTTTTCCTTGAGTTATGACCGAATCCCTTACCATCAAACAAGGCGAGCGAAAACATTAATTCAGCCAACACTTTATAGACATAATTTTGGTGAATTTCAAAAATTGTATCGCCATCCCGAGCATGAAACCTTAACTATTCATCCATCAGATAAATCCGGGATAAATGAACTATCACCGGGACCACACAATATTGAAATTCACGTTTGGGATGTGGCTGGGAATAAAGCTATCTCAAAAGGAATGATCGTAATGGACTTCCCCCAAAAAGTTCGTGTAGATAAAATATTTAAAGATGAAAAAGTCATTACATTTGCTCTGTCCCCGAAAACGGGCGCGACACCTATAAAGAAAGCAACTCTCTACTCTTTTACGCCCTATGGATATGCTGATCAAAAAATTGAAATTATCCATCAGGAACAAGTTGGGAAAGAGTTACACGTTACAATACCTACTATCGCTATTCGAGAAAGAATTATTCAATTCATTTGCAAAAACCAATCTGGTGGAGTTGCGGCCCCAGTACACTGGCAAGAAGATGCCCCAATTTCGGATATGATAAATCTTATCCCGGATTTAAGAATTTCTCACACAGATTTTGGTGTTCTATTCCAGATTGAAACTGGTCGATATACAGAAGCTGATGTTCAATTGAAATTAGCAAATGATCATACATTTAAAGCTTACCCAGTTAAACAAATTCAACCAAATGTTTATTTAAGTGATGTGATAATGCCTCAATATCTTTCCGAAATAAAGTATGTGGATATATCTTTTATGAAAGATGGTCAGGTACGAGATGTTCGATTTAAATACCATTTTGGTCTAGCTGAAAATGGTAAAGCAATTCGGATTTTATCTCAGGATAAACATTGTTCAGTATTAACAAATAAAAATACAGTTTATAACCCTGTTGCTTTTTGGATTGATAAAGTTAAAAAAGGCGCTAAAGTAAAAAATGGATTTCAACTGTCTCCAGTTTATCAACTTCAACCATTCGAATTAACATTTAAAGATACATTTAGAGTTGGAATTCGATATGATAAACAATATGCACTTCATTCAGGGTTGGCTATTTATAAATTTGACCAAAAAGATGAAAAATGGATTTTTCTTCCAACAAAAAATGATCAAGCAGAACATATATTATCTACAACATTAGATCAGTGTGATGCTATAACTATCATACAAGATTTAAAAGCTCCTAAAATTGTTTCAACTTTTCCATCGAAGGGTGGACATTACAAAGCAATAGATGTGGATAAGATTATTGTTGTAATTGATGATATGCTTTCAGGTATAGATGGGAATGAAGAAACATTATCATTAAAGTTAAATAGTAAACCTGTTTTATTTGCATATCAGTCCGTGAAAAAGGAAATATCTTTTTACTTAAAATCACCTCTTTCTGCTGGTCCACATGATTTTACCGTAACAGCAGTGGATCGCGTTGGGAATAAAATAGCTAAAACAGTCCCTTTTCTTATTCTAGATTAATGCTATTCCCATACAAAGACGATAATCCTGCTATATTAACACCCTTCGTTACGTACGGTATAATTGGAATAAATATTTTTGTTTTTCTTTTTCAATTAAGTGTTGAATTAAATGATCCTGTTTCTGGCAAGTCGTTAATCTATATTTTTGGATTGGTCCCGGCAGATTTTAGTATATTTTCTGTTTTCACATCAATGTTTATGCATGGTGGTTTTGCTCATATTGTTGGTAATATGTGGTTCTTATGGATTTTTGGCGACAATATTGAAAGTCTTTTAGGTCATGTGCGATATTTCTTTTTTTATCTCACCTGCGGTATTGGAGCTGCTATCGCTCAAATCTTAATAGATCCAAGTTCTACAATTCCAATGGTGGGTGCAAGTGGTGCTATTGCGGGTGTTCTTGGTGCTTATATGATCTTGTATCCTAAAGCTAAAGTGCATGTATTTGTATTTTTTATCTTTATCACAACAATTCAAGTTCCGGCTCAAATAGTCCTAGGTGTTTGGTTTTTAATGCAATTAAGCAATGGTCTAGGCAGCATAGGATTGGACTTATCAGGCGGTGTAGCATGGTTCGCACATATTGGTGGATTTATTATGGGAATTAGCACACAAAAATTGTTTCGTACCATCCGGATTGAATAGCTTCTAGGTCTCTATGAACCATTCATTGATTAAAAAAGCACTTGATATGCGAAAACAAGCACACGCTCCTTATTCCAAATATTATGTTGGAGCTGCTGTAGAAACGGACTCTGGACATATTATTGGCGGGTGCAATATTGAATCGAGTAGCTATAGCTTAACATGTTGTGCAGAGAGAGTTGCTCTTTTTTCATCTTTAGCCCAAGATTATTTCCCAATAAAAGCTCTTGCTGTATCAACTGAAAATGGTGGCTCTCCGTGTGGGGCATGCCGTCAAGTTATTTGGGATTTATGTGGAGATATCCCGGTTTACATTTGTGATGATAGCGGGCTCGTCGATACCACAACAAGTAAAGAGTTACTTCCAAAAGCATTTGATCAAAAATTTTTAAAATGATAAAAACACCTATTTTGATTGGAATCGGTGGAGGAACTGGTTCCGGGAAAACATCTATTGCAAAACAATTATTTGAAAAATATGGTGAAGGTGAAGTCGTTGTCATCGAACAGGATGCATATTATCGAGATTTATCTATTATGAACTTGGATGAGCGACATAAACAGAATTATGACCATCCAGATGCAACTGATATTGTATTATTCGGTCAACATGTTATTTCGCTCATGAAGGGAGCGGCTATTGAAGTCCCAATTTATGATTTTGCAACACACCTTAGATCGAAAGAAACTAAAAAAATCAATCCACATCATGTTATTGTTGTAGAAGGTATTCTTGCATTGCATTATCCGGTTTTAAGAGAATTAATGGACATAAAAATTTATGTAGAAACACCAGCAGATATTAGATTCATTCGTCGATTATCTAGAGATATTGACGAAAGAGAAAGGACAGCACAATCTGTTATAGATCAATATCTTAAAACTGTCCGACCAATGCATGAACAATTTGTGGAACCATCAAAATTTTACGCAGATATTATAATTCCTGAAGGCGGGGAAAATAAAGTAGCAATTGACTTATTACATACAAAAATAAAAGCAATATTATCATAAGGAATAGGATACATGACTCTTACACCACGAGACTCCGGATGGATAGAGGTTATTTGTGGAAGTATGTTCAGTGGAAAAACTGAGGAACTAATACGAAGATTAAAACGGGCTGAAATAGCTCAAATGAAAGTGGAAATTTATAAACCAAAAATTGACAGTCGGTATAGTGTAGAACACATTGTTTCTCATAATCAATTGAAGATGAAATCAATCATGGTAAATACAGCTTCGGACATACTAGAACAATCAAAAGATGCTGATGTAGTTGGTATTGATGAAGCCCAATTTTTTGGAGATGATCTAGTCCAAGTTTGCCATATACTTGCAAAAAACAAAAAACGTGTGGTTGTTGCAGGGCTTGATACAGATTATAAAGGTAACCCCTTCGGTCCCATGCCAAACATCATGTGTGAAGCAGATTATTTAGATAAATTAAGAGCCATTTGTGTCCAGTGTGGAAATCCTGCAACTTACTCTCAAAGGCTTACTCTTGATGAAAACCAAGTTGTAATAGGAGAAACAGATATATATGAAGCTCGTTGTAGAAATTGTTACATATCACCGGAGGATGAATAATGAATTTCATTAGTCTTTTAGGGTTAGTCGCCCTTTTGGGTATTGCCACTGCATTATCCTTTAATTTTAAACAAATAAAGCTAAAACCCATAATTTGGGGAATTGGGTTACAATTTATTCTTGCTTTAATCATTTTGCGCAGTGACTATCTCAGTTTCTTGGGTATGGGGATGTTGGGTCTAATATTATTAACATATATCCTTCAAAAAGACGATAAAAAATTAGGCGGTGGTGTTCAAAGTATCGTTATTTTAGCTATAGGTAGCGGTGCTATTGGCTATGGAGCAAGTCTACTCGGTTCAAATATTGGGTTGTTAATTTTAATCCTTTTTGTTGGGGTGGTACTAAATAGTTGGCTAAAGTGGGCGCAAGAATACCAAAGATATATTAGTGCATTATTCATAATTGTGGGTATTAGTTATTTAATTAATTATAATATCACTGGTCAATTAATTTTTAAAACGTTTAGTGAGAAAATAGCTTACTTTCTAAGTCTGTCAGATTTTGGAGCACAATTCCTTTTTGGAAATTTACCAAAAGCTGAATATTTCTTTACTGCGCCTAATTCGAGTTGGCCTGGGTTTGGATTTCAATTTGCGTTTAAAGTATTGCCCACCATCATTTTCTTTGGGGGATTTATGGGTGTACTGTATTACTATGGTGTGATGCAAAAAGTAATTGAAACAATTAGCCATTTCATGCGATGGACAATTGGTACAAGTGGAGCAGAAACACTTTCTTGTAGTGCAAATATTTTTGTCGGTCAAACAGAGGCGCCCCTATTGATAAAACCTTTTTTAGACCAAATGACAAAGTCAGAACTATTGACTATCATGGTTGGAGGGTTTGCCACAATTGCTGGAGGCGTATTAGCAGGAATTATATCAATGGGAGTGCCAGCTGGACACTTAGTAGCAGCAAGCGTTATGTCTGCGCCTGCAGCTTTAGTTATTGGGAAAATTATTTATCCAGAAACAGAACATTCTGTTACAGCGGGAGATGTAGAACTTCCTGATATACCTGTTGGATCCAATGCAATAGAATCTGCATCCAATGGAATTCTTGATGGTTTGAAACTCGCTGCAAACGTTGGTGCAATGCTTATTGGATTTATTGCATTAATTGCCGTGGTGGATTTAGCTCTAAATTGGATTGATAGTATTATTGATGGAAAATGGTTAGGTGGAGATTATATTAATTATGTCGCTGCCGGTTTATCTCCAGCTAAAGGTGAGTTTGTTGGATATTTCCCGGGATCATTACAAACATTCTTTGGAACTGTTTTTTCTCCATTAGCATTTTTGATGGGTGTCCCATGGGATGATGCTGCATCTGTTGGAAATTTATTAGGTATAAAAGTTTCTTTGAATGAATTTGTCGCCTTTGGAACTTTAGGTAGTTATATTGCTGATGGAATTATGAGTGAGCGTGCAATTATTATATCAACATATGCATTATGTGGATTTGCTAATTTTAGTTCTATTGGAATTCAAATTGGTGGGATTAGTGCTCTTTCACCAAAAAGAAAAAAAGATTTAGCTAGAGTAGGTGTTAAAGCAATGTTTGGTGGTGCAATTGCATCTTGGCTAACCGCTACAATTGCAGGAATATTATTATAATAAGAATGAAAATTATATGAGAATATTAATTATGGGGCCTCCAGGTGTTGGTAAAGGAACTCAAGCTGCCTGTATTGAAAAACATTTCAATATTATTCATCTTTCCACAGGTGAAATACTGCGTGATGAGATTGAGGGAAACACCCGAATTGGTAAACAAGCAAAAGGGTTTATCGATTTAGGGCAACTTGTCCCAGACCCAATTTTATTAGATATTATTGAAATCCGATTGGTTCATGATGATTGTAAAAATGGGTTTTTACTCGATGGCTTTCCACGTACTCTTCCTCAAGCAATTGGTTTAGATAAAATATTAAGAGATTGCCATCAAGAACTTGATTGTGCAATTAGTCTTAAAGCAGATGAAGATGAATTGGTAGGGCGACTTGTTTTGCGGGGGAAAGAGCTGGGGCGATCAGATGATTCTAAAGAAATAATTAAAAAACGTCAAAATATTTATTGGGAGCAAACTGCGCCCTTAATAGATTTCTATCGAGGTAAGGGATTTTTGAAAGAAGTTAATGGAATTGGCGAAATTCCTGAAATCACAAATCGTATACTTGAGGCTATAAAATGATTAAAATAGGTTTAACGGGAGGAATTGGTTCAGGAAAAAGTTTAGTGAGCCAATACCTTGTTGAATTAGGTGCATATATTTTTGAGGCTGATAATGAAGCTAAGAAAATTATAGACACCAATAAAACAACCCAAAATGAACTTATTGCTGAGTTTGGAACAGATGTTTTAAATGCTGAAAATAAGATTGATAAAAAGAAACTCGCCAAAATTGCTTTCCAAGATGAAGATCATCAATCCAGATTAAATGCTATCATTCATCCATATGTATTCGATGAAATTGATTCGCATTTTGATAAAATCTCTAGTGAGAATAATCATTCGCTTTTTGTTGTTGATGCAGCCTTAATATATGAATCTGGTGCTGATACGCATATGGATTATATTGTTGTTGTTTCATCTCATCTAAAGCTTCGAGTTTCACGTGTTATGGAACGTGGCGGTTTGACCCGGGATGAATTTATGAGACGAATGGAATTACAATGGCCAGAAGAAGATAAGGTTCATATGGCCGACTTTGTTATTCCTAACAACGGGACAGAAGAAGACTTAAAAACAAGCACTTCATACCTTTTTAATCAAATCGTTTAAATTTAACGTATTCTTTTTCGATAAGCTTTTGGCTTATCTAATATTTCCTTAATAATAAATGATTCCATTAAGCGATGTGAGTTACTTAATAGGGAATTAACAAATAATGTTTTCTTCTTTTTTTTAATTTGAACAACCTTTCTATCAGACAATTCAGAATGATATATTTGGCTTTCAAACTCTTCTTCAAGTTGTTCGATATTTGAAAGTTGTCCATGGTCAAACCCTAACTTAGATGGTTGATTTTTTTCCACTTCAACTTTATCATCAATGAGCGTTGTTTTTTCTGGGTTTATTTTTTCTTCAAGGGGGTGTTCTGGTGAGTTGATTATATCTTGTTCTTTTCTATCCTCCTCAATCCAACCCTTAGCTTCAAACCATTTTTGAATCTGAGGAGAGAAAGGTATTTCCTTGGAATCCCATCCATCCTCAGATTCAATTTCTTTATTCTTTTGTTTTTGTTGGAGCTTTTTCTTGTATCCGCTTAATAGATACATAATTATTAGAAAAAGCCAGTAACCAATTCCTTCCATTCAGTTTATTCCTAGTCGTCTCCATCAGTCACATGTGAATCATCAGATGCTCCATGGGAAATTGAAGTTCTCATTTCTGTATCCGCTTTAATGTTGTGCATATTATAATAATCAAAAATGCCCAAGTTCCCATCACGAAATGCCTGAGACATTGCCTTGGGGACTTCGGCTTCAGCTTCAACAACTTTTGCTTTCATTTCTTGTGTACGCGCCTTCATTTCCTGTTCTTCAGCAACAGCCATAGCTCTTCGTGTTTCTGCTTTTGCCTGAGCAACTCTTAGATCTGCTTCAGCCTGATCGGCTTGCAATCTTGCGCCAATATTTTTCCCAACATCTAAATCTGCGATATCAATGGATAATATTTCATAAGCAGTTCCGGCATCTAATCCTTTGGCTAAAACAGCTTTTGAAATATTATCTGGGTTTTCTAATACACCGCCATAATTTCCCGATGAACCAATTGCGCTCACAATCCCTTCTCCAACACGAGCAATGATCGTTTCATCTGTAGCGCCACCAACTAACCCAGCAATATTTGTTCGAACTGTTACTCTTGCTCTTGCTTTAAGTTCAATACCATCTTTTGCAACAGCAGCTAAAAAACCTTCTTTAGGTGCATTAATCACTTTAGGATATACGCTTGTTTGTACAGCAGATTTAACATCTCTTCCTGCTAAATCAATTGCGGTGGCTGTCTCAAATGGTAGTTGAATGTTCGCTTTGCTGGATGCAATTAATGCTGCAACCACATTTACAACATTTCCACCTGCAAGATAATGTGTTTCAAGCATATCGGTTGTAATATGATTGAGTCCTGCCTTGTGCAAATTAATCACACCATCAGTAACAAGCCGCGGAGAAATTTTTCTCAATCGCATACGGATAAGATCAATAATACGAATTCGACCTAACCCAAGTGAAACAACAGATTGAATCCATAACCCAACAGGAACAAAATAAAAAATTAAAAGTACTGCAAATACAATCAGCACAAGAAAAATTAAAGAAATGTCAATCATAATATTACTCCTATGTTATTTAATTTGTTACTTCTCGGACAACAACACGGTTCCCATCAACGGATAGAACTTTAACGGTCAGTCCTTTGCCAATGAATTCTCCTTCACTAACAACAAATACTTTCAGATCTCCCAATAAGACCCAACCGGATGGGTGGAGATCCGATTCAGCAATGCCTTGCTTTCCAATTGATCCTTCTAATCCTAATGTAGTTGAATAACCTGCTTCTTTACTTTGTATCCCTGGAGAAGTGATGTCTTCCCAAAATTTTGTTTTAGTTAATAATCGAAATAGAAGAACCATTCCAACTAATCCTCCAAGAATTCCGATAGTCAGACCCGTTGCAGCTTGGGAAGCAATTTCTCCATCAACTGGAATATCTGGCAGTAATAATTCCCAAAACCCCCATAATATAGCCACAATCCCAGCTATTCCAATGATGCCAAATCCAGGAATAACTAACACTTCAACCAAGAGTAAACTCATTCCAAAAATAATAATTATGAAATCACTCATTGTTGCAAGCTCTGCAATATAAGAAGCGCCTAATGATAAAACTAAACAGGCCAGACCAAAGCTCCCAGGAATGCCCCAACCCGGACTTTGTAACTCAAATAAAATCCCTAAAAAACCAAAGGTTGTTAATAATGATGCAACAATAGGGTTTGTTAAAAATCGCACAAAAGCTTCTGACCAATTTTCAGATGTTTTTTTAACATTCGCATTTTTATGCCCTAGAAATTGTAATAATTCGTCAAAGGTATCAACCGTACCATCAGCAATATTATACTTCAGAGCCAATTGCGTGGTTAGTGTAATGAGTTTTCCTTCTTTCCGTCCCTCTAAATCGTTCACTATAATGGAGTCACCATTCATTACTAAGTGAGTAAAACTTAAATCTTCGTCTACCATCCCTTTTGCTATATCTGTATTTCTCCCACGTTTTTCTGCTGTGGCTGCCATTTCTTCCCGCATGTAACTAATAACTTTTTCTGTCCCCTTATTTCCCTGCATATCTACCGCGGTTGCAGCACCAATTGTTCCTCCTCCTGTCATATAGATGGACTCGCATGATAAAGAAATGAGAGCGCCTGCAGATATGGCTCGTTTATTTATAAAGGCTACCGTTGGAATTTTAGAATTTAAAATAGCATCTTTAATTTGAGTTGCAGCATCCACTCTACCGCCAAAAGTGTTTATGTCAAAAATAATGACATCCGCTTGGCTATTCTCTGCTTCTGTGATAGATCGTTCTATGAATGGAGGTAAGCCTAAATCAATCGTATCATGGATAGGGACACGGTAAACGCCTGTAGCATTTATTAATGTTAGACTTAATAAAAAGTATAAAATTTTCATTTTCATGATAGGTGAATTTCTCACAAATATATCTTATATGTCCATAGTTCAATCACTTTTATTATATAAATATTTAATATTCAATTTGTTAAATAAAAATATTTATAATTTGTCATATAACCTGATGAAATTCGTTCCCATGAAATTCATGAAAAAGAATGAAGCCTATTGAAATAATATCATACCTAGCGCTAAAGACACTTTCTATACTTTTTGGACATTTATCTCAAACTGGGAGACAAAAATGTGGTGATTTTCTTGCATCTATTGGTTGCCGAATAATAACAAATCGCAAAGAAGAAGCTTTGTCAAATATTAAACATGCCTTTCCTGAAAAAAGTGACCGATGGCATACTCAAGTATTAAAAGAAGCTTATCGCTTTTTTTCAAACATGTTTATCATTTTTATGTCTTATCCAACTGTATTTCGATTTATCAAGTTCACTGTATCGAATCAATCCATCCTTGATGAAGCCCTTAAACACAATAAGGGCGTTATTTTTGTAACAGGACATTTTGGATCTTGGGAGTTACTTGCGGCATGGATTGGTCGGGCAGGTTATCCTCTTTATGGGGTTGCGCAAAGGCAAAAAAACTTAGGAGCCAATCGCTTTTTTGAAGAACAACGTTCATCTAACAATGTTGGTCATTTGTTTCGAAAAGATTCTTTTGATAAAATGTATAAACTATTAGACAATAACTATATTCTTGGTTTAGTGAGCGATCAAGATGCTAAACAAAACGGAGTATTTGTGGATTTTTTTAACACTCCATCATCTACAGCAAAGGGGGCTGCTAAATTCCATATTAATACTGGCGCACCCATGATTTTTACATCTTGTGTAAAAACACAATATAATCAATATCATGTATCTTTTGAGGCTATTCCAAATGGAAACGATATAATAGAAATTACCCAGTCTTTTACAAGTGTATTGGAGCAAAATATTCGAAAATATCCCGAACAATATTTTTGGTTCCATCGCCGTTGGAAAACAAAGAAAAATGATTAATTGGGAAGATAGTAATGCTGTTCCGCGTGCAATAATTGCTCTTGAGAATGAAGGCATAATTGTTTACCCAACAGATACGATTTATGGTTTTGGCGGAGATGCAACCTTTCATCGGGTTGTTAAAAAAATTAACACAATAAAGGGAAGATCATCTCCCATGAGTGTTTTGGCGCCTAATGTTAAAACAGCACTTTCTTGGATGAATATTCCTTCCAATTCGCTTGATGATATTTCAAATGTATTAGGAGGTAAAACAACAGTTATTGTACCTGTCCATATTGGTATCGTGCAGTCTAAAATTCTTGGTGATGGGAATACGCTAGGAATTAGAATCCCAGACCATCCATTTTGTCATCAATTATCAAATGAATATTCAAATCCAATCATTACCACAAGTGTTAATCGTACTGGTCAATTGCCCAAAACAACTCCAGAGGACATCAATTTGGAATTTGGGCATGAAGTTGATTTATTTATAGAACATGGAAATATTGAAGGCATAGCGTCTACAATTTATAAATATGAAGACGGAAAGCTTATTATATTAAGATCATGAAACATCTTTTTATTATTTTAATATTTTCCTTTCCCTACGCCGAGGAACTCCCTTTTCATGTGGGGGAAAAATTTAATTATGAATTTCAATTTAATATTCTTGAAGCAGGACAAGCTAGTTTAGAGGTTATAGGAAATGATACGATAAATGGACATCCTTGCTATAATATTCAATTTATTGCAGGAACGAGCTATTGGGGTGATTTTCTTTTTACTATTCGCGATACAATTTCAATTTGGATTGATCAAAATACATTATCTACGCGACAAATAAGAAAAAGTATTCACGAAGGTAATTATCATAAGAATACAGATATTTTAGTCTACGAAGATGAACATTATGCAACATCAAATGGTGATACAATAAATATAAAAGCTCCAGTCCAGGACCCTTATTCTCTTTTTTATTATTTACGGACACTTCCTTTAACGGTGGGCGATATTTACTCTTTTACGGCCATCGATGGCCGTGAATTAACAGATGTTAAATTAAAAGTTGATCGTCAAACTCGAGTGCAAACTCCCATGCAATGGTGGGATTGCATTAAAGTTCGTCCTTATAAAGACACTGGAAATCTGTTAAAAAATGAAGGTGAAATGACTATCTGGTTTTCAAATGATAAAAATAAATACCCTGTCAGAATTCGAATTGAGCTCAAATACGGTTCACTAATTTTAGAATTATTAAATATTAGTTAAACAGCCGACCTACGTCATTGAAAATAACAGTAATCATCATTAATAATAAAAATGCCATCCCTATTTGTTGAATAACCATTCTTGCCTTCAAACTTAATGGTCGCCGTAAAATACTTTCAATTAATATTACAAAAATATGGCCACCATCTAAACCGGGAATTGGAATTATATTTATAAAGGCGAGGTTTACGGAAAGCATTCCCATAAAAGTTAATAATGGAATCCAACCAGCTTTAGCTGTTTCGCCCGCTAATTGAGCAATCATGATTGGCCCACCCATATCATCCATAGATGCATCTCCAGAAATAAGCATTTGGATAGACATCACAATTAGAGCAAAACTATTAATCGTTGATGTAATTCCTGCTTGCATCGCTTTACCAATACTTACAGGCTTATAATTAAAAATAGGCGCAATTCCAATAGCTCCTAATGTATCAAGTCCATTTTCGGTGGGAACCTGTTGATACGAAGTTTTCATTTGAATAACATGTTCATCCCCATCTCTCTCATATGTTAAAGAAATGGGCGATTCTGGTAAATGATGGATGATTTCGGTTATTTCTTTCCAAGTGCTAATTTCTTTCTCATTTATTGAAATGATTCGATCGCCAGAAATTAAGCCCATTTCTTCTGCTGGCATATTTTTTCGCACTTCAGATATGACGGGTTCATTGCTTACTTCAGGATAACCTTGAATAAAGGCAATCCCTGAAAATAAAATAAATGCCGTTACTAAATTCATAATGACTCCAGCAGACATAACCCACACTTTAGCCAAATTTGATTTACTCATAAATTCATCAGGTTCATATTTTATTTCTGTATCTAAACTTTCATCAATAATTCCGGCCATTTTTACATAGCCACCTAAAGGAATTAATGCTAAACAATATTCTGTGGTTGATCCAATTTTCCCTGAACTGGAAAAGGTTTTTTCAAAAACAGGACCCCACTTTATACGCCCTAATTCGTTCCTACTATAAAAATAAATTGCCATTAACCACCCGTCGTTAACAGATGTAAACGTTATAAATCGTGGAGGAAAACCAATTGAAAATCGTTCAACTCGTATACCAACAGATCGTGCTGCAAGGTAATGTCCTAATTCATGAACAAAGACTAAAACGCCTAATACAAAAATTGTTGCCCAAATAAATGTCATTCTTTAAAATTCTCCCATAGGAAATCGTCTAATCATAATTACTAATTATATCGTTTCTAATAATTGTTTTCAATAACAAAAGTTTCACCCCATTTTTCAAGATGAATTAAATCTTCCAAAGATGGGTTCTCAATCCAATGATGTAATTCCATTGCTTTTTCTATCAATTTTGGAATATCAGTAAATTTGATTTTATTATCTAAAAATTGATAAACAGAATATTCATTTACAACATTCAAAACAGCAGGTGATGTGCCGCCTTTTTCTAATGAATCAAAGGCTAGTTGGATACATGGAAACCGTTCCGTGTCAGGTGGGTGAAATGATAAATCTCCACAGGTTGTTAAATCCAACCTTTCCCAAAATGTATCCAAGTGGCGAGGATATGTTAACGCATATTGAATTGGAATCTTCATATCGGGGACACCCAATTGTGCCTTAACAGAACCATCATTCATTTCAACCATAGAATGAATAATAGATTGAGGATGAATAACTATATCAATTTGATTTGCTGGTATTTTAAACAGCCAATATGCTTCTACTACTTCCAACCCTTTATTCATCATAGTGGCTGAATCAATTGTGATTTTTGATCCCATATTCCAATTCGGATGATTAAGTGCTTCATCAACTGTAATATTCGAAAAACTAGTTAAATCTCGCGTGCGGAATGGACCGCCACTCCCAGTTAATATAATACGTGATACATCTTCCGTTTTTTCGCCAACCAAACATTGCCAAATAGCAGAATGTTCACTATCAATAGGGAAGATTGTAGCACCCGTTTTTTCGCAGATATTAGCAATAATATCTCCAGCCATGACTAAACTTTCTTTGTTGGAAAGGGCAATATCTATTCCAGATTTTGCAGCAATCACTGTTGGTTCCATTCCAGAAGTACCAACGAGCCCATTTAACATAAGGTCAATATCAGTTTTACCAGCAATTTCCAATAACCCTTCACGACCAACTAAAACTTCTATATGTTCAACTTTCAATCTTTCTTCAACAATTTTTGCACTATTTTCATCAACTATTGCTACAGCCTTTGGCCTAAAAGCAAGTGCTTGTTCAATGAGTTTTTCCCCGTTTTTATAGGCTGTTAAATACATTACATTAAATTCATCTGACAAATGGTCTACAACGTTTAATGCATTAATTCCTATTGAACCGGTTGAGCCTAGTATTGAAATATTTTTAGCCATCAATGAAATCCTTTAGCTAACGAAAAATGAATGGTATTCGTTTGTGGATAAACGCTCAATCCAGTTCCTAATTGAAAATCAAGAAAGGGCATTGAAATATCAAAAGTAAAATAATTCTTTTCTCCGTTTATGTTTTTTTCAATTTCTTCTAAGAAATTCAATACACGACCTTTATAAGTGTTTACGCCGATTCCCAAAAAAGAAGTGATGTTTCGAATTTGTAATTTTCGGAAAAAAGTCAAGGTTGTTGTGTTTAAATGAAAATCCCGTAATCCGTTAATTTGTGTGTGATCAGCCGAAAATTGCCATAAAGGATTATCAACATCTCCAAGATCAAGCCTTAGCCCACCACCTATTACTTGAGGTGCATCTTCATTTAATGAAAAACCTGCCATTTTTAAAGAAAAGGTAAAGTTTCTACTTGCTTTAATAAACATGGAAAAATCTGGTAGGCCCCAACCAAATAATTGGTCTTGTTCAACGCTATTATCGGTCATTAATTTTAAGCTTAACCTTTGGTTGCTTTCCATCCAAACGGGTGAACTATGACCAACCCACATAACTGTCGAATTGATAATGTTTTCTGCTTGGTTAGAAAGTTCGATATCAGAATAAGTATCAAATCTAAAATCAATATTATTTTGTCCTGATAGAATCCCAATCGAAATATAAATTAACCAAATCTTTTTCATTGGGTTAAATTATGCCCCTGTTCGAATTTTTTATAAATGAAAGTATTTTATTTGATTCTTCTGTTTCAGGATTATTTTTCTCAATTAGCTTAATTGCTTCAGATCGATTTACTCCAGAACGAAAATAAGTACGATAAACTTTTTTTATTTGTTGCCGGGTTTCAGAACAAAAGCCTCTTCTTTCTAAACCAATTTTATTAATTCCTGCAAATCTTAAAGGGGTTCCTACTACAAGAATATAGGGGGGAACATCCTGAACGACTTTATAACCAGCGCCCACAAATGCATGAGCGCCTATTTTACAAAATTGGTGGACAAGCACACCGCCACCTAGAGAAACCCAATCATCCACTTCTACATGCCCTCCAAGAGTGGATTGATTTGCAAAAATAACATTATCTCCAACAATAGAATCATGGCCAATATGAACATATGCCATAATAAGTACATTGGAGCCAATTTCTGTTTTTCCGTGGGCTACAGTCCCTTTATTTATAGTCACATATTCGCGGATAGTTGTGTTTTCGCCAATGATTGTTTGTGTTTTTTCACCGCCAAATTTTAAATCTTGAGGAATTTCACCTATGGAAGAGCTGTGGAATATTCTGCAGTTATTACCAACAGAAGTTCCTTCTGCTATGGTAACATGATTGCCTATGAAGGTATTATCACCCAACTCAACATCATTATTGATAATAGAGTAAGGCCCAATTTTTATATTTTCTCCTAGTTGAGCATCAGAAGAAACAATTGCGGTAGAATGGATATTTGTAGAAATATCAGGCTCCCTCCCTGTCAACAATAGTAGCAGAAATTGCGGCTTTAGTCACAAGGGATTCGCCAACATATGCTTCACCTTCAAATTTGCATAGGTTTAGCTTTCTTTTTACTAATCGCATTTTTATTACAATGGTATCTCCCGGCATAATTGGTTTTCGAAATTTGGCGTTATCTACACCTGAAAATAACATATTTTTTGAAAGAGGGTTATCAACGGTTTTTAATGCTAAAAATGAAGCAGCTTGTGCCATTGATTCTAAAATAAGAACACCCGGCATTACAGGCTGACCCGGGAAATGACCTTGAAAAAAAGGCTCATTTATAGTCACATTTTTAATGGCCGTCAATGATTCCCCTGGAATCATATTTTCAATCCGATCAATTAATATGAAAGGGTAACGGTGAGGAATAAGTTTAATAATATCCTGAATATTAAATTCAGTTTTCGTTCTATAATCCATATTGTCTCTTTTCTACTTTAAAGCTTTTAATTCGCTTCGGTAGGCAGATTTGATCATTTTCACAAATTCTACATTACTTGCATGGCCACTTCTTGCAGCTGTCACATGCCCAATAATTGGAACACCCAACAACGCTAAGTCACCAATTAAGTCTAATGTTTTGTGGCGAACAGGTTCATTTGTAAAACGTAGAACTTTTCCATTTAGGATGCCATTGGCTCCAGAAATTAGATTTTCCTCTATACCAAATAATTCCCTTAATCGCATCACTTCTCTTTGATCAATTTTTTTATCTACTATTACCAATGCATTATCTAAAGATCCGCCTTTAACAAGGCCTTTTTCTTTTAACATTTCTATTTCACTTAAGAAACAAAATGTGCGTGCAGGTGCAACTTCCTTTGCAAAATCTTCTTCCATATTATAAATAGCTTCATACTGTGTGCCCAGAGCAGGAAGTGGATATTCAACCATAAAAGTAACTCGGAATCTATCGGATGGAATCACATGAATATCAATTTCTCTCTCTGAATCTGAATAGTTTACAACATCTGTTATATTTAATACTTTTCTAGGAGAAGATTGCTCAACGAATCCCGCATTATGAAGGCATGCAACAAAGTCTTTAGCGCTACCATCCATCACTGGAGGCTCTTTACTAGATAGTTCAATTAATACATTATCTATTCGTAAACCACTTACAGCAGCCAATGCATGTTCTACGGTGTGTATTCGAACTCCTTTTTCTTCAATGGTGGTTCCCCGAGAAATATCAACGACACTATCAATATCAACTTTTATTTCAGGGAAATTTGGTATATCAGTTCGCACAAATCTAATTCCATAATTTTCTGGAGCTGGTTTAAATGTAATTGTACTATCTACACCTGTATGTAATCCAATTCCACTTGTTGAAACGGAGTTGCGAATAGTCCACTGGTTTCTTATCATGATTGTAATTTAATTGTTTTTAACCTGATTTTGCAATTTATCCAATTGCTTCTTTATTCGAGCTATTTCAGCTATAGTAGCATCTCTTTTATGCTGACTTTTTATTTCTCTTGCTGGATTCCCTGCATATATTTGATTCCCTGGAAGTGATTTGGTTACAATTGAGGCTCCAGCAAAGGCAGAATTTGAGCCAATAACTAAAGAGTTTATGAACCCAACCATCCCACCAGCAATTACATTTTCACCTAATTCTGTACTTCCACCAATACAACTACCACCTGAAATTCTACACCCCTTGCCTAGTTTAACATTATGAGCAATTTGTACCTGGTTGTCCAACTTAACATCATCATTTAAAGTTGTATCACCAATCGTACCGCGATCAATTGTTGTTGATGCTCCTATTTCCACATCATTGCCAACAACAACATTCCCAGTATGATGGATTTTGTAATTATTACCGTTCTCTACGGTAAATCCAAAACCATCAGAACCGATGACTGCGCCGCTATGTATTATTGCTCTTTCACCAATTGTAATATTATGATAAAGAGTTACATTCGCATATAATCGAGAATTTTGTCCAACTATCGTATTTTGTCCAACCACTGAGTTGGACCCAATCCACACATCGTCTTTTATAATTGCACCATCTTCGATTACAACACCAGCATCAATTGTTACATTATTTCCAATAGTTGCATTTTCATGAATTGAAGCATTTGAATGAATCCCAACAATTGGTTTCTTTTTGGGGAAAAACAATTCCAATACTTTTGAAATTGCTAAAGTAGGATTTTGGACAATGATCCCATTTTTGCCTTCAAGAATAGATTCATTATTAGAAATGATTGCAGATGCAGATGTATCAGATAAATATTTTTGATACTTAGAGTTACCCAAGAAAGTAATAGTCCCTGACTTTCCATTTTGAATTTCAGAAACTCCAGAAATATCAATCATAGGATCGCCAATAATTTCGCCGTCAATCAATGATGCAATCTGTTTAAGCGTTGGCACGCGAATTTATTTTGAAGAATCGAGATTTTTTAATTCATAAAGGACATCATCAGTTAAATCATATTTTGATTTAAAATATAATAAGCTAACAGATCCGTCAAAAATAAAATCAAAGCCACCTTCAATAGCGACTTTATCAACAGCTTTTTTTACTTTCCCAAGAATAGAATATTCCATTTGGGCTTGTTTTCTCATGATTTCGCCCTGAGGTCCAACTTTTTCAGCTTGATATGATTGAATTTGCCTTTCACTGTTTTCAATTTCTCGGCGAATACTTTCACCCTTATCTAATGCCATCAACCGTTTGACTTCATAATCTTGTTTTAGACTATCAAGTCTTAACATCATTTGGTCAAATTCAAATTGAACTTTACGATATTCCAATTGAAGTTGAGCTTCAGCTTCTTTGAATTCATCAAATTCTGTTCGAATACGTTCAGATTGTATGTATCCTAATTTCATTTGCGCCATTACAGGTGCGCTAAAACATAGAATAGCAAGTATTAGGATTCCTTTTTTGAATGTGTTATTCACATTTACCTCCTTAGTGTAATTTAAAATTGTTGTCCAAAGGTTATTGTGGTTTTCCAACCCTCAGGGGATCCATCCCCATTCAAATCGTCAAAACCATATCCTAGATCAAACCCAAGCATACCAATCATTGGCATAAAAAACCTAACCCCAACTCCAGCAGATTTTTTTAGGTCTAATGGGCCTCTTCTGGGTAAGCTAAATTTTTCTTCCATATCCAATGATGCCCAGACATTTCCCATTTCAGCAAAAGCTAAACCATAAACAACAGGATTTTCTGAGAACGGAACTCGGAATTCATTCACAATTTTGATTAATGTATTTCCACCAACTGGACTACCAGATGACGTTAAAGGACCGACTCTATTATCGTCGTATCCTCTAAGTGCATTTCCATATGGAATGCCATTGCCACCCATGATAAATCGTTCATCAAACGGAACAATTGATCGTTCGCTTTCAGACGAAGGCAATGGTTCAATCACGCCAATTTTAAAAGTACTCATTAACACAAATTTCCAAAATGTTGGAGTATACCATTCCATATTTAAAATATGCTTATGAAAATCTTCATTTCCTCCAAGTGGACCACCGGAAATGGTTGATGTCCAATTAAAATGAGAACCTTGAGTAGTGAATTCTGGGCGATCCCTACTATCTCTGCGGATTGATTGAGTAATATTTACACCAATGGATTTATCCAATCCTTTTACATATTGTTCCAAATCTTCTTGGGTTCCATCGTACGTTTTTTGCACAATTTGGAAAGACCAATTCCCACGAAAAAAATCATCTGGCCACTTAAATAAGCGACCCCAAGTGGCACTTCCTCCTCCAATTGTAAAGTCAAGTGGATAGTAATATTGAGTTGATCGCCCTCTAAATGAGTAGAAAAGAGAAAATCCTAATAAATTTTTTGTATCATTTACCATCGGGTCTGTAAAACTCAAACTAAGGGATTTATACTTTGGCGGTGTTGTTGGACTATAAAAATTATAATTGGTCCCAACATTGAAACTAAACATAAGACGTTGTCCTTTACCTCTAAAGTTTGGGAGCTCTACACCTCCCCCGCCTGTCATACCATACGTTTGAGTAAAGCCAACATTTGCATTTGCTTTCCCTGCGGGTTTTTCTTCAACTGTTACCTCTAAATCTACTTGATCGTCATCTACAGGAAGCACATTTGGAACTACATTACTAAAAAAGTTTAACATCCAAATTTCACGCTGACTTCGCATTAGACGTTCACGATTAAATACATCTCCTGGGAATACTCTGAGTTGTCGTCTAACAACATTTTCTCGAGTTTTAGAATTTCCAACAATTGCAATATTTCGAATATAAACTTTATGATTTTCAGTAATAATAAAATGGATGTCGAGCGAATCTTCACCTACAGGGGTAATTTGTGGTTCTACGCGACTGTAAATATATCCGCGATCCATATAAAGCCCTTGAACGCGTTCATATACAGCAAGATTGAATTCTTCCTCGTTATATTTATCTCCTTTTGAAATCCCTAACGCACGGTTGAACAAATTTTCTTCAAATAGCGTATATCCTTCCCAAGTAAAATTACGAAATTTATATTGCGCACCTTCATTCAAGCTAAAAACAATATCTATTTTTTGCGTTTCTTCATTATAACGTACAGAATCGGATAAAACTTCAAAATCACGATAACCATGATTTTTATAGAAGGTTGTTAATTTTGCTTTATCTTCATCGAATTTGGAATCATCAAATGTAGATCTCCAAAATAAATACCATCGTTGCTGCTTAGTATCTTTTAACTGCCACCGTAAACGTAAATTTGAGAAACTTTCATTTCCATCAAAAACAATATTATTTATTTTAATTTTTTTATTTTCTTGAATATGAAAAACCATATTATGAACTAAACCTTTTGCCTTCCCAGAATAAAGTTTTGATTCTTTATCAGGTTTAATTAAATCTGCAGAAACAACAGCTTTTAAATATCCATCTTCCGCATAAAGTGATTTAATTTTCTCAACCGTTTCGTGAAGTGTATTTGGTTTAATTCTTTGTCCGGAGCTTAACTCTAACTCTTCTTCAAATTTGGAATCTTTAATTTTTTTATTCCCAATGAATTTCATTTCTCCTAGAATAGGATTTTCATCAACAGCAATTGTAATAGATATTCCACTTTCAGTTTCATCATTATACTGTATTTGAATATCTTTAAAGAGGCCCAATTGCCAAAGACGCTTA
>JABHUQ010000015.1 GCA_018658715.1 Fidelibacterota bacterium
CTATTTGGTTTACAGAAATTTACCACCATCCCCAAAGTTTCTACAATGGGGAGATGTACGTATTTTTGGGTGTTTTCATTAAGTATTTTTGCCTGTTTTAATTAAGTAGTGGTATTTTATAAACAAATCCACGAATGTGAGGCTTTATGGTTAAAAGTTTCTGATGCAAACTATGAATTGATCAAATCTTTAAAACTAATGTTTAATCATATAGGACAAATTTTCCTTCAGAACCGCTGAAGCAGTCAACATCCCAGAAAACAATGCACTCGATACGCCAACCGTTGTGATATCTTGCCCAGTATAAAAAAGATTTTTTATATCAGATTTTGGACGCAGCCAGCGCTGGCGAAAACGATCCGGCCTATGGCTAATGCCGTACATTTCACCTTTTTGGTAATTGGCCAAATCACGGACAGTTAAAGGTGTTGAAAGTTCTTTATAGGCCACGGCATCACGAATACCAGGAACCTGTTCTAATACAACATTAAGAATTCGATCTGACAATTTTTCTTTGGCATCTTCGTAGCCTTGCCCACGTTTTTTCCATGAAGAATCTTGCCATTTTGTATACCAGTCCCAGCTGCTCATAGTAATAGCTTCCATGGTTGCATAGCCAGCATGATTTTTGTCCCAAGCTTGATCTTTTGCAGAGGGGAAAGATACATATACAACCGGGAAATCCGCTTCTGGATTATTGGAATAGTCCTGAACATTTTTATCATGATTATAGCCGGGGTAAATCCACAAATTGGTGTTAGCGATCCCTAATTCATCTGCAGATTTATTGAGCCCAATATGCAGGCAAGCGTAGCTTTTAGTTTGTTCCACTTTTTCCAGACGATTTTTTAATCTGGAATGATTGTTTCCATTTTTGAGTAGTTTATCCATTGTATTAACTACGCCCGCATTACTAATAATGGTATCTGCTTCAATCTCATCCCCATTTTCCATAATAACACTGACAGCAGTACCATTATGTATCTTGATTTCATCCACACCCGCATTAACCATAAGAACGCCATCGTTACTTTCAATCAGGTCTGAAATTGTTTCAGCAATACTTCTGGATGATCCTGTGGGGTAATTTCCGCCATCAAGGTAGTGTCGAGCCACAAATGCGTGCATGGCAAAACTACTTTGAGCAGGAGGGAGGCCATGATCTCCCCACTGTCCGGTGAGGACACCTATTAATTGCTGATCATCCGTCAAGCTTGATAGCACATCAAGAGTGGTGCGATCAGAATAAGAAAAGAATTTTCGTGTCATAAAAGGGTAGGAGAGAGTACTCAAAATCCCGGGAAGTGCCTTGTTGTTGAAATAGGGCCGGGCACTGCGGGTCGCCTGATCCAGGAGATCCATATAGGTCATAATACCTGATTCTTCCTTAGGAAAATAAGAAATCATATCTTCTATAAACTGTTCCCGAGGTGCAACAAAATTATAGGATTTATCAGGAAAAATGATCCGGTCGTAATTTTTATCCATCGGAGACCACTGCAGTTTGTCACCGGAGATTAGATCAAACAGACGACGGATGGGTGAATGCGAATTATGAACCTGACCTATATAATGGATTCCCACATCCCATTCATAATTATCTCTGTGAAAGGTATGTGTCCAACCGCCGATCTTAAAATGTTTTTCCAGCACTAGAACACGTTTCCCTTTCAGGCTCAGTAAAGCAGCTGTGCAGAGACCGCCAATACCGGAACCAATAACAATAGCATCAAACTTGTTATCAGCTAGACCTGGTTTATAACTTTTCCATTTCTTCATTTCAAATTCTCAAGGTTACCAGAATCTACCCATCATCCCACAAACAAAAAACCCCACGAATGTGGGGCTTGATGGTTATATCTAAAATCTATTTGCAACCTTCCCACCAATATTCACCGCACTCGCATTCATTACCAAGTTCATTCCAACAAATTTTCTCTACCAATTCACCATCCTTATATATTCTTTCTATCTTCTTATTGTCATTATTATCCCTGATAGTCCAAGTACCTTGCCATACTCTAAATAATTCTTCAGGACATTTTACCTCTTCTCCGCTTCCAACATACACTCCATTTAAATCGTACGCAAATTCATTTTCATAACAATTACCAAACCATTCTTTATCAATTAGATTACCATCTTCATATCCTCTATACATTACATCTGCAAGACTAGCCCAATAAATTGCTTCATAATCAATTTTTCCATCCTTATTAAAATGAATTTCATAACTATATGCACTGTTATTAGCAATATCATCCCAAGTTTGTGACTGCATGATTCCATTCTTATACCACAAAGAAATCACTCTTTCTTTGCCGATATAAAATGTAGACTGCCTTTCCCTGCCATTTGGGTACCATATAGTACCAATATTGGTTCTATATCCTTCATCAGTAAGTTTGTAGAATCTTTTTTCTTTTAATTGACCATTTTCATACCAAAAAGTCCATTTACCATCAATCAAGTCCCCATCTTTATAATTTTTTTCTGATTTCTTCTGTCCATTCTCATGCCATTCAGTAAATAATCCATCTAGTTTCCCATCCTTGTAGGTGATTTCATAATCCTTAACTCCATTGCTATGCCATGCAATCCATTTACCTTTCCTACCATCAAATGATGGGTATTCTATTTTTAATGAATCTGGAAAATTATCAACGTAGCTACCATCTCCGTTAGTATAACTGCCCTGAAGTCTTATTTTTCCGTTTTCATAGTAATATTTCCACATTCCATTCATAAGTCCATTCTTATAGCTTCCAGTAATGTCTATTCCACCATCCTCATTCCACCAAGTCCATTTACCATCTTGTTTCCCATCCTTGATGGTTCCAAAATGCATTGGATATATTAAAAAATCATATTCATCTCTATATCTTTGTCTTTGGAATAGGAATATACCATCTTGTTCAGATTCATAGGTGCCAGTAGTTGGCAACCCTGTATAGTTGGTGCCCAAATTATCCGTGAACACAGCCACGGTGTAGATGCCTGCTTTATAGGTTACTTCGTATTTACCGTTACCAACATTTGTGTAGTAAATCCATCTACCATCTTTCAATCCATTTCTATATTTGCCTTCTTCTTTTTTTGTCCCAAGGGAATCCAAAGAAAAGACGCTTCCTGTATAAGGTTTATCAGATGTAGGCGAATACATTAAACCATCATATTCATACATTGATTTGATATTCCATTTCTGTTGTGAAAACCCAACTGAAATAAATAATATAATTAATAATATCTTTTTCACACCCAAATTTACCCATCATCCCACAAACAAAAAACCCCACGAATGTGGGGCTTGATGATTACATTTCTAATGGATTATTAGATTTAGAACCATTAAAATCAAAAACAAAATTTTTGCCATCTGACCACACATAAAAAATGTCTAGTTATTCTTCCTCGTCTGATTGAATTTCTTTAGAATTTTCAGTTTTTTTTTGCGCTCTAAAATAAATGAAACCCACAATCAGAGCTATCGTCATTACAATTGCGTCAGTTGGTATATTCATAATAATCTCCTTCAACAAATATACCCATCATCCCACAATAAATTCAAATGATTGATCTAACTTCACAAATACAAACCTCGCAACCGGATAAACCCTTTATTTAATTAATATCTAGTATTACGTTTATTAAAATTGAAGCATCTAAAGTATTTACTAATCCATTTGAATCATAGTCCGCCAGAAAGAATTGTAATTCGTTAGGCGTTAAATTGCCGAATATAAAATCATAGATTAAAAGTAAATCAGTAATGTCTATACGACCATCGATGTTTATATCACCTACGAGGTATGGGTAGGAATAACGATATAAAAATGAATATGAATCATTCATAATTTGGTCAAAATATTCATTTGGGCCTCCAGCCCAACTTCCATTAGATGTACCCCAATATTCATGCAATAGCCCTTCTTCAGCATAAAGTTCGTTTACTATATTTAATTCGTTTAGACGATTATGAATAAGGTTTGAACCATAAACAAATGGTAAAAATACGTCTATCGTAAAAGGATAACCTGAATCAAATGGAATGACAGCATCTGATGTTCCGTGAAACATAATTGTGGGTGTGTCATTCTCTGGGCCTATCCAGTCTAAATCACCAATCGCTCCCCAGCAGCTGACAACTGCTTTTGGTTTACTTTCATGGTCAAAATTATTCCCTTCGCAATCGATACATCCAAGATCTGGATCGTCTCCTCCTCCATAGGTTGCTTCGGGTCTTTCATCATCTTCTGTAAAGGCCAAATGAAGCCCTATAAATGAGCCTGCGCTTGTACCCCAAACAAATATATTTTCATAATCAATACCATAATCCTGATGAAATTCACGTAAATATCTTATAACGGCACTTGCATCTTGTACACCTCGATAAACAGCTCTTTCTCCACTATAGCTGCTGAATATATTCAATCCCAGCCTGTAATTCATACTGACCGCAACATAGCCCCTTTTGGCAGATGCAATTGACAGGGCTACAACGTCGTCAACCTCGTTATGGCCTGAAAAAAATGCACCTGAATGAATAAATATAATTACAGGTCTATTCGTTAATGTATCCCCAGTCGGTTCATAGATATCCATATCCAGATCAATATCATAAGTATTCCATTCAAACAAAAAAATAAAGGGGAGATCGGGGGCATTGCCATACACCACGTCTTCAGTTATAGTTACTTCGTCGAAAATTTCATCTAAGTAACGTGTCTGGGACATTGAATATGAAAAAACAAATAAAATCAAAGTGAGTATTCGAAGAATCATTTTAAAATTTATATTTGTTTTGCCACAATAATAATACCATTATTCTAGAAAATTATTTTTCAATTACAAAAATTGGTTCCAGCACAATAGTGATTGCAGTTAAGAAGAAAGATAATTTTATTTTAGCAATATCAATTTCTTTGTTTGAGTGAAATTACCCGCCTGGATTTTGTAAAGGTAAACCCCTGATGAGACTGACATTCCTTGATTATTAGTCGCATTCCATTGAATTGATTTAAAGCCAGCATTTTGTTGGTTGTTTACCAAAGTTCTAACGACTCTTCCCATTATATCGTAGATAATAATATTGATTATAGCATCTTCTGGTAGGTCGTAACGAAGAGTGGTCAATGGGTTGAAGGGATTAGGGTAGTTCTGATACAAACGGTATGTGGCCGGGATAGAATTATTGACTAATGTAGATAATCCTGAATTTGAATAGCCGGGTGTAGGCGACATAAAATCCCATACATCATCACCATCCGGTATTCGACCATAGGACTGATCTGTGGTTTGTGATTCAAACGAAATATAATCAATAATCGTTGTACCATCCGGTTTAATCAATGCCAGGGTTTCGCCATCTGAGCTTAATTTAAAATTGGTATGCAATGTCCCCTGGGACTCATCATTATCACACCAAATAATCAAATGACTCCCGGGCATGATTATAATAGCCGTATCTGGAAATTGCCATAGAGTCAAGTTATCCAGATCATCTGTTAAATATAATCCAGATAAGCTTAAAGCCTGATCAGTAGGATTATATAATTCAATCCAATCGTCAAATTCACCCGCTTCGTCTACGTTAGTTGCATCATTATCGGCCAACAATTCATTTATTTTTAATTGATCAGTTAAATGGCCAGGAATCTCGAATGGATAATCATCAGCATCATAAATGTAATAAGCACCCATATCAGCAGTGGAGCCATCTTCATCAGGCTCAGAATCAGGGGCACCCGCATCAATACAGGGAGAGTTGGAGTGAAGTCCTAAATTATATATTGTTTGATCTATAAAAAGAGGATCAGTAAATAAATTTCCTTCACCATCAAGCAACTCAGAATCTGATAGAGTGTAGCTGACGGATATGGCGGATAATTCATCCGCATAAACTGATGATGATAAATTATTAGACAATATGTTATTTACTATTTCTGCTGTTCCACCGCCAGCGCCTTCATTCTTTTGGTAGCAAGATACGGCTGTGTCATTATAGAAAAACGTATTGTTTGTAACATAAGCAGAAGAATTATCTTTTATGGCTATTCCATGGTTACCCCCCACAACTAAATTCCTATCTAGAGTCACCGTAGAGCCCTGACCCACTGAAATTCCTTTATCCCCCGCATGATAAATCAGGTTTGAAGAAATAAGGATTCCTTCAGAGCTTTCTCCAATATCGATCCCATCAGAATTGGGCCCTATAAAGTCATATATTCGGTTGTTTCTGATAATACCATTTGTCACATTATCTAGATCAATGGCATCTGTGTCTTGTGCGTCAGACCCATAAAATGTACAGTTTTGAATCAACGCATCGCCTCCTTTAACATTGATATAATCACAAATATATTCACATGTAATTGAACTGTTGTTGACAACGATGGAACCCCCCTCAGCATATATGGGGAATTCAACATTTTCAATCTCAACATGATCTAAAACAATATGAGATTGAATGCTGGATATTGCGCCACGATGGACCATTGGGTCCATACCAGTGGACGCACCTGTCAATCTCAGGTGAGAAATAGTTGATGAATCTGTTTCATTATTAAAACAAAGTGCTCCCCATCGATTATTCCCGATAGAACTATGAGAAATGATTTGCACCGGGTTCTCTTCGGTTCCATTGATAATTAGCTGACCCTCCACAATAATATTTCCTTCTTCAGGCATCCTAATCTCTACCCCTTCGCTGAATGTGACTACAGCTCCTGAAGGTATTGTTAAATCCTGGACAACTGCGTATGGCTGCTCATTGGTGAGTAATGTATTTTCTGTGATTACATCAGGTAGAATAACTTCTTCAGATAATTGGAAAACAGCTGTAAATAAACTATCCGTAATACAATTGTAATCTATACGCGTGGAATCTGAGGCTCCTTCCCATCTAACGAATTGATAGCCGGGTAGAGGTAGCGCTAGAATGGATATGGGTTTATTCTTAAAGTAGGTCCCTTCTCCATCCGGATGAATCACGGAAACGTCATTCACCGATACCTTGCCGGCATTCGGAGGTTCAACAGCTATAGTTACTTGAACCGTGCCGTCCAAATTCAACTCATTGATAAATTGATTCAGGACAGTATTATTCCTGTTTTCGGAAAATTGTTTTATTTCATCGAGTTCATCAGCC
>JABHUQ010000091.1 GCA_018658715.1 Fidelibacterota bacterium
ACAACCGCGGTTCTCTGGATATGTATTTCACTCGTGTATTTAATCCGGTCTGGACCTATCCCGATGGCTTTACTTGGATTGAGATGCTTTCCGATGAAGAAAAGATCGGCTGCCATGTGGCCCTGACACCAACCTGGAATGCAACCGCCTTTTTCGCTGATTATGTTTTGCCTATGGGGCATTCTGCTGAACGACATGATATTAATTCTTACGAAACACAAGCCGGTGTTTGGATTGCTTTTCGTCAACCTGTTTTACGAGAAAAAGCTCGTCGTGATGGGAAGGAAGTAGAATTCACCTATGAAGTTAATCCTGGGGAAGTGTGGGAAGAAGATGAATTCTGGATCGAGTTATCCTGGCGCATTGACAAAGATGGTGATTTTGGAATAAGAAAACATTTTATGAGTCCCTATCGGGATGGTGAAAAAATTAACATTGACGAATATTATCAATATATTTTTGAGCGGACAAATGGATTACCGGAAACGGCTGAAAAAGAAGGACTCTCTCCTTTAGAATATATGCGGAAGTTTGGAGCTTATTTAGTTGATCCTGAAGTTTATGTTAAAAATGAAGATGTTGTTAACAATGAAACTATGAATGGGGCGATAGTTAAAGAGAATGGTCAAATTGAAAAAGATGGCCATGTTGTTGGCATCCAAGTAGATAGAAAGAATTTTAGTGGGTTCCCAACACCATCCAAACGACAAGAAATTTATTCTCAAACCATGGTGGATTTTGGTTATCCGGAACATGCCACTCCGGGATATCGGATTAAAAGCCATGTGCATCCAGATGAAATGGATAAAAGCAAAAATGAGTGTGTTTTATTACCAAATTTTAGATTGCCGACGCATATTCATTCCCGATCGGCCAATGCTAAATGGCTCACAGAAATTGCCCATAAAAATCCTATTTGGATTCATACGAAGGATGCTGAAAGGCTTGGAGTGGACAACGGTGATTTACTCAAAATCACCACGCCCATTGGTTGGTTCGTGGATAAAGTTTGGGTGACGGAAGCAATAAAGCCTGGCGTAGTGGCTTGCTCTCACCATATTGGAAGATGGCGCCGCCAACAAGATGCGGGAAATAGTCTAATGACCAATACGGTTGATATTCAAAATTTGGGTGATGGCCAATGGAAGATGAAAACCATGAAAGGTGTTGAACCGTGGGAATCGAATGACCCAGACACGAATCGTGTTTGGTGGCGAGATGGCGGTGTGCATCAAAATATTACACATGCAGCCAATCCCGATCCTATCTCCGGTGCCCATTGCTGGTTGCAGAAAGTGAGCATTTCTTTGCCAACTCCTGATGAAAAATATGGCGATGTATTCGTGGATACAAATAAATCATTTGAACATTTCAAAAAATGGAATAAGTGGGCGAAAGAGAAAGAAACACATCCCGATGGATTAAGAAGACCTCTTTGGATGGGACGTCCACTCACACCACAAAAAGAGCAGTATTATATAGAAGAATAAATCCATTATATGTGATTCAATAGCTGGAATTAATTTAGCTACTGTTGACTCATACAAAATCATAAACTTTATTAACTAATTCAAATGATTGGAATTTGGTTAATAGTTAATTATTTCTTCATAGATATTCAATATGATTATACACCTGTAAATAAATTTATAAAATTATATAAATATAACTTGATACAAATATCCTATATTCTTAATATCATTCATCGGACAAACAGGTCTGATTGTCTTTAGACAATAAATAATGTTAAATATATTATCCAAATCATCCCAATATGCCATTCAAGCTGTCATGTTTTTAGCGGCACAGCAAGAAAACAATCCTGTATTTCAGCGTGATATTTCACATGCACTGAATATCCCTATTCACTACTTAGGAAAAGTATTACAAATCTTAGTGAAACATGATATTGTAATCTCTCATAAAGGAGTAAATGGTGGATTCATTATAAATCGTAATATTGAAAAAATAACATTAAACACAATTGTAAAAATTATTGATGGAGATCAGTTCTTAAATGGATGTATGATTGGGTTTCCGTATTGCTCTGATGAGCATCCCTGTCCTGTCCATAAAGAGTGGGTCCATGCAAAAAATGAGATCACTAAAATATTTGAACTTAAGGATATCAATCAGTTTACTGATGAATTGCAATCTAAACTTGATTATATCGCACATATGAATAACCAGCAAGAGCAAACAGAATGAAATCGAGCATACAAAAAAAAATAAAATCATTAATTCTTTCTGCACTTATTTTTCAAGGAATATCATTTAGTCAAAGTGATCCAGAAGAATATTTTGAAAAAAATTGTTTTAGTTGCCATACAATTGGAGGCGGCAGACTTACAGGACCAGATTTAAAAGATGTAGAATTGCGCAAGGATGCAGCGTGGCTTGAAAAATTTATTTTAAATCCTCAATCTGTTATTAATAGTGGCGATTCATATGCTTCTAAAATATTAAAGGATGCCCGGGGTGTCATAATGCCTAAGGTAGCCAATTTAGATCCATCAATGGCAAAAGCATTATTAAAATTTATTAGAGAAGAATCTGGTAAAGATAAATCTCGTTTTGGTGGTTCTACACTATCTGATCGCCCGCTTACAGAAAATGATTTTCTGATTGGGAATGCCCTATTTACAGGTACAACACGATTGAAAAACGAAGGACCTTCCTGTTTAAGTTGTCATGAAATTGCAGGAGAAGGATTTTTAGGTGGAGGGTTATTAGGTCCGGATCTTACCGATTCTTATGGACGACTAGGTGGCAAAACAGCATTAGCTGCATGGTTAGCAAATCCGTCATCAGAAACCATGTCCCCTATATATAAACAACATCCCATAGATGAAGAAGAAGTTTTGCCACTCGTGGCATTTTTAAAAAACAAAGCCGAAGGCAAGGAATTGGTCAGTGATACTCACGATTTCAATTTCATGATTTTTGGATTTATTGGATTAGCCATTTTTCTAGTATTATTTGATTTAGCGTGGGGAAATCGCCTACGCGCCATCCGTAAACCGATGGTAGAAGGAGAGTTATAATGAGCAACAGTAAATTGTCTTGGATAAGGGACGAAGTCGCACCAGAAAATAGAAGTTGGGAAGAATTTTATCGTAATCGTTGGCAGTATGACAAAGTTGTACGAAGTACTCACGGTGTAAATTGTACTGGTAGCTGTACATGGCAGATTCATGTAAAAGATGGGATTGTTACATGGGAAATGCAAGGTCTAGATTATCCCAAATTAGAACATGGTATTCCACCATATGAGCCTCGTGGATGCCAGCGTGGTATTTCTTTCTCATGGTATTTATATAGCCCACTTAGAGTGAAATATCCAACCATTCGTGGTGCATTGCTTGATTTGTGGCTGGATGCGAAAAAAGAATATGATGATCCAGTAGAAGCTTGGACGTCTATGGTAAATGATCCTGAAAAACGGAAACGTTGGCAGCGAGCACGTGGTAAAGGTGGGTTCCGTCGAGCAGATTGGGAAACCGTAAAAGAAATAATCGCTGCTTCTATGGCTCATACCATTAAACAGCATGGTCCTGATCGAATAGCGGGTTTTTCACCCATACCTGCAATGTCAATGATTTCTTATGCATCTGGTGCTCGATTAATGCAACTTATAGGCGGTGTCTCACTGTCATTCTATGATTGGTATTGCGACTTACCAAATGCATCTCCAGAAACATGGGGAGAGCAAACAGACGTTCAAGAATCTGCTGACTGGTATAATGCCAAAATGTTAGCTGTGATGGGTGCAAACTTGAATATGACAAGAACACCTGATGTCCATTTTGCAGCTGAAGCGCGTCACAATGGAACAAAAATGGTAGTATTCTCTCCTGACTTTTCGCAAGTATCTAAATTTTCAGATGAATGGATTCCTATTAATGCGGGGCAAGATGGTGCATATTGGATGGCGGTTAATCATGTAATCCTAAAAGAATATCATCATGAGAAACAGGAAAAATCATTCCTTGATTATTCAAAGCAATATACTGATTCACCATTTCTAGTAGAGCTATCTAATGAAAGTGGCTCGTATAAAGCTGGACAATTATTGCGAGCAAATCGTCTTTCTTCATATAAAAATATTGAAAATGGCGATTGGCAATTCCTTATGTGGGACGAAGATGAAAATTGCACGAAAGTTCCTCAAGGATCTGTTGGGCATCGTTGGGCTAATGAAGAAAAAGGGAAATGGAATCTTAAACTTGAAGATGCAGTAAATGGATCAAAGATAAACCCTAAATTGACATTTTTAAATGAATCTGACGATATATTTAATGTTGAGTTAGATGATTTTAGTGAAGGGGAAACTATTACACGCGGAGTACCCGTCAAATATATTGAAACTGAAAATGGAAAAATTCCCGTTGCAACAGTTTACGATTTACTCATGGCGCAATATGGTGTTGGTCGTGGATTAGAAGGATATCCTACGAATTATGAAGATGATTCAAACTTCACACCTGCTTGGGCAGAAAAATATACTGGCATTTCTCCTGATACATTAATTCGTTTCGCTCGCGAATGGGCGAACACTGCCGAAAAAACAGGTGGAAAATGTACTGTTATTATTGGCGCTGGAATAAATCACTGGTATCATGCAAATCTCATGTATCGTGCAGCCATACATGCACTTATGTTTACTGGTTGTATTGGTAAAAATGGTGGTGGACTTGCTCATTATGTTGGGCAAGAAAAATTAGCACCAGGCGAATCATGGGCTTCTATTGCATTAGCAAAAGATTGGTTTGGTCCATCACGACTTCAAAATACTCCAAGTTGGCACTATGTTCATTCGGATCAATGGCGTTATGAAAAATCATTTACAGATTATCATACCGTTCCTGAGAATCAGCCCGAAAAAACTTTGGCCAAAGGGCACACAATTGATGTAAATGTAAAAGCTGTTCGAAATGGATGGCTACCATTTTATCCGCAATTTGAATCTAATCCCATTGATTTAGCAAAAGAAGCACGGACAAATGGGGCTCATGATGAACAAGGAATTGTGGATTATGTTGTAGATAAGTTAAAAAAACGTGACATGAAATTCTCAATTGAGGATCCAGATAATTCAGATAACTGGCCACGAGTTTGGTTCGTGTGGCGTGGAAATGCAATTGGCGGTAGTGCTAAAGGGCATGAATTCTTTTTAGACCATTATCTAGGTACACATACAAATCAGGTGTCAGATCCAGGGTTCGCAAAAGGTTCGACTGAAGAAGTCGTATGGCATGATAAAGTGCCTCAGGGGAAAATGGACTTGGTTGTAGATTTGAATTTTAGAATGGATACTTCAGCCCTTTATTCTGATATCGTACTGCCGGCAGCTACGTGGTATGAAAAAGCAGATTTGAATTCTACGGATATGCATAGTTTCATTCATCCATTAGCAGAAGCTGTACCACCTGCGTGGGAATCCAAAAGTGATTGGGATATTTTTAAAGATATTGCAGAATCATTCTCTAAAGTGTCCGAAAAACATTTCCCGGAAGATATGGAAGATATAGTAACATTAGCCTTGGCGCATGATACACCAGCTGAAATTGCACAAAAAGAAATCAAAGATTGGATTGATGGAGAAATTGAAGCCATTCCAGGAAAAACAATGCCTGGTATTAAGGTTGTAAAACGTGATTACAAAAATATATATAAAAAATATATCTCTTATGGACCTAATGTACCAAAAAATGGACTTAGTGCTCACGGGACACACTACCATGTGAAAGATGAATATGATCGACTAAAAGTTGAGTTTCCGACGGAAACGTGGGGTGGAGAAACATATCCATCTTTAAAAGAATCGAAAGATGTATGCAATACTGTTCTACAATTAGCAACGGTAACAAATGGTGAATTAGCTTACAGATCCTATAAAAATATGGAAGAAAAGACAGGGCTCGTTCTTGCTGATTTGGGTGAAAAAAATCGTGGTGTTCGGATGAGTTATGATGATTTATGTGCTCAACCACGCCGACTTCATAATAGTCCAATGTGGTCTGGCCTTCTTGAAAACGGAAGAGCATATTCTCCCTTTACATATAATGTAGAACGCCTTGTGCCTTGGAGAACATTGACAGGTCGTCAGCAGTTTTATTTAGATCATCCTGGATATATTCAATATGGTGAACATTTGCCAACATATAAACCAAAACCAACTCCAACTCAATATGCTGAACTCTCAACAAGTGAAAGCGAGCATAAGGCAAAGGTTTTTAATTATCTCACACCTCATGGAAAGTGGCACATTCATTCAACATATGGTGATAATCACCGTATGTCTACTCTTAGCCGTGGTGTTGAACCTTTTTGGATTAATGATAAAGATGCAGAAGAATTAGGAATTGTAGATAATGATTGGGTAGAAGTATATAATGATAATGGGGTTGTTGTTACTCGAGCTAATGTTAGTGTTCGAATTCCACGAGGTATTGTCATTATTTATCATGCAACAGAAAGAACATTATCTGTGCCTAAATCACCATTACGGGGTAATAAACGAGCTGGTATGAATAATAGTTTAACTCGTGCTCGATTAAAGCCAAATCTAATGGTTGGTGGCTATGGTCAATTTACTTATCACTTTAATTACTGGGGTCCGACGGGTGCAAACCGGGACACCTTCATCATGGTGCGCAAATTGCCCATCTTGAACTGGTAAAGGAAAAAATCAAAATGGATATCAGAAGTCAAATTTCAATGGTCTTTCACCTCGATAAATGTATTGGCTGTCATACATGTAGTATTGCATGCAAAAATATTTGGACGGACCGAAAAGGAACCGAATACATGTGGTGGAATAATGTAGAGACAAAACCAGGAACAGGCTTTCCAACTCGTTGGGAAGATCAGGACAAATATAAAGGTGGCTGGGAACTAGTGGATGGTGAATTAAAACTTCGCTCAACAAGTAAAGCCAGTACAGTGACTAATATTTTCCATAATCCTAATATGCCAACCTTGGATGATTATTACGAACCTTGGACATATAAATATAAAGATTTATTTGATTCTCCTGAAGGAGATGATCAACCAACAGCTCGTCCAATTTCCATGGTGACAGGCGAAGAAATGGACATTGAAGCAGGTCCAAATTGGGATGACGATTTAGGTGGTTCTCCCATATATGCAGAAAATGATATAAATCTTGTTGGTTTATCAGAAGAGCAAAAAGAACAAATGTTTGCTATAGAACGGCTTATGATGTTCTATTTTCCAAGAATATGTAACCATTGTGTAAATCCATCTTGTGTCGCTTCATGTCCTTCGGGAGCATTATATAAACGTGGCGAAGATGGAATCGTTTTACTTGACCAAGAACGATGTCGTGCTTGGAGATCATGTATTTCAGCTTGTCCTTACAAAAAAACATATTACAATTGGAACACTGGAAAATCCGAAAAATGTATTCTTTGTTTTCCTCGAATTGAAACAGGTCAAGCGCCAGCATGTTTCCATTCTTGTGTAGGTCGAATTCGCTATTTAGGTGTTTTGCTTTACGATGCAGACAAAATAGAAGAAACAGCAAAACGTCCAGATGAAGAATTGGTTGATGCGCAAAGAGAAATGATACTAGATCCATTTGATGAAAATGTGATAAAAGACGCAAAGAAAAATGGCATAGCAGATTCAACAATTAAAGCAGCTCAAGATTCGCCTGTTTACAAGTTTGTAAAAGAATGGGGAATTGCATTGCCTCCACATGTGGAATATCGAACACTTCCCATGTTATTTTATGTGCCACCTATGTTGCCAGTCATGTCATCTCAGGAGGGTGAGTCTGTTCGGAGTATAAATGATGAATTTTTCCCAGACTTTGATAAAGCACGTGCTCCAATCAAATATTTAGCAAAAATGTTTGGGGGTGGAAATGAAAGCCATCTGCGCTATGTATTGAAAAAGCAATCAGCTATTCGAACTTATCGTCGCGCAGAAACAGTGGGCGATATTGATAAAATTGATGCAGAAAAATTACTAATTGAAGCGGATTGTAACCCTTCTCAAGCAAATGATATTTACAATTTAACATCGCTTTGTACTTTTGAAGATAGATTTGTTATCCCAGCTGCGCACCGCGAAGAAGCAATTGAAATGATGAAAGACCCGCTTGTACATAAACAAGAAACTGGGTTTGGATTCAAAGAAGCACCTGCTAGAGGTTGGTAAATATGAATGAAGTAAACTATATGGATTTAGTTCCATTAATTTCATATCCTAAAATGGATATTCGTTCAGGAATGGAAACTCTTGATCCTGCAATTTTAGAAATTGATCGTTCGAATTTTCAAATATTTGAAAATCATGTTAATGAAACTGAATTAACAAAATTGCAGGAAGAATTCACACAATTATTTGATTTTACTCCGAATACGTGTTTGGATTTAGGATGGCACTTACATGGAGAAAACTATGAGCGTGGCGTATTTATGGTTCGAATTCGCGAAATGTTAAGAGAATTTAATATTCCAGAAACATCAGAATTACCTGACCATTTAACACATATTTTATCTGTTCTTCCGCAAATGAAAAGTAACGATAGAAATGAGTTTATCCATACACGCGTTTTGCCTGCGACTAAGAAAATCATTAAAGGTTTCGGTGAAACAGAAAGTCCTTACAAAAATTTAATTCAATTTATTTACAATGTTCTTAAGCAACAATCAAATGATCAGGAGGGTCAAACATAATGGATATGTTACAAGATTATTTAGATACTTTTTTCTTTCAACTTTTTCCATATGTGACTTTATTTACATTTTTTGTTGTCACAATTCAAAGGTATAGGTCAAGAGCGTTTACCTACTCTAGTCTTTCATCACAATTTCTAGAAAATCGCCAACATTTTTGGGGGTTAGTTCCTTTTCATTATGGAATTATCTCAGTTTTAACTGCACATTTTGTATGGTTCCTCGTTCCTAATACGGTTCTTTGGTGGAATAGTATTCCAGCTCGGTTATATGTTATGGAAATTGCCATG
>JABHUQ010000092.1 GCA_018658715.1 Fidelibacterota bacterium
CTAGCAACAATGGCTCCACTTCCAGTAGGTGCAACTGTTGTTATAGTCGCATTACGAATACCATGTTCTTTAATTTTATTTTGGAGAGATTTGGGCAAGTTTTTTACAAATTTACTTTTACTATATCCTTTCCAATCAAAATGTTTGAATGCTCCTTTTTCTTGACCAATTTCAATACTTGTAGAATAGGATGTATCTCTAAAAATTTGCATTATTTGGCTAACGGTTTGTAATGCGTCTTCACTGTCATATTGGATGCCCATCCGAACCAGCATATCGCCTAAACCGAGAATTCCTAATCCAACACGACGATCGTTCGATGCATTCTGTTTTTGATCTTCTAACGCATGTCGATCTAAGTTGTAATCTATCACATTATCTAAAAACCGAATTCCAGTAGAAATGGTATCTTTAAATTGATCAATAAGAAAACTTCCATCTTCATCTACAAATCTTTCCAGGTTAACAGCACCTAAATTGCAACATCCACCATCAGGTAAAGGTTGTTCTGCACAAGGATTTGTTGATACAAGGGGACTGCAATATTCTGCATTATGATAATCTTTCATCGTGTCCCAAAAAAGCAAACCAGGTTCGGCACTTTCATGAGCATGATTAATAATTTTATTCCATAAATCTTTTGCTGGAAGTGTTTTATAAATTTCGCCACCCCAACGCAAATTAAACTCGCTATCGGATTGGACTGCTTCCATGAATTCATGGGTGAGTAAAACAGATATGTTAGAATATTTAACCATATCCACATTCCCTGTTTTAATTTCAATAAATTTTTCTACATCTGGATGATCAATACTAATGGTTTGCATATTAGCACCGCGTCGGCCATGTTGTGCAATTGTATTTGTATTTTCACTAAATAAATTCATAAATCCAGTCGGGCCGCAAGAATTTCCGCCCGTTCCATTGATAGCATCACCTGAAGGACGGAGGACAGATAAATCATGTCCACAGCCACCACCATATTTATAAGTCATAGCTTCATTAATTATGGTTTCATAAATGGAAGAAATAGAATCATCTTTAATGGCTACAACATAACAATTATTGAGGGTTGTAGTAATATCATTGCGACCTGCACCATGCATAATTCGTCCACCTGGGACAAATTTAAAATCTTCTAATATAGAGTAAAATTTCTTTTCCCATTCTGCCCGAGCTGCTTTTGTTTTTTCCACAGATGATATAGCCACCGATTGTCTTTCCCATAACTGATAAGGGTGTTCTTCGTGTGGTGCGAGATATTTATTGGTTAATACAGTTGCGCCAAGGTCGTCATTTTTATAATACTCAGCTTTGGAATAGGGATTTACTTCCTGCTGTTCTTCAGTGGTCGGCTTTAAATCTAAAAAGGCCTGAGGGACGGATGATTTTCCGGATTCGGATCCAGTGTCCGAAATAGTTAAGTCTAATTTCATAGCTTCTGCCATAGACAAAAATTCCTAGTTAATAATTAAATTAATTATGTTTTAAAAATACATTCCAAAAGGATGCTAACAAATGAAAAGATAATGAATCGTACGGTTGGCGGTTATGAATATAGAAACCGTCATTTTATTCATCCAACAAATAAAATGAGAAAACCTGTATTCTCGTCGAGAAAAAAGTTAAAAAAAGATAATATAATTTATGATTATGAATGATGAAAAAAATAAAAATATTTCTCAAAACAGTCTAACTGACGTATGTACGAAACATAAGAGATTCTGCTTACTGCTTCAGTTTAGGGGTGAAAGATTATTTAAAATTATTGAAATGAAATTATATCAATTTTGTAAATTTTGACCTATTTGCGGGCGTCGTATAATGGCTATTACCCCAGCTTCCCAAGCTGGAGACGTGAGTTCGATTCTCATCGCCCGCTCAATCGATTTTTAAATTATGCGTTTTGCACCACTATTTATAACATGGATTATTATTTCCGCTCATTATTACCGTCAAGGTGCCATTGAATTGGCATTTATATGCTTGGTTGTCCCTTTTGTAATTTTTCTTCGTAAAACAATTATATTCAAAGGAATTCAATGGATGACATTTGCATTAGTTGCTGTATGGATGAATACCGGAGTCGATTTGGTTTCTCATCGATTATCAATGGGGATGGATTATATCCGATTAATGGTCATTATGATTGGAGTTTTAATCTTTACTTTATGGTCTGGTTGGCTTTTATTTGATAAAGAGATAGATAATAGTTAACCATTTCATTCCTTCGTGGTTGATGCTCACCACAGTAAATTCCTACCAATCATTTATCATATTATGCTACAAAAACAATCATTTCAATTAAGTCACTGTGTGGCTAACTATACAAAAGATTGGAAACAGTCTGCCTATTATTACAAAGATATTATGGGTTTGAATGTTCTAGAATTAGAATCTCATTTGGAAATAAAAAATGAAAAACTCTTTAATGTATGTTCAGGGTAACCCAAATATTCAAGGTATAGTTATGGAATATATGGAACAAGCAAAAACGTATTTAATATCTAATGGATGTACCATATTGAAGCGGCACGAAAAAGGAAAAGATTGCTATATGGATGGCGCATATGGAATTGTATTTAATCTTTGGGAAAATAAAAAATGAAATCACCACTCATTGCAATTGTTGGTCGACCTAATGTAGGTAAATCAACATTTTTTAATCGCGTTATAGGTGGCCGTCAAGCTATTGTAGACGCGCAAGAAGGTATTACAAGAGACCGTATTTATGGGTCTATGGATTGGACGGGTTATACATTACGTTTTGTGGATACGGGAGGTTATATCCCAGAAGATGTGGATATATTTAATGCAGCTGTAAGAGAGCAAGCGGAATTAGCCTTGCTGGAAGCGGATATGGTATTATTTTTAGTGGATGGAAAAGAAAATCCTACTGCTAGTGACCGAACACTTGCCCAATTTATTCGTGAAACAGGAAAACCTTGTTTATTAGCTGTTAATAAATGTGATGGACTGAAAGATGACCCGAATCGAAATGCATTTTTTGAATTAGGGTTTGAAACATTAGTGTCTATATCTGCTTTGAATGGACGTTTAACAGGAGATTTATTAGACGAAATTGTCGCCCTATTGGGGTTGGAAGATTCGGATCGATTTGAAGATGAAAACCAAACGGTTCGTTTAGCTGTTGTAGGAATGCCAAACGTGGGAAAATCGTCCTTAACGAATGCTTTATTGAAAAGAGAACAATCTATTGTAACGCCCATTGCAGGAACCACTCGTGATGCAATTGATTCTCCGTTAAAGTGGCATGGGAAAGATTTTACATTGGTGGATACAGCTGGATTAAGAAAATTGTCAAAGATCACAGATAAAATTGAATATTATAGTACTGTTCGATCGCAGAAAGCGATTGATCAATGTGATATAGCTTTAGTACTCATTGATGCAGAAAAAGGATTTGGGAAGCAAGATAAGGCGATTGTGGATCATGTGATTGAAAAGGGGAAAGGATTAATTTTTGTTGTTAATAAATGGGATTTAATTTCTAAAGATACTAATACCATGAAAGATTTTGCCGATGAAATTCGGTATCAGTTTAAGGCTTTAAACCATTATCCCATTTTATTTATTTCAGCAGATACACATCAACGCATTCATAAGGTTCTTGAATTGGCAGATCAAGTATACGAACGATCCAGAAATATTATTTCTGCTCGTAAATTAAATGATTATTTAAAACAATTTGTTCGCAAAAGTCCACCACCCGCTGAGCAAGGGAAAGTCATTAAATTAAAATATTTAGCTCAAGTGCATCGTGCACCAGCTGTATTTGCATTTTATACCAATTATCCAAAATTGATAAAAACACATTATAAACGTCATGTAGAAAATTCTTTAAGAGTCGCCTTTGATTTAAAAGGAATACCGGTTCGAATATCCTTTAGGAAAAGTTGAAATATACCATTCAGAAAAAAGGGACATCAGTCTATAAAGAAAAGCAATCTGAGTTTATCGGACATATATATCCGTTCTCAGATATAACTCAATTCAGATTTTATTTAAAAGATTTAAAAAAAGAGTACCATGATGCACGACATTTTTGTTGGGCGTATCGCATTCAAGGTTCACATGAAATTGAAGAAAATACATCAGATGCCGGAGAACCAAATGGTACAGCTGGATTACCCATATTACATCAATTAAAACAGGTTGGTTTGGTCAATGTGGGATTAATAGTTATTCGATATTTTGGTGGAATAAAATTAGGGAAACGTGGATTAATCGAATCCTATGGACAATCTGCTTCTGATACAATTCAAACAGTTAAACGATATCCATTTCAAGATGTTGTATTGTATAAACTCACAGCTCCTATGGATTTCTATGGCCCACTTTCGTCCCACTTATCCCAATTAGACGGTAAAATTATAGAAGATCAATCTGCCCAATCTATTGTTTGGAAAATTGAATATCCTCGCAAACAAATAAATCATTTAATCAAAATGGTTATAGAATCAACGCATGGGCATGGAATATTGGAACCTTGGAATGGATAAAAAAAGGAGCAGGCGAACCAAACCAAGGAGGTAATCAAGGAGGGTAGTTTAGGGTAATACGCCTGCCCCATATCTCTTAATACGTAACAAAGGAAGAAAGGTTTCAAATATGTTTATTATTAATCAATATCGATGGGTACAAAAGTTTATCCCCTTTTTATTAATGGCTTCTTTGCTGGTTGGAAAAGGAAACGCATCCTTACGAATTGGCTTTTGGAATGTTGAAAATTTATTTGATGAATATAATGACAAAGGGGTAAATGATGGCGAATTTGCTTTAGGTGGGAAAAAGGAAATGAAACCAGACGTCATGACATTGAAGCTAAAAAACCTTTCTGAAATATTAACAAAAATCAATCCTGATGTATTTGGGCTATGTGAAATTGAAAACAATAGTATGTTAGTGAGATGGAACCAATTTTGCGATGTAAGGAATTATTCCATTGTTCATTATAATTCACCTGACAATCGTGGGATTGATGTAGGCCTTTTTTATGATGCATCCAAGATGAATGTTATTTCGTCAAAACCTATTCCTGTTTTATTGCCGACAGGTGGAAAAACTCGAGATATACTTCTTGTGAAATTTGAATCTAAAGGACATTCTTTCTATGTATTTGTAAATCATTGGCCATCGAAGTATGGTGGTGTAGAAAAAACGATTCCATTGAGAGCTGCAGCAGGGAAAACATTAAGAATGGAAATTGAAAAAATTCTAAACCAAGATCCAACTGCGGACATTATTGTTATGGGAGACCTGAATGATGAACCTACGGACCCATCCGTCAATATTCATTTAGGTGCAAGTATGAATCTTTCTGATCTAGGCCGTGGGAAGTATATTTTATGGAATGTGATGAAAAAATATCACAGAAATCCAGAGGGAAGTACATATAAATATGGTGGCAAAGATATGGTGTATGACCATTTGATTGTGAGTCGTGGGCTGATGGATGATCGAGGCTGGGGATTGATTTCCAATTCAGTGACCGTTTTTGATGGGAAAAAATATCGCCAACATGGTGGAAGGTATGATGGATTTCCATTCCGATTTTGGGCAGGGAGTCGTCTTCTAGGTGGTTATTCGGATCATATGCCCATTTTTCTTGAAATTGAGTTAAAGTAGTCTTGTGTAAGCGTATTAAATCATCTAATTTTCCCGGCACTTTTTAATCAACATTGAATGATTATTGAGTCATTTTATACCAGAATATCAATCAAATGATCGCGGGGTGGAGCAGTCTGGTAGCTCGTCGGGCTCATAACCCGAAGGTCGGAGGTTCGAATCCTTCCCCCGCTACTAA
>JABHUQ010000001.1 GCA_018658715.1 Fidelibacterota bacterium
AAATAAAGAATCCACAATCGGCATTATTGGCCTAGGATATGTTGGGCTTCCGCTGGCGATTCGATTTGGGGAAGAGAGTTTGAAAGTTATTGGATTTGATATTGATGAACATAAAGTCAATATGCTCAATGAGGGTAAATATTATCTCGAGGATTACCTATTTTAGAATATTCATTTATTGTTTGTTTTGATAATGCTTTATTACATAACATGATCCCCCAATTAGTACTATCTCCAAAGGAAATATCATCCATATCAGATAAAATGTGATTCCTAGAGATTAGGGCATCATGAGTTAGATATGTTCTAAGGTTATTATTATTAGTATAAAATAAAAAAGAATCATCGATGTTCAACTTAGATGATTTTGCTTTTTTCTCTTTCACCTTAGTCTTTTCCTGTTTGTCTAATTCTAATTGTTCTGTCTTATTCATTAAAATAACTCCCTACCAGACTCAGACTGACCTACATCAATAAAAGAAAATAATTCTTTATTGTCCTCAATTTGTTTAAGTGCAAATGAAGCATTATTATCTGTTTCATACATTAAAATTAAATCGCCCTTTGCTCTTGAACAGCATACATACATTTTATTTACTTTCTTTTCTCCCCTATCTTGATAATAATTATTATCCAATTCGAGGATAAAAACCGTATCAAATTCAAGCCCTTTTACACTTTCATTTGTCATAATTTTTAAGCCATCTTCATCAAAATTAAATTCTTCAGAAGTATTATATTTATATAATTGAACCTTTGCCTCTGAAACAGCTTCCATAAGTGCATTATAATATCTTGTAACCTTGCGCCCTCTCGGAGGTAAAATGATGCCAATATTCTTTTCTAAAAAATTATCTGCATATTCTGAAATCAACGAAATAGTCTTATCAAATCCCCCAGTTTTAATTGCTTTTGGCTTTTCACCATGTTTGTTTGCTCTAGCCGGAATATCTCCAATACCTCCCGTATAAAATAGCTGTGAAACATTTGCAACTTCATCTGTATTCCGATAGTTCTTAGACAAATAATATACTTTCCCTGGAACATCGAAAGCATTTGTTATCTCAGCTAATGGTGTTGAATGGCTATCAATCCTTTGGTTTTCATCCGCAAAAATGGTTGCTTGATTACTGATTCTTTTTAATAATTCCATTAGACCTTTTGGTAAATCTTGAGCTTCATCTATTATCAAATGATTAATAACAGAAGAATTATCTTTCAATTTTTCATTTACTATTTCCCAATCGGGATTAAATGATTTCCCAGGTACCTTTTCACCAGTGGTTTGGTAATAGAATGTATAAAACCATTTGTGCCAATTGTTTGCATTTGAATCTGACAATTCTAATTCTTTTATTGCACGTAATAAATATTGTTTTAAGGTTTTGTTGTAAACAAGGAATAATACACTAGAATCAATACCGGCACTTGTTCCTTGGAGTTGAGATGCTCTATATAGTGGACAAATCCCTATTGCTTGAATTCCATCATGACTGATTTTGAACTGTTGTATGTGATCCCTATAAAGGGACTCATAATCAACCATTGAGCCACTTCCGGACATCTGATTCCAGAAACAGCATTTTCCCCAGGCGTCTGCTACATTTGAGGTGGCCCCTTTCCACGGATCTCCGGATCGTAGATGTGCTTAATGAGACAAGTGCTGAGACTTGGTTTATGCTTAGGAATTTGTTTGAGAAGTTGCCATCGAGTTTCTTTTCAATTCTCTCGAGTTGTTCTCTTATTGGTAATAGTTCTATAGATGTCATTTGCATCTCCTTTGATATGTTTTTTTGTTATCAAATACGGAGATGAAATTGGACTGAATGGTACCTAAAATATAAGGGGATGAGGGATTTATCCCGTAAAAAAGGGGATTTATCCCGGTTTTATCCGTGACGAGAAATGTACTATTTCTTAAGGTAGGTTTCTATGGTTGATTTTTTCCACTTATATTTTTTTGTTAAAGTCTTTATGGCTTTAATACTTTTATAACCTTCTTTCTCAGTTAGTCGGTAATAATCTTTTCTTAATCTATTTTTCTTATCTGGTAGATCAGGATCTTTGGGGCGACCACCTTGTTTATTTGATTTCGTTATTTTCTTTAGATGTTTTTCTGGTTGCGGATCATGGTTCGTGATTAATTGTTCAGTATTGTGAATATTATTGTCATTTTCTATATTGTTTAATTGAAACCATTCATGAAATTTTCTGTACGGGTTGAACCAAATACTCTGCTCATCCCATATCTCATGTTTTTTTGCTTCACTTACTTGTTTTATGATAAAATCAAAAATCAATTGATTTATGAATAAAAGTGATTGATCTTTATCTTTAATATCACAGTATAACTTTTTGTACAGTTCTTCGTCATCAATTTTTAAAAAATTAACATTATGATATTGCAATGCTTCGTCTGGTGCTAATCGAACCAAAATAGGAGTGCAGTAGATTGACCATAATGGAATTGGGTTAATAATATTTGGTTCTTCGTAGAGATCTTCATTCCCAGGCATTCTTGATATCTCAAATATATCATCATCCGCCAGCCCTTTTGTTAATTCAGTATATCTTTTATTTTCCCGGTCATTATGAGTTTTAATCAGTTTATTGACTCTATTAATTTCTGTTAATCGTTCTTTTTCTGCCTTCCATTTAATTGAATGCTCTTCACCGGTCTGTTGATCTTTAAAACCCGGGAATGGATATTTGTAGAAATCATATATAAAATTGATAGGAAGAAGTTCAGAAATCTGCTCTTCTTCTAAAGGGCTATCAGAGAGTTGATTGGTGAGTTGTTTTATTATGGAATAGATTTCCATATCAATTAATTAATCAAAATTTTCTACTTTTAGAATAATACCATTTTGGTCGCAAGTAACCCAATCCCCAACTTGTAATCCATCTTTATAAGTTCCTTCTTGCTTATTGAGGGCAGTAGATCCCCACTTATTCCACAATCCATCTTTTTTTCCATCTTTATAAGTTCCTTCTGATTTCTTCCGTCCATTATCGTACCAATAAGTCCATGTACCATCTCTTTTCCCCCAAAAAGTTTCTAATCCATCCTTTTCACCATCTTTGTAAGTTCCTTCTTGCTTCTTCTGTCCATTCTCATACCACTCAGTCCATAATCCATCTGGTTTCCCATTATTTTTAAAACATCTATAAGAGAATTCTCCACTTTCAGAAAAATCAACATTTATACGTCTATTTTTTTCCCAATCTATATTTTCAATATCAATTTTATCACAATGATATTTTTCAGAAATTTCTTTATGCCATTCCCAATCTTTTTTAGTCAATTGATCCCGCATCGCACTAAATAGAATATCATCTAACAATAAAATATCTTTTATCAATTCATCATCAGTATACTTTAGTATTTCATAGGTGTATAATAAACCTTTCATAAGGTTTATTAATCTTTCTGTAATATTATTCATAGAGCCAGCCCAATAAATAGTAGTAATGATATATACCTAACCATCCCAAAATCTACACATCATCCCACAAACAAAAAACCCCACTAATGTGGGGCTTGATTAAATAATATCCCTTTGGGTGGGGGTTATTGAGCAAGCAAACTATCATTACATAGTTATATCTACTGATCCCATTTCAAACATAGTGATATTAGATTTATTGTAATGCATCTAGTCTCTTTTTCGCTTTAGCAACGTATTTACTACTAGCATAATTATCAATCACTTTTTGATAAGCCTCTTTTGCTTTATCCAGATTATTGAGTTTCTTCTGGTAAATATAGCCAGCCAGATATTGATTCTTAGCCCTCAATGCTTCATCGCATCCATCTTGCTGAACCACTTTTTCCCTTAAATCTACTGCTTCCTGGAAATTGTCTTTCGTATATTCAGATTCTGCTTCTTTCTCCCAATTCTGGCAGGCAAGGTTTTGTTCAGCAGCAGGAGCTTCAGCTAACCGTGCTTCTTCAGCTAACCGTGCTTCTTCAGCAGCAGCTTCAGCTAACAGTGCTTCTTCAGCTAACCGTGCTTCTTCAGCAGCAGCTTCAGCTAACAGTGCTTCTTTTATAGCTTTTACAGCGGCATTATGTTCTTCTAATGTACCTTCCCATACCTTTTGACCCTGTTCATTCCAATATATCTCTATACCAACTCTTTCTCCATCCTTGAAAGTTCTTTCTTGCTTCTTCTGTCCATTCTCATACCACTCAGTCCATAATCCATCTATTTCTCCATCTTTATAAGTTCCTTCAAATTCCTTCTGTCCATTCTCATTCCATTGAGTAAATAATCCATCTTGTTTACCATCCTTGAAAGTTCCTTCAAATTCTTTCTGTCCATTCTCATGCCAAGAAGTAGCTAATCCATCTAGTTTCCCATCCTTGAAAGTTCTTTCTCTTTTCTTCTGTCCATTCTCATACCAAGCAGTAACTAATCCATCTGGTTTCCCATCCTTGAAAGTTCTTTCAAATTCTTTCTGTCCATTCTCATGCCAAGAAGTAGCTAATCCATTTCCTTTACCATCCTTGTAAGTTTCTTCTTCTTTCTTCTGTCCATTCTCATA
>JABHUQ010000016.1 GCA_018658715.1 Fidelibacterota bacterium
GCTAAATCTGAAAATCGTGTATGTTGAAAAGCAATCTGGACATCACCATTCCCATCTGTTGTAAATAATCCACTTCCAAGCCATGACCCTGTCGTAGCAGTACCACCTGTTAATGGATACCAATTAACTCCACCATCAAAAGAAACCTTTATATAATAATTTGTAGTAGCAGCAAAACTAGAACCCGACATACTAAAACCACCTGTACCGTCAACACTAGATGCAGAACTTACAGTTAAATTATATTTTGAAAATCCACCAGCCTGTCCAGCAGGAGTAAAACTAATCGATTGTCCATAGCTTATAGACAAGGACAATAATGAGATAAATGTTAATTTTCTCATGATTCCATAATATTTAGACTGGTATGTGATAGTCTTCATTATTTGGAATTACAGTTAAAGATTAATACCCATCATAACCACTCCATCCATCCATCCAACATGGCCAAGCATATTATTCTCACTATCTTTAAGGTTTAATGCTTCTGTTGTTCTTAAACCAAGCCGTATATCCAGAATGCCTCCAATATTTAAACCATAGGTCACTTCCGCCATAAACCCAAATGATTTACCGATAACACCAGAACCTACTTTAATTTTCCCTGGGCCGGCTGGAAATGCCAAAATGCCCATCGCAGTGATTCCTTTTGCATTTCCTAAGGCAGGTGGCAATGCATGTTCAAATTTAAATGTACCCACTTCAACACCAAATCGAAATTTTGTCCCCAATACCCGCATCAATAAAGGAAATTCTACACTCATTCGCGCATCAACACTCGAACTATATTCTTGTAAATGTTCGTTGACAAATCGTGGAGATGAGCCAGCAATGTCTATGGTATATCCTAAACGATCCGCTTCGTCGGATAAATCTGTATCGGACTCATCATCGCTTTCTTCATCTTCTTCGTCTTCATACTCTTCTTCGTCTTCTTCGTAATCATCTTCGTCGTAGTCTTCATATTCATCATCTAAATATTCTTCATCATCTTCATAATATTCATCGTCTTCATATTCTTCTTCATCGTCGAAAAATACCTCAACATCATCATCTTCGCCTGGATCTTGAGCAAATACAGTTTGACTTGGGATTGCAATAAAGAGTAGGATTAGCACCCAACTCTTGAATATCCAGAAACTAAACATGCTGGATAAATAGCTGTTTTTATTCATCTTGAACTCCGCCCCCAGATGGGGTTTTTCTCCAATTATTCATATGGACAAAATTATCTTACCTCGTGAGTGAAACACTCGGAACAAATATAAGGCTTACTCTCGGAAAAGGGCAATTTTTTTCTTTCAATCTAATTTTTAAATATAAATGCTTAATTCGATTCCATTAACTTGCTTTTTATAATTCAATAGTTACAGATTGAGCGGCCTTAAGCAATAAGTTCCATCCCTTTCAATAAAAGAATCTATATTTCCAATTTCTAAATCATATATATCTTTGTACGCCCGACAGGAGTCGAACCTGTGGCCTCTGGAACCGGAATCCAACGCTCTATCCAGCTGAGCTACGGGCGCATATATGTGTCTATTTTAATACGTGTAAAATTAGCTAATGGATATTTAGAAATAAATGAAATATTAGTGGCTTTGAATTTCTGCTGCTTCAACAGTATTTTCAACTAACATGGCAATGGTCATAAGACCGACACCACCAGGAACGGGTGTTATAGCAGATGCTTTACCTTCTACGGATTGTTGATCAACATCACCCACAATTTCGTACCCTTTCTCGAAATTGTTAGGTAATCGATGAATGCCTACATCTACGATAACTGCTCCTTTTTTAATAAAAGATCTCGTAATCATTTTAGGGACACCCAAAGCTACAATCAAAATATCTGCTTGCCGTGTATATGTTTTCAAATCCGACGTACCAGAATGGCATAAAGTGACAGTACCATTCCCATTATTATTTTTTGATGATAATAAAATAGATATGGGACGACCCACAATATTGCTTCTTCCCAATACGACAATATGCTGCCCTTTTGTACTTATGTTGAAATGGGATAGAATCTTCAATATTCCTTTCGGCGTACATGGAATAAAACATGATTGCCCTGTTGTTAGTAATCCTAAATTTTCTGGGTGAAAGCCATCTACATCCTTTTTTGGAGCAATAGCGCGAATCACCTTCTCACTCCTGATTTGCCTAGGCAGTGGTAATTGAACTAAAACACCGTGGAAGGTAGAGTCCTGATTTAATTCTTCTATAAACGATATAAGTCCCGCTTCCGATGTTGCTTCTGGCAATAGAATCGTTTCAGATCTTAAGCCCATTTTTTCAAACTGACGAGACTTCGATTTTACATATACCTTCGAAGATGGATCATCACCAACTAGGATAACAGCCAAAGATGGGGTTATGCCTTTTGATTTAAGAGATCGGATTTGGTGATGTAATGCTGTATAGACAGCTTGACTGACATCTCTCCCAGATAATAGTCGTGTGTCAATCATGGATTGCAGTATAGTTTAGTGGTTGAGAGAATCGTCTATGAATTCGATTAAGGTGGACAATTTTTCTTCAATATCTAAGTCGCCAGAATCACTATTTTTTCTAAGCGTCATTAATTCATCCGAAATATTCATAGCCGCTAATATGGCGATTCGCGTTGAAGATTGTGTAGTAGAGAAACTCTGCTGAACTTCTCTCATTTTTTCATCCACAAATTCTGCGATAGATTTGATATAGTTAGGGTCCGCAGGAGCTTTAATCGAATATTCCTGCCCATAAATTGTAATTAGAACTTGATTACTTTCATTTTCCATATCAAGACTCCTCTATTTGATCCAATAATTGAATCAAATTTTTAACGTGATCTTCAATCAATGATAACTTTTCGGAAACACCTTCTTGCTCAATACCGGAACCAGTTTTTTCACGGGACCTTTCAAGAGCAGAAACTAATTCTTTTATCTTTATTTCAAGTTCTGAAAGGAGTGGTGTATTTTTCATGACCGTAATTTAGCATCAAATTGATTGGATACAACATCTATAATTTCATCAATAATGGGAGTTACATCTTTATCTTCAAGTGTTTTAACCGGGCTTTGGAATTCCAGTGTAAAGGTAACGCTTTTCTTGTTTTCACCCATCTTTTTATCTCTAAAAATATCGTCTGGTTTTGCTGAGACTAATAATTTTTTTCCTTTTTGTTTTATAATAGAAAGAACTTTTCCAACTCTCACTGATTCATCCATCACAAAATTAAGGCTACGAGGAACTTTTGGATATGCTGTAATAGGTTTAAATATTTGCTTCCCTTTCAACATATTTTGCCATGGTTTAAAAGAAAATTCAAATCCAAATGCTGAAGAAATATTCGTATCTAATCTCTTAAGCCAGGTAGGTGCTATTTCACCCATAAATCCTGATTGCTTTCCATTAATTACCACCGACCAACATAAAGAGAAACCCGGATATTCTGATTCCATTAATTCCAATCGAAACCCTAAATGAGATTCAATCATTTGAGATAAAAAACCTTTTATTGTGAAAATAGAATGTTTAACACCAGTATCATGAACTGAATTCGAAGAATAGTTTCCTGTTGCTATACCTGCCAAAGTAAGTGATTCGTCTAAATTATCAAGTCCTTCACCCCACTTATGGTGTACATTTCCTAATTCAAATAATTGTAAGTCAGACGTTCCATTATTAATATTAAAATCAATATTGTGAATGAGTCCTGGTAATAAAGAAGTACGTAAAAAAGCCATTTCAGTTGATAAAGGATTCATCATCGGAATAGCCGTTTTGCCACTTAATTGTGAAATAACTTCATTCTGTAAAGAATTATTATATACTTGCCGAAAGCCAAACCCAACCATGAGTTGACGGAATTGATTCAAATACAATTCAGGGTCTGGGTGTCCAATTCGATAAAGCCCATATAAATGATCATCCGTAGGAATATTATCATAACCATATACACGAATGACTTCTTCAATAATATCTATTTCCCGCTCTATATCAGGACGAAATGTGGGTGGAGAACATGTCCATTCATTTTCACTAAACGATAAATCAAACCCTAGATTTGAAAGGGTTGATTCAATGAATGTATTTTCAATTTCACATCCTGCAATTAAGTTTAATTCTGATTTTCTAAGTGTAATTGAAGGTGCAATAATCTCTGTTGGATAAGCATCCATGATAGGCGATGTTAATTCGCCCCCTGTTAATTCTTTAATCAGGTTTACCACTCTCCAAAATGCGAAGTCCGCCCCATTTGGATTTACACCACGTTCAAATCGTTTTGATGCTTCCGTTTGCATGGAAAGAGATTTAGCCCCCTTACGTATAACAACTGGATCAAAATATGCACTTTCAATTAAAACAGATGTAGTATATTCAGAAACAGCACTTGCCAACCCCCCCATTATTCCAGCTAAGGCAATTGGAGTTTTACCATCAGTAATTAATAATTGTCCTTCCGAAACTTTTCTTTTTTCTTCATCTAAAGTAACAATCGTTTCGTCGCTTTTTGATCGACGGACTAAAATTTCTTTTTGCTCTAATTTATCATAATCAAAAATATGAGTTGGATGCCCTAACTCAAGTAAAACATAATTGGAAATATCGACAAGATTATTAATACTACGTTGACCAGCCGCCTGGAGGCGATCTACCATCCATTGTGGGCTTGGACCAATGCTAATATTTTCCATGATTCCACCGATATAACGTGGACAATCTTCTGCATTTTCCATACGAATAGGGATTGTTTTGTCCCCTGTCGGTTTAATAGGCAATGCTTTTGGGAGCGTTAACGATTGTTGCGTTTTAACAGCAATATCTCTCGCCACACCTAAATGAGAAAAAGCATCAGGTCGATTGGGTGTAATATCTAATTCGACAGAAGCACGTAATGGGCCTATCGCATCCGTGAAAGATTCTCCAGCTTCTAAGGAATCATCTAAAACAAGTATTCCTTCATGTTCATCGGATAAGCCCAACTCCCTTTCAGAACAAACCATACCATTGGATTCGACACCACGAATCGTAACTTTTTTTAATTTGAAATTCCCTGGTAATACTGCCCCTTCTTTAGCGAATACAATTGTTTGCCCTGCATCTACATTTGGAGCGCCACAAACAACTTGATGTGTATCTATTCCATCAAAGATAGTACATAATTTTAATTTATCAGCGTTAGGGTGTTTTTCAGTTTTCTTAACTTTACCAATCACCACATGCTTCATTGAGGCTATTTCTGTATCCACTTCAGCTTCAAGTCCCAACAGGGATAACATATCTGCTAATTCTTCAGTCGAATAATCGAACGAAACAAAGTCTTTTAACCATTGTTTTGAAATGATCATTTAAATTGCTCCAAAAACCGAATATCTCCTTGATAGAAATGCCGAATATCATCAATTTTATATTTGAGCATTGCAATACGTTCTACACCCATACCAAATGCATAACCATGCCAAATGGATGAATCATAACCCACATTATCAAACACTGCAGGATCTACCATGCCACATCCTAATATTTCAAGCCATTGATTGCGTTCAGTGCTCCAGATATCCACTTCAGCTGATGGTTCAGTGAAAGGAAAAAAGGAAGGTCGAAAACGCATTTTCACTTTTGGACCAAACATTTGACGCACAAAATATTCCAATACACCTTTTAATTCTCCAAAGGATACATTTTTATCTACGTAAATCCCTTCAACTTGGTGGAATAAACAATAGCTTTTGAAGCTTATGGCTTCATTCCGATAAACACGCCCTGGAACAATATGGCGAATGGGTGGATCTTCATTCTCCATTAGATGAATTTGGACATTACTTGTATGGGTTCTAAGAACCGTATCTGGCGATACAAAAAATGTATCTTGCATATCGCGTGCCGGATGATGTTCAGGGAAATTTAAAGCACTAAAATTGTGATAATCATCATCAATTTCTGGGCCATATGCAATATGGAAACCAATTGATGTAAAAATATCTTTAATTTCTTGAAGTGTTCTTTCCAATGGATGCATCGAGCCTAAAGGAGGCGCAATTCCCGGTAAAGTGGGATCGAGGAAAAGGTCATTACCTGATGATCCTTGATCCATTTCATCCACTTTACTTTCGAACTGTTTGGCAAGCTCAGTCTTTAACTGATTTAACCATTGTCCTGCATCTGGTCTTTCTTCGGCAGAAAGTGAGCCCATTTCTGAAAATAAACTCGCTACCTGTCCTTTCCGGCCCAAATATGTTACACGAAGATCTTCAATCTCCTTTTGGGATGTAGGAAATGATTCAATATCGGCCAAAAATTGATTTCTAACCGATTCGATTTTGTCCTTTAAAGACATAATGTCCTTAATCGTTTATTGAATTGACCAAATCTTTAAAAGATTGTGGGTCAGAAACAGCCATATCTGCTAAAACTTTACGGTTTAATTCAATACCGTTTTGCTTTAAGCCATTGATAAATGCTGAATAAGACATTCCATTTAATCTAGCCGCTGCATTGATACGTTGTATCCACAAACGACGAAACATCCGTTTCTTTTGTCGACGATCTCTATAGGCATACAATCCCGCTTTTACAACGGCATCTTTTGCAGATTTAAACGTGCGACTACGAGCACCAAAATATCCTTTGGCTTGCTTGATGATTTTGCGGTGCCTACGATGACGTGGTACCGAACTATTTGCTCTTGGCATACTTAACTCCTAATCCTTACACGCCCAACATTTGACGTACGTTTTTCTCATCTGATTTATTCACCAATGCAGATTGGCGCATCTTTCTCTTCACAGAATTTGAACGTCTGACAAGCATGTGTCTATGATTTGCTTTATTTCTTTTTAATTTCCCTGATCCGGTAAGCTTAAATCGCTTTGCGGCTCCTCTACGGGTTTTCATTTTAGGCATATTTATGCTCCCTATTTTGAATGTAGTACTACGGACATTCGTCGACCTTCTAATGGATTCTCTTTCTCAATAGAAGCAATGTCACTTAATTCTTCCAAAACACGTCTCATAACATCGAGACCTAAGTCTGTTCTGGACAATTCTCGTCCGCGAAACATGAGTGTAATCTTAAGTTTACATCCGTCCTCAAGAAATTTTCTTCCTCGATTTAACTTTGTCATAAGATCATGCTCATCGATACGAGGCCTTAATCTTATTTCTTTAAGTTTAACAACATGTTGTTTCTTTTTATTGATTTGTTTTTTCTTTTTCTCTTCGTATTTCAGTTTCCCATAGTTGACGATCTTACATACGGGTGGTTTTGAGTTTGGTGCAACTTCCATAAGATCAAGCCCAGCATCTTGAGCTCGATCAATGGCATCCTGTATAGCAACAACGCCAAGTTGTTCACCTGTTTCTGAAATAAGCCGTACTTCTTTCACGGTGATTTGATCGTTTAACCGCGTTTTAATTTTCTTGGCTATGAGGTGGCCTCCTATCTTTGATTTCCTGCGTTAATTCAGAAATAATAGCATCAAGAGACTGAACTCCTTGATCACCATCAAATCTTTTTCGAACTGAAACAGTTCGATCTCGTAATTCTTTTTCGCCTACAATCAGCATTACATTAATTTTACTCAATTCAGCCTGTCGTATTTTTGCACCAATTTTATCAGATCTATTATTTATTTTTACACGTATATCATTTGAAATTAATTCTTTTTGGACTTCATCTGCATAGTCCAAATATTTATCAGATATTGGAATAATGATTGCTTGAACTGGTGCTAACCACAAAGGAAAATTACCGCCATAATGTTCGATTAAAAATCCGATAAATCGTTCATGAGTGCTTAAAGGAGCTCTATGGATACACAATGGTGTTTTTTCATCTCCATTTTGATCCGTATAGGTTAAACCAAAACGCTCGGGGATTGCAAAATCTACCTGATTTGTGGCTAAAGTAAATTCTCTTCCAATTGCACTCCATACTTGAACATCAATTTTCGGTCCATAAAAGGCTGCTTCTCCAGGGATTTCCACATAGTTTAATCCACCTTTGTCTAGCGCTTCACGAACCGCCTGCTCTGTCTTGACCCATAATTTGGGTTCATTTACATATTTTTGACCCAATTCTTTTGGATCATGTAAACTTAATCGCATCTGATACTTTTCAATCCCAAATATATCGAAATAGTCTAAATACATTTTGCAAACAGCTAAAAATTCTTTCTTGAATTGTTCAGTAGTACAATAAATATGTGCATCATTCATTTGCATACTTCTAACACGCATTAAGCCGAAAAGTTGACCCGATTTTTCATACCGATAACATGTGCCATATTCGGCATAACGAATAGGAAGATCTCGATAACTTTTTGGTACTGCATCATAAATTTTATGATGATGAGGACAATTCATAGGCTTAACGTAATAATCTGTCCCATCCATATCCATGGCTGGATACATACTTTCACGATAATGATCTAAATGCCCAGATTTTTCATATAATGCACCTTTTGTAAGGTGTGGTGTACGTACACGATCATATCCTGCTCTTTTTTCTGTTTCTTTTGCTAAATCTTCTAACGCATCTACTATAACGGTTCCATTAGGTAACCATAAAGGAAGTCCAGGCCCTACTTCATCATCGAATGTAAATATTTCTAATTCTTTTCCCAGTTTACGATGATCTCGCTTTTTTGCTTCTTCCAGCATACGAAGATGCTTTTTTAATTCTTTCTTTTTCGCAAATACTGTTCCATAAATGCGTTGAAGCATTTTATTCTTTTCATCTCCACGCCAGTATGCACCTGAAGTCGTTAATAATTTGAAATATTTTATTTTACTCGTATTAGGGACATGTGGGCCACGACATAAATCTGTGAATTCACCTTGAGAATAAAGGGATATTATTTCATTTTTATCGATTTCATTTATGATTTCAACTTTATATGTTTGACCTAAATCATTAAAATACTTAGAAGCATCTTCTGCAGCCAATTCTTTTCGCATTACAGGCAAAGATTCTTTGGCTAATTCTTTCATTTTTAATTCTATCTTTTCTAAATCTTCTTCAGAAAATGGAGTTGAAAAATCAAAATCATAAAAGAATCCATTTTCAATAGTTGGCCCAATAGTAATTTGAACATCAGGATATAAATCCATCACAGCTTGTGCCATTAAATGAGCCGTACTATGTAGTAAAACATCATGACCTTCTGGAGAACGGCCATCAAATAAAGCTATTTCAACATCTTGACTAATAGGAGTAGATAAATCAGATAAGACGCCATCAATTTTGGCGCATACAACATCATTGGCAAGACGTTCGCCAATATCTGAAGCAATATCTAGAGGAGTGATTCCCGATTCAAAAGATCGAGTTGAACCATCCGGTAATGTTATTTTTATCTGACTCATATTTTTATTTATAAATCGGACAATCAGTCGGGTCTTTAACCGGATTATGGCAAGGGAGACATCGTCGGCGGCTATATAAAATAGCACTTGATCTGATTGTAGCCGATTTCAGTTCTAATTTTTCAAAAATTTTCTCATTAACAAGAAAACAAATCATTGTGGGCAATGACGGAGTCGAACCGCCGACCTCTACGATGTCAACGTAGCGCTCTAACCAACTGAGCTAATCGCCCGAAACCTATACTCAAACGATTACGTTTGCGATGTTGATATCACCCGAAAAAGCTGGCGAATTTACACTAAAATTACTTGAATTATACAATTCTTTATTGTGGAATAAAACTTTCAGTATAAACAACTGGATCATTCATAACTTGTATTGCCTTTTGTATATCATTGTCTTTTTTAGACACTACATTAAATTGGCCAGCTTTCCCATCGTATTGATTGGCAAATTCTGACAATAACCATCTTTTCAAATCTTCATATTCTACTGAAAATTGTGTTTCTGTTTTATTTTCAAAATACTCATCAATCAACCCTACTGCATCTTGAATATTCACATTAGTACTGTCCAAATCCATTAGAACTTCTTTCGCTTCTAAGTAAGGGATTTCACCTTTCATGCGGATATCTAATTCCATGCTATCTACAAAAGATTCAAAATGAGACATTAAATATTGATTGTGTGTAACATCATCAAAAGACGAATAAGTATGTTTATTCTTCTGGACATATGTAAAAAATAATCCTCGACGCAAGCAAGCTGATGTAACAGGAAAAGTGAGTTTTAAATCAACAGAATAATCTGGCGAAATTCCACCACCACTACTTACTTGTCGACCTCCTATGGTAAAAAATAACGAATCTTCTTCTTCGTCGTTCACGAATAATTCATCCGGTAGATACCCATCTTTTTGAATGAGTCGCCCGCTGGGGATATAATATTTTGCAGTAGTCATTTTTAATGAACGATCTTTATCAAGCGGATAGACTGTTTGCACAAGTCCTTTACCAAAAGATTGTCGCCCAACAATGATTGCTCTATCAAAATCCTGTAATGTCCCAGCAACAATTTCACTTGCAGAAGCACTACCATTATTAATTAAAACAGCAACTTTCAAATCGGAGGGAACCGTGGGATTTGATTTAGAAAAATATTGACGTTTTGATTTTTCAGTTTTTCCTTCTGTCCATACTAACAATTCATCTTTTTCAATAAATAAATCTAATATGTCTACGGCTGAATTCAATAATCCACCCGGATTATCTCTTAAATCAATGACCAAGCTATTTATACCAATTGCCATAAGTTCATCAACAGCTTTTTTCATTTCAATGGCTGAATTTCTCGAGAATCGAGTTAATCGAATATATCCTGTTGATTCATCAATCAATCCTGAATAAGACACATCTTTAACTTTGATTTCTTCACGGGTTAATGGAAAATCCATCAATTCATCAACACCAAAACGGTCGATTGTTAATACCACTATGGTCCCTTTTTGCCCTCGAATTAGCTTGGCTGCTTCATCCATGGAAACAGATGACACATCAACTGTATCAATTTTCACAATTACATCGCCACTTAAAATACCCATCCGTTTGGCGGGAGAATCATCCATTGGTGAAATAACCGTTAATTCTTTTTCGCGTTTTCCAATTTGAATTCCAACACCACCATATTTCCCTTTCGTTAATAATTCAATGCCAGATTTTTCTTCTTTCTCCATAAAAACAGTATATGGATCTAAATCCATAAGCATATTATCAATACTGATCCTTGTATATTTTTCAATATCTAAATCATCCACATAGTCGGTGATGAGATAACGGTAAACATCATTAATTAATGACTGAGATTTACGAATCTGTTTGTAAATATTAGAACGAGTTGCTGCTATAGATATGAATCCAACCGCACCTATTAATAATAGGGTAAATATCCATTTATTTCTTTTCATTAAAATAGTCTCTCCTCACTAATTCTTCCCAGATAGTGTTATGAATCTCTTCTTCAGATTTATGTCCATCTACTAATACGATACGATCAGGAAAAAGTTTAATTAAATCCCCATATTTTTTCCTGACTTCATTTTGAAATGCAATGCCTTCTGACTCAATTCTATCATTCTCTCCTGTTTTTCGTCGAAATGCTTCTTCCGGCATAACATCAACAATAAATGTGAGATTAGGTTGTATTTCAAATGTAGCAAAATGATTTAATTGGATTAGCCATTCTAGATTTATTTCCCGCCCTCCTCCTTGATAAGCCAATGTTGAGTCAGCATACCTGTCAGCAATAATCCAATGTCCTAATTCAAGATTTGGAAGAATCGTTTCGTAAGTCAATTGTGCTCGACTTGCAGTCATAAGTAATGCTTCTGTTCTATCACTCATTCCTTTTGATCGATTATCTAATAAAATTTCACGCACTTCTTCGGAAATGGGTGTGCCACCAGGCTCACGGACTAAAATGGTTTTTATACCTTCATCATTAAGGCGTTTTAAGAGTCGCTTTGTTTGGGATGATTTTCCACATCCATCAATACCTTCAAATGTTATAAACATAGATTTATTTGAAATATACATTTTCGTTATCTTTTCCAATCAAAATGACACATTCACCTTTTGGTTTGGATTGTGAAAAATACGAAATTAATTCCGAAAGGGTTCCCCTTTTTATTTCTTCAAATAATTTGGTTAATTCTCGCGCCACTACTGCTGGGCGATTACCAAATATTTCTTCACATTGAGTTAAGGTTTTTACAAGGCGATATGGGCTCTCATACAAAATGATTGTTGCTGTTTCATCTTTTAAATTTTCGAGCCGTGTTCTTCGTCCTTTTTTTGGAGGAAGAAAACCTTCAAAAAGAAATCGATCAGTGGGAAGACCAGATGAAACAAGAGCGGAAATACTTGCAGATGCTCCGGGTATGGATTCAACTTTTATGTCAGCATCAATGGCTTCACGTATAAGGCGATAAGCCGGGTCAGAAATGCCTGGTGTTCCTGCATCAGAAACAATTGCAACAGACTCATAAGATAATAATTTTGAAATAATTTTAGGTATTTGCGCTAATCGATTATGCTCAAAATAACTCATCATGGGTGTTGATAAATCATAATGATTCAACAATTTCCGTGTTTGGCGTGTATCTTCTGCAGCAATAAGAGATACATTTTTTAATGTTTCAACTGCCCTAAATGTCATATCTCCCAAATTGCCTATGGGAGTTGCAACAATGTATAATGTTCCTGTATCCGATGTTGAACTCACAAGCGGTCGAGTGCTCTCCGAATTATAGTCATTCCTTGATCGATTTCATCTTTGGAAATATTGAGATGTGGTCGGAATCGAATGGATTGAAGACCACACCCAAGGATAAGCGCGCCTTCTTCTGAAATTAAGTTTGCAATTGTATCGCGATCATCACCAGATGGTAAATCAAACGCGCAGAATAAACCTTTCCCACGAATATTGGATACATTTTCATAGTCATTTGCTAATGATGATAATTCATCCAATAGATAGTCACCCATTTTTGCTGCATTATTAACAAGATTTTCTTTTTCTATTACTTCGAGATAAAGTGTAAATCGAACCATATCAACCAAATTACCACCCCAAGTGGAATTCAATCTGCTGGATTCGTGAAATACATTTTTTTCTACTTCATCAATCCGTTTACTTGCGAAAATTCCACATACTTGTGTCTTTTTCCCGAAACTAATGATGTCAGGTCTGGCATGTTCACCATAATGTTCATGTGCCCACATTTTTCCTGTTACACCAATACCAGATTGTACTTCATCATAAATTAGAATAATATCATTTTCGTCCGACACTTTACGTAAATATTCCATGAATTCAGTTCGGAAATGATTATCTCCACCTTCTCCTTGAATGGGCTCTAAAATAATAGC
>JABHUQ010000093.1 GCA_018658715.1 Fidelibacterota bacterium
ATTGTAAAATTCGAACTCAATGTCATCATAAATGGCATGGCTGGCGAGCACTATCTCATTTTCGAGAATTAGGTTTTCGGTGTAAGTGCCCGGAGCAACAAGAATTGTGTCACCATCTGCAGAAGCGTTAATACCTTCTTGAATGGTAGAATAATCTGCTGGGATGTTGATAGTTGTTGCGGTAAGACTGGACGCAAGGATTGAAAAAATAACAAATTGTTTCATAAAAGCCTCTCTTCTTACCTTTAATATACTAAAGTGTGTTACTTATTCCATATTTTTGAAATATCCTGATGCAGTTTTACCGATAGATATTGGTTTCGGTCTGCTATATTTTTTATATTTTTTGATCTAGATTTCAATTCCAAATAGGAATTCTCTAAATATTCCTTTGCGGATTTTTTATCACCGACAAAGGTAAAAACTTGATACATATTCCAATTCAATGAAATGATATCCTTACTATTTGGTTCAGTTTGATCAATGAGTTCATTGAAACTATTAATATAAATCTTTGTTTCTGCTTTTTGGTTGGTCTTCATAGACGTTACCGCCAACCAGGACAGGGTTGTTAACCTATTGATTGGTATGTCCAAGTAGATACTGTCCGCTTTAGATAAATAATGAGCAGCACTGTCGTAATTTGTTAAATTGAAATGGGCAATGCCAATACCTTTGTATCTTTCAGATATTTGGAATGTATCATCCAAAGATATTGCAATACTTAATGATCTTCTGAAGTTGGAAAGTGCCTCCTGATAATTTGTATTATAAACTTGCGCTTCACCCAGATTAAATAAAGTTGAGTTCAATCCTTTATTGTCTTTCAACTTTTCCTTGATGGAGATGCTTTGATAGAAAAAATTTATTGCGCTGGCGAAGTCACCCATATCATAGTAAATCTCTCCCAAGTTATTCAAAGTTTTGCCATAATTCCGGGTATCACCCAGTTCTTCCTTTATAACAAGACTCTGTTCATAATAATCAATGGCTTTTGAATAATCATCGTCCTTCCAATACCATATTCCAATGTTGTTTAAATATTTTGATATTTTCAGTTTATCATCAAATTCTTTGGCGATATTAAACGCCTGAAGCCAATATTCCAGCGCTTCGTCCAGACGATCCGTTCGATAATAAAGAATGGCAATACTATTCATTATTTTTGCCATACTGTTTTTATCATTCATGACCGTTGAGATGGATAATGCTTCATTGAATTTTTCTAAAGCCGATTCTGTCTGGCGTTGTTTTCTAAACAATTGACCCTGTTTTCTCAACGATTCGGCTATATTGGTGTTATCTTCTAATTGCTTACTTTTCTTAAGCGATTGTGAAAAGATAGTCTCTGCTCTTTCATATTGCGCATTATCATAATACATTTGCCCCAATTTAAGCTGGGCTGCAATTAATTTATTATCCAACACGATTACATCTTGCATCATATTGATCGCTTCTGCATCTTGATTGGAATTATCACTACGGGCATAGAGATCCTTTGCTTTCAGATAAAGTTCATAAGCTTTAGGATCATATTCAATTTTGGCTAAGTCACCCAACATTGAAATTTCCAATCCATTGATAATATTTTCTACTAATACACCAACAATAGACTGGAGACTATTCGGTTCAATGAACCACTTATTAATAAATTTATCAGCCCCTGATTCTACGTCCACCAGCCTGCATCGCAAATTGAATCCATCTCCGGATCGTTGGAGGCTGCTTTTAAACACAAATTGAACGCCTAATTTTTTGGCAATCTCCGCAATCTCTATATCTGTATTTTTTAATTTTCGAACTGTAGCAATTTCAGATACTTTTAACTTACCCGGTATTGCTTTGGAGAGGTCAAATATTAAATCTTCTGTAATGGTTTCTAAATATTGGTCTTCCTCATTACCGCTAATCTCCATATACATAACAGCCACAGAAACCACAGATGGCGATTTGGGCATGATGAAATACCCGGCAATTCCAATAAACAAAAGTGCCGCAACGGCAATCTGCCAGACTGGAGTTGTTCTTTCAAGCTTTGCGGAAACTTTAGATAGGTTTGTTTCCGGGAGATCGTGAGACGTAATGCAATAAACTTCAACCGTTTGCCCTACGCCCTTTAATTTCGGTTTCCCCAGATATTTGGTGTCAAATCCTGACTCTCTTACAAGCGCATCATTGACTTTATTGGAAATTGCAATTCCGCCTTCCGCAGAAAAAGGTTCAATCCGCGCTGCGATATTTACATCATCACCAATAACATCATTTTCAGTGATTAATATTTCACCCTGATGAATACCAATCCTGTGATTTAAATGTTCAATGGGTTTTGATATTTTTTGGAATTCAATACAACATTCCACTGCATCAGTTACAGTATCAAAAATAAGGAGTAGTCCATCTCCTATTTCTTTTACCCATTTCCCATTACGAGATTCAACTAAAGGCTTGAGTAACTCTCTTTGATGGACTAAAAGGGCAGCCGCTTTGGTTTGGTCTTCCGCAGTTAGTTTGGTGAAACCAACAATATCGGTAAAGACAATGGCTGCAAGTTTTCGTTTCGGGGCTGTCATAGTAGAATAATTCTATTCAATTGAATTCAAAGAAAAACGATAGGAATTATTTGATAAATAGTTGAGATAATCAAAAAGTTTCAGTTTAATCTTCTATTCTTAACTCCCTAGTCATTAAATCTTTAACTGATTGTTTTGCATTCCTTTTTTCAAATAATATTTGATAAACTGCTTCACAAATTGGCATATTGACATTGTACTCTTGTCGAAGTTGATGGACTGATTTCGCTGTTTTCACACCTTCTGCTACCATTTTCATTTCAGATAATATTTGATTTAAAGATTTACCTTCCCCAATAGATTGTCCAACTAATCTATTTCGACTATGTTTACTTAAACAAGTTACAATCAAATCACCCATTCCACTTAATCCCTGAAATGTTTTCATTTTCGATCCCATCGCAATTCCCAATCGAGATATTTCAGCCATTCCGCGAGTCAAAAGAGCTGCTTTAGTATTATCACCATATCCAATACCATCGCAAATACCAGCTGCGATAGCAATCACATTTTTAATAGAGCCGCCCAGCTCCACACCTTTAATATCAGTATTCGTATAAATCCTTAAAGTTTCATTTGAAAAAATATTTTGAATTACTTGTGCTGCTTCTATATCTAAAGAAGAAGAAACTAA
>JABHUQ010000094.1 GCA_018658715.1 Fidelibacterota bacterium
TACGAGTACTGTAGGAAGTAGTTTAGAGAGAATGGTAAATAGTGGTACCGTTTTAAAAATTGATGGAAAATATGATATTGAAGACCCATTTTTCAAAGAGTGGATTAAGCGGAAAAGATCGCATAAGCTATAATTATTCAACTTTCAACTTTCAAACTTTCTCACTTTCAAACTTTCTCACTTTCAACTTTCAAACTTTCAAACTTTCAACTTTCAAACTTTCAACTTTCCAACTTTCAACTTTCAAGTTGGGGTGGTTTTCGAAAATATCACTTCAAAAAGGTATCAAAAAATCTTATGTATGGTATCAGAATAATTTAAAAAGATAGAATTTTCAGAAATAATGAGGGATAATTATGCTAAATGATAAAACAATATTAGTTACTGGTGGCACGGGGTCTTTTGGTAAAAAGTTCATTAAAACCATATTAGACAGATATAACCCTGAAAAAGTAATCGTTTATAGTAGAGATGAGCTCAAGCAATATGAAATGCAGAATAATTCTTTTTTTAGAAATTATATTGGTGGGAAAAATGATATTCTACGATTTTTTATTGGTGATGTTCGTGATTTGGGACGGATAAAAATGGCCATGAGTGGTGTTGATTATGTTGTTCACGCAGCTGCACTAAAACAAGTTCCAGCCACGGAATACAATCCTTTTGAAGCAGTGAAGACCAATGTATTAGGCGGGCAAAATGTGATAGATGCAGCCTTTAAAAATGGAGTAAAAAAGGTAATAGCATTGAGTACGGATAAGGCAGCGGCGCCAATAAATTTATATGGGGCTACAAAACTAACTTCTGATAAATTGTTTATTACCGCAAATAATTATCGAGGGACACAAAATATAAAATTTTCAGTTGTGCGGTATGGAAATGTATTGGGAAGCAGAGGCTCTGTAATACCCTTTTTCAACGAAATGAAAAAAAGTGGTGTATTACCGATAACGGATGAACGAATGACTCGTTTTAATATTACCCTACAAGAAGGTGTTGATTTTGTGCTAAAAAACTTTGAAAGAATGTGGGGAGGTGAACTATTTGTACCTAAAATTCCAAGTTATAATATTTTAGATATTGCAAAAGCTATTGCTCCTGAATGCGAACAAAAAGTAGTTGGTATCCGTCCTGGTGAAAAATTACATGAAGAAATGATAACCGAATCTGATGCTATGAATACAATAGAATTTGATGATTATTATGTAATTGTACCATCAATAAAATTATGGAGTAAAAAGAAATTCCTAAACCAAAGTAATGGGAATATTGGGAAACCATGCCCAGATGGTTTTAATTATAATAGTAAAACGAATAATCACTTTTTAACTGTTGAAGAATTAAGAAATTTAATAAAAACAATATGATCAATTACGGTAAACAGGCAATTGATAATAAAGATATAACGGCAGTTACGGATACTTTGAATTCTGAATGGCTTACACAGGGTCCTAAAGTCGAAGAATTTGAACATGCACTTGCTGACTATTGTGGTTCGAAATATGCTGTGGCTGTATGTAATGGGACAGCTGCGCTCCATCTGGCGAATCTTGCTGTTGGAACAGACGCTACAACAAATGTAATTACAACCCCTGTCACATTTCTGGCCACTGCTAATTCTGTTATATATTCTGGCGGGCATCCAATTTTCGCCGATATAGTTGATAAGTATTTTACGTTAAATCCTGATAAAGTGATTGAGTTAGCAAAAGGAGAGATCGGTTTCAAAGGGTTAATTCCTGTCCATTTAGGTGGTGTGGTATGCGACATGGAAACCTTAAAAATAATCGCTGATCAATATAGTTTATGGATTATCGAAGATGCCTGTCATGCTTTAGGGGGACAATGGTCAGATAAAAATGATAAAATGCACACAGTTGGGGATTGCTCTCATTCGGACATGACAATTTTCAGTTTTCACCCGGTGAAACAAATTACTACAGGAGAAGGCGGTGCAATTACGACCAATAATAAAGATATCTATAAAAAATTATTAACCCTTCGTACCCATGGGATGACTAAAGACAAAGAATTATTAAAAGAAAATCATGGTGGTTGGTATTATGAAATGCAAGAGCTGGGATTTAACTATCGAATGACAGATATCCAA
>JABHUQ010000095.1 GCA_018658715.1 Fidelibacterota bacterium
GAACCATCTTTGAACTCGCCTACATATTCGTCGCCATCTGTCCAGGTTTGAGTCCCCTGGCCATCGAGTACAAAATTCCAGCCACCACCATCTGTTTTTGAACCTTTGATTTCACCCACGTAATAATCATCATCTGCCTGAATCCACTTTGCATTTCCATCCGGTACTCCTTCAAACCAAGTTGCTTCCAAACTACTGCCATTGGCCCAAGTATAAGTCCCCTGGCCATTCTTTGAACCCTCTTTCCACTCGCCTACATATTTAGCACTATCAGCATAGGTCATAGTCCCGTGACCGTTTTTTAAACCATTTGTGTAAGTACCTTCAAATTTCTTTTGTCCATTTTCATACCATTCAGTATTTAGGCCATCTAGATTTCCATCCTTGTAAATTCCCTGCATCATCTTTAGTCCGTTTTCATACCATTTAGTATTTAAACCGTTCCAAACAATAGTAGTATCATTTAAAGTCTTTACATACCCTTCATACCATTTTTGACCACTATCATACCATCGAGTTGTTAATTTGACCGAATCTCTCGTTCCATCCTCAATAAAATAATATTCCCACTCTTTTATACCATTCTCGTACCATGATGTACTTAGTCCGCTTGCTTTCCCATCTTTGAAAGTTAATTCATCTAACTTCTGTCCATTCTCATGCCAGAACGTCCACTTGCCGTGTCGTCCATGACGAGGAATGTCAGTAATACCCGGACTAGAATCATTACCAACTCTATACTGACCCTTTCCCTTTAAATTTCCATTACTATAGTAATATTTCCATTGTCCATTCTTTAATCCTTTTTTAAAGCTACCTGTACTATCGATACCACCATCTTCATTCCACCAAGTCCATTTTACATGCTTTAGACCATTTCTATAAAAACCATCTAACTTCTTTGTGCCTGTATTCTCATATGAATCATATACAATACCTGAATAGAGTTTGTCACTTAAGGGCTTATACATTTTTCCATCTATTTCTACCAAATCATTAATATTAATCTTGGACTGAGGAAACACAGTAGATGTAATAAACAGAAGTGCTGTAATGATTAGTAATGTCTTTTTCATAATAATCTCCTTACTCAAATCTACAACACACCTCAAAGATTCTACAATGGGGAGATCTACGTATTTATGGATATTTTCGATTCATCTATAATTGTTCAACTATTTTTGGTAATTCTGATTTGATCTCTTTTAATAATTTCTTCAATGCTTTATTACCTGCCAAATTTATATCAGTATGAGCACCTTTAACCTGTGTTATAGATTTGGAGTATAGCTGTTTATTATCAACAGATGATATAATAGATAATTCCGCATTAGCATAAACATAGAAAAAGCCGTATTGATCTTGTTCTTCAGACCTCGGGACTGTATTTACGACTAATGAAATGATATAGTCTGCATTGTTCTCTGTGGTAAACTTTCCAGAAAGATTGACTACAAAATATTCTTTGATCGCTGAAGAAATAAAGGGTGGATTAAGTCTATTCCCCAGATTTTTTTCATCAGATCGCATTGCAAAATCTGGGCCTTTTATTTCAAGAGCAACTATGGTATTTCTCACCATTGGAGCCAATATGGGGATTAGACTTGAATCAACTAGTTCACTTAAAGCTAGTGTATGCGATATGTGTGTAGGTTTTGATATTTTACCATCTAAGAATGGATTTAATGATAACACCCCATCAGTATTAGATACGCCGGGTGAAAGTTTTCCTCTATTATTTATTTGGTATAAGACTGGTATACTGGCTAATGCTTTTAATGTATTCTTATCTACGCAATTTGCTTTATAAAACGATCCATCTTCTGAATGAATCTTTAATATGTAAGGATCTGTTTCTGGAATGAATTGAATTCGATCAATATAGTCAAATAATTGTATTTTTATATAAGATGCGAGATTGACTCTTTTTTGGTTACCATCTGGACTCTTTACATCTAAATCCTGATCTAAAAATGGCCATATTTCCAGCAGTGCCGAAGACAGGTAGTTAAAACTATTGACATTAAATGGTTCTGATTTGGCAATAAACTCAAGTGAAGTACTTACAGCTTTCCCACGTTTACCTGCTAGATCAGCAAAATATTTCTTTTTAGATAATCTCGCATATGCCATATAATCAGTCTTTGATTCATAGTGATCCACGTATTCCACATAATTGATATTTTGATTGATCCTGGTCTCAATGATTGAACTAAAGTATTCATCCACATCATAGTTTAATTCTTGAACTACGCTTGTAACCGTGCTTGTCAATTGTACATTTATCTGAGAAGCTATCTCATTTAAAGCTCGCTGTTGAGCGATCTCACGATAATCATCGGGTAAAGGTTTTTCAATAATGCCTATGCCCACCCAATATTCATCATCAGTGTTGGGTTCGTTGATGACCCAGTCTGGCTTAATTTCAGGATGGTTGGTACATGAATTAACACTTAGAATAAGCAGAATAATTTGTGCTAGATATTTCAAAATGAATCTATAATTATTAATCATAAAATGTATTCCCTTGACTGTCTGTCTTAATTAACCAGACATCATAATTACCATTTCCGAAAGAATATGTATATCCAGTAATGATATAGCCACCATCCGTGGTTTGTTGAACGGAATAACCATAATCAGGATCACTTCCCCCAAAGGTCTGATTCCACTC
>JABHUQ010000096.1 GCA_018658715.1 Fidelibacterota bacterium
CCTATTTTTATCACGGGAAGCAAAGGTTGGTGGCCACAATTCCCTGGTTTTCAATTTGTTGGCATCATTATTTTTATGGCGATTATATACTGGCTTTATAAATCAGTCACACAAAAAGCATAATGGAGTAAATTGACCCTATGCCAAAAATAACTTATGAACTAATGCACCGTCTTCCTAAAGTAGAACTTCACTGCCATTTGGATGGCTGTGTTCGTCCTGAATCAATATTAGAAGTTGCACTGAAAGAAGGAGTAAAATTACCTTCATTTGATTTGGATGAATTATCATCTTATCTCAAGATTGGCAAAAAACGAGGGTCACTTGAAGAATATCTTCATCGATTTGATATAACTTTAAGTGTTATGCAAACACCGGAGTCTCTCACTCGATTTGCGTTTGAATTGATTGAAGATGTTGCCAAGGAAAATGTCCGATATATCGAAGTTAGATATTCACCTATTTTACACCAAAAAAAAGGCATGACCCTTAACATGGCCGTGGACTCTGTAAAAAAAGGACTCAAAAAAGGTGAAAAGAAATTTGGAGTTAAATCTGGAATTATTGTTTGTGGAATTCGTTCAATTTCTCCCGATATTTCTTTAAGGCTTGCAGACCTTGCTGTACAATATAAAAATCAAGGCGTTGTAGGATTTGATCTTGCTGGAGCTGAAGAAAACTTCCCAGCAAAAGAACATAGAGAAGCTTTTTATCAAATTCGAAATAACAATATTAATTCCACTATTCATGCAGGTGAAGCTTACGGTCCCGCATCAATTCATCAAGCAATACATTATTGCGGTGCGAATAGAATTGGGCATGGGACTAAGCTCAAAGATGATAAAGATTTGATGCAATATGTGAATGATCATAGAATAGCTTTAGAGATTTGTCTCACATCTAACTGGCAAACTCGAAGTGTACACTCATTAAAATACCATCCATTGAAATACTATTACGATCAAGGAATTCGTGTCACTTTAAATACCGATAACCGACTCATGTCCAATACAACACTTACGGATGAATTCATGTTAGCACACAAGTTATTCAAATTTCAACTACACGATTTTCGTGAAATTACTATCATGGCAATGAAGAGTGCCTTTCTTCCACACAATGAAAGGCGAAAAATGATTCAATCAATTGCAGAAGAGTTTGAAAAGGAATTCGGGTTACATCCTGAATATATTAACAATAAAAAGAGAACGTAAAATGTCAAAACCATCTTTTAAGCCAGAATCTCTTATGATGTCTCATGGGTACGACCCTCATTTATCTGAAGGTGCAGTAAAATGTCCTATTTTTCAAACATCTACCTTCGCATTTAAATCCGCAGAAGACGGAAAAGCATTTTTTGAAGTTGCCTACGGTCTTCGCGATAAAGAACCGGATGAAGAATTAGGACTTATTTACAGTCGAATCAACAACCCGGATCTTGAAATTTTGGAAGATAGACTTTGTTTATGGGACCATGCAGAAGTTTGTGCTGTATTTGAAAGTGGGATGTCTGCTATCTCTACTGTATTATTAGAATTTTTAAAACCAGGCGATTTATTACTTCACAGTAAACCCGTTTATGGTGGTACAAGTCATTTCATTGATAAGATTTTACCACAATTCGGAATCCAGTCAATCGGGTTCCATTCAGATCATGAAATGAGCGACATTATTCAAAAAGTAGAAGATTCCGGAAAAAGAGATCGCCTAAAACTTATTTACGTTGAAACGCCTGCAAATCCAACTAATGCCCTAATTGATTTAGAAATATGTCGATCTGTATCAGATTATTTCAAGACCAAATCTAACTCACCTGTGATTGCCGTCGATAACACTTATATGGGACCTCTATGGTGCCAACCGTTGACACTAGGAGCTGATTTAGTTATTTATTCTGCGACAAAATATATTGGTGGACATAGCGATTTAATTGCTGGAGCAGTTCTCGGAAATAAAGAACTTATGACACGAATAAAAGTATTACGAACTTTTCTTGGAAATATGACAGGACCTTGGACAGGCTGGCTTTTAATGCGAAGTCTCGAAACCCTCAAACCACGGATGGAGCTTCAAGCTTCAAATGCAGCAAAAGTAGCAGATTTTTTAAGAAACCACCCAAAAGTGGAAAAAGTGTTTTATCTAGGGCATTTAAAATCTGGGTCTAAAATGCATGCTATATTTAAAAAACAATATTCATCTCCCGGTGCTATGATTAGTATTGATATTAAAGGTGGAGAAAAAAATGCATTTATATTTTTGAATCATTTACAACTTTTTCATCTTGCAGTCAGTCTTGGAAGTACAGAATCACTTGCAGAACATCCATTTTCTATGACACATGCAGATGTACCAATTATTGAAAAAAATGCCCTAGGACTTACAGATAAAATGGTTCGACTTTCCATCGGTGTAGAGAATGCTGATGATCTGATTTGGGATATTTCACAGTCCCTTAACAAAATTTGCTAATCATAAATCGCTAAAAAGATGCCACCAATGGAAAATATTAACCTAATCATTACAAGGATAAATTATGAAATCCCTTTATGAAAATTTTTTCAAAAATAATAATTCAAGTGATCCCATATTGCAGGTCATGGAAAAAGTGCCCATTTTTGAAAATTTCACGATGAAAGAATTAAAAGAAGTTGCTCGACTCACACACGAACGGTCTTACAAGGTTGGCGAACCAATATTTAAAAAATTATCTCCCGGCGAAGGCATGTATGTCATCCTAAATGGAGCTGTAGAAATCAAAGATCCTGATTCAAATACAATTTTTGCGAATTTAGTTTCCGGTGATTTTTTCGGTGAATTAGCATTGTTAGATGAAGAACCAAGATCTGCAATGGCAATTGCAACAAAACAATCAGAATTAATTGGTTTTTTTCGAACCGATCTTCTCACCCTCATAAATCGAGATCCGGCGCTAGGGAATAAAATATTAATAAATCTTTCACGTATTTTAGGTGAAAGGCTTCGTCGTACGAATTTGGAACTCACCCAAACTAATTAACATGGATTCCATACAAAAACTATATCGACTTATTCTATTTCTTGTCCTTGGTGGATTAGCTTGGAGTATTCTTCCCTTTCTTGGATCTGTAATTGTCATGCTCATTTTTGCATTTTTGTTTACAACCATTTTCCTACAAAGCGTAGATACTTTAGAGCGAACCATTCATTCTCGGGGTGGCAGTGTTATTCTCATTATAGGAAGTTTCATCTCACTTGGACTTTGGTTTTTTGGAAGTTTTATTGCAAATATTGGATCTCAAATCAAAGAGTTCACATCCAAGCTCCAACAAGAAGATTTTGTATTAAGCTTGGAAGGCCTCTCTATAAAAACCCGTGAGTATCTCCCTGATTTCATGAGTAATATGATTCCTGAAAGTGAAAAAATTATTTCTATTGCTCAAGACAGTCTTGGGAACGTTTTTCAAAATATTTTATCTCTCTTAGGCTCCGCTGGAAGTTTCTTTTTCCTGACCGTAATGATTCTAATTTTCACCATAATACTATTAATCGAATACCATGATTTTAAGCGTTCATTGGTTCAGTTTATCCCTAATAAATATTTGGAAGTTGGGTTGCGAATGATTTACAATATTGAGCAACAAATTTCCAGCTATCTTCGCGGACAAATTTTAGCAGCTGGTAGTGTTGCAATTTTATCTATAATTGGACTATTCATTTTGAATCAAATCGGCGCAAACATGACATTAATCGTTTTTATTGGTATTATTGCTGGATTGGCAAACTTGATTCCAATGGTAGGACCTTTTGTGGGAATGATTCCTGCAATATTAATTGCTTTAATGAATAATCTTGGGAATGAACCTGCATTGGCTCATCAATTATTTGGCATAATTCCATCACCATTTTTCATGCTCGATATTATTTTCATGTTCATCATAGTCCAACAAATTGATAATAATTTTATTACGCCTATTCTTGTCGGAGAAAGCGTTGGACTTCATCCAATGGCTGTCATGATTGTTCTTTTGATTGGCGGGACGATGATGGGACCATTGGGAATGTTATTTGCTATTCCCACTGCTGGTGTATTAAAAGTTATTATTTCAGAAATAATATTTATATCTAAAAATTCGCATTTATTATAATATCAGTTCTTAATCACTGTTATTTTCTCAACCATC
>JABHUQ010000097.1 GCA_018658715.1 Fidelibacterota bacterium
AAAGCCTTGTGGGGAGAGAAGGATTCGAACCTCCGAAGGCATACGCCGGCAGATTTACAGTCTGCTCCCTTTGGCCGCTCGGGCATCTCCCCTAAATTTATTTTCAAAAAAACGTCCTACTATTCTTTAGCTCAAAAAACCCTTTCTGAGCCACCAGCAGGATTCGAACCCGCGACATCCTCATTACAAGTGAGGCGCTCTACCAACTGAGCTATGGTGGCAAAAACGACACACGTCAATAAAGTACATCGCAGTACAGCCTTCAAATTTATGACAGAAATGAATTTGATTTCAATGGTTATTTACATTTTTTATGAGTTTTTTATAAAATACCATCATTCGGACATTCCAACATGTCCATTTCTTACAATTGCAAAACTACTTTTTGCTTAATTTAGTACCGGATGGAGTATCTTTTATTTCCCACCCCAATGAGTCTATATTAGAACGAATTTCGTCTGCTAGCGCCCAATCCTTCTCTATTCTCGCGGCTTCTCTCTTTTTTGCGAGAGTTTTTATTTCATCAGGAGTAATATCATCATTTGGAATAATTCCAAAAATATAATCGAATTTTTCAACAAATAATAATGCAGAAACAATTTCATCTATATTTATCAATCCACTATCAATTTTTGTATTCATTTTTCGCATATATTCAAAAAATACTGCCAAAGCATTGGGAGTGTCTAAATCAATAAATAATTTTTCTTTAAATATTTTATATTCTGCGGGTAAATCTTCACTCTGCGAATCTTGATTTAGCTCAGCCATTAATCTCACTTTGAAATCGCCTAAGCGCCTTATAACTTTTTCACCTTCTTGCTTTTTGGCTAATGAAAAATTTATTTTAGTTCTATAATGACCACTCAGCAATTGATACCTAATATTTTCAGGGGTAAATCCTTGAGATTTTAATTCATTGATGGTATAGAAATTCCCTTCAGATTTACTCATTTTACCTCCTTCAACCATCAAATGTTCTGAATGAAGCCACGTATTCACAAAGGGTTTTCCAGACGAACATTGACTTTGAGCAATTTCATTTTCATGGTGCGGAAACATATTATCCACCCCCCCACAATGAATATCAAAATGTTCGCCTAAATATTCCACACTCATTGATGAGCACTCAATATGCCAGCCCGGCCTACCTTTCCCCCATGGTGCATCCCAATAAACTTCTCCATCTTCCGGTTTCCATCCTTTCCAAAGCGCAAAATCTTGGGCTGTTTCTTTTGAATATTCATCTGAGATGATTCGGCTTGTAGTTAGTTGCTCTTCGAAAACCAAGTTAGATAGTTGACCATAATCCTGAAAGGAGTCAACTTTAAAATAGACAGACCCATCATCTTCCTTATATGCATGTCCTTTTTCAAGCAATGTTCTAATCATCAAAATCATACCATCAACATGAAGCGTTGCTAATGGATATTCATCAGCAGGTATAATCTTTAACCAGTCTAAATCATTATAAAAACGCTGAGTGTAATCTTCTGTTAATTCTCGTAGTGATTTATTTTGCTCTGATGCTCGTTTTATTGTTTTATCATCCACATCTGTGATATTCATCACATGCTTAACATCAAGCCCACTTAATATCAATACGCGTTTTAATAAATCTTCAAACATAAATGTGCGAAAATTACCAATATGAGCTTCATCATAAACGGTCGGTCCGCACGTATACAAGGATACAAATCCGGCCTTTATTGGATTGAAGAATTCTTTTTTGCGAGTTAATGTATTGTAGAAATATAACATGATGTCAATTGAGTGTTATTTCAATAATTTGTTGTATCAAATCTTCAAAAGAATCACCATTCGATGCCACAGCTTTTGGAACTAAACTCGTATTTGTCATGCCGGGCAAAGTATTCATTTCTAAAAAGTAATATCTACCATCATCATCTAGTAAATAATCTATTCGACCATACCCTTTGCACTCAAATGCGTTGAATAATCGGATTGAATCTTCGTGGATTTTCAATGTTAATTCTCCAGGTAAATCAGCAGGGCATTCGTATGTACTTAACCCTTCCGTATACTTACATTGATAATCATAGACTTCATGTGACGGCTTAATTTCCACAATTGGCATGGGATTTCCATCAATGATTGCTACAGTGAGCTCACGTCCATTAATATAAGTTTCAATCATGATATTTTCACCATACTGAAATGCTAAATCTAATGCAGGATCCACTTCAAATTGGTTATGAACAATAGATAATCCTACGGTGCTACCTTGATCATTAGGCTTCACTACATATGGCAAATCTATAAAATCACTTTTTTCATCTCTAGATGTAATATTCACCCAATCTGCCGTTTGGACTCCAATAGATTTTGCCAATTTTTTTGATAAATTTTTATCCATACATAATGATGAACTTTTCGGATTTGAGCCAGTATAGGGAATCTTTAAATTTTCAAGTTGCTGTTGAATATGTCCATTTTCTCCAATTCCGCCATGTAGTGCTATAAAAACTAAATCCATTTGTTTCAATCTACTCATATAAGGATCTAAGGTTGATTCTATTTCAATTGGAAATGTTGTATAACCTAACGATCTGCATGCTCGAATAACAGCCTTTCCTGTCTGAAGAGATACTTCCCTCTCCTCAGAATGCCCTCCCAATAATACACCAACCTTTAACGGCGTATTACACACTGGCTTCAGTCCCTTTATTTATATCTTTAATTCTAACTGAGCCTATAACAAAATAAATCATTCCAATAATAACTACTGGGAAAAATGAAGCGGAATGGGATACAATTGCATATGTTAATGCTTGCTCGCTTGGGATTACAAATAGTGCAATTAAAGCAAATTTTATGATAGCATCATAGGTACCAGCTGAACCAGGTAATGCAGGAATGGCAATGCCAATACTACCCGCAATAAGAATAACGCCCGGTCCTACCAGCCCTATATCTATCCCGACGCTTTCGAGCATAAACATAGTTGATAAATAATATATAACCCAAAGAAATAAGCTATAAAATACAATAATAAATCCATGTTTTGTCTCTCGTAAAAGTGTAATTCCTTCAAAGATTTTTTCTATAATCTGGAAAACAACTTTTCCTATCCCTTTTTGGAAAAGACTAAAATGACTGAACTTGTCAATCCAGTAGAAACGTTGACTCAGAAATAAAAATATTCCACAAGAAATTGAAATAATAACCATCGCAATAATAGTAGACCTAAAAATAGGGTCTTTGAATGGATACCACGGAAAAACAACAATAATAACAGCCGCAATACTAATAATATCTAGTACACGCTCTAGCAAAACCGTACCAAAAGCTTGAGAGACACTTAAGGATGTTTTTGACGATAAACTGTATCCACGTAACAATTCACCCAAACGAAAGAATAATACACCATTCCCAAAATAGCCCACCATGGTTGATGCAAATAAAGTATGATCATCTATTTTTTCAATCGGATCCAAAATATATTGCCACCTTTTAGCACGGACATATACAGCATAAATCAACAATAAAACCGCATTAGTAAATGGAATCAATTTTGTGTCCATAATTTGCATCCAGAGGACACCATAATGCTCACCCCTAAATGCAAAATATAATCCAACACCCGAAATAATCAGACTAATGAAGATTTTGAAGAATTTATTCACGCAAATCGATCACTTCCCACGTGCCCGCATAAGGCGCATTGAATGGTTCAATAGATGAGTGACGTATTTCCCCAATCGAGATCAAGATGGACTGATCGTCACTCCCCTGAATTGTAATTGTTTTTGGATGTCCATCACTATAAAGAATTAGCTTGCCCCTAACATCCCAATCGGAAATATAATAGCCAAAATTAAATATTCCTTTCTCAAGGATGGGAGATTCAAAATCAATACCATCAAACTGTCCTGACAAAATACTAAAAAAAGTGAATTCACCTTGCATGAGTTGGTCTATAATTATTTGATGTGTTTGATGATTTTGAGTCCATACCGTATCTTGATTAAAATAAATAGACTGATCATGGGATACATATTTAAATTGATTTTCACTGTAGTAAGTAAAAAGACCATTTGTCATAAAAGTTTCATTTTCCATCTTCTGAGAAAAATCAATAGGCATTTCAATCATTTTACCTATAGTAAATAAATTCTTAAACGAATGAAGGGGTTCTGGCTCTCCTCCAACCACAAGCATATGTAAACATAAAAGTAAAAAAAAAGGTTTTTTCAAAGATGACCTACAATGATCTCATACTTTCCAAATAGGTTTCATCTACCAATACTTCCCGCGCTTTACTTCCCGTAAATGGCCCAACAATTCCTCCTTGCTCCATCTCATCAATCAATCGAGCCGCTCTGGAATATCCAACCTTCAATCTGCGCTGCAATAAAGATATTGACCCCTGCTGATGAGTCACAACTAAAGCAACTGCATCTTCGTATAATTCATCTGCGCCACCAGTTCCAGAAAAATCTTGAATCGTTGCTTCTCTAACTGTAGGTAGCGCAATATCTTCACTTTTAGGCTGTTCTGTAATGTGCTTCATTAAAGCTTCAATTTCATCCAAAGTAACAAATGCATTATGCAAACGAATCACATCAGACGATCCTAATCCTAGATGAAGCATATCGCCACGGCCAATTAATTTTTCAGCGCCAGATTGATCTATAATTGTTCGAGAATCAATTTTACTTGCTACTTGGAAAGCAATTCTAGCTGGGAAATTAGCTTTAATAACACCAGTTATCACATCCACAGAAGGCCTTTGTGTCGCAATGACTAAATGTATACCAACTGCTCGAGATAATTGTGCTAATCGCGCAATAGGTGCTTCTACATCTTTCGCACTCATCATCATCAAATCTGCAAGTTCATCCACGACAAGAACAATATAGGGCATAATATCTTCATCATTTTTCCGCATTTTGTCATTGAATTCATCAATATTACGAACAACGGCTTCTGCTAATACATTATATCGACGATCCATTTCTTTTTCTAAGGCACGTAAGGCTAAAATTGAATTTTCGGTTGATGTCACAATTGGCTCAGAAATATCTTCCATCTTTAACAAATGATACCCTTCGAGCTGTTTATAAAGCGTCATTTCTACCTTCTTTGGGTCGATCATTACAAATTTTAACTCTTCGGGAGTAGCATTATACAAAAAGCTACAAATGATTGTATTTATACAAACTGATTTTCCAGAACCAGTTGTTCCTGCAATTAGCAAATGAGGCATTTTCGCAAGATTCAGTGTTGCAATTTCCCCTGAAGTCGTTTTACCCACAGCCATCGTTAAATTCGATTCAGCATCTGCAAACTTTTGTGAGTTAATTACAGATTTAAAATAAACTGTTGCTGGATTCCGATTTGGAATCTCTATTCCAACAGATGATTTTCCTGGAATAGGAGCTATAACTCGAACACGACTTGCTTCCATGACTCGAGCTAAATCATCGGCTAGAGCAACAAATTTGTTTACTCGTACACCTTCAGCTGGTTCGACTTCAAATAATGTAATGATCGGGCCAGGATGCACGTTAACAACTTTACCGACAACTCCAAAAGTGGCTAATGATTCTGTTAGAAAATTTGCCCTATCGACTAACTCATCTCTAGACATTGAATCTGAAATATTTACTGGATCCATCAATATATCAGATGAAGGCAATTGATATTCCCTTTTTGGCATTTGTCGCTCTTCTATTTCGTCAATTAATACTTCTTCTTCTGTAGTCATTTCACCAACATTTATGGCTTCTGATGATTCATCTTCTGTACGAGCCGTATCGACTCTAACTATCTCATCTATCTCAAGAGATTCAGGGACATTATCTTGTGTTTGATCTATTTCAGATTCTTCATTGTCCGGCAAAGGCATTTCATCTGAAATTTGTTCATTATTATCTTCTATACTTTCAACTGATGAAGAGTCTTCTATGATGTTTTCTACGGGAGCAGTAGGCATTTCATCTTTGTTCTCAGTAATTTTTGACAAAAGATCTTGAGTATGCTTTCGTTTTGCATCTTCTTTATTTTGTTCTTCTTTTACGAGTGATTGTTCTTCACGCCAATGATTAAATTTTTGTCCTAATGATTGAAATGGGAGATAAAAGCTCCAAGAGAAATAGTTTCTTAACAAAACAAGCCAACCTGAAAAAAGGACTAAGAAGGTTCCGAATGAGCCTAAAAAATCAGTAAAAAATTTGGAAACACTCCAACCCACTAATCCAGACCATTTAATATTTTCATTACCAGATGACGATTGAAGAATTGCCATAAATCCGAGAGAAAAGGATAAAAGAACTGCTCCAGCAATTATATAATAAGATAACCGGGTGATTAGTTTTAAATCTTTTTGACCAAAGAGAAGCCATCCCCAAACGATACCTAGAAATGGAATAAAAAATGATGCATAACCAATCCCAATTTTAATAAATAAATAGGCTGTAACAACGCCCATTATGCCCATTGGATTTTCTATTTGTATCGAAGGTGAAATAGTAGGTTCTTCACCTGGGTGATATCCGCCAAGACTGGCAAATATAAAAACAGATAAGGCGACGGTTAATATACCGAGAATTTCATATCGCCGTTCTTGCATAGTTAATGACCTTTAGTATGTGGGAAAATACCATCGATTATAATATAAAAGATGGGTAATCTGTAAGAAGTATTTCAGTGAAAACATGAAAAATTATAGAAAGATTTCCTTAAAATTTCGTTTCTAAAGTAAAACCAAAATGTCTCGGTTCTCCATAACTTAAATAAAGTTTATCTTCATAATTTGGGGGCTCAAGTCCAAAATAAAACCCTCGTGTTGCATATCGTGCATCCAGGATATTTTTTGTCCAAGCAGTTATGGCCCACTTCCCGCTCCGATACCCTATTTGGATTGCCATAACCCCGTAGGCATTTGACTTTTGGTCATGACTATCTGAGAAATAATATTCAGAGGTATATTGATAATCTATTCCATAGAAATATCCTTTTGGTACTTTATATGTCAGACCAAATGATATTTGTTTATTTGGAGCATGAGCTAGAGATCTTCCACCGCTAATTAAAGATTCCCCTTCAGCACTTTCAAATTCAAATCTGTCCACATACGTATCTAAAAAGTTCATATTCGCATGTCCCGATAGTTTTTCTGACATATTTAGTTTATAGGACCATTCAAATCCACGCGTAAATCCACTTGATGCATTTGATGTAAAATAAACAAAACTATTGGGGTCACCTTCATATTGCTGTTTCGAAATTGATACATGCTTTTGATCTATTAATCCATAAAAAAGAGTAAAATCCATTGAATGCCGTATAGTATTATTTCTAAAACCAATTTCTATATTATTAATATATTCAGGATCAAAGGGTCTATTCTCTGCTGATAATGCTGGATGTTGATTGATGCCTCCTGCTTTATATCCTTTGGCGAATGATGACCATATGCGCCACACTGGGTTTAGCTGATAAGCTAAACTTACTTTTCCACCGAAGAATTTACTTTCAAATGATGTTGAAATATTAAGCGTATCAGATGAAACCCATTCATTTACACTATTCCCATGATAGGATGTTTCCTGGCTTTCAGATCTTGCATTAATGCAAAATTGAAATTGAGAATTGATATGATAATTCAATTGTGCATAAATGGATGAATTTTCAATATTAAATTGGCTTAATAATGCCGTAGCATCGCCTCCAAATATGTATCCAGTTGCAGTATCATTCTCTTCTAAATCTTTTGAATATATGCCAACTACAATAGATGATTTAGTATCGTTTGATTCTGCTGTAATTCTATAGTCACTTGTATTGGTCTTTCGTGTACGGTTTGTTTTATCATAAAAGGCATATTGCCATCCTTCTACATCAGGGTCAAACCCATGGTTCTCTAACCAATAATTATCATTCCCCCAATCGCCATCATAACTATGTAGTAAATCATTTTCTGATTGAGAGATAATTGCTGTGAATATTGTATTTTTTATTGGGAGATGACTATTAAATCGTAAAGAATATGCATGCGTTCCCACACTATCAGCCCCATTCGCATTTGTATAAGTTTTTAATTCTACATTATTATCTGGCACCCAAGCATCATAACCATTATCAAGATTGGCCTTGAACATAGTAAATAATGCATCTGTTTTTTGGGTGGGTTTTACACCTACTTTTAATCTAATCATATTTTCTTTTCGACTGTTTGTTTTATTTGACTCCTGATAAACATTTTCCCTAAATCCATTACTATTTCCAGCCATATAAGATAAACGATAAAATAGTTTCGGTGATAATGCTGCTCCAAACCCAATGCCGCCCCGCGTCATTTGATCTGACCCAACCGTAAATGATATTTGATTAGGTTCAACCTTAAATGGGTCAACCGACCGCATACTGATGAGTCCACCCATTGCATTGGGACCATATATGGAGGATTGAGGGCCTTTGTGCACTTCAATTTGAGATAGATCAAAAAGGAGTCCCGCCATTCCAATACCAGATAAATCAATATCGTCCATCATAAATCCTACTGAATAATTTGGAGCTCCTTCACCTGCATATTGGCTTCTTTCACCCAATCCTCGAATTTGAAAAAACCTAGGTCGTGATGTTCCACCTGCCCAATTTAACCCGGGAATATGATCAATGATATCTTGGAAGTGAAGTCCATTTGTTTTTCTAATTTGAGTTGCATTTAATACACTTACACTTGAAGCAGATTTTTGAAGTGATTCCGGTAATAATCCTGCATATACCATTATTTCATTCCCTTTTAAAGAAACAGGATTAAGTTCTATTGATAGAAATAAGCTGTTTTGAACTATCCATTGAACCGATTGATAGCCAATATGGGAAAATAATAATTTCGATCCGAGAGTAGTTTGAATATTAAAATGGCCTTTTACATCAGTTACGCCACCTGATTCACCTACAGCAATATTAACATTTTCGATAGGTTGGTTTGTTTTTTGATTTGTAACTATTCCCTGGATCGTCAAAGATTGGGAAAGAAGAATGGATAAAAATGATATCCAAACAAAGATTATTTTCATGATGATTTCCTACGCTAGCATTATCTAGATCAGGTTCTTGGGTTTATTCTCAGCCGTTTGACCTGTTTCAAATCGGCACCCCGAATGCCTTACAAATTACGGAACATTCCTTTCCGTTTCATTTAATTATTTGTTCTATTTTGATTCCTTGCTGTATTCAGATTGGATTGTCTACTTTCCTTGGCAAATTATGGAGATATAATGACCAATAAATCCCTTCCTGAAATAACCTTTAAAGCCGTCATCCTTGGCATTGTATTGTCAATGGTGCTTGCGGGAGCCAATGCGTATCTAGGCCTATTCGCAGGTATGACTGTTTCTGCTTCTATTCCAGCTGCTGTTATTTCTATGGGCATTTTGTCCTTATTTAAAAAATCAAATATCTTAGAGAATAATATTGTGCAAACGGCTGCATCTGCTGGCGAATCGTTAGCGGCTGGTGTGATTTTCACAATTCCAGCTCTTATATTATTAGGCTATTGGGAAAATTTTGATTATTGGGAAGTAGCAAAGATTGCCGGAATTGGTGGTGTTATTGGTGTATTATTCACTGTTCCATTACGTCGTGCACTTATTGTTGAAGCTAAATTACAATATCCTGAAGGCGTTGCTACAGCAGAAGTTCTGCGTGCAGGAGAAGAAGCAAAATCAGGGGATTCACCTGAAGCATCTGCAGGTTTAAGAATTATTGGGCTTTCCGGTTTAGCTGGTGGTTTAATGAAATTAGCTTCACAAGGATTTTCTATGTGGAATGCAGCTGTGGAAAAAGCCGTTACTGTTGGTGGTTCTATTTTTGGAATTGGCACAGATTTATCTCCTGCTCTCATTTCAGTTGGATTTATTGTAGGAAGGAATATTGGAATTTTAGTTGTGGCAGGTGGACTTATTTCATGGGCGTTTGCCATTCCAGTTTATTCTGCCTATTATGGATTTGAAGGCGACCCTATGGAAGCCGCCTGGAATATTTGGAATTCACAAATTCGATATTTGGGTGTAGGCGCAATGGTTGTAGGTGGTATTTGGTCGCTCATTAAATTAGCCAAACCACTCATGTTGGGAATTCGTGCAAGTTTAGAATCGATGTCCCAAGTGGGAAAAGGGATAAATATTCCTAGAGAAGAACGGGATTTCCCTATACAATATGTGGGGACTGCTTTAGTGGTTTTATTGGTTCCTGTTTTTCTTCTTTATGCAGGTATGATTGATTCTGTGGGCATTGCTGCTTTATTGGCTGTAGTTATGATGATATTTGGCTTCCTTTTTTCTGCAGTTGCTGCCTATATGGCTGGTGTTGTTGGATCATCCAATAATCCGATTTCAGGCGTTACGATAGCAACAATTTTATTTGCATCTCTCCTGTTGGCTGGTTTGATTGGTACAGGCACTGGAACGGGTGCTGCTGCTGCTATTATGGTTGGAGCTGTTGTATGTTGTGCTGCGGCTATTGGCGGGGATAATCTACAAGATTTAAAAACAGGCTACATTTTGGGAGCAACTCCCTGGAAGCAGCAAATTATGCAATTGGTGGGAACCATTAGTGCTGCTATTGTTCTTGGGCTTGTATTAGATATTCTTCATACAGCTTACACCATTGGTTCACCCACATTATCTGCGCCCCAGGCAACTCTAATGAAATCGGTGGCAGATGGCGTTTTTACGGGGAATCTCCCTTGGAATATGGTTTTCTTTGGCGCCATAATTGGAATAGCCATTATTCTCATTGATTTACGACAAGAAGCTTTGGGTTCAGACTTTCGTGTACCTGTACTCGCTGTTGCTGTAGGTATATATCTTCCGATTGAATTAACGGTTCCCATCTTTATTGGTGGAATGATTAATCATATCGGGAAACAAGCAGGTGCCACTCCATCCATGGAGAAAAAAGGATTACTCCTTTCCAGTGGACTTATTACTGGAGAAGCTCTGATGGGAATTCTTGTTGCTGTACCTATTTTTATTACTGAACAAAAAGATTGGTGGCCAACTATTTCCGGATTCTCACTTCTTGGTCCAGTATTATTTCTTGGCATGATTTACTGGATTTATTCCACTGTTACGAAAAAATAAAATGAACATATCTAAAGCGAGATTAAAACGATTACCCAAAGTTGAACTTCACTGCCATTTAGATGGCAGTATTCGAGTTCCAACTATGATCGATTTGGCTCAAAAAGATAACATCAAACTCCCGTCCATGGATAGGAATGAATTAAAAAAGATGCTAGTGATTGGATCTAATCGAGGCACATTAGAAGATTATCTAAAACGATTTGATTATACATTGAGTGTCATGCAAACACCTGAATCTTTAACTCGAACCGCTTTTGAACTTATTGAAGATGTTTCGAAGGAAAATGTAAAATATATCGAAATTCGCTATTCGCCAATTCTACACACTGAAAATGGAATGACTATATCTGAATCGGTGGAAGCGGTTCAAGATGGACTTAAACGAGGTGAAAAAGAGTTTGGCGTTCAATCCGGTATTATTGTTTGCGGGATTCGGAATATTTCACCAGAAGTATCCTTAAAATTGGCTGACATAACTGTTCAATATAAAAATAAAGGTGTCGTTGGATTTGATTTAGCTGGTGCTGAAGAAAATTATCCAGCGAAAGATCACCGAGAAGCATTTTATTTAATTTTAAATCATAATATTAATGCAACCATTCATGCAGGGGAAGCGTTTGGGCCATCATCCATTCATCAAGCGATTCATTATTGTGGCGCTCATCGAATTGGCCACGGCACACGACTTAAAGAAGATAAAGATTTGATGCAATATGTCAATGATCACAGAATTCCATTGGAAATTTGTTTAACATCCAATTGGCAAACTCGATCCATTCGATCTCTTAAATATCATCCAATCAAATTCTATTATGAGCAAGGGATTCGTGTCACATTGAATACAGATAATCGTCTTATGTCCGGAACCACATTAACGGATGAATTTAAACTTGCGAATGATTTATTTAGATTTTCGCTTCACGACTTTAGAGAATTTACTGTAATGGCAGCTAAAAGTGCCTTTATGCCCCACTTAAAACGTGTAGAATTATTACATAATATTGCAGAAGAAATGGAACAAGAATTCAACCTTGAACCAGAATTTATAGATAGGAAATAGAACCTTATTCAATAGCTAAAAAAGGGGAACATCAATGACTGATCGTCATCTAAAACCAGAAACTTTAATGATGTCATACGGATATAATCCGGAATGGTCCGAAGGAGCAGTAAAATGCCCAATTTTCCAAACATCTACTTTTTCATTTAAATCCGCTGAAGAAGGAAAAGCCTTTTTTGAAGTTGCCTATGGGTTGCGCGATAAACACCCAGATGAAGAACTGGGACTCATTTATAGTCGTCTAAATAATCCCGATTTAGAAATTTTAGAAAATCGACTCACCCTTTGGGATAAAGCGGAAGAATGCGCTGTATTTGAAAGTGGTATGTCCGCTATCACAACCGTTTTATTAGAATTCCTTCGTCCAGGTGATTTGTTAGTGTATAGTAAACCCTTGTATGGTGGTTCGGACCATTTCATAAAACATATTTTGCCTGATTTTGGAATTCATACTGTTGGAATTCATTCAGATCATACTCAAGAAGAAATTATTAAAAAAATAAGTGAAACTGATGCACAGAATCGATTAAAATTGATTTTTATAGAAACGCCTGCGAATCCAACAAATGCTATTATTGATATTAGTATGTGTCGAAAGATTGCAGACCATTTTTCCACTGAGTCAAATACACCCGTACTGGCAGTTGATAATACATATATGGGTCCACTGTGGTCCCATCCCCTTCAGCTCGGGGCAGATTTAGTTTTATATTCTGCCACAAAGTATATTGGTGGACATAGTGACGTCATAGCAGGAGCTTGTCTTGGTTCTAAAGAATTAATGGGCAGGATTAAAGTATTAAGAACATTTTTAGGGAATATGGCAGGACCATGGACAGGATGGCTTCTCATGCGCAGTTTAGAAACATTAAAACCACGTATGGAGACACAGGCAATAAATGCTAAACATGTGGCTGATTATTTAATGAATCACCCTCATGTTGAAAAAGTATTTTATTTAGGGCATTTAAAACTAGGAAGCCAGCAACATGATATTTTCAATCGTCAATATTCATCAGCAGGTGCGATGATTTCTTTCAATATTAAAGGAGGCGAAAAAGAAGCTTTTACATTTCTTAACCGACTCAAATTATTTCATTTAGCTGTAAGCTTAGGAAGTACAGAATCTTTAGCCCAGCATCCTTTTACAATGACGCATGCCGATGTAGCGTCTGATGAAAAGAAAGCACTTGGACTCACACAAAAATTAATTCGTCTTTCAATCGGAATTGAAAATAGTGATGATTTGATTTGGGATATTTCTCAAGCTTTGGAAAATAAGTAATAAATTAGGGATAATTATGAATTCTAAATTCCTAATTATTAATTAATTCACTCAATTCTAGTTCGAACAATCCACGTTGTTTTATAACCTGTATTTTTAAGTTCTTTTTGAAGAACGATTGCATCATAGCGTGCGATACAATTTCCTACACGTATTTTATAAAATGGTGCATCAAAAGTGAGATAAACTGAATCATTTAGAGCAGTGGATGATTCTCGGAAGAATGATTGTGCTTCATTGGCTGACTGTGTTTCAAAAATTTGGACGCGGAAACCATCTTCACTTTCTCGCGAAACAGTTTTTGTGGAATCAACAAGTCCCCAATATTCTGGACTAAATACTTGATTTATAACTAAGGGCCATTTCAATGACGGTTCTTTTGCAGAATCAGGATGAAACCAAAATAATGAATCTGGAGATTGACCAAAAACTATTCCAACCATAAATAACGATAAAACGACCTTTCGCATACCTATAATTTTCGTATGGTTCCCGCAGGAATCCACCCTTTTTTGCCATCAATTAGAATTATTTCTACCCAAAGATCTTCCCAAGCAACAATATCCGCCTTTGTCCCTTCATTTACACGAAATAAAATAGAATCATCTCTTTCGAATGGACCTGAATATACATCAACACCATTTGTAATCAATATTCCAGAAATGTGATCAGATTGCGACCAATATTTATCTAAGGCAATCGCATGAATTAAAATTGATAATACAGTTAATAGAATTCCCAAATTTCCTGTGAGTCCACCATAAACTCCAAATAGCCCTCTAACACCAAATAAAAGTACCGATGCAAACAAAAGAATTGCACCAAATAAAACCATTTCATTGAGCGTCAAACCACGTTTTAATTGCCTATATTGAGTAAGAATAAAACCAGGATCCGGTATATCCATCCGATCTACAATGCGTGCATTTGCTAAATCTAAATTATAATTTGCATCACCATTTCTAGGATCTAGCTGAAGGGATTTTTCATAAGACCAAATAGCATGGCCAAATAAATATTGGCGAAAATATGCATTCCCTAAATTATAATATAGAGTACTACTTTCCATTCCTTGGCTGAGAATAGATTCATATTGATTTGCTGCATCTTGAAATAATTCCTGATTCATGGATTCATTTGCAGATTCAATTAATGGTCCCATATCACTTCCGCGCACAAAAACATTTAGAAATAGGGAAATAATTAGAATATTTTTCATGACAATTCCCCTTCAACTTTGTCGAGAAGTTGTATCGTATCTGATAAAATTGTTTCAACAAGGATATCTCCGCCTGGAGCGAATCGACCCGCATCACACTGATTCACAAGTACAATAACTGTACCTAATAGGGAATCTGATATTTTATCTGTTAAAATAGCTTGAATTTGAATGGCATCAAGGTTGGGAGTACTCAATTGAAGTTTTTCAAATAAATAGATATATAATGTTTGACTGGCTAGCATAAACGGATCATCCGTTTTTTGTTTTAAGGATTTTTTAGCCTTTTTTATTGCTCCTCGTGAAATGCGCCCAGACTCCGTAGTCAATCGATAATCTGTTGCATTATGGACCCAACTTGGCATGAGTAGCATTACGATAACAATCCCATAAATCCATAGAATGTTACGACTAACCAAGTTCCTTTGTATCGGAAACCATTTTGAAGGTTTTGTATGAATGAATCGAATATCTTTACCTAATAATTCTACTTCGCGTTTTGTGAATTCTCCGGATAGAGATGGATTTTCTTTCCCTGCAATAATAGAAATCGCGATTCCTTGAGTTTCTGTTTTTTCCCAGGATCCGGAAGATGGATTAAAAAAGGACATACTTACACGTGGAATAAATACATTTCCTGCTTGGCGTGGAATAAGAATATACTCCCAACTCATGGTTCCTGTTAATGCATCTCTAAAAGGATCTTTTTTTAAAGATTCTTTAGGTGGAAAAGCTTCCACATTCTCAGGGAACTGTATTTCCGGAAGAGAGAATTGTCCCATATTTCCTGTTCCTTTTAATCGA
>JABHUQ010000017.1 GCA_018658715.1 Fidelibacterota bacterium
CACTTTTTAATCAACATTGAATGATTATTGAGTCATTTTATACCAGAATATCAATCAAATGATCGCGGGGTGGAGCAGTCTGGTAGCTCGTCGGGCTCATAACCCGAAGGTCGGAGGTTCGAATCCTTCCCCCGCTACTAAAAACCGAAAAGGTCTCGAATGAGGCCTTTTTTGGTTTATGGGGGTAATGGGTGAGAACCGAGTTCGAGCCGGAGTTCCAATAGTATTGGGACGTAGACCGGCGAAATCGGCTTTTGGCTGATAAGTCAATCCTTCCCCCGCTACTAACGAAGAACCCTGATTTCTCGATAAGAAATTTGGGTTTTTTCTTTGTAATAGGATAGCTATCTTTGATCATCAAATAGAGTTTCTTATGAAAATTATTACAAATTTATTTATTCGTTTACTTCTTTTAACGTCAGTTATATCTGCTCAATGGTCTTCTGATCCTGCATCTCCACAATTGCTAGGTAGTGGTGTTCAGGCACAAGTAAAGGCTACATCCGATGGCGGTGTATATGTTGCATGGCTTACTGACATGGGTGATTATCATGTGTATCTACAACGATTTGATGCAACAGGAGTAGCGCAATTTGATGAAGGTGGTATGCTAGTGAGTGATCATAACAATGATTCATGGATTGCCGTTTTTCACATGAATCTTGCAGTGGATAGTGATAATAATGCCATTATTACAGTTTTAGATCAGCGATCAGGGCCATGGAATGTATATGCTTATAAGATTTCATCAGATGGTTCGATGGTATGGGGAGATAATGGAGTATCAGTTTCGAATTCCAGTCAGACAAATTATTCTCCTCGATTTGCTGTTTTACCAGATAATAGTGTTATGGTTGCATGGTCTCCAAATGCAACTACTATTGAAATTCAAAGAATTTCATCTGATGGTGGTTTGATGTGGGGTGATGGAATTCTTATTGAAGATAGTAATGAATCTCTGATGTACCCTCAACCAATTGTTGATTCAAATGGCGATGCATTAGTTCAATGGATTGGACAGTCGGGACCAGTGTGGGCTGCAAATAGTGTATTATACTTACAGAAATACGATCTTGATGGAATCTCTCAGTGGAGCGAACCTACAGTTAGCGCGGGTCCAGTTGTATTTCCTATGGGAAATTGGTCGCAGCAGTTAGTGGCTGGAACTGGCGGCAGCAGCTTTTCGGCCTGGACACAGTTTTCCGGGAATGTACAGAATGCGGTTTCTCAGCATATCACAGAGGAAGGTTCAATTGCATGGGCGGGCGGAGTAGATCTATCAACAAACTCCAGCAATTTCCGCATGTCTCCCATGCTTTCTGTAGCCGAAGAGACACAGGAGCTTATGGCAGTCTGGAAGGAATCCAATGAGAGCCAATCCCAACGCGGAATATCTGGACAAAGACTGGATAGCAGCGGGAATCAGCTTTGGGGATCTAATGGAGTCACAGTGGTAGCCCTGAACAGTAGTTACGACTATCTTGACCTGTTTGTGGCTGGCTTTGGCGAAGAATTGATCTCAGCTTACATACAGCAAAGTGCCAATATGGATGGCGACATTTATGCTAACAGGCTGGATGCAGAAGGTAATTCCGTATGGACCAACGAGACAGTAACGGTGACCAATACAGGTACTGCCAAATCAGACATGATGGCTGGAAAAGGACCAAACTGCCTTTTCATTGCCTGGACGGAAAATGGGTCTGTTTACGCTCATTGTCTTCGTGAAGATGGAACTCTGGGTCCACCGGATGTAGGTTCTTCAGATTGTACTGCTGATGATGGTACAGAAGGTGTTGAATTATGGAGTGTGTGTTATTCAATTGAAAATACTACATCGCTGAATTTATCGAACACTCAAATCACTGGTGAGATTCCACCTGAGATTGGGAACCTTACAAATTTAACATCTCTGAATTTATCGAACACTCAACTCTCTGGTGAGATTCCACCTGAGATTGGGAACCTTACAAATTTAAGTTCTCTGCATATTTATAATACTCAAATCACTGGTGAGATTCCACCTGAGATTGGGAACCTTACAAATTTAAATACTTTGTCATTAGGCAGCACTTACATTGCTGGTGAGATTCCACCTGAGATTGGGAGCCTGACAAATTTAATATCTCTTAATTTATCGAATACTCAACTCGCTGGTGAGATTCCACCTGAGATTGGGGACCTAACAAATTTAACTACTTTATATTTGTCGAATACTCAACTCATAGGTGAGATTCCACCTGAGATTGGTAATCTATCAAATCTGATTGATTTAACATTAATAAATAATTCTCTCTCAGGTTCTATTCCAGCGAGTATAGGAAACTTGGCGAGTATAAGTTCTTTGTCATTATCAGATAACTATCTCTCAGGTGAGATTCCACCTGAGATTGGGAGCCTGACAAATTTAAATTATTTGCATTTAAATAATAACCAACTCATTGGGGAAATTCCACCTGAGATTGGCAGCCTAACAAACTTAGTAATATTATCTTTATCTGATAATCAACTCACTGGGGAAATCTATGAAACTCTATGCAACTTGAACTGGAATTATTCTACGATTGAAAACAATCAATTCTGCCCCCCCTACCCATCTTGTATTGAAGATTATGTAGGATACCAAGATACCACTAACTGTGAGCAAATAATTGATTGGATTTTTTCTGTTAGCAACCCTGTAATTGAAGTGTATGGAAATAATGACCAATGGAATCCAGGAGACACACTTACTATTGAATTGGAATTATGTAATAATTCGGACACAGCCCATATGTATTATCCGGGTGTCATATTAGAATCAGACTCAAATTTGACAACAATATTGAATGATAGCTACTGGTTCTATGGTATGGAAGCAGATACTTGCAATAATGTACAATTTATAGTATTAGCAGATTCTACTATTATATCAGATACAATAGTCACATTTAGTGCTTATCCAGAGGCTTTAAACTGTCAAAATCATCCAGAATATTGTATTGATGGCGATACTCTCACATTTGACATTCCTATAATTTTAGAATATGTATCTAATGATATAAATAATTTTATTCCGAAAGAATTTATTTTACACCAAAACTACCCAAACCCATTCAACCCAGTCACCACCTTACGCTATGACCTGCCAGAAGATGCTAATGTTAACATTAGCATCTATGATATGATGGGTAGAGTAGTGAAAACTTTAGTCAATGCAGAACAAATTACTGGATATCGTTCAATCCAATGGGACGCTACTAATAATCAAGGTCAGCCAGTATCAGCAGGGCTGTACCTGTATACAATAGAAGCAGGAGATTTCAGGCAGACCAAGAAGATGGTTTTATTAAAATAGATTTACCTTTTCTATAACATGAAGCCCCACATTCGTGGGGTTTTTTGTTTGTGGGATGACAGATACTGATTTAAATCAAATGCCCTGTCCGATGGATGAGGTGGGAAACTAGCAATATAATCATCGGAATTATTACTGCCGAATTCATCCGCTAAACTTACAAAAAATGGTAATCTTAGGAAAAAATATTACCTTAAGGGCTATCTAATTGATTCTCACTGTAATACAATTCTTTAGCTTTATCGATAAATCGAATAATGTGTTGACGTTTTTCAATCAATTTAAATACTTGACCCCTTTCTTTATAAAATAAAGATAAAAATTTTAAATGTTGCTTATACTCACGAACATGATGAATATATTTTAATGCAAAATTACCAGAAGGGATAAGGGTTAACCCCCAAACGATGGTTAATCTCCATTGATGAAAAAGCCATTGGACTAAACTTAATTCTATCCCATAAATAATGACGAAAACTAATAAACCATAAATCATTTTAAAGGGTGCAATTTCGGCTTTCGCATCTGTAGATCGTTTCGCAATCCATCTGGGAAGTTTATAAGGAATATAATTATGAATAAGTCCCCACATATATATTGGGAAGCCCACAATCATAAAACACAAAGCTTTTAATCGATTCCTTAGAGTTAGTGATTCTCCGCCAGGGCCCAAAAAAGATTCTTGAATATCTAATTCATTCAAATCATCCAAATAGGTTGAAAGCATATTTCTAAATTCATCCACTTTTTCAGGATAATGATCTTGGTACCATTCCACAGCATCAATAAGGCCACGTGTAGCTGCAAAATCATCTCCCTTACTATCCAATTTGAATCCCATTTCTACCATGAGCTCTTTTTTATATATTCGTTCTAAACATTCAACAATATCCATTACTTCAATTTCATTAACATTCGTTGTTAATTTGGAAAGAGCAGATTCTATCTGAGATGTAATTTGGTGCACCGTTTCAATGGAATCATGCGAATAGGCATTTTTAAAAGATTTTAAAGAAATCGGTTTTCCATAACGCACTAAAATATCACTTCTAAATTTAATGGCGTTAGAATAACTCAATCCCACAGGAATAATATTAACATTCAAATTAAAATTGTTTTTTTCTTCTGCTCCAAGGCCAATTCGTGCTGCACCTGTTTTAATTTTTTCAAGAACGCGATCTCCTGTAGATACGCCTTCAGGGAATATGAGAAATGAGCCACCATTCTCTAGGATATCAAATCCACGGGCAAATGTTTGATCATTTTTATCCATTTGTTTTGGATTATCTTGTTTCCGATAAATAGGGACCAGTTTTAATCGTGTTAAAATTGTTCGATTAAACCACGAATTGAATAGAGGACTTTTTGCAAAAAAATGTAATTGACGAGGGCAAGTTGTACCAATCACTAATGGATCCATTAGTGTGTTCGGATGATTTGCTACAAATATAACGGGACCCTCATCTGGAATATGATCAATATGTTTTGCAGTAATCGAATCAAAAAAGATTCGGACAGCAGCAATTGTTAATTGTTTTGTTAAAAAATAAAGCATTTAATCTTTACAAATATTTCGAATGTCATAAAGGGTAGGGGAAGGGAGCTTCTCTTCTTGAATCAACCGTTGTAAAAAAGTATAAGAAGAAGATTTAATTTGAAATGAATCATAATAGGTAAATAAATCCTGTACAAAAGGTGACTGGAATGAATCGCAATATTTGGGCATATTGTTCAATACAGGTGTATTTTTTGGCATAAGAGTTAAATTAAAGCCATCATAATAAAAAGATGGATTGTAAGATTCATCCCAGAGAGGATTAACATAATTGCGCATATCTAAAAGTCGAGTTAATGTCCACCTGTTATCAGATTGCTTTAACATTGGATTATCGCCTTCACACATATTTCGGCCCAATTGCATGCCTTGATAATTTGCCTCTAAATCTGCATAAGAAAATACGCCCGTAGCTATGCGGCCAATAATTGATTTTTCGCCAAGAATGCCGAACCAAATAGCCATTTCTTCTGCATTTACATCCGGGTTATCCCTAAAAATTAAATAGGATTGATAATACAAATAACCGGATCCGGTGAAATGGGATAATTTATCAATACCAAAATAGATGCCTCCAATATTGATTATTTCATCTATTTGCATGGATAAACTGGTTTTTTCTAATTCTTCCATTCGTTTTGTTTTTGGTGGAATTCTGAAAATACTTTTTTCGACTGCTTCAGACCAATCGGGTCGATATAAGTCAAGTTTGGTGGATTTTTTTATCCATCGTTCTAAATCAGAATTAAGCTTTACACCGAATTCGGATAAAATGGTACTAGCTGCAAATTCACATGAACAATCGTTTGGTAATGATTCAATAGCCTTTTCCACTATTTCATTCATTTTGGCATTCAATGGGTTAGCTGAGTCGGTGAGTGGATTTCCCCAACTTAAATAATGATCCACTTCACCACCATATAAAAATGGAATGAATAAAGAAAGGAGTCCCAGACGGCAGATGTATATCATTCGTATCATTAAAGGTTAAAAATACACAAGAATAAATGATTTGCAAAGAATAGGTGAGAAAAGTTTTTTTTAGAAAAATAAAATTAGGACAAAGAAGTATTCTATAATTACATTACACTGTCTGCTGACGAATTATAAGAAAGGGTTAGGATTTAATAAACTATCGCAGATTCTTATTTAAATAACAGCCAAGTCATTGGCCGAAATCCACCCTATTATCTATCACATACCATGTAGGCCTATTATTTTGGGGCTTACCGGGCGGAGCATTATAAAAAATCAAAACCCAATTTTTTGATCGTATGCCAGCATCCGTTATACATTCCCTAACTCCGGTATAACGGATCTGGCTGCGATCGATATTTTTCAATAATATCTTTCGGAAAGTTTATAAAATGAGTAAAATTATAGGTGATTCACAAAAAAGTTCCTGTTATTCAAACGACCATAGAAAGGACGAATCTATTTTGACAACTAACAATTCACCATTTACAATTCACCAATCACAATTAACGGATTAACATTATGAAAGGCATCATTCTAGCCGGGGGAAGCGGTACGCGTCTCTATCCCATTACCAAAGGAGTCAGTAAACAATTATTACCCATTTATGATAAACCTATGGTGTATTATCCTTTATCCATTCTAATGCTATCAGGAATTAAGGATATTTTAATTATTTCAACGCCGGATGACACACCTGTATATGAACATCTTTTAGGAGATGGGTCTCAAATTGGACTGCAGGTATCCTATAAAGTACAACCATCACCAGATGGGTTAGCTCAAGCATTCATTTTGGGTGAAGAATTTATCGGGGATAATGATGTATGTCTCATTCTGGGCGATAATGTCTTTTATGGAGGCACCTTACCGGAACGTTTAATAAACGCAGTCCACACTGTTGATTCAAAGAATAATGCCGTTGTATTTGGGTATAATGTCACAGATCCTGAACGGTACGGCGTGGTGGAATTTGATCAAAATGGGAAAGCCATTTCTATTGAAGAAAAACCGGAAAATCCCAAAAGTAATTATGCTATATCAGGTTTATATTTTTATCCCAATGATGTGGTAGAAGTGGCAAAGAACCAAAAGCCATCTCCCCGGGGCGAATTGGAAATCACTGATGTAAATCGGGACTATTTAAGTCAGGGACGTTTAGAAGTAGAATGTATGGGACGTGGGTATGCCTGGTTGGATACGGGAACCCATGATTCTTTGTTAGAAGCATCCCAATTTGTTCAAACATTAGAAAAACGCCAAGGGATGAAAATTTCCTGTATTGAAGAAATTGCTTTCCGGATGGGGTATATTGATAAAGATCAGCTCATAGCTTTGGGGAATGAGATGATGAATAACCCCTATGGACAATATTTACTCAAAATCGCGCAAGAATCATTGTAACAGACTTCCCGATCAGAATGACAACTTTGTGATTACCACTTGTAAACCATCACCTTTTATGCTCTCGTTTCTTTATAATGACTGATAAACAACAAAATAAAAAAATTATAGTTACCGGTGCTGCAGGGTTTATTGGCCTTCATTTAGCAAAATCCTTATTAAATGATGGATATACAGTACTTGGGATAGATAATATGAACGATTATTATGATCCATCCCTGAAGCAAGCTCGGTTAAATCAATTAACGAAATACAGTGAATTCTCATTTGCTAAAATCGATATTGCAGATTTAAAA
>JABHUQ010000018.1 GCA_018658715.1 Fidelibacterota bacterium
ATTAGGGCACTTTCTTAAGTTTCTTTCTTTAGCATCTCGTATAAACAAGCTATTGTCATACACGAGTAAATCAATTTTTTTCACAAAAACTCCTAATTAACCACATTAAAAACTTGAACAATCATATTCTGCTTCTTTGCACTATCGATTGTGTATTTCGTCCCACGACTGGCTCCATCCCAGAAGGCGACAACACAATCAGCCATTCCCACTATCATTTCGTTCCTAACAAGGCCTGCACGTCTTCCGTATTTATCCCACTCAGGAGGAACAGAGATTACTTCCATACCAAGTTTGCGGGCTTCATCTTCAGCGGTTTTAAACCATCCCATCATAAACTCCTATTATATTTATTTCTTCCCACAAATTGCACACGGTTTGTTGGCTCCGCCAATCTTCTGCAGACACGACCAACACCGCTTATCCTTGCATTTATTACATTGATATAATGAACCGTGTTTCCCGCATGCCGGGCATTTTCCTGTTCCTCTACTATTTATTGCCATTTTACTCTCCTTTTTTATTAGTTTTTGTTTAAATCAATTTCTTATCAAAAAATAGATGGCTAAAATATCCCGTTACTGCGGCAAAATAATAGGGCAATCCTTCTAATAATGTTCCGCCATACATTCCCATGGGTACAAGTAGCAAGGGTGTTGGCAATAATACTGCCGTGATCCTGGAATGTGTCCACCCTCTATGCTTTGCCAATATGGGTAAAATAATTAGCAGACCAAAATAAGCAGCAGTTTCCAATTCCTTGAAATAAAATATCAGGGCAACATCTGTCAAAAAAAATATAGAATAAAAAAGTTTTTGTCCAATACTTTTTATATCCACATCTGGCCATAAGGAGAACATAATGGCAATGGCAGCATAGATCACTATTTCCATGGCTGACGGTACAAAAAAATAATTAGATAACACTGTCAAAAACAACCATAGAAACACAAATCCACCTACAATATGTCCTTTACCTGATGACATGGTCTAGAGTTCTCGTATCATTAATTTAGGCCCTTTTCTACTTTTTTCTTTATGTCCATGATGGCTTTATCTGCGGCTTTTTTTAACTTTTTCTCATCTAACTTTTTAAATTCGTCTATAGTTTTTGTTACCTCATCGATACCAATAGGTTCAGCGCCCGTTGTATATACATAATATCCATAAAGAGATAATATGAGTATCAAAACCATTACAATTTTAAACAATTTTTTAAGGAGTGATAGAGATATAAAAATAGCGATTACAATCCCTACTTTAATAAAGATAGGATCGGTAAATATTTTTTCTATAATCTGGTCCATTTCAATCCTCCATTAATTTTATTTCTTTAGTTATTCCAAGTCTTCAAATTCTTTCATGATTGCATTTTCTTCATCTTGGAATTTTTTCATCATTTTGTCTTCTTGATCTTTAAATTGCTCAGTAATACTTTTTTTCTTTTTTTTCATAGCGACCTGTTTAACCTTTTTTTCAACTTTTTCGCTCGTCTCTTCCGTGATATCCTTCACAACTTCCTCTATATCCTCAGTAAACTCTTTTGCTTCTTCGAAAGATTCTTCCATTTGCTTCAAACCATTTTCCGCACTTTCCTGAATCTGCTCTGAAATCTCATCAAGATCTGTTCCGGTCATTATTAGGTAACCAACATAAAGTAGGATTATCAAAAAAAGAATTGAAGCTAATTTGAAAAGTTTCTTAAAACTTGCTACAAGAATAAAAATAATTATTACAGCGGCAATCTTCCAAAACATAGGGTCATTCATCATATTATCTAAAAATACCTCCATCATAAGTCCCCCTGATTTAATTATATTGAGGCATACGGTTAATAACTTTTTCTAAATAATCTCTCGTTTCTTTATAGGGCAAATTACGCTTTAGTGTTGCATAAACTTTTTTCGATGACATTGAATTAACTTTTTTTACTGTTGGTTTTAATTTTGTTGTTCCCGTCATCGCTTTTGCAACATTCCCAGGTCCCGTATTGTAAGCGCTAATAACACAATAATAAGCACTTTTTTCATCTTTGATTCCTTTAAAATAAACATTTTTCAATTTTCCAAGATAGGCACATCCTAGTTCAATGTTGTTCTTAGGATTGTAAAGATATCGACCCCGAAGAAATTTATCTTTTTTATACAAGTATCTATAGGCATCGCGAGCGCCTGATTTTGGAACCAACTGCATTAACCCGTAAGCAGGGATGTGAGACCGCGCTTTGGGATTAAAATTTGATTCTGTTTGAATGACGGCAAAAACCAGGCTTGGTGGCAAATTGTGTCTTTTTGCTTGTTTTAAAACATCGTTTTTATAACGATCTGTTCGGGTCTTTAAATGGTCCGGTAATAATTTGAATCTAACGGAATATTTAACTCTCTTGACTTTATCTTTACTTTTTACCGTTTTACGTGAAGGTTTTTTAGATTTAACAATTTCTTTGGAAAAGGATTTTGCATTTTTTTTTGTGACTTTTTCCCCACTGTTATCCATCACTTGGTCTGCAAGTATCGCTTTTTTATCATCTGCAGGTTTTATAACTAAGGATTCAATCTTTTTTTCCAGTTTTCGCTTTGCTTCAGCTTCGAGAGCAGCCATTGACATACCTTTTTTCTGTTCTACTACAACTTCAATTTCAACCTCCCCCTTTTCAAAGTCTATTGAACCACGGGCATTTAAATCCTGATCATAATCCACATAGATTTTTTTACTGCTGAATTTGAATTCGCTCCATTTTTTTTCTACATCATCTTTGAAGTTTTGAAATAATTTATCCTGTTCCGTAGCATAGGTTTCAAACTCCTCTGTTATTTTGTTAAAATAATTGATTTCTTCTTCAATCATTCGATCAATTGCATCTTGTTGCTCTTTAGCGTATTCCTTAAAGCCATCTTGGGCAAAAAGATAGCTCGCTAACATCATAATAATTATTGTAGTAATAAAGTAATTAATTCTACTCATTTTTTCATCTCCATTTGTTAAAATTTAATACTCAAAGTAAAAATAAGGACTCTTAAAAATGGAATTCGAATTATTTGTCGCTCCACAAAAAATCAAATAACATATTTTAAATCTTATTCCAAAATCCAATGATATTTTCCTATTCATGATATACCCCATTTATAGTTATAGTTTTGTATTATTTTATGAGGATCAAGATCTACAACTGAAACAAAATTAATCGTTTCATTCTTGATGAACATAATATCGAGTGTTTGAAAATCAAGATAAAGATTTTCAAAAATCCGTTTTTCATCATCCAATTGAAGTGACCACTTACTGCTAGAATCCTTTGCAATACTTGCCACATCAATAAAACTTTTTGAAGGTATATACAAGATTTTAATCAAATGATAGACCTATTAAAATATTCCGTGAGAATGGATCTTTCCAGGACTGATTCAACGAAGGATACAGATGTTGTGTGATGGAGAGTGAAAGTCTTATTCTTTCTTTAAAGGTATAACCCATACCAAAAGATAACTTTTGACGATAGTCGAGCATTTTATCTTCCGATAAGCCCATAATTTTCACATTTGAAATCCCCATTCTAAACGCAAGTTCTTTTAATGGAAAGAATTCAAGTCCCGACGATAAAAGCCCGCCATATTCAAGTTTATTGAAATCCAAACCGGCATTAAACAAGTTGACATCCGAATTCGCTCTATTGTGTGTATAGCTGATACCTATTTTTCTTTCGCTCTCCAAATATTCATTAGGCAATAATTCTGCTTTATTCCGAACAGAAACGCCCACATTTAGCCCCTTAAAAATATAATACTGTAAACCAAGTATGATAAAATCTTTTTTTGGATTTAAAGTAGTGGATTGAGAATATCCTAGATTATTCACCCTATAATTTATGTGTGAAAATCCTAATTTTAAGTCACCCAAAGAAAGTGCAATCCCTCCTAATATGATGGATTCACTATATTGGGCTGAGCCTTCATAATTTGCTTTATCATCATACAATTCAATCCCATCAACGCTCGCATCCAAATACCCAATACCTAAGCCTAACTTTTTGAATGAATAAGAGATGGCGGCTTGATTAAACGCAAGGTCACTGAAAACCCAATCCTCCGCATATGATAAATTCATCTGAAAATTTTTCTCATTTATAAGGCCAGCAGGATTCCAATAAATGGAACTTGCATCCTGCACTAAGGCAACTGGGGCACCACCCATTCCGACCCATCGAGCAGAAAAACCTCGTTTTAGAAATGATGCAAGACCTGTCGTTGATTCAGATTGATTTTCTTGTGCAAATATGGCACTGGTTATGAGTAAAAATTGTAAGAAAAATATCTTCATTAGTTTCGTATCACAATCTTAATTTTTTTATTTGAATCATCCATTTTTAATATGCCTAAATAAACGCCAGATGAAACCAAATTACCATTCATATTTCTCCCATTCCATTGAATTTCATGAGACCCGGTTGTCAAGAATGTGTTTTCCAATTCCATTACCTGAACCATGTCACCGCCCAAATCAATAATATAAAAGATGCCCAATGTTTGTTCCTTTAGTAAAACATACCGAATCTTTGTTTTTTCATGGATTAAATTAGAGAAGGGATTTGGATAATTAAAAAATTCATCGCCTAAAATTTTCCCGGATAAATCTACGCTAAAAAACAAATCTATAAGATTCGTATTTCCTGCCGGATCAGAAACAGAAATCACATATTCAAAATGATGTTCGTCTTTCCCGAGTTGATCATATTCTGATGCCATGATAAACGAGAGAAGTGAATCAAAGCTCATTGAGATACTTGTGTTATCTTCAATATCCATTCTATAATTCGTCTCATATTCAGTTTCGGTGGTTTGAGAGTGAATCAATTTCAAACTGATATTAAGACTATCATCAAAATAATATCGAGGGTGACTATTTCGTAATGAACTCATTCCATTGGAATCAGAAAAAGATATTTCAAATAATTGATTTATAGCGACTAAATGTCCAAAATCCCCTTTACCTTTGGACATCAACATAATCGCCAAAGAATCGGTTGAGTCAAATTGAAAGGATGGCGTTGTGTTGTCTAGCCTAAATTGACGTTTAATCGGAATCGTATTAGATGAATCACTCATGATTCCCTCGAGAAATACATAATATGTTCCATCCTTTGTAAAATTACCTGAAAGTTGAATATAATCTTCACTTTCGTCCGTAAATATCGTATCGCTCACCACGGCTAAATCCCTGTCTTGAATAACTAAATGTCTTGCAAATGGAAACCGCGGTAAAAGGAGTTTTAATGAATCTATTGCATCATTTGAAAGAATTCCATTATCCGGTTTAAGAAAAATTGAATCTAAACTGTAACCAATATCAATACCATGATTATCCTCAAAGCGACTAATACGAAAGCCCGATGTGTCAATATCTGATTCAATACTCAGCTCAGTTCGATTTAGATTGAGCGTAAATTTATTTTCAATTGAATTATATCGGTTTAAATCAGCGTATATATTTAGGGTATCGGCGATTGATGGATTCAATGTTATAATCATCTTATCAAAAGGAACAAATAAACTATCGGAAAATGAATAATTTTGATTAGATAAAACACTTATATTATTATATTGTCCTGCTAAATCATTATAGAACAAGCCATTTTTTTCTAAATGTGTTAATTCCATAACAGAACTAAAATCTGTTTTCTCAGTATCAATGATGGAGGGGAACAGATAGGCTTCCAATTGATATATACTATCAACTACGTAAAATGTTGGTTCAGAGAATAACAGGCTAGGATAAAGTTCAATATCGGGTCCCGTATCAATCATTTGTTCTCTATCGTCCTGCTCAATTTGGTAAGACATTCCAAATGCACCTTTCATTTCCCCTGAAATTATATTATTATCTAAGTAAGATCCTTCTCTAAAGAATAATTCTGTTGACATGGTAATATTTGTCAGTTGAATTTCTTCACTGGGAAGCAAGTCTCGAGAAAATCCAATAATGATTGAATCAGTACTTACCGATTTTATAAATCCAGGATCCGAAATGTTCCAGTTTTCTTCTTGTTTAAAAATTAATTTTTCATTCAATCCATTTATTGATAAGACTGTTAAATCTCTATGTGCCCCAAATACAGGAACACTTGATTCTGCAATTGTAATGGTTGAAATTGATTTTGATAAGTTTTCATTCAATCCAAAACTCATTTCGGAGTTATAGGACAATGTTGGGTTTCCAATACCTATCTCTACAGCACTCGTTACTTCAATGGCATTGTCTTCAGATTTAAAGCGGTTATCTTCTGACAATGAAAAAATGAAATCTGGATGTTTGAAATTCATTGTATCTGTAATCGTATTCAGTTGTAGGCCTACGATTTTAATGGTATCATTTGGAGATATGGGAATTCCACTTGGAATAAAAAGAATTGTATCATTTATTCGATTTATATCGTAATCAATTTGTATCGAATCATGAATAATGCCAACGGTTTGAATTGTGCTATCCCACGTAAGTCGTCTATCTGGAAGTTTAAGCATAATATCTGTTTTTTGAAGTGTATTATAGTGATCATTCACAACATTAATATCGGGAAGAACTGCAAAACGGCCTGAATCCCCCAATACAAAATTCCAAGATTTTTCATAATCTAATTCAAACCCGGCAATTATCTTTATTGCAGGATCGACTAATACCATTTCGTTATCTTCTCCATCTAGTGCAAGAATCAAATTAGTTGAATCAGTATGAGTTAATTCTGCAAATCTTAGACCATTAATAAATAAGGTGTCATTTGTTGGGAAATATTCCACAGGTAATCTTATAGATTTTCTATCATCGGAGATATATATATTATCAGAAATAACACCAGAATCATTATTTGCAAAAGAATAAATTGGAGTTTGATTTTGGACATCATCCCAGTTGAAATATGAATTTAACGGTAAACGCAGAATCAAATCATTAATTGAATCAATTAACACTGTTCCACCTTGCCCTATTTCAATCGTAGAAAGCATTCGTTTGTCTGGCCCCACATTTTTTAGAAAGAATTGATCCGAGCTATTAAACGAAACATTCCCAGACCTGACCCACGCAATGATTGTATCCTGAAAGGTGGTTTCATTCAGCGAAAGGAATAAATTGCCACTTACATTCCCCGTTACATTCACGCGTAAGCCATTCACAATTATTGAATCTTCTAGCAAAAAATCATCTGTTACCTGAATTGATATTCTTTTACGGTCATTTGAGTAGATTGGTTCAGGATTTATATTTGCGTAAGCTCCGCTAATGTCAAGTAAAGGAACTTGCCCCCAGAATAAAGGATCATTTTCAGAGAGAACAAAGGATATTGTTTTATCGGTGGTAATTATGCCTACACTTGGATCATTTTTAACTGTAAGTGCTGGCATCTCAATTGAAGTTTCTGATCCAGTGAGCGCCCAATAGGAGTCACTTTCAAAATTCGGTTTCCCAATTCCTTTTTCAGTGGAATCTGAAAAGGTTGGATGAAAAGAGTCTTTAACTGATAAAGAAATTATATTATTTGTCCATTCAAATTGTTCTTCAAACTCTGAAAACATTAAATCTGTTATGAGCAAAGTCTCGCCAGGTTCAATGTCTTGCGCAAATTGGATTTGTATTTTTTTCTCTGAAAAATGTTGGATTGAAGCCACATAGCTCTGGTCCAAATAGAGATACGAAATTTCTGTCTGGCTTGAGTCAAAAACAACTGGAAAAGCTTCATCTATAAATAGAAATACACCATATTGTTGATCGATTAATTTATAAAAAGAATCCTGAATAAGACTGACGGGAAATGCCTGAGTTGTATCATTCAAAAGGAATGTTCGATCTTCAGAAAAAATTCCAACCTGTCCTATCGATAAGTTTTTTGTATCTGTCCGATTGAAACTAATGTTTCCATTTGTAGAACAATCTAGGTGTTCATCGTAAACTCTATTCAAAATATTTTTGACAGGTAAACGGCGGATTGTTAACGTATCTCCTGGTAATAAATTGTCAGAAAGGTTTACCTGAATCAAATGTTCACCATCTTCATGTATGATAAACTCATCTATCAAATCACTTTTTATGATATTATTAAATTCATTCGCATCCCAGGTGAGACCCGAATTTTCAGGTAATCGTAAAATAATCCCTTTTTCTTTTGTAATAGATGCAACATCATCATGCTCAATAATTTGCACAGGCATTAAGGTATCAGAATATAAAGAATCAAAATCTTTGATGAGAATATGATCCACAGGAGAAATAAGGGTTGGGTCTCCAATTCGAAGTAAATTTTCTGTAGATCGCTCAAAGGAATAGGATTGATCGGGTTCAGGGATTGCAATAGATAATAAGACAGAATTTGGGAATGACACGTTTTGAAAGTTTTCAAATAATGGTCCACTAATTTTTACTGTATCATCCGAAGCAAGATCATTTGTCAATGCTATGGACAGAATTGATTCATCGATACGGAGAGAATCGGCAAGGATTTCTGTTACACCTCCCGAACTGTTAATTATTTCAACATTAAACCAGTTTGTGGAATCGTTCCAATCACAATGTAATGTGGAAGGGATTTTAAGATGAATACCATTATCTTTGCTAATTACACTATACGGAGATTCTTCCCAAATAATAATTGATGGTGATTGGATGACATTAGGATCACCGACAGAATATGCATCCGAATTAGAAAAATTAACTCTTGAATCTCCGACCGTTATCTGTTTTTTCGTCTGTGCATTTGCAGCATTGTAATTTCCTTCACCATCAATGATAATTTTAAGATTTGTTGGTCCTTGAACAGAATCAAGCTGACTTATACGCAAATTTGATATTGTTACTGTATCGCCATCAACAAAGTCATTGTTAACTATAAAAGTTATGGTTCGTTGGCTATCACTAATTGATGGGAAAGCATTAATGAGATTACTACCTAATAAATCAATCTCTTGAATTAATTCCCATTTAAAATTGGAATTATCTGGAAGTGTAAGTTTAATATCATTTGTTTGGTTAATACTGCTATCAATTTGACCATTGATTATTTGAATATTTGGTAGAGTTCTTATTGTATCCGATACGACATACAAAGGCGTTTCAGAAAATTCTATTGAAGGATAAGCGAGATCCCATTGAACAATATTTGTATCTAATAATACAGTTTCATCCTCATTATCACCATCATCTAAAATGATAATTGTAAATTCATGTTCTCCATGAGTAAAATTATAATTAAGTGTATCTAAAATTATATTCGTGGAATCAATCGATTTTAATATTGGATAAGAATCAATTACATTTCCGCTGTCCAAATAAGATATTTGAAGGTTTTCTGAATCAATATCTTCAAAACTGAGCGTTACAATCACTTGTTTTTGACCCTCAATATTACTGTAAATCAAAGTATCTTCTGGTAGGGAGACTGATGTAATTACTGGGGCATCATTTACTGCATTTATAGTGGTGCCAAGAGAAATAGATGAAAAACTATACTGTGCCGTATCCATAATAGCTATACTCATATTCTCAGTTAATCCACTATTTATATCTCCTTGCGAATTATCAATTAAGTGAGCTTCAAGATTGCCTGGGATGCCGTTCCAATCTGGATGAGGATTAAACCGAAGAAATAATGTCTCAGAAAGTAAAAAAGAATTTTCTGGAGATACAGAAGGAATATTTATCCAAGAAGCGTCATTCGAATATTGCCAATGTCCTTGATTGGCAACAGATGTATCTCCCTTTATCGCAATACCCGCTAAAGTGTTCGCCGAACTTCCCTCTGTTTCATCTTGTGTATCATTAAAATTTGAAATGAATAAATCATAGATTGAACTTCCAAATGATAAAGTATCATCTTCATCTATTGCGGATAAGAGTGCTTGACCCATTGCAAGAGGGGCATCATTGACAGGACGAACCGTAAAGGTTACATTAATTGTGTCTGATAATGATTCTGTACCGTCATCGCCTGTATCTGTTACCGTAAATAGAATATCCTCTGTCCCATTCCAATCGCTGGCCAATACTCCCATTTCCACAACTTGATTTGTAATCGAAACTGATAAATCTACATCGCCACTATAAGTCCAAATCAAATCTGTATCGGCTGTCTCAACATCGTCAACAAAATCACTCAAATTAATTGTTGTAAAAATACTGTCTTCAAGAATAATCTGTTCAGATATTGCCATTACGACTGGAGCATCATTCACCGCATTAACGGTGATACTTACACTAGCTGAAGCGCTGGTAAGTGGATCGGGTGAGCCATCTGTTGTCCCATCATCTGTTACCCTAAAGGTAAAACTATCTACACCATTATAATTTAAATCTGGCAC
>JABHUQ010000098.1 GCA_018658715.1 Fidelibacterota bacterium
GCTACGTTATAATTTATTCCTTTAACATTCTATAGGGAACTTCCCACATGAGTTGGCAAAGAACTCATATTGCTTGATAAACACAAGCAGCAATTTTATAGATAACGTATACAGTTTATTAGTGTTTTAATCCTATTTGCCAAACTCCAACTATTGAATTGACGTGTATAAAAACAAAAAAGCAGAACACTTTGCTCTGCAATAAACGGATGGCCATGAGGATTAGGTTAATATTGAATCAAAATAGTCTATTGTTTTTTGGAGACCTTCTTTTAATTGTGTTTTGGGCTCCCAACCGCATTTTTCTTTAGCCAAAGATATATCAGGCTGACGTTGTTTGGGATCATCTTCAGGAAGGTCCTTAAAAATCAATTCGGATTTTGAATTGGTTAATTCCAACGTTAATTCCGCCAACTCGGTCATGGTAAACTCATTGGGATTTCCAATATTCATTGGGCCGGTGAACCCTTTTTCTGTGGCCATGAATTTGATTATAATTTCCACCAGGTCATCTACATAACAAAAAGAGCGTGTTTGATTACCATCACCATATATAGTGAGGTTCTCCCCTTTTAATGCTTGAACAATAAAATTAGATACCACTCTTCCATCATCTGGATGCATTCTAGGGCCGTAGGTATTAAAAATTCTTGCCACTTTTATATTGAGATTATATTGGCGGTTATAATCAAAAAATAATGTTTCTGCACACCGTTTACCTTCATCGTAGCACGATCGAGGGCCAATGGGATTTACATTCCCCCAATATGATTCAACTTGAGGGTGGACTGTGGGGTCTCCATATACTTCGCTGGTGGACGCTTGAAAGATCTTTGCATTCAATCGTTTGGCCAAACCTAACATATTGATGGCGCCGTGGACAGATGTTTTAGTTGTTTGGACAGGATCGAATTGATAATGGACAGGCGAAGCGGGGCATGCCAAATTATATATTTCATCTACCTCTACATAAAGTGGGAATGTTACATCATGACGCAACAACTCAAAATTTGGTTTATTTAATAGATGAGCTACATTCTGTTTTGTACCTGTAAAAAAATTATCCACACAAATAATATCATTCCCATTTTGGGACAATTCTTCACATAGATGGGACCCGAGGAATCCTGCACCGCCTGTGATAAGTATTTTTTTCATAAGTTCATCTCAATTTATTTAATATATTGTTATATATGGATTTTGAGGCAGAACCATTACCATATGGGTTAATTGCTTTTGCCATTTTTTCATACACTACTTGATTGTTTAATAATAATTCTACAGTTGATAATATTTCATTAATATCTGTTCCAACTAATTTTGCTGTACCTGCCACAATACCTTCTGGTCTTTCAGTAGTATCACGCATAACCAATACCGGCTTACCTAATGAAGGTGCTTCTTCTTGTACTCCACCAGAATCTGTAAGAATGATATACGCTTTTTTCATTAAAAAAACAAATGACACATAATCCTGCGGTGGAATTAAATGAACATTTTCTATATTGCTTAATATTCGACTAACGGGTTCTTGAACATTCGGATTCAGGTGCACAGGGTAGATGATTTTTATATTATTGTTTTCTGCTAATTTTTTAATAGCATTACAAATGTTCTCAAAGCCATCGCCAAAACTTTCTCTTCTATGGCCCGTTACAAGAATTATTTTATGCTCATTAAACTGAATATTGAACTTATCTGCGAAGTAACAATCATATTTTATTGAATCTAAATCAATTTTATTTGAAACTGTTAGTAAAGCATCAATAACCGTATTCCCTGTAACTATTACTACGTTATCGTTTACATCTTCATTTAATAAATTTTGGCGGGATTTTTCTGTGGGCGGGAAATGATAGGATGCCATAGATGTAGTCATTCTTCTATTTATTTCTTCTGGAAAAGGAGAATAAATATTATTCGTCCTTAAACCAGCTTCAATATGTGCAACGGGGATTTTATTATAAAAAGAGGCCAATGCGGTTGCATATGTTGTTGTGGTATCTCCCTGAACTAAAACAATATCTGGTTTTATATCCTTCAATAAATCAGCGATACACGTTAGAATTTTAGCTGTTAAACTTTCTAATGTCTGATTCGGCGCCATTAAATCCAAATCATAATCAGGAACAATTTCAAATAGAGACAATACCTGGTCTAACATTTCTCTATGTTGAGCGGTGACTACCACAATTGTATCAAAATTATCTAAATCCTTCTTGAATTCATTTATTACTGGAGCCATTTTTATTGCTTCTGGACGAGTTCCAAATACAAATAATACTTTTTTCATATTATCTTATTTTCTTTTGTTGCCACTAAAAGTAAAAAAATACATAAATACAAATTTATTGTAATATGTTTCATTATTTTCTGACTGCACTACTCATTCCAATGGGGAAATCAGCTGCCTTTTGAATTTTTTCCCAATTGGTTTTAAACCAATCAAAATTTGATTTCAAGCCCTCATCAAAACTAATTATGGGTTTATAATCTATGAGTTTACCAGCTAGATCTATTGATGCGAGCAATCGTTTTTTAGTATCCCATTTCCTTGGTGGAAACTCTGTAATGGGAGTTGCATTACCTGTAGCATTATTCACCATAGAAATCATATCCTTTATTTTTGTTTCTTTGCCTGAAGCAAGATTGAATGCTTGACCGATA
>JABHUQ010000099.1 GCA_018658715.1 Fidelibacterota bacterium
GTAGCAATGGCTTTTGTCCACACATAGGCTGGGACTTCCCAGCCCCAAAGAACGCCTTTACTTGGGGAATCATAGACACGACGTGCTTTTGCTGAATCCACTTCCTGTTGAATTTCTTGTGTTACATTATCAATAGCGCGTTGGTCAATTGATTTGCCGGTTCTGGCAGAATTTTCCATGGCCAATTGAACCAGTAAATTTTCTGTATCCGATTCGGTCACACGCTTGTCTGCATATTTTGCATAATGCCCCACACCCGCTTCTTGTTCTGACCATAAATATTTCCCATCCCGAGTTGTTGCATTGGGGTCAAGCATTTCATTCGTCCCATTCACATAATACAAATTAGGATTGGTCAATTTTTCCGGCTTTCGTGTCATGGTATCTTCATTGATAACTAATTGGGCAATCTTGGAATTAGTATCATCCAAATCACCGGAGACAATGGCTTCTACCGGGCAGACCACCACACAAGCTGGCTCATAACCATAATCTACACGATGGGCACAATAATTACACTTTGCAGCCGTATTCGTATCTGGATCTATATATAGAGCATCGTAAGGACAAGCTTGCATACAGGATTTACAACCAATACATCGATCATTGTCAAAATCAACAATACCATCAGCTCTTGTGTGCAGTGCCGTGGTTGGGCAAATTTCTACGCAGGGCGCGTTAGCGCAGTGGTTGCATCGGTGTACAGAAAACTCCCGGGTATTATTTGGGAATTCCCCTTTTTCAATATATTTCACATGAGTACGGTTGACACCAATAGGCACATCATGCTCACTTTTGCAAGCTACGGTGCAGGCATGACAGCCAATGCACATTCTATTATCTATTACAAATCCGTAATTCATTTTATCCTTTTAGCCATAGAGATCGAAGAGTTTATCTATTTTTCATCTGTTATTCTCGGTGTGCTCTGTGGCTAATCAATCTTCAAATAAATCTTCTACACTTCCAGAAATAATTCCTAGAATCATAGTGTATTTGGCAAAGGGAGCATCATCTGATTTACCATTACTACGAAAATCAGAATTAATACTTGTTGTTTGACTTTCTGTATAATCATTCGATATACCAATATCATGGCCTGCAAATAAGCATTTCGAAACAAGTATAGTAAATAAAAATATTTTTAGGTATTTCATATAAATATCCCCTTATTAGTGGAGAATAAAAAAATATACATTAGGAAAGTTTAAATAAGTTTCGAGCATTATTACTTGTTTTTTCTGCAATATCTTCAATAGATGTTTCATGGATGAGCGCCAATCTTTCTGCAACAAAACGCGTTCGTCCAGGTACATTTGGTTTCCCCCGAAATGGCATAGGACTCAAATAAGGTGAGTCTGTTTCAACTAAAATTCGTTCAAGTGGAACTTGTCCAGCTACCGATGGAAGGTGACTATTCTTAAATGTTAGGTTTCCTGAAAAAGAAATGTAATATCCTAATTCTAAAAAAGCTTCAGCAGTTTTTAAATCACTAGAAAAACAATGGGCGACCCCGTTTCCATTACCATATTTTGTTAACACCCGAATAGTATCCTTATCTGCATCTCTATTATGAAAAATAATTGGTTTTTCTAAATAGTTAGCTAATTCAATTTGTTCAATAAAAATGCGTTTTTGTTCCTTTGGTGTAGAATGATTTCTAAAAAAATCTAATCCCATTTCTCCGCATGCAACCATACGATCAAATGACATTAAATTCGTAATTTGATCTATATAATCTATTGGAGCATCCTTTGCATCATGGGGGTGAATACCAGCTGAACCAAATATACGGATATCTGTTTCAGATAAAATGAGACATTCTCTTGAGTCTCCCAAATTTGTCCCTACACAAATAAATTGTGTAACACCTTGCTCTTCAGCTTGGCTCAATACACTCTCTAAACTATTTTTAATATCAGGGTAAAAAAGGTGGCAATGGGTATCAATAATCATTTATGAATTTACATCACTAAAAAGAATGACACACTCAGAAGGAGATAAATAATTATTAAACTAACTAATATATTTTTTAATATTTATATTATCATATATAGTTTAGCTCTATAAAACCATTTAAATATTTTGGAATTATTGCAATGCTCGATAGTTTATTAGCAGGTGTAGTATTATTTACATCTTTTGCCATGCGAACATCAAATGTTCAGCCAAACCCCGATGATTATGAATTTAGTCTAGGGATCAAAAAAGGCCATTGGTTTCTTAATACCCAATGGGAAAGAGAGTTGGGTAGTTATTTCACAGATACACATTTTTGGTATCAATATGAAGGACATCGGTTTTATTTTAAACCAGAATATTTGGATAAAGAGTCTAAAAGTGTCTCCTATGCTAAATTAGATTCTCGGTTAACTCGTGCTGGATTTTCCTTGGGGATCACAACACGAAGTTTGGAAGATAATTTATATAAATACGAAAATTTTATTTCTGGTGGATATGTGATTGAAAAAATGTATGAAAAATTAAAATTAGATTTCTCTATGGATGGGTATTACACAGAAGTTTTTGATTATGAAACTAAATTCAATATTGGATATAAGCTCATCGAAAAAGTTTGGCTCTATCAATTAGGAGAATTTTATTTTGTCCAAGGAGAACATTTTTACAAAGCTAAAGTAGGCATTGAAATTAAATTGTAGTTATGTCATCCTTAAAAATAAAATTTACTTCGGATGAAAAGGGTCAACTTGTAAAAGAAATCCAACAATATTGTTTTGATGAACTTGATCTTGAGTTGAGTCGTTTTGATGTAGAATTCTTATTTGATTTCTTATCAAAGAAAATGGGAACCGTTTTTTACAATCAAGGTTTGAAAGATGCGCAAGCAATATTATCGACAAAACTAGATTTAATTACTGAAGCTATTGCAGATATTGAAAAACCGATAGATTGAGTATTTTTATTTTTCTATATCTTTTATTTTAATTCCAAGTTCATCTAATTGAACTATGCTTACATTGTTTGGGCTTTCATCCATTAGTGATGTAGCGGATGTTGTTTTGGGGAATGCAATGACGTCTCTGATATTTTCAGTCCCAGCCAACAACATAACGAGTCGGTCAAACCCAAGTGCAATACCTCCGTGTGGAGGTGCCCCATATGTGAGTGCTTCAACTAAGAAACCAAATTTTTCAATAGCTTCTTCTCGGCTCAGCCCTAACAATGAGAAAACTTTTTCTTGAATTTTTTGATCATGAATTCGAATAGAGCCACCGGCAATTTCATACCCATTCATAGTTAAATCATACCCTCGGCTTAATGTATGTGATGGATCTGTATCTAACATAGATATATCTTCATTTCTTGGTGCTGTGAATGGATGATGCATCGCAATATATCGATTTGCTTCTTCATCATATTCAAACATAGGGAATTCAGTTATCCATACTGGTCTATATTCATCAGTCTTAGCTAAAGATTCTTTCTTCGCGATTTCAATTCGTAATTGGCCCAATGCATTTAATGTGACAGATTCTTTATCGCCAATCATAAAAATGATATCACCATCTTTTACATTTAGAGACGATCGTATGGATTGATGTAATTCATCTGAGAAAAATTTAGAAATGCCACCAATAAGAACCCCATCTTCCCCTTTCATCCATGCTAACCCTTTAGCTTTATATTTTTTCACATAATCAGTGAATTGGTCTATATTTTTTCGAGAATACTTTGCTCCGCCTTCAACAACAATTGCTTTTACTCTTTTAGCAGATTTAAATGCATTAAAATCTGAAGCATCCGTGAATTCTTTTACATCCTTCAATTCCAGACCATATCGTAAATCAGGCTTATCAGAACCATAGGTTTCCATAGCTACAGCCCAAGTAAGCCTTTCAAAGGGTTCTAGTAATTCAATTCCTCTTACTTGGCTAAAAATATGTTTTGTCAATCCTTCAATTATTGAAAAAATATCTTCCTCATCGATAAAGGATAATTCCATATCAATTTGAGTGAATTCGGGTTGCCGATCAGCTCGCAAATCTTCATCTCTAAAACATTTTACAATTTGGAAATACCGATCATACCCAGATATCATGAGAATTTGTTTATAGATTTGTGGGGATTGTGGTAATGCATAAAATTTCCCATGATGTATTCGACTTGGTACAAGATAATCTCGAGCACCTTCAGGTGTTGATTTCATCAACATGGGTGTTTCAATCTCTACAAATTTTTCTCCTGAAAGATAAGAGCGTGTTGCTTGGTAAGTCTCATGGCGTATTAGCATATTCCGCTGAAGTTCTTCCATCCGAAGTTCTAGATAACGGTATTTTAATCGAAGATTTTCTTCAGCATTTTCTCTATCTGATATTACAAATGGTAGCGGTGAAGCTTCATTTAGCATAATATACTCACCAACCACAATTTCAATTTCACCTGTTTCCATTTTTGGATTGATAGCAGACTCTGCACGCGATTGTACCTGCCCCTTAATAGAAAGTACATCCTCCATTGATAATTTTTTTACTGCTTCAAAATCTCCACTAAATGAGTCAGCGTTAAATACAATTTGTGTTTTACCATAGCGATCTCGCAAGTCTACAAATACGACTTGCCCATGAAGCCGAACTGTATTCACCCACCCATTCAGATAAATAGTATCACCAATATTTTCTCTTTTTAATTCACCACATGTGTGTGTTCGTTTATACATATCTATTTCTCTTTAACCATAAAAAAACCGCTCGGAAATTACGAGCGGTTTTTAATTAATTCAGATTGAAAATTGGTTTATCTTTTCGAAACCTTTAGTCGATTGATTGCACGCATTAATGAAGCATCCCTCCGAGCATCATCCATATTTATTTCTATTTCAGCCTTTCTATTTTTAGCTCTTTGAATTGCACTCTCTGCTCTTCCTAGATCAATCTCTTTGGATTTCTCTACTGACTCTAAAAGCATTTGTACTTTTTCGTTCGTGATTTCAATAAATCCACCGCTCGTAGCCATCCATTCAGATTTACCATTTCTGTCAACCTTGATTTCTCCAATACCTAGAGCAATAATTCCTTCACGATGATTTTTCATAACACCAAAAGATCCATCTAAGCCAGGACAGCGAACGTGATTCACTTCCCCTAGGTCTATGCTTCGTGTTGGAGTAACTATTTCAAGGCTAAAATGGTTCATTATGCAGTGAGTTTTTTATTTTTATCAATTGCTTCATCTAAGGATCCAACGTAGGAAAATGCATTTTCTTGCAATTCATCTACTTCACCATTTAGAATAGCTTCAAAACCTGAAACTGTATCTTCTAGGCTAACATATCGACCGGGAGTACCCGTGAATTGTTCTGCAACAAAGAATGGTTGAGACATAAATTTTTGCATTTTACGTGCACGTGCTACCGTGATTTTATCATCATCAGATAATTCATCCATACCTAAAATCGCAATAATATCCTGTAAATCTTTATATTGCTGTAACACAATTTGAACTTGCCGAGCTACATTATAATGACGATCACCAATAATACGAGGATCTAAAATACGCGACGTGGATGCTAGTGGATCGACTGCAGGATAAATTCCTAATTCTGCAATTTTACGCTCTAAAACCGATGTTGCATCTAAATGAGCAAAAGCAGTAGCAGGTGCTGGATCTGTTAAATCATCCGCTGGGACATAAACTGCTTGAACAGAAGTAATAGATCCTTTTTTTGTTGATGTAATTCTTTCCTGTAAATCACCCATTTCTGTTGAAAGAGTTGGTTGATATCCTACAGCTGAAGGCATACGACCGAGTAATGCGGATACTTCAGATCCAGCTTGTGTGAATCGAAAAATATTATCGATAAATAATAATACGTCTCTTCCTTCATCGTCTCGGAAGTATTCAGCCATTGCTAAACCACTTAATGCTACACGAAGTCTTGCTCCAGGTGGTTCATTCATTTGACCAAAAACCATAGTCGTTTTATCAATCACACCTGATTCAGTCATTTCATTATATAGGTCATTTCCTTCACGAGTACGTTCCCCAACACCTGCAAATACAGAATAACCACCATGCTCAGTCGCAATATTTCGTATTAATTCTTGAATTAATACTGTTTTACCAACACCTGCACCACCAAATAAACCAGTTTTACCACCGCGTGTATAAGGCTCCATCAAATCAACTACTTTGATTCCAGTCACCAACATTTCTGTGGATGTAGACAAATCTTCATGTTTAGGTGCCGTACGGTGAATAGGGTATCTCTTCTCAGTACTTACATCATCTTTTTGGTCAATTGTATTCCCTAAAACATCAAATAAACGCCCAAGTGTTTCTGGACCCACCGGTACTGTAATCGGTTCACCTGTATCAACTGTTTCGTGTCCGCGTACAAGTCCATCTGTTGAATCCATAGCAACCGTTCTAACATTTCCATCCCCTAAATGTTGAGCCACTTCTAAAACAAGTGTCCCTTCTTCCCCACGATTAACGGTTAATGCATTATAAATATTGGGAAGGTGTCCGTCTGAAAATGAGACGTCAACTACAGCTCCCATAACCTGTGAAATTTTTCCTGTCATTGACATAGAATATGTTTCCTTTTTCTTTTTATTCCGTTAAAGCTTCAGCACCACTAACAATTTCGAGCATTTCTGTGGTAATGGCTGCTTGGCGAGCTTTGTTGAATTGTAATGTTAAATCTTTGATCATATCTTGCGCATTTGTTGTGGCATTTTCCATGGCCATCATTCGTGCTGCTTGTTCACTTGCATATGATTCGAGTAAATATTTCCACATTTGCACATTTAAGTGGCGTGGAATGAGAGACTGTACTAATGCATCTTTTGATGGTTCATACAAACGATCTGTCGTCTTTGATTCATTTTCATCATACACTAAAGGAAGCAATACTTCAGATTTCACTTCTTGCTGTCCTACATTAATGAAATAATTATAAACCACATGAATTTCATCCACTTTTCCACTTACAAAATGGTCAATGATACTGCGTCCTATCATCATAGCACTGTCGAATTCCATTTCTGCCCAAAAATCTACATGACTTTCGATGATATTATATTCTCGTCGTTTAAAATGATCTCTAGCTTTTTTCCCAATACAAAATAAATCTATATTCTCTTTTCCAAAAGTATCAATTTCATTTTGGGCTTCTTTTAATACATTTGCATTAAAGGAGCCGGATAATCCACGATCTGCTGAGACAACAACATATGCTTTTCTTTTAATTTCCCGTACATCCAATAATGGTAGTGTCTCGCGGTCAACATCTGGTAAAATATGATGAATTACATCTTGTAGACTTTGACTGTATGGGCGTGATTCTTCCATACGTTCTTGAGCACGACGCATTTTGGCTGCGGAAACCATTTTCATGGCTTTTGTCACTTTTTGGATACTTTTAACGGATTTTATCCGATCCCGAATATCTTTCAGGTTTGCCATAAACTATGCAGTAAATCCTTGTTTGAATTCTGTAATAGCTTTATCTAATGCAGCGCTTGTTTCGTCAGTGATTTTTCCTTCACTTACAATAGAAGCTAAAACATCAGATACATTTGCTTGTATATAATTAAATAATCCAGATTCAAAATCAGATACTTGTTCTACGCTTAAATCATCTAAATATCCTTTTGACGCAGCATAAATAATGGAAACTTGTTTCTCTACATCCATCGGGACATATTGGTTTTGTTTTAATATTTCAACCATTCGTTCACCACGGGTTAGCTGAGCTAATGTAGATTTATCTAAGTCAGAACCGAATTTTGCGAATGCTTCTAATTCACGAAATTGGGCTAAATCTAAACGAAGAGTTCCTGCAACAGATTTCATTGCTTTAATTTGAGCAGCACCACCCACACGTGAGACTGAAAGTCCCACATCAATAGCTGGGCGTATCCCTGAATTAAATAAATTTGTTTCCAAATATATTTGTCCATCTGTAATTGAAATTACATTGGTTGGGATATAAGCTGAAACGTCACCTTCTTGTGTTTCAATAATGGGTAAAGCTGTTAAGGACCCTCCACCCAAATCATCGGATAATTTTGAAGCACGCTCTAGCAATCTACTATGAAGGTAAAAAACATCACCTGGGAATGCTTCACGTCCTGGTGGACGACGAAGAACAAGTGACATTTGTCGATAAGCTACAGCTTGTTTTGATAAATCATCATAAACAATTAATGCATGTTTCCCACCATCACGGAAATATTCACCCATTGCAGCACCTGCATAAGGAGCAATATATTGCATGGGAGCAGGATCAGATGCATTTGCAGCAACAACCGTTGTGTATTCCATAGCACCATTTGCTTCTAATTCTCCAACAAGTGAAGCCACAGTTGAAGCTTTTTGTCCAATGGCAACATAAATACAGTAAACAGGTTTATCTGTATTATGTGTGTATTTTTGGTTGATAATTGCATCAATAGCGACAGCAGTTTTCCCTGTTTGGCGATCACCAATAATTAATTCTCTTTGACCGCGGCCAATTGGAATCATACTATCTACCGCTTTAATGCCGGTTTGTAATGGTTCTGTTACTGGTTGCCGCGCCATTACACCCAGAGCTTTCCTTTCAATTGGCAAAGAATGTGGTGTATCAATTGGACCTTTCCCATCAATGGGTTGACCTAATGGATTCACAACACGACCCAGCATGGCTTCGCCCACAGGAACTTCTACAACACGTTCTGTTCGTTTGGCTAAATCTCCTTCTTTTACTAATCGACTTTCACCAAAAAGGACTAGACCAACATTGTCATCTTCTAAATTTAATGCCATTCCAAAAACGCCATTTGGTAGTTCCACAAGTTCGGAACTCATTACATTTTCGAGGCCACTTACACGAGCTACACCATCACCGATTTTGATTACTTCACCGACTTCAGCGACATCTATTGCTCCATCAAATTTTTCAATTTGTTCTTTTATTAACTGTGTTATTTTTTCAGTCTGTATTTCCATTTTCTTCCTTAAGAATTAGGATTGCATTAAATCTGAACGCAATTCATTCAATTTATTTTGTATGGATGCATCCAAAAATATATTTTCAATTCTCAGCTTAATTCCTCCAACCAATTCTGGATCAACAGAAACATTTAAATCCGTTGATTTCTCAAGAATTGTATCAAGAGATAATTTAAGATGGTCTGTTTCACTTTCTGACAAAGCTTCAGCCACATGGGCGGTAACAGAAATCTTATTTAGAGAATCTTTAACTTTCTCTTGAATCATTTCCCCTGTTTCGCGAATGAGTTTAATCGTTTGAGCACCTGATATCATTCCAAGAAATTCTATCACGATTAGGTGACAGCTTTCTCCTAGAATAGCAACCAATGATTGCTTTTTTTGATCAGATGGAATTCGCTTTGACAGAATAAAAGATCTGAATTGCGCATTAGTACGAATCAAATTTTCCACAACGTGAAAAGAAGCACCCACTTCTTGGGTTGCTCCCAATTGCTCAGCAACTTCTATAAGCGCAGTGGCATATTGGTTCGGTTTTAAATTATGCTTCATACCCTTTTATTTTTTGTAATGATTCATCAATGAGTGATTGATTATCATCTCTATTGAGATTTTTTTGAATCAATTTTTCTGCAACTTGAATAGCAAGATTAGCTACTTCTCCTTTGATTTCTGAAATAGCTTTGTCTTTTTCAACTTGGATCTGCTTTTCTGCTGATTCAATAATTGCAGTTGCTTTTTCTTTAGCCTGATTCAAAGTATCTTCTTTTACTTTTTCGGCTGCTACTTTCCCATCAACTAAGATGGCTTGTGATTCAGCTCGTGCTTTAGCCAAAACATTATCAGATTGTTGGTTTATTGTTTCCAACTCTTGCTGTGCTTTTTCTGCATCTGCAATAGAAGATCGAATCATATTCTCTCGATTTTCCAATGCTTTTAAAAGGGGCTTCCAAGCATATTTGGCTAGTGCCCCAAATAAAATGAGAAAAGTGAGAATGGTCCAAATAAATAGACCGGGATCTAGCTGAACTAAAGGATTATCCATTTATTTCTCCGTTTATTGATTGTAAAGGTTCACCCCTTACTTCATTAAAACGATTAGCAGAACAAATACTTCAGCAAGAATTGCTACCCCTTCGAGAAGGAATAAAGGCAGATTCACTGCGCCTGTGATTTTGTCTGCTGCTTCTGGTTGACGTGCGATACCTTCAGCTGCTGCTGCAGTGAATTTGCCAATGCCTAACCCAGCTCCAATTACGATCATTCCAAGACCGATTGCAGCGCCAAAATAATGAAGAACTTCCATGTTAAGGACCTCCGTTTTTATTGTTTAATGATGAACATTGATAGCCATGCCTATAAACACAGCTGATAAAAGCGTAAATACATACGCCTGTACTAAAATAACGATTATTTCTAAACCAGAAATAGCTGCAGCCATTGGAACAAATACTAACGCAACGCCTACACCAGTAACTACACTGTGAAACATTTCTCCAAAAATAGCCATAAATGATAGGATGGCTAATAATGCAATGTGACCTCCCGTCATATTCGCAGCTAAACGCATAGTTAATGCGAAAGGTTTAACAAATAGGCCAATTAATTCGATTGGAATTAATATAATATAAATGGGCCAAGCTAAACCATGTGGGACCAAATTGATCCAATGTTTTATAAATCCGTGTGCTAATGTACCAGCAACCATAATGGAGAAAAAAGTCACGACCGCAAGACCAGCAGTTACATTATAATTCCCTGTAGCTGTTGTTCCTCCATGAAGTAATTGATTCAAAAAAGAATGAGAATCTGTGTGTAAAACGAATCGGTCGGCTAGCCCCAATATATCAAAGATTGGAATCATACCAATGGCATTTGCAAAAAAGATAAAAAAGAATAAAGTAAAAATAAGAGGAGACCATGTATTCACCCAACGAGGTCCAACATTAGGTTTTACTATTGAGTCTCGAATAAAAACAACAACTGTTTCGATCAAATTAGCCATCCCACTTGGAACAACTTTATTCCCTTTTAAAAATCGACGAATCGGAATAATAACTGTTATCGAAACAAGCATAGCAACAAGCCATAACATAAACACATGCTTTGTAACAGACATGTCTATTCCAAAAACTTTTGGGAGATGAATTAATGGGTGATCAATAGGCGAATTGGAGACATGGTGAATGATATTGTCCCCGACTTGCGACATGACACTTCCGGTGTTTCCACCCGATTCAATTGCACTACTCATGCTATCAATATATTTATGTTAATTATGTTTTGGATTTTAAGACTACAGCTTCTACAACGTGAAGCCCAATAAAATAGCCGGCAAAGCTAAAAATAAACGGGTAAGGAGCAAAGGAATAAAATTTAAAAATTATTATAAAATAGATTGGGTAAATCAGCATTTTAATTCCAAAACTAATCATAAGCCATTGGGTCATTTGTTGGGTAGTCATTTTTTGAAATTTAGAAAAAAGCATTACCGTCAGTAATCCAATAACTGCAGGAGCCATTAAACCTAATAATATTTCCAAACTCCATTCAGGTTTAGCTCGTACGAAAAGCCCATATATTCCAAAACTGATCATTAACCCATACAAAAATAATTTCATTTATTTAACCATATTGTTTTGGCTAATTGATAAAACCCAGAAATAATACCTAATAAAATTCCGCCTAATAAGAACCATGGCTGAGAATTAAATCGATTATCTAAATAATAACCTATCAACCCAAATAGAATCACAGCCCCAATTAATGCATAAGATGCGCCAGCTGCAGGGCCAGATTTTTGAACTATTTTTTGAAAATAAGATAAAGAATTGATTGCAGAATGTTCGACAGATTCTTTATCAATATGTGACATATGAATACTTAATTATATTTTAATTTTTTTAATTTGATGAAACAAGATTGCATTTTCCTTCAAACTGAGCACCATCTTCAATCAATAGTTTTTTATATATAATATCGCCATTCATAATACATTTCTCCCCTAATACAACCAAGCCATTAGCTACCAAGTTTCCTGTCACTTGACCACCAACCTGAATATCGCTACCAGATATGTTACCTTTTACAGTTGCTCCTTGCGCAATACGAACAGGTCCTTCCGTTATAATATCACCCAATACATGCCCGTAGATAATAATACCTTCGTTTAATTTAACCGGGCCATGGATTGTTGCATCTGCACCAACCATAGTGTGTACATTTTGAAAATTAATTTTAGTCATTATTCGATGTTAAATCTTTTGATTTGAAAGCTGGAAAATAATCCAATGGATCAACAGCTACACCGTCTTTCCATATTTCATAATGCAAATGAGGCCCAGATGAATTCCCTGTATTTCCTGACAATGCTATAACTTCACCTCTCGACACCATATCTCGTTGATTTTTGAGGTTTTTTTGATTATGTCCATAATGGGTAAAATATCCATCCCCATGGTACAGTATGATTAAGTTTCCTTGATCATAAGTCCAATCAGAAAAAACGACAAAACCTGCAGCAGATGCTTGAATTGGTTCACCTTCTTTTATTACAATATCAATCCCATAATGCCCTGGCTGTATAAAAGTATCTGTTCGCTGCGAAACATACCCTAAAACGGGTGGCACAGATGGAATATTTTCAATATAAGATATAGATTCATTCTGTTTCGTTAACAATCCATATGATGTTGTATCAATAATGGATTTATTAGATGTTCCCAATGAATTTCGAATAAGCTTATCCATTTGCTTCAAGCGTTGAAGGTCTCTACTCAATTCTAATATTTGTGTACGCTCAGCTGCAAATATATCATATTGTTTCTTCATTGAATCATATTTCATTGACTTTGGAATATAGTATAGAAACAATCCAACAATGATTGCTAATAATACTACTGAAAAAATAAGTGCACTTTTTAATCGGAAGCCAGATAAGCGAAATCGCCGTGTTTTCCCATCATTATCTGGGATAAGAATTGCTGTATATTTTTGACTCAACTGAATCCTTAATCAAGAGAATTGAGCAAATCAAGTAGTCGTTCTAAATCGTCTTTAGAAAAATAGACTATTTCAATACTGCCACCCTTTTTTGCAGGTTTAACTTTTACTTTTGTTCCAAGAGAAGTAATCAATTGATTTTCAATGGCGCGAATGTGAGCGGGAGATTTTTTCTTTTTAGATTGAACTTTAATTTTTGTCCCAGATTCTTTTACAAGTGATTCTGCTGCTCGTACGCTCAAATTATCATTAAGAATTTTTTTCCAAATGCGATTCATAGATTGGTTTGTTTTTGCTTGGAGAATAGCTCTGCCATGGCCTCCTGAAATTTCACCATTCCGAAGACTTTTTCGAATGTCGGGTGGAAGTTTTAATAACCGTAATGCATTCGATATGGTTACTCGTTTTTTACCAACAGCTTTTGCAATCGCATTGTGGGATAAATTATGTTGACTATTTAAAACGGCATATCCTTCTGCTTCTTCCAATGGATTTAAATCCTCCCGTTGAATATTTTCAATTAGAGCTAATTCCATGACTTCAGCGGCATCTGATACAGTAATGATATATGCAGGAATGGATTTTAATCTAAGTTTTTTTGCAGCTCGCCAACGACGTTCTCCTGCAATTAATTCATACCCATTATCTATACTTCTAACCGTAACTGGTGTAATGATTCCCTTTTCTTTGATCGATGCAATGAGTTCTTCTAACGCGCCTGATTCAAAATCTCGTCTTGGTTGATTTGGGTTTGAAAAAATATCTTTAACTGGGATTTGTGAAACTCCCGGTTTATTTTTTTTCTTTGGTGTTTGTTTTCTCTTTTGTTCGGGTTCAGGGCGAATAAGTGCTTCTAACCCTCTCCCTAATCGATTAACCGACACGATGTAATATTTCCTCTGTTAAATTCATATAATCCATTGCTCCAGTGGAACTAGCGTCATACAATAGGGCTGGTTTACCAAAACTCGGAGCTTCACTTAACCGGACATTACGATGGATCAATGTTTTAAACAATTTGTCTTTAAAATAACCCTGAACTTCATCTGCAACTTGTTTGGACAAATTTAATCGACCATCATACATTGTCATAAGAACACCGGCAATTTCTAACTTTTTATTTAAATGGCGCTGAACAAGCCTTACGGTATTCAACAATTGCCCTAAGCCTTCTAATGCATAATATTCACTTTGAATTGGAATAATTATGGAATCTGATGCCGTTAATGCATTAATGGTTAAAAGGCCTAACGATGGTGGACAATCAATAATTATAAATTTATATTTCTTTTTAATGAACTTTAAACATTTCTGCAATTGATACTCTCGAGCCATGATACTCACTAATTCAATTTCAGCTCCAACTAAATCATTCGTGGATGCGATTAAATCTAATTCAGGAAATTTTGTAGATGTGATTGCATCTTTAACTGGGACATCTTTTATAAGAACATCGTAGATAGAAGATGTGGGTGGGTCAGAAATGTCCATAACTCCTGTCGTCGCATTGGCTTGTGGGTCTAGATCAATTAAAAGCGTTTTTTCTTCAGTAACACCTAAACTTAAAGCCACATTAACAGCAGATGTGGTTTTTCCCACACCGCCTTTTTGGTTTGTGAATGAAATAATATGTCCCATAATATACTTTCCCGAAATATTTTCGGGCACGGAATTTATATCTAGTCAAGCCTTAAGGTTAAGGAATAAGATTATACTAATAAAGATTTAACATGTTTCGAAAAACTAGAAAATGTTTTGTCATCATATGGTTTAATAAAAATTCAACTTGTAAATTTCAATTGTATTTTTCCTATGAAATGAACTTAATTCTTGAATGAAAGCACTTGTAAAAAAATCTCCAGAACGTGGAATATGGTTGGACAACGTACCTACTCCAACCTGTAGCACAAATGATGTAAAAATAAAAATAACCCATACAGCTATTTGTGGAACTGATCTTCATATTTATAAATGGGATGAATGGTCTAAGCGCACAATTAATACACCGTTGGTTACAGGCCATGAGTTTTGTGGCATAGTCGAAGAAATTGGGCCAGGCGTTACACACTTCAAAATTGGAGATCGTGTTTCGGGCGAAGGTCACATTACATGTGGATATTGTCGAAATTGTAGAGCAGGTAAACGCCATTTATGCCATAAAACAGTTGGCATTGGAATTCATCGTGAGGGTGCATTTGCCGAATATTTAGTCATGCCAGAATTCAATGTATGGGGTGTTCATAATGATATTCCTTCTGAAATTGCTGCCATTTTTGATCCATTTGGCAATGCAGCTCATACAGCTCTTTCATTTGAAATGGTGGGGGAAGATGTTCTTATTACGGGTGCAGGACCTATTGGAATTATGGCTGTGGCGATTTGCAATTATGTGGGTGCACGTCATATTGTTATTACAGATGTGAATGATTTTCGCTTAGAGCTTGCAAAAAAGATGGGCGCCACAAAAGTAATCAATGTATCTAGGGATAAAATAAAAAATGTTATTTCTGAATTAGGTATATCCAATGGTTTTGATGTGGGACTTGAAATGTCGGGAAATTCTGCAGCATTCAAATCCATGTTGGAGAATATGTATCATGGCGGACGCATAGCTCTTTTAGGGCTACTTCCAGAATCTACACAAATCAATTGGGATGATATAATTTTTAAGGGACTACACGTTAAAGGGATTTATGGACGTGAAATGTTTGAAACTTGGTATAAAATGACCCAAATGCTCAGAAGTGGATTAGATATTTCAAATGTATTAACTCATACATTTCCTGTGCATGATTTTCAAAAAGGTTTTGATATTATGGAATCAGGAAATTGCGGAAAAGTAGTACTGGAATGGTGAGTATTATCCAACATTACAAGGTGTTGATGAGTAAGTAATGAATAACCCATATGAAAATAGTTTAGATGGCTTAAATATTGACGATCCTATAAAGGCGTTTTTTAATTGGTGTATTGAAAGAGAAAGTATACGCATTAATAGAGAAAATGGCCAAAAACCACCTTGGACATCTGACTCAATATTCCAACAAGGACGTTTCCTGAATACATTTAGAGAAGACGACAAAGGGTCTAAAGCAGTAATAAAATTTTGTGAACCCGTAAAAGATTCTTTAGAAGATTTAATCCATGCGCTTTTTTTTTCTCGTTGGTGTAATCAATATACAACACTAGATCGCCTAGACCCTTCAGATTTAAAAAAGCCATCATACCTTAAAGATCTATTATTAAACCAAATGGATCAACCCTGGTCATCTGAAGCTTATCCTGTTGTACCTGTACATTGGGATGATGTTGAATACGATAGACTGGCCGCAAGCACAGAACTTTTTCCCAATATTGTTAACTTCCTATTAGATATTATTTTAGCATCCAATCAGAATGTTGTTACTGCCACAAACTCAATAAATCAAACATTTGCAATGTCCAATGATTTCCCAATATTTATGGCTGTTATTGATATTTCTTGGTTTAGGCCAGACATTATTACTCCCAATAGTCCCGTACCCACAGGTATTGGTGCGAAGCCATATTTAGATCGATTACAACAATATCTCGACTTGAAAAACCATCATGAGACGATTGATAAAATGATTGAACTACAAGATGAATATTGGCCAACACGCCCAAGGCAATTGACACCTGTAGATATTGAATATATTTCGTGTGAAAACAGAAAATATTTTAGTTATATAAATGGAACAAAAACATTTGAAGGAAAAAACCTATTTAAACCAAATGAATAAATCCAATCAACATTTCACTGCTATTCTCTCTCAAATTGAGACTAAAGGTCTTTATAAAAAAGAACGAACTATTGTAACGCCACAGGGGGTTCATATTTCCACCAAAGAAGGTGGAAATGTTTTGAACTTTTGTGCTAATAATTATTTAGGCTTGGCCAATCATCCTGATTTAATTCATGCTGCAAAACAAGCATTGGATGAACATGGGTTTGGTATGGCATCGGTCCGGTTTATTTGCGGAACGCAAGATTTACACAAATCACTGGAAAAATCTATTTCATCTTTTCTTGAAACGGACGATACCATTTTATACACAAGTTGTTTTGATGCAAATGGCGGACTTTTTGAAACACTTCTTGGCCCAGAAGATGCAGTTATTTCCGATGCTCTAAACCATGCATCCATCATTGATGGTATACGATTATGTAAAGCACAACGATTTCGATACACCAATAATAATATGGCGGATTTAGAAGCCAAACTTATTGAAGCTGAAAATGCACGGATTCGACTTATTGCTACCGATGGCGTTTTTTCAATGGATGGCTATATTGCTAAATTAAAAGAAATCACTGATTTAGCTCAAAAATATAATGCAATTGTGATGGTGGATGATTCACATGCTACTGGTTTCGTAGGAAAAACTGGTCGTGGATCTGCTGAACATAATGGTGTTTTAAATAAAATTGATATTTTCACATCCACTCTTGGGAAAGCATTAGGTGGCGCTTCAGGTGGTTTTACATCTGGGAAACAAGAAATAATTGATTTATTACGGCAACGATCTCGCCCATACCTTTTTTCTAATAGTGTGGCTCCATCCATTGTTGCAGCAGGATTAAAAGCATTTGAGCTATTATCGTCAACTACAGAATTACGAGATAAGCTAGAAAAAAATACTTCATACTTTCGATCTAAAATGGCTGATGCAGGTTTTGATTTAAAAAAAGGTATTCACCCTATTGTACCCATTATGTTATATGATGCAGAGTTGGCTCAAATGATGGCAGAGTCACTATTAAAGGAAGGAATTTATGTTACAGGATTTTTCTTCCCTGTAGTTCCCGAAGGTGAAGCTCGGATTCGAGTTCAAATTTCCGCTACCATGAACCAAAAACATTTAGATACAGCTATAAATGCTTTTATAAAAGTCGGAGAAGATTTAAATATTATTTAAAATAAAAGGTCTAATTTCTAAAATAAATAGAAATTGCCTGTGGAAATGCCGGCGAGTAAATTCCCGGGCTTTAATAGTCAAATCATAAATATTTACAGTTAAAAAGGCACATGAATAAAGAACTTACACCCAGATACATAGTCATTGGCGTTATTTTGGCATGGGCATTATATGCTCTTATTCCTTCTTGGAAATTCCAAAATCTTAACGAGAATGAAAAAGAATCTCTTAGAGAATCTGGCCAACTGGCACAACTAGAATCCAAAATAATCCGTCAAGGTTTAGATTTAAAAGGTGGAATGTATATTGTCCTAGAGGCAGACATTCCTCTACTAATGTCAAACTTGGCTAAAAATAAAGATGAACGATTTGAAAAAGTCATTCAAAGCGTTCAGGAAAAACTCTCTGCTCCTGATGCAGAATTTTTTCCATTATTTAAACAGGAAATTGCTACAACAGGTTTAAAACTTCCGCGTTACTACCATGAATTTGGTGGAAACATAGACGATATTTTTGTTCAACTAGAACAAGAAGCAGGTGATGCAATTAATCGTGTTTTAGAAATTCTTCAAAATCGAGTAGACCAATTCGGTGTTTCCGAGCCAACGATTCAAAAACAAGGTAAACATCGCATAGTAGTCGAATTAGCGGGAATCCAGGATCCTGAAAGAGCACGAGCTCTTTTACAAAGTACAGCACTACTAGAATTCTATCTCGTAAAAGGACCTGAAATATCAAATGACATTATTCAACGGATTGATGATAAACTTAAAGGAACAACTGAATTAGATGAATTTATTGCATCAAATAAGACTTCATCTGAAAGTACAAATGAAGAAACAGATGATACCAAAACTGTCAGTGAATTATTTGGTGAAGAAGATGTTAATCCCGAAGAATCAGATGATAGCCTTTTAGTGGATGATGCACTTTTTGCTGAACGTCCTTTATTATCATTATTAATACCTATGGGGACTGATTATGGTGTAAATGAAAAAAATATTTATGCCGTTAAAAAAATGCTTCAAAAACCAGAAGTTGAATCCATTGTTAAAACAGCTGGCGGACAATTCATGTTTGGAAATGATATTGAGAAACCTGCTGGTGCTGAAGAGCAATCAGGGTTTTACCGTCTTTATTATTTAAAAAGTACATCGGAACTCACTGGTGGTGTTGTAGAAGAAGCTAAAGCTAACTTAGGTTCCTTAGGTGGCGGTTCTGCAGGACAACCTGTTGTTTCTTTAACAATGAATTCAGAAGGTGCAAGAACATGGGCTAGAGTTACAGGAGCAAATGTTGGACAAAGAATAGCAATTGTTTTGGATAAAAAAGTTCACATGGCGCCTAATATTAGAGAAAAAATTCCTAGTGGCCGTACCCAAATTGAAGGATTTGCAAATATAAATGAAGCGAAAGATATTGGTATTATTCTAAGAGCGGGTGCATTACCAGCTCCTGTCAATATCATTGAAGAACGTATTGTTGGCCCTTCACTCGGTGCTGATTCAATTTCACAGGGGACACGATCTGTTATCATTGGACTTGCATTAGTTCTCGTTTTTATGGTCTTGTACTATAAGGGATCTGGTGGAATTGCTGATTTTGCCTTAATCTGGAATATTTTATTAGTCCTAGCTGTGCTTGCTTCTCTTAAAGCTACGTTAACATTGCCAGGTATTGCTGGATTAATCTTAACAGTTGGTATGTCCATCGATGCAAATGTCATTATTTTTGAACGGATTCGGGAAGAACTAAGAAAAGGAAAAACACCAAAGACAGCCATTGATGCTGGTTATGATCGCGCTTTAACAACAATAATTGATGCGAATGTAACAACTGTCATTGCAGCCTTAGTCTTGTATCAATTTGGTACTGGGCCAATCAAAGGATTTGCCACAGTATTATTTTGGGGAATCTTAATAAGTATGTTTACGGCTGTTTTTGTTACCCGGACCATTTTTAATTCACTATCTGCTCGCGGGCGGATGAATAGCTTGAGTATTTAATTATGAGATTTATTAAAGAAACACATATTGATTTTATGAGCCAATCTCGATTAGCCGGGTTTCTCTCACTCTTTCTAATAGCAGCTGGCATCATTTCTCTCGGCCTTAATGGTGGTCCAAAACTTGGGATTGACTTTAATGGCGGTACAATGATTGCGGTAAATTACAGCGAAACGGTTAATATTGAAGAAGTGCGATCTGCGCTTGCAAATGTTTCCCTTGATGGACAATCATTTGACTTTAGTAAAGCAGAAATAAAACACTTTGGGGATCATTCTAATGTTGCTGTTCGCATTCCAACATTAGAAAATGAACCAGAAAATTTTTCTCAAAAAGTTGTTGGATTTATGCGAAGCATATTTCCCGATAAAGTGCCAGAAATCGAGACTGATTTTATTCTATCTATCGAAAAAGTAGGTCCAAAAGTTGGGGCAGAATTAAGTGGTGATGCTATGATGGCTATTTTCTCAGCTCTTGCTTTGATTTTAATTTACATTTCAATTCGGTTTGAGTTTACATTTGCAGTGGGTGCGATTGCAGCCTTAGCTCACGATATTATGATTACCTTAGGCTTTTTCTCTATATTAGGATATGAAATAACCTTAGCTGTAATTGCTGCCTTCTTAACAATTGTGGGTTATTCATTGAATGATACAATTGTGATTTTTGATCGTATTCGTGAAAATTTAAAGCTCAATAAACGTGCAAATTATACAGATGTGATTAATCAAAGTATCAATGAATCATTGAGCCGAACGATTATTACATCTTTAACTACATTTTTTGTTGTAGTTATACTATTCTTATTTGGAGGAGAAGTGATTCATAATTTAGCATTCGCTCTTATTATTGGTGTAATTGTAGGGACATATTCCAGTATTTTTGTTGCAAGTCCAATTGTCATTCGGATGCATGACAATAAACAAAATTAATACTTTAGAGTAATGTTTAAATAAAAAACCCGCTTTGCTGCGGGTTTTTTATTTAATTAATTCCGGAAGATGGTTTCTTCTCTGTTAAACCGGTTAACGCAAAACCAAATCGACAGCCCAGCTAATAAAAAAAGAGACCCATATACTTCAGCCATCAATATAGGGTCAACAATTCCAGCCACAACATCTTTGGCCGCTAATGAAACATTTAAGACAGGGATTAATGCAGTTATATGATTTAATTCAATACCTGGAATTGTCCCAATGATTGCGGGGAAAATAATTATTATATTTAAGGGAGCAACTATACTTTGCGCCTCTTTAAATGATTTTGCATAAATCGATAAACTTAAAATGATTGCACTAAAAAACGCAGATACGGGAACAACCAATCCCACAATCATAAGAAAAACCTTTAAACTTAAAACATCCTGAATAACCTGAAGTATTTCTACCGGTATGTCAGGAAATTGCTGAACAGCCAAATATAATCCTCCAATAGCAATAAATGATGTAGTAATGGCTGCTGTTAAGACAACGAGAAATTTTCCCATCACTATATCAAATCGAGATGCAGGAGATGATAAAATCGTTTCTAATGTACCTCTTTCCTTTTCTCCCGCACCTAAGTCTAATCCAGGATACATAGCACCCATAAACCCAAAAATGATGAATATATATGGTAGAAATCCACCAGCAGCTTTCCCGATTTTTTCTTGGGATGATGATACATCAATCCTCTCCACTTCAAAAGCATCTACAATATCTAAATCTAAATTTAATTTTTCCATACGTTCTGAAATGATAATTCGCTCTCGCCGCTCAACAATTTGTTCCACACGTTTCCTTGTAATACCCATGGAATCTGAACCTTTGTAATATAATTTTATACTCGCTTTTCTGTTCTGCCCCAAAGCTAAACTATAATGAGATGATACTTCAATGACGGCATCAATGAATTCTTCTTGAATATAGTGTTGAATACTATCTTTTTGGATGCGGGGTATCATAACCACTCTCTCAGAAGAAACGAATTCTTGAAAAAGATTTGGAGCATACTCTTTTCCAATAAAATGCAACTTCAACTTTTTTTCTTGAGCTTTTTTCATTTGCATCATTTGAACTTTTGAAACACCTGTTATAATCGCTGGTGCTATTAAGAGCGGAAATATAATCATCATCATGATTGTTCGTCTATCACGAAGAATATCTTTTAATTCTTTTTTAAAAATGATCCATATTTTCATTTTAGTTTTCCTCCACACGAAATACAAATTCATCTTCAAATGTTGGCTGAGTCATTTCTGATTTAAACTGTTCTAAACTACCATTGAAAAATAATTTACCTTTATAAATAATAGCCAAATCATCACAAACTTGATTTATTTCTCCCATACGATGAGTAGAAAACAAAACTGTTTTTCCATCATCCTTACATGATCTAATCAGATTCATAATGGCCCGTGAAGACATAACATCAAGTCCAGAAGTTGGCTCATCAAATACCATCACTTCTGGGTCATGAATTATTGTTCTAGCAATAGATGTTTTCTGTTTCATACCTGTACTTAAACGAGCGATTCGTCTATTCGAAAAATCGTGCATATCCAAAATATCAAAAAGTTTTTCCCTTCTCTTTAGGAATTTTTCCTTATTCATTCCATGTAACTCAGCCATGTATTGTACCATTTCATTAGGCGTTAATCTATCATATAATGCAGTCTGGCCCGTCATGAATCCAATTTGTTTACGCACTTGTTGATTATGATGGACCGTATCATATCCACATACAATAATTGATCCTTTGGTAGGTTTTAACATGGTAGCAACCATTCGAAGCGTCGTCGTTTTCCCGGCTCCATTTGGACCTATGAGTCCAAAGATTTGTCCCGGTTTACATGTAAATGATATATCATTTACAGCTTGAATTGTTTTTTTATCCTTAAAGGATTTACCCAGTTCTCGTCGGTGCTGTTTTGTTAATCTAAATGCTTTAGATAATGATTTTATTTCAATCAAAGATTAATGTCCTTCCCGTCACTAAAATGAAACTAATATAAAATGAAACTAATATAAAGAGAAACTAAATTTACCGTCTTCTAATCGCATGAAACTAAAGATAATATCATTATATGCTATTCTTTGTGTTATTTGGGGTACCACATGGATTGTATTAAAAATTAGCCTGAATGAAGGGACACCGCCCATATTTGGTGTTGCCATTCGATTTATTATTGCTGCTATAATATTATGGGGAATTCTTTTTTTTCGAAAAGAAAAATTACCCATGTCAAAAATTGCTTGGTCGTTATACCTACAATTTGCCATTTTTAACTTTGTTATATCTTATAGTTTAACATACATATCTACTCAATTTGTTTTTTCAAGTGTATCATCTGTTATGTGGGCGGGATTTCCGCTCGTAGTTGCACTAATATCACATTTTATATTAGCTGATGAGAATTTAACCTTTTCGAAAATTGGAACTATTCTTATTGGTACAACGGGTGCATTTATTTTACTGAGTGAAAGTTCTGGACTAGGAGGCAACAATGTACCCTTAGGCATTGCAGGTCTGGCGTTAGCAGTATTAGTAGCAGCTTGGCCAAATGTCTATTTAAAAAAACATCATAAAGTATTGTCAACCGTTCAATTGAATGTAGTCAGTCAAACAATTGCTGGTATTCTATTAATGATTATTTCATTTATTTTTGAAGCAGATATGACTATGAATTGGAGCCATTATAATATTTTTGCGATTGGATATTTAACAGTATTTGGAACGGTCATTACTTGGCTTATTTATGTATGGTTATTTTCTCATTTAACCATGCCCCAAATATCTTATGTGGCTTTTTTCCCTCCTGTGATTGCTACAACGCTAGGATGGATATTTTTAGGTGAAGTTTTATCGCTATCAGCTATTATTGGTGGAACTATGATTGTATCTGGTGCTGTTCTTATTCATTGGATAAATCCATCAAAATCTTAATTATTTTAAAAAATTTCAATTATGCTTACCCTCATTCAATTTAATTCTCCCATTGGAATAATCTGCCTTCTATACTCAAAAAAAGGTATTCGAAGAATTCTATTTGAAAATGAAATACCTTTTCTATTAAAGCTCAAATCCTTTTATCCAAATGAGTCTATTCAATCGAGCGAAGAAAAAGATCACCCATTCCAAAAACAAATTTTGGATTATTTGAATGGGCAAAGGAAAATATTTGATTTACCCTTAGACTTTCAAGCGCCTCCCTTTTACACAAGAGCATTAAAAGAAGTGGCAAAAATTCCATACGGAAAAACATCATCTTACAAGAAAATTGCTCAACAATGTAATAATCCAAATGCGGTTCGTGCAGTGGGGAGTGCAAATGCGAATAATCCCATTCCACTTATTATCCCATGTCATAGAGTATTAACTCATGGTGGGGGACTTGGTGGGTTTGGTGGCGGATTACAGATAAAGCAATTTTTATTAGAGCTAGAATCGCAATAACTTTAGACTATGAAAAATCCATTATTACATAACTTCAAATCTAAAATATTTGCGGGAATCGCAGCCCTTTTCCCAATTTATTTAACTTATTTCGTTTTAAAATTCTTATTAGATATTCTGAGTCAAATGTCTTTACCTGTGTTGAAAAAAATTGGTTTAGATGAAATCCCAGGCTTAGGTATACTACTCACTTTAGTTCTCATCTATTTATTAGGTGTCATTGTGTCTAATTTTTTGGGGAGAAAATTATTTGGTTTAGGGGAAAGGATACTAAAGCGTGTTCCAATTGTAAATACAATTTATAGTACCCTAAAACAAATTACAGAAACATTCACAGGGAAAACGGCTGATGCATTTAAGGGTGCTGTCTATATTCAATATCCTAGAGTAGGATTGTGGACCATGGCTTTTATTAGCGGAGAATCAAAAACTGAAAATGGTCAATTACATTACCATTTATTTGTACCAACAACACCAAATCCTACATCTGGTTTTTTCCTTATGATTCCTGCAAAAGATACTATACCAACAGGTATGACTGTAGAAGAAGGATTAAAGACCATTATTTCTGGTGGCATGTTAGCCCCGAATACAAATCCACTTTCTGACACAGAATAAAATTCCTACATCATGGCAATTTTAATATTACTCCTTACTGCAAGTTTTATTGCAGGATCATTTCCAACGAGTATACTTACAGGGAAATATCTTAAAAATATTGATATACGTCAGCATGGGAGTGGAAATGCGGGAGCAACAAATGCCTTTCGTATCTTAGGTTGGAAACCAGCGCTTTTTGTTTTATTCATTGATGGATTAAAAGGATGGGTATCTGCTAAAATCATCGCTGAATTGGGTTTTCAATATCAAAATATTCCTGATCTAGGTGTATTACAAATTTTATGTGGAATTGCATCTGTGTTAGGCCATACATATTCAATATTTGCGCAATTTCGCGGTGGAAAAGGTATTGGGACATTAGCAGGTGTCTTTATTGGATTATTTCCTGTGGCTTTTCCTATGGCTTTAGGTGTTTTTATAACAACTTTAATAACGACAGGCTATGTATCATTAAGCTCAATATTGGCTGCCCTTTCAATTCCCGTTATACTATTGGGAATACTACCCTTTCTCCTTTCAGTTCAGCCGCCACTTTCGTTACTTATATTTAGCCTGATTATACCTTGGTTTGTGATATATACTCATCGTAAAAATATTTCAAGATTGAAAGATGGGACAGAATCCCGATTTGATAAAATAATGATCTTTAAAAGAAAATAGATTAAAACCGATGGCCCATGGCCAAATGGAAGGAAGATTCTATATGTTTTCCTTCATAAAATGCCCAGCCATAATCTAACCTAAGAACGCCTATCATTGGCATGGGAATACGCATACCAAAACCTGTCCCAAATAAGGGTGTTTGATTCATAAGCTCATTTAATTCAATTGAGGTCATTCCAACATCAAAAAAGAGCCCTATATCTAGCCCAATTTCATTGCCATACTGTGTGGCATGTTTTGGTATAATTACTTTTCTTAATTCAACTGAACTTTGTATCAAATGGTGGCCAAACCTATATTGTTGATCATTGGATTCATATAATTTCCGAGATGGCATTTTCCATCCTCTAACAGAATTGCCACCACCAATATAATATAACCAAACAGCATTTTGATTGCCCCAGCTTAATTGATTCGAAAGATTTATCCCCAATATGACTTTTTTTTCTCCTGGGACAATTGTGTGAAAAACACTTGATGAATGATTCCAAACAAGACGATTTTTATCGGTTGATTCATGATCAATTTGTCCATAAAGAGAATTTTTTATTTTTATCCCTTTACTTGGATTCGAATATACATCTCTGGAATCATAACCTATGGAGCCAAATAAACTAACATATTTATATATGTCATCGTTCATTGTATCAGTTATATCCTCAGAAAATATTTTTTTCTCGATTTCAATTTCAAATTTTGTTCGAAAATATTTATTAAAATATCTTCCCATTCCAAAACTGAGAGATGTAACCCTTTTTTCAAGATTAAGAAATAGATGATTATTGGTGCTTTTTCCTAATTCGAATTCAGCAGATACATGATCTCCAAATATCCATGGATCAAAGAATTGGAAACCATAATTATTTTGTCCCCCAATGCTTCCACCTATTTCCAACATTTGGTTTCGACCACCTAGGTTTTTTATAATATAGCCACCCGTAACTGCCCAGCCATACTCTTCTGAATATATTGGCATGGCCCCTTTGATATTATTCCACGATTCAGTTACACTGAATTGTAAAATAACAGATCCATCTTCTAATGGGATGGATTTCCATTGAACGTCACTAAAAATACCTAAATTGTCAATTCGGTCTCGATCTTGAGTGGCAAGAGTACTATCGAGAGAATGATATTTAGAATGCTGTATCTCTCTCTTAACAACATATTCCTTTGTTTTTTTTATTCCTACAATTTGAATTTCAGAAACCGTTTGTGCCCACAAAAAAGAATATAAATAAATAAATAAAAAAAGGCCATTCGGCCTTTTTTTAATACTAGATATCATACAATATACCTTAAAGATCGATACCTTCCATCATCAAACGTTTCTTATGTTCGATACCTTGTTTACTATAAACTTCTTCAATAGCTTCATGTAATTGTGCTTTAATCTTTAAACCATCCATTTCAACTTTTAGGTTTTTATCATCTAATTTTCGAACTCTAAATCCAGAAGATGAATTGGAATAAATATGCCAAACACCGTCAAATTCCCTCGGTGTACCATATTGCATTAACACTTTAAATTTAATGACATCATCAGAACTTAATTTTGGAAATCCACCATCTTTCAATTTGATTCTTTTAGTGATTTTCTCCAAAATAAAGTGAGAATCACTGCTATTGGTCGTACTATAGATAAAATCTACATTTACAAAAGAAAGAGTAATTTGCTCATGCGTCAACCGCGCAGTATAATCAAAAGTCACTGATGCACGTTTAATGGGAAGCATTATTCCATCTTTAGTGGTTTTCTTCTCATCTTGATAAACAACTTCAATTGATGAGTCGGGAATAATTGAAATGACAGCAGGAAGATTTGTGCCCCAATTAGCGAGTAATTCATCACGGAAAACCCAACCGCCAGGTAGTGCTTTCACAGGGATTTTCTGTGTCGATTTCCGTGTTATTACTGATTCTTCTTTTGGGACGTGCTTTACCGGTGTGCTTTTTTTAGATACTTCTTCTTTCTTTTTAAGCCACTGTGCTTCAAATTCACCTAGGTTAGCTCCTCTTAGATTAGGAGCAAACAAGCATGTCATTATTATTATGGATACAATTTTCTTTGTCATGAAAATTCCTACCTCAGTTGATTCATGAAATATACAAGTGCGAATTTAAATATATAAATCATATATTAAACAAAAAAAAAGGCTCTCCGGAGAGAGCCTTTTTTCCGGTAAATGGATTTATTTCTTACGTCCACGAGCCATTGGGGAGCGTGCAACATCGCCATTTTTATCAATAAAATAAAGGTAACCGCCTTCGCGTGTTACACCAGCATCTGCAACTTTTTCTGCATTACCTCCGCCTTTTCCAGCACGGGCCATTTGAGAACGCCAAACATTGCCGTCTTTTCCGAGATAATATAAGTATCCGCTTTCTTTGGATACACCTGTAGCTTTTACAGTTTCAGCCATTTAAGACCTCCATTTTTTTATTGGTTTGTGGTTAATAGAGAGAAAATTCTTAACCTCTCGACGAGAAGTGTACGATATTCTGTCTGATAGAGTCAAGTTTTTTCTCGACGAGACTCCGACGAGAGATATTTGCCTTTTTTTTACCTGTTCAAGCATCTGAATTTTGGTAAATTTATTTGGCTGATACGAGTCAATTATTTCCATTTCTTTCTAATTATAAATATATGCCCCGGTAGCTCAGCTGGATAGAGCAACAGCCTTCTAAGCTGTGGGTCACAGGTTCGAATCCTGTCCGGGGTACAAAACTCTAAATATTATTAATCTCGTCGTGAGATACACAAAATAGGGAGGTTTAATCGCATCCCTTTTTTGTTCCCCTACTATGCCAAACCTTGACAGAGTTAACCCCTATCTGTTCTAGATAATTATTTTTTTGAGATTAATTCCGCATACAAAAAAGCCCCATGAAGACATGAGACTTTTTATATCATGTTAAATCTGATTTATTTAACTATTTCTAATAATTCCACTTCAAAGATAAGTGTGCTATTTGCGGGAATAGTTGCACTTGGTCGGGGGCCATAAGCAAGATTTGAAGGAATATAAAATTCAAATTTCGCTCCCACTTTCATGAGTTGAATACCTTCTTTCCATCCTTTGATAACTCCGCCAACACTAAAGGTTGCAGGTTCACCACGACTATAAGAACTATCAAATTCAGTTCCATCAATTAGCTTACCGCTATAATGCACTTTAACTTTATCTGAAGCTGTTGGAGAATCTCCATTACCTTCTTGAATAACTTTATATTGTAATCCTGTCGGCGTTTCTTGAACACCTTCTTTTGCTTTATTTGTCTCTAAGAATTCTTCCCCAGCCACAATATTTATTTCTGCTTTAGCTTTTTGGTTATCTCTAAGTGTTTTTTGGAATTTCCGAATTGTTTGATTACGCTCATCTTTTGTTAACATAACTTCACCATCACCAAACCCATGTTTAATTCCAGTGAAAAATACATCATAATCCAAATCAATCATTTCTCTTTTGAAATTTTCACCTATGTCTATTCCAAGTGTATAACTAAGAGAATCCGATTCTGTCCCCAATGAGCTGATATCCTGATGCCCACCATCAACACAACCAACCATGAGACTGCCAATAATGACAGTTGCTGCTAATTTTAATTTCATTTTCTTTCCTTGTATATTTTTTTAACGAATATCTAAAATTTAGAATTACTCAAATTTTAGCTGGCGATATTACGCTTCTTTTTTACTCATATCATATAAAAGAAGTCCGGCACCAGCGACTATCGCAATGAATGCTAAGCCTAAAATAGGATGGCCTGCAATAAATGAAAAAATAGCACCAATAAATTTGATGATAAATATTATTAAACCTCCAAAAATGAGATACCAACCTAATTGTTTTGTTTGCATTATAACCTCCGTAGCGGTCTGTTTCTTTGTTTAAATATCAATTTGATTCCCCTAATTTTAAGCACCAAACTCATGTTAGTGCGAATTAAAACTCAAGTATATATATTATTCCTACGAAAGATTTTTCAATTCGTTCCGTAAAATACGTGTATTATCTCAATTGATGTAATCTGATAATGTCTCTTACAATCAATTGAACAATTGATAAAGAATCATGAGTATATATTAAAGATATATTCAGGATTATCTGTATTAATCCGAAAGATTTAAAATAATTACCTTATCAATACCATTATTTTGTCTTGATAAAGTATTCCTTAATTCTGATTATTTGAGAAACAAGAAAGTAAGTACTCTATTTTAGGAGAATCATTTTCCTCGTTTCATTGAAACTGCCTGCCTGGATCGAATAAATATAAACCCCTGCACTAACAGGATGTCCACTGTTGTTTGTAGCATTCCACTGCAGTGATTTGAAACCAGCTGTTTGTGTCCTATTTACAAGCGTTTTAACAACTCTACCCATCATATCAAAAATAGTGATATTAACCATGGCTTCTTCAGGAAGATCATAGCTTATGTTAGTTACAGGATTAAATGGGTTCGGATAGTTCTCATGAAGTGCATAAGTAATAGGTAATTCATTTGCATTAATATCCATCCATCCCAAAGTGACAGAAAGTACCTCTGAGTATTCACTCCATGAGCTAGAATAATAGGACAGTCTATAGAAATATTCAATATCATACTCTAGATTATTATCTTGAAAATAGTTATAAACTGCATATTGAGTCACAACGTTAGTCGCAAATTCTGGATCAGTGGATCTGTCAATAATATAATATTGAAAATTATCATCTAATATAGGATTCCACGTCAGAATAACATATGTATCAAGTGGGACCAATTGAAAGTTTGTAGGTGCGGATAAAATTGATTCAAATGCTCCTATATCTGGTGCTAAACCAGCATAAGTGATGTCTTCTTCACCATCCCCATCCGTATCTGCTGTTCCAGCATCAATACATGGTGAATCGGGAGACTGTAAGGTATAATCACCATTATCTGGATCAGTAAAGAGTGGATCTGCATCTATGTTTCCTTCCCCACCAAATCCACCTTCAATATCGCTGTAAGTGACAGTGGCAGAACCACTATACACCCAAACTTCAATACCAGTATTGTCCCAGACAATTGAATTGGTTATATCGACATTAGCGTCAGTGATGCCTATGCCACCACCATCTGATGTATTTCCAGTAACAGTAACATTGTTTATAGTTGCAGATGTACCAGTAACATCAATTCCGCCAACATTCCCTGAAGCATGATTGTTCACTACGAAAGTACGACTGATAACAGCGTCAAGATCATCATTAAGTAATATTCCACCACCATCACTATCGCCCGTTTCATTTCTGGTAATCATGCAGCCTTCAATAACCGGAGGATCAACACCCTCTAGTGGGCCGAATGCGAAGATACCACCACCACCTCCATATGAAAAATTATCACTGACCGTTGATCCGTCTAAGGTGAAACCAGAATTAATTCCACTAATTCCACCACCACCCCACCATGCTGAATTCTCACTAATTACCGTATTAATAACGGTTGGGTGTGACCATGCAAAAGTAATACCACCACCCAACATATCACTATGGTTTCCGCTAATGAAAGAGTTTGTCATTACCCAGCCAAGCTCATCATCACCACTACTATTGGTCCATATTCCTCCACCATGGCTGCCATTCGCGGTGTTATTAGTAATGGTCATACTATCTAGTGTGCCCTCCGTACCTGCAAGCATCATACCGCCACCTTGCCCATCACCTAAATTTTGATTTCCTGTAACGGTGACATTTGTCATTGTGATTCCACCGCCATAGCAGAAAACGCCTCCCCCAAACGCAGTTGCTACATTATTTCTTATGATGACATTGTTCAAAACAGAACCATGGGTTCTAAAAAAAGACAATCCTCCACCATTGTGCGAGTGATTATTCTCAATAATCACATTTTCAATTAAAGGTGTCGAAATAACATCTAAACCGGTACCACCATCACCATCAAACAGATTAAACATATCATTTGCAGTGATTAAAAGTCCTCCACCTCCGGTGCAGCCGTGACTCTCAGTATAGCCACCAGTCAAGGTCAGATTAGCTAGTACTACATTTTCAACTTCTTTGATGATAATGACTGCTGATTCAGCAGTTTCATCCGCTCCAGCGTCTAATATAGTATTTTCTGTATTCGCACCAATTAAATGAACATTATCCGGTAAAACGATTGGAAATTGTTCACCATTACTTAACGGTGAGTAAACACCTGATGCAAGATTAATAGTAGTAACAGTTTCACTATCTCGTACAACCGTTAAGGCATGCCCTATGGTTTTGAAGGGCGCTGACTCTGTGCCTTCGTAATTATCATCACCATCATTGGAAATATAAAATGAATTTGATTCTATACAGGTGCCAGAAATTTCATTTTGAATATAATTTGCTTCATTTTCAACAGAATGCAGCACAAATTCATTCACTGAACTTGATTCACAATCTATATTCTCAAAAACACTTCCACTGACATTAATGGAACCTTCATATCCATATGAATAAAAGTTTTCACCATTTCCACTACTGTTTCCTTCAAAATAATTATTCTGAATATTAATCTCGTCCGGTACATCTCGAGATGAATTGTTACTTTGACTGGCATTATTTCTATCTTCATCAAACTCAACATCTTCAGAATCGTAATGACTGATGGCACCACCAATTAAAACAGATGGAATGTCTTCATCACCAATAAATTGCCCTCCACCATTATTTAGAAATCTATTGAATGATAAGTTGGGATACGCTTGATAGATTAGAATTGCACCTCCAGAACGTTCTTTTTTTGAAGAACAATTATTATCAACAGTCATGGAAGTCCCAATCCCATCCTGGAATGTTAACCCGATGATTGTAGGTGCAATATTATCGTTACGAATAATGAGACAACTACCCTTGTTAGGATCTGTCGGATTTGAGACACCATTGATTATGGTCTCATTAATATGCTCATTATCTAACCAACCCGATTCAAGATCATCATATATAGCATGGCTCGCGATCACAATTTCTTTTTCAAGAATTAGATTTTCATAGTAAATACCTTGTGCAATAAGTAGTGTATCGCCATTCGTTGATGCATCAATGCCTTCTTGAATAGTCGTATAATCAGTGGGAATTTGAATAGTAGTGCCAAAAACAACCACATTCATAGCACAAAAAACAGTTATCATTTTCATATTAGGACCTCTCTTCCTACCATAATTATAGTAAAATTAGTTTATCATTTCAAGAATAATCCCCGTTTTTATTTTTTAAACATTAATTATAATAAAATAGCTTCATTTACAAGTTATCCCATGCGGTTGCGATATTTTGATGCAATTGAACTGATAAATATTTTTTTCGATCTGATTTATTTTTTATTTTTTTAGATCTTGTCTTTAATTCCAGGTATGAATTCTCTAAATATTCTTTTGCAAATTTTTTATCCCCTGCTAATACATGGGCCTGATACATGTTCCAATTTATTGATATAATATCCTTACTGTTTGGATCATGTTGGTCAATAAGTTCATTAAAACTTTGAAAATAATTTTGAGCCTGGCTTTTACTACCTGCTTTCATTGCTGTAATTGCCAACCAGGAAAGGGTTGTCAACCTATTAATAGGGATGCCCAGATAGATATAGATGCTATCTGATTTGCTTAAATAATGGCTAGCACTGTCATAGGCTGCGAGATTGTAATGGACAATGCCAATTCCTTTATTTCTTTCAGATATTTGGTGTTTATCTTCCAGAGTATTAGCAATTGATAATGCTCTCCGAAAATTGGGAAGAGCATCATCATAGTTTGAATTATAGATCTGAGCTTCACCAAGATTAAACAAAGTTGAATTCAGTCCTAACTGGTCGCCAAGTGTATCTTTGATTGCAATACTTTGATTAAAATGATCAATTGCGCTTGTGAAGTCTCCCATATCATAATATACCTCACCAAGATTATTCAATGTTTTGCCATAGTTTCTGGTATCGCCCAATTCTTCCTTAATGGCCAGACTTTGTTCATAATAATCAATCGCTTTAGAATAATCAAAATCTTTCCAGTACCATATTCCGATATTATTTACATATTTAGAAATTTTTAATTTATCATCAAACTCTTTCGCAATACTAAATGCCTGAAGCCAATATTCTAAAGCCTCATCAAGTCTTTGAGTCTTGTAGTACAAGATTGCAATACTATTCATAGCTTTTGCCATACTACTTTTATCATTCATTACCTTGAATATAGATAAAGCTTCATCAAATTTTATTAGAGCATCTTCATATTGTCTTTGTCGTCGTAATAGAGCACCCTGTTTTCGTAATGATTCAGCGATATTGGTATTGTCTTCCAACTGTCTGCTTCTTTTGAGCGATCTAGAATATAGGAAGTCAGCTTGAGTATAATCTCCAATCTCATAATACATCATTCCAAGTCTGAGCTGGGCAGAAATTAATTTATCATCAAGGTCAACGGATTCTTTCATCATATTGATTGCTTCTAAATCTTGCTCCCTATTGTCGCTCCGTGCATATAGATCTATGCCTTTTAGGTAAAGCTCATAGGATTGAGGATCATATTCAATTTTTCTCAATTCGGCAGCCATAGGAATATCTAATCCACCGATAATATTTTCAACCAATACCCCAACTATAGATTGTAAACTATTTTCTTCAATGACCCAATTATTAACAAATTTTTCAGTTCCGGTTTTGGCTTCTACCAAATTACATCCCAAATTGAATCCGTCACTTGTCCGCTCAAGGCTGCTCCTAAATACAAATTGCACACCCAAGCTTTTAGCAATATCCGCTATCTCCATATCTGTATTTTTTAGTTTTCGGACTGATGAAACTTCAGAGACCAATAGGTTTGCGGGTAAGGCTTTTGAAAGACTAAAGATTATATCTTCAGTGATCGTTTCAAGATATTGGTCTTGCTTGTTACCAATGATGTCCATGTACATGACAGCTACAGAAACAACTTTTGGCTTCTTAGGCATCATAAAATACCCCGCAATACCGATGGCCAATAGGACACCAATAGCATATTGCCAAATTGGAATTGATTTTTCCAACTTAGCAGATACTTCAGATAATTTTGTCTCTGGAAGATCATGAGAAATAATGCAATAAACTTCAACAATTTGCCCAACACCCTTTAGCTTCGGTTTTCCGATGAATTTTGTTTTGAATTCTGGTTCTCGGACTAATGCATCATTTACCTTATTAGAAACGGCAATACCTCCTGGAGCAGAAAATGGTTCGATTCTGGCAGTGACGTTTACGTCATCGCCAATAATATCATTTTCTTTTTCTAATATTTCCCCAAGATGGATACCAATTCGGAGCGATAAATGGTCAATTTCTAACGCTTTTTGTTGAATCTTTACACAACAATGAACCGCTTTATTAATGGTGTCAAAAGTTAATATAAGGCCATCTCCCATTTCCTTAACCCAATGCCCTTGGTAGGATTCTACAAGTGGTTTAAGTTCGGCCCGTTGAATATCAAGTAAATCACTCGCTTTTTTCTGGTCTTCTGCTGTTAGTTTTGTAAAGCCGACGATATCTGTAAATACAATCGCTACTAATTTTCTTTTATCTTGGTCCATGATGTTTATAATCTAATCATCATTCCACAAACAAAAAACCCTGTACTGTTATACGGTTCTATATCCTGAACAAATTAGTTAGCTTTTTTTAAAGATTTTCCTCAGTTAATGACTGTTTCTTTGTTCAAATATCATATTGATATACCTAATTTTGAGCATCAATCTCATGAGAGTACGAATTAAAACTGAGGGAATAATATGATATTAGTGAAAGAATATTCCATTCGTTCCGCAAAAGGCGGGTACGATGATAATTTTTCTTATTTGGTTACCTGTTCAGAATCTGGTCAACAATGCATTATTGACCCTGCACTTCCATATGATAATTTTAAATCATTTATTAACGGAGCTTTATCAGCGATTATTATTACTCATACACATGGTGATCATATAGCTCATTTAAAAGACTATATTCGAACGAATCCAAAAGCCGTCATACTAAGCCATCCAATGAGCAAGAGTATAATACAATCTAAAAACAACCAAGCAGTATACCATCTAGAAGAATTTAAAATGGGTCAATTAATGTTTCAATTTATCCATACTCCCGGTCATTACACTGACTCTATTTGCGCTACAATGAAGAATATTCTATTTACTGGAGATACACTATTTGTGGGACGGACCGGTCGTGTTTTAAGCCCTGGTAGTAATATTAATGATTTATACGATTCTGTATATAATCAATTATTGAAAATGAATCCTGATACAATTATATATCCAGGGCATGATTATGGTAATCAACCAAGTATAAGCCTAAAAGAGAATATTTCTATCAGCCCACTTCTTCAGGCTGAAAGTGAACAAGATTTTATTCATCGTATGGATCAATATGAGAAAAACAGATCCAATGGATGGTAAGGAGAGAAAATGAAACAACTATTAATAACATTAATCTTAACATTATTATTTATTGGTTGTGATTCAGTAGATACAGAATGTGGGGAATGTGGCGGTGGATTAATTGATGGATATATTTATAAAACAGTCATCGTCAGTGATATGCAAGAACTAGCAGATATTAATGTCACACCTAATATAGGGGCCTGTATTAGAGTCCAATTAGATGAAAGCGGTTTTTTTACTGAAGCTACAATTGTAGATAATTGTTGTTGTACTGAATATGAATAAATCAATCGCTATCATTGCCATTCATGGTTGGCAAGGAGATAAAACATCCCTGCAGCCTTTAACAAATTCTATTGGCGAAAATAATATCAAATGGTTTTTACCTCAAGGCCCATATTCTGCTAAAGAAAAAGGATTTTCATGGTACGGAGGAAGTACAGAGACAAAATGGGAGATGGATCTTTCTTTTGATTTAATGAATCAGGTTGTATCTAAAGCGTCAGATCAATTTTCTAAAAAGGATATTTATTTTCTAGGGTTTTCTCAGGGTGCTGTATTTACTTTTCATTATATCGTAAAAGGGACAGATACATTTGGTGGCGCCATTCCTATTGCTGGTTTTGTACCCAATAAATATCGATTCGAATCAAAAGGATTTATTCAAAAAAATGAAACACCTTTTTTAATTTTACATGGGACAGAAGATACAATTGTTAGACCTGAAGGGAGCAAAATAATGCATTCCATTCTTGATAATTCAGGATTTGATTCTAACCTAGTAATATATAAAGGTGGACATAAAATTCGACTTTCAACAATAAAGCATATTAAATCATTTATATTTAAATAAAATATTTAACCTTTTATAGGTTTTCCTATCTACATTCTCCTAACAACTATTAAACCTTATGGCCGAAAAAAAAATCTCTAGAAGATCATTATTGGGCTTAGACCTAAATAGGTCTTATAATACATCTAACCTAAATCCGGAATGGCCAACGCCTAAAGTTGCTTCTATTTATAAAAAATATTTGCAGGAAAAATTACCCGTCTATCAACCAGATCCTACAATAGAAATTCCAAAAAAATTAAATATCCCACAATCAAATCGTAGCTTACCACGAGTTGATTGGAATGAAGCAGCAGCAGCTCACTTATTAAAAAGAATTCTACCAGCACCTCGTTATGAAGAAATTCAATTAATATCTCAGCAATCATTGGATGAAGCACTTGCCCAAATATTAGAAGATCAGCCTTTACCGGAACCGCCTGGTTCTTGGGTCACAGAAGCACCGCCTGAATGGGATACGCTATCTGAAGATGAAATATTAGCTTTATTAGACACATATAATGAACGCATGTTTTCTTTGATTGATTGGTGGATTATGAGAATGACTCAAACACCAGTTTCAATTACAGAATCTATGGCTTTATTTTGGCATGATCATTTTGCTACATCCCATTCAAAAGTATTTTATCCCCAAGCCATGTTTGAGCAAAACCAAGTAATACGAGAGCATGGATTAGGCAATTTTAAAACTCTCTTAAGAAAAATTACTTTTGGACCTGCGATGATGATTTGGCTGGATACACATGGAAGTAAAAAGCGACATCCTAATGAAAATTTTGGTCGTGAATTATTAGAATTATTTACGCTTGGTGTAGATAATTATACGCAAGAAGATATTGAAGAAGCATCTCGAGCATTCACAGGATATGTGACGAATGGATTATTAACCAATTACGATTTTAATACTCAAGTAGGTTGGGGAGTTTGGTGGGATGATTGGCATGATTTTGATGAAAAAACATTCCTTGGCCAAACTGGTAATTGGACCGGAGATGAGATTATTAATATCATTCTTGAACAAAGTGAGACATCTTTATTTTTATGTGAGAAAATATATAAATGGTATGTATATGAAACTGTGGATGAAAATATTGTCTCAGAAATGGCAAATATTCTCGTAGAAAATGATTATGAAATTAGACCTGTTTTGGAATTTTTATTTTCTACTGAATATTTTTATGACTCAGCTCTTCGTGGGTCCAAAATTCGTAATCCTATTTCTGTTATTCAGGGTACAGTTCGGCAATTTGATTTAAGCGAATCCACTTTTCCCGATCAATTCTTTTTACAGATTTACCATTTTCTTGGGATGCTTCCCTTAGAACCGCCAGATGTGAGCGGCTGGGCTGGATATCGTACATGGATAAATTCAATTTCTCTTCCCATACGTAAATTATTAAGTACATCCTTCATTGATGGAAATAGCCCGCTGGGACAATTGGATGATACTATAGATGTCATTGCATTTGCCAATTCCATGTATAATCCTGATGAAAGTCAATTTGCATCCGTACAAATGGTCCGTAAATGTAGCTTATTGCTCTTTGGTGTTCCTCTCTCTGAAACAATGGAAGCAGATTTGTTATCTGTGTTACTTGATGGAGCGGAGCCTTACGATTGGTTTATTAATGCCCCAGAAAATAATGGACAATGGAATCGATTTCGTGATATGCTTCGATTTATGATGAAAAAACCAGAGTTTCAATTATCATGAAACGACGAGATTTTATTAAATCATCCATTGCGCTTTCCCTACTTGGGAAACAGGTTCCCCTTTTTGCGTATAATAGAGCAAAATATACTCTACAACGGTCTACACAGTGGGACACAGACAGAATTGTTGTCCTAATTAAATTGAATGGCGGGAACGACGGACTGAATACAATTATACCTACAAACAATGACGTGTATTACGAGAAACGACCCAACTTAGCAATTAACCCATCAGATACTATCATGATCAGCGATGAGATGGGATTCCATCCAAGTATGTCCCCAGTAATCAGTTTATACCAAAATGAAAAAATGGGTATAATTCATGGCGTTGGATATCCCGATCCAAATTTATCTCATTTCCGTTCCTCAGATATTTGGGTTACAGGGTCTAACTCCAATGAGCATTGGAATACGGGCTGGCTTGGAAGATTATTCCAGCTAGAATATCCGGATTTCCCTGATAATTCTCCCGAATTTCCGCTGGCTATACAGTTCAAAAGTGCCAACTTACTTGAATTTCAAATGGATGGAACAAATGCGGGGAATATGGTCTTTGATCCCGAAGTCATGTACCAAATTGTCACAGGAAATTATGTACCAAGTGATAATGATCCGCCCCCGCAGACAGCAGGCGGGGATGAATTATCATTTATCCGTGAAGTGGATTTGAATACATTCGAATATTCAGGTATCATTTATGATTCGGCTATTAATGGGACTACAACCGTGGACTATCCCAATTCAAATATTTCAACACAACTTGCGCTCACATCAAAACTCATTTCAGGAGGGCTTAATACTCCTGTTTATCGTTTATCTCAAAGTGGATATGATACTCATGCAAATCAATTAGGGACTCATGCTGAATTATTGAGTGATGTATGTGAAGCTGTTCAAGCATTTATTACAGATATGGAAAATCAAGGGTTACAAGATAGAGTTCTTGTTATGACTACATCAGAATTCGGTCGTCGAGTGGAAGATAATTATTCAAATGGCACGGACCATGGAACAAGTGGCCCCATGATGATATTTGGATCGCAAGCTCAATCTGGATTTTTTGGAAATCAACCGGATTTATCTAATTTAGATCAAAATGAAAATCTCCTAAATCAATTCGATTTCCGTCAATTGTATTCCACGCTCATTACTGATTGGTTTGGACTTTCTCAAGACGTAGCAGAAACAGTTTTTCAATCACCATTTGAAACAATACCGTTTATCCGTAGTCCATTATCAACCATAAAACCTATTCCTGTTGCTTCAACATTTAAAATTGAACCTGCATTCCCTAATCCATTTAATCCAGCAACTCAAATCCGATATCATTTACCCAAGAAATCTTCAGTAACTATTAGGGTATTGGACGGCAAAGGGTGTGAACTAAAATCCTATTTACAAGGTGTTCTTCAAGAGGGTGACCATACTTTTATATTGCAAGGAAATGATTTATCAAGTGGATTGTATTTTTTACAGGTAGAATCGGGCGGAAATGCACTTACACAAAAAGTAACCTTATTAAAATAAGTTTAACCCAAGCGGACATTAATCGCCTTATCCCCTTTCATACCGAAATCAACATCAAATAATACGCGTTGTCCTGACATCAATCCTCGCTGTTTGAGATGCTCTCTTAAACCACTAACATGAACAAAATAATCTTCTCCATCATCTGAAGTAACAAAACCAAACCCTTTGGTACGATCATATTCTTTTACCGTTCCTTGTTTCATTATTTTTCCTTTTTTGCTTTGAAATCTAACGATGCGGAATTTACACAATGTCGAATTCCAGTTGACTGTGGCCCATCATTAAACACATGACCTAAATGTCCACCACAATTCGCACAAGTAATTTCAGTTCGAACCATCCCAAATGAATAGTCAGGCGTTTCGTTTATTTTTCCGTCAATGCCGTCGCTAAAAGCGGGCCAGCCACATCCTGAATTATATTTAGTATCTGATGAATAAAGAATTTCTCCACAACCAGCACAAACATATTCACCCTTTTCATAATGTTTATCATACTTCCCTGTAAAGGCCTGCTCCGTCCCTTTCTCTCTAAGGATATGGTACTGTTCATCTGTTAAAATTTTCTTCCACTCAAAATCAGATTTGGCCATATGATCCTCCTTTTCCCCTTGCGCCATTATTAGCCAAGTGCTTCCAATCAACATAATTTTTATAAATATATTTTTCAATTTATTGGTTGATCCCTATTCTTTGAAATAATTTAAAACGGATGATGCCGCTATACCAATTGAAATAAAATATAGGATTCCTGTTATTTCATCAGGCATATTAAATAATTGATCTAGATTTATTACAACAAAGGCGGCTATTCCCATCCCGACTATAAGAAATAATATTTTTTTCACGGAGTGCTAGGCAAATTGATTAAAAAGACAGCAAACCCAATCCCTAAAATATCAGCTAATAAATCTCTTCGGCTAAAAAAACCTTTTGGTTTCTTTTTATCAACAAATTCTTTACTAATGCCAATTAATAGGCTTGATGATGCAGAAATATATACAGCTCCATTTTCTTCCATCCCAAATTTATTGACAAACAAATATTGAGAGCTTAAAGTAATTAAACAACTAAATGAAAAGTGTTGAACCTTATCGAAACCCAACCATGGATCCACCAAATCTTTAGGCAATTTTTTTGGCGCTGATAACCCAATAGAAAAAAATAATATCCAAATTAATTTATTTTTATACATGTGTGAACCATATTCCTACGTAGAAATAAAGGATGATTCCTACAAATAGTAATACAAGTGTCCTAATTATTATCTTTTCTATCATGGTCGAATTTACCCTTTTTAATCCAATATTTAAATCCAGCATAAGCTATAATGATACCTGCAATTGAATCAATTATAAAATGTTGTTTAATTAAAAATGTTGATAGAAATATAGAGAAACCGATAATATATAAACCCCATTTCACTTTTGGAAACTCAAAGGCAAAAACCCACATGAAAAAACAAGAAATAGCAACATGCATTGAAGGAAATGAATTCTGATCCCATCCATTTTTTAATAGGATAGAATAAAGTAAATCAAGATGGTTTGGCTCTATAACGTTCCATACAACACTCGCGCTGATGGGCCATATAATAAAACTCATATAACATACTAAGGTTATAAGAATACTTGTTTCTCTCAAAATTATTAATTTACTTTTATTTTTAAATAATAATGGAGGAAGAATTAATCCTATATAATGAAAATAGTATGGAATAATCATCCACCAAATAAAAGGAATAAATTGGTCAACCCAGGCAATCCAAATTGGAGATGGAATTGGCTCAACCCATTCTAAAATAATAAAATATCCAACAATCAAAACCCAAAAGGGTAATATAATCTTTAATCGTTTTCTAAGTGTTAATTGGATATTATTGAACATAAAAAAAGGGTAACTAGAGTTACCCTTTTAAAAAAGTTATTTTTTAAATAATCATTTTTTTTCACAGCATGGTTTAGTGCAATCGGGGCCACATTTTTCTTTTTTAGTAACCGATTTTGATTTTACACAATCAGCAGAAGCTTTTGATGCGCACTTCTCATGAACACATTCTGATTTTTTGTCACAACCATTTTTCCCTTTTTTTGCACAATCAGATGATCCTTTAGAAGCACAATCCTTTTTAGCGAATCCACCTTTTTTATCACAATGCGATTTGGCTTTCTTAGCGCAATCAGCCGATGCATGATTTTCACCTTTTTTACAGCAATCTTTTTTTACTTCAACAGAGGCTTTTGTGTCGCCTTCTGGCTGATTCATAGCACTAAGGACAACAATCCCAAATGTTGCAACTAAAACTATTCCAATAATTTTTTTCATTTGTATTCCTTTCTAGTTAAAAATGAACCCTGAAATGTAATTGGGCAACGTGAGTTACACAATAATTAATTTTGAATGACCTTTAGCTTTTTTCCAATTAAATCTATGGCCCAAAACCATAATAGACCTATGGTTATATTAGCAAAAACATAATTGGGCCAGGGTCCAAAAGCTTTTTCAATATCCAAAGTTGCCTCTTGTAAATCTAGAATATTTTGGTCAAATGCAACATCATACACATACATGATACTTACATAACTCAGCATAAATATCATGGCATGTTTATAGGCGTGTTTCTCAATAAAATATTTTTGATTTCGAATAAGATCCATCACAAGTAGAATAGGTCCAACATGTTTAAAATAAAAAGCCAACCAAAATAAGGGATCAAGATCTAGTGATGGAGCCACTGGATTGTCTATAATTAAAAGAGTAAATAAATCTCCAGACCAAACAAAGAAAAAGAAAACATTGAATAATCTCTGATCAAACTTAAAGGTTAAATAAATGGCAATCAGAGCTGTTAAATTGCATAAATATAAAACCATATGTGGATTATGATTAAAATTATACCATGTTGATGCTGCCATTGCATAAATCAACATACTTTTTATTTCTTTACTTACATTTCGTTTGGTGAAAATTTTATATCCAGCCCAAAATGAAGTGATTAATAGAAAATAAAAAGCGACCATAATGCGATTATTATTTTAGGTAAACAGCCTTCTGTGTTTGATTATAATTCCCTGATATAAGTTGGAAAAAGTAGACCCCAGAAGGATAGACTGCTGCATTCCAAACGGCTTTATATTGACCTGTTTTAAATTGTCCATCAACAATGGAGTCAACATACCGACCATTTGAATCAATAATTTGGATGGTAACATGGTTCTCCATTCCATCTCCAACATTAAACTGAATTGTTGTAGTTGGATTGAATGGATTTGGATAGCTTGGGCTTAAAACTACTTTTTGTGGAATATTATCCGGGGCATCTATAGCTAATTCATTAATATTTGAAAATCCTGGTGTGGGATTTGTATATATCCAAGAGTCTGACCCATCAGGAAATCGTCCGTAGGATATATTAGATAACTGAACATTATAATTTAATGTATCAATTGTTGTCTCTCCATCACCCATAAAAAGACCAATTTGTCCTCCTGAACTAGATAGTTTGAAATTCAAATGATTTATCCCTTGAGCTGAATCATCATCTGCCCAAAATAGAACAAATCCGCCAGGCTCAATATAAAAATTAGCCGAATCAATATCAGAATACGGAATCATGAATTTTGTTGGTTCTGATAAATCATCCGTTAAATACATACCATCAAGAACAACCATTGTATCACCTGAATTGAAAATTTCAATATAATCATCAAATTCACCATTCTCATCTGTACAGCAAGAATTATTAATAGCGAGAAATTCATTAATGGTCAATGCTGGATGTATAAGAGTATCAACTGCTGGGTACTCTAATGCTCCTTCATCAATCCATTGTGAAATAAAATCAATCGTTTCCTGAGGCAAAGGCCCATTTTGCGGCATCTGATTTCCAAATGGCGGATTAGGTCCAAGTTTTTGAATTAAAATAGAATTTGCACCATCAAAAGGGATAATAGCTAGACCGTGGTTACCAGGGGACATTAAATTGTCATAACTGGCTAAATTAAATCCACTCGTATTTCCAGTTGTGTGGCACCCACCACAATTTCCTGTTAAAATAGGCTCAATCTCTGAATGATAATCAATTTGACTGACTAAAAGTGAATTTGCCATAATGATAATTGCGATGTATTTTTTCATTGCTCTTAATCTGCCTTATTAAATTTTGTTTGTCATCTTTGATTTTACGTATTTAAACAATGCTTTTTCGAATTGATCATTGGTTTCATAATAATAACCAAAAACTGAATTCCACAATGATTTATCTTCCATACAAAAATAGAAAAATACATCATTATGCCAATCTTTAAAGTAGTTGTAAACACTTCTAAAGATTTTCTCTTTAATATCCATCGGATATGATAATTTCCCGGCTGCATCTACTAAAGGTATCTGCAGAGCTTTACTTTTAAATCCAGCTTCTCGCATTCTTCTAATAGCAGGTTTTATATAGGTTAATGTGCCAAAGGATATCATACCTATTTCTTGTGGAGAAAATTGGTCAAAAATATTTAGAACTATTGATTGGTATCCTTCTTCCCAACCTTCATAATAAAAAATGGGATGAAAATGAAACCCAATAATGACTCCTTTATCCGCTAAGGCTCGGGCAGATACTAACCTCTGTTTCAACGTGGCTGTTCCATGTTCTTCATGATTAATTATAACCTGTGGATTTAACGACCAACATACAAATACATTCTTTGGTACCCCTGTCTCTAATAAATATTGAATATTTTTTGTTTTAGTCTTGAATTCAAAAATGATATTTGGATTATTTCGAGCAAAATTTAATTGAGCTTCAATGATGCCATTTTTATTTCCGACCGCAAGTGAATCAGATGATTGCCCTGAACCAATATGATAATTCTTTTTTGGGTCTAATTGTATTGCATCCAATTTTTCTTTCAATTGATTATCTACTAGGATGGCTCCATCTTCATAGAATGTTTGAATACTACAATAACTACATCCTAATCCGCATCCTTGGACAGCATCAATTGTCATCAAATTACAACAAACCGTTTTTTCAGATGCAACAGGACACATACCTATTATTTCATTTTGGTTATCATGTGATGCTACCTTTCGGATACTTGTTTTTGGTCTAATTGGATTCGAATTATATTGTATTGTAGATATTTTTAATTCTTCCCACCTTTTTCGAATAAGGCTAAAAGTTTTGTCTAAATTGCTCTCATTTTGTATGTCCACCCAAGTATGACTAAATGAGTCCCCCCACATTGAAAAATCAATAGCTATTTCAATACATTGTCGAATTTCTTGATACGTTAACTTATCTTTTTGCGCTACTTTATTTATAAATGATTGTGTGTCTACATCGAGGCTTAAAAATAAAGCATCTTCTTTGAATGGAAGACTTCTATCTTTGGCTATTGAAATGGGTGACATACTATTCCATCAAACTTGATGGGCAAACGTGAGTTAAAATGCAATTCTGGCATTGCGGTCTTCTGGCAATACAAATGGCTCGTCCATGGTCAATAATCATATGAGTTAATTTTACCCATTCTTCATTTGGGAAAATATCCATGAGCCCCAATTCAATCTTTTTTGGATCCTTAGAATGTGTTAATTCCAATAAATTCATAATTCGAACCATATGTGTATCTATAACCATTGAAGGCACATTGAAACATTCACCCAAAACACAATTAGCTGTTTTTCGACCTACACCTGGCAATGAAACTAAATCATCTAACGAATTTGGTACTTCCCCGTCAAATTCATTTAAAATAGTGAGAGTGGCGCCTTGGATACTTCTTGATTTTTGATTATGATATCCGCAAGAATGTATATCTTTTGATAATTCTTGTAAATCCGAGTGAGCAAATTCTTCTATGGATGGATATTTTTTAAATAGACCTGGCGTTACTTGATTCACCCGTTTATCTGTACATTGGGCAGATAAGATTGTTGCAATCAATAATTCATAAGTGGATTGATAATGAAGGGAACATTTAGAATCAGGGTATTCCTGTTTTAGTAAGTTTAAAATGGCTAGAGCTCTTTCACTCTTTTTTTCCTTACTTTCTTTCAATGCAATAATTCTTTAATTAGTGTTGGCATATTTTTGACTAGAGATGATCGAGGGAGTATCATTTCACATCCTGCTTTTTTTAATTTTGATTGATTTTTGTTATTCACTTGTTTCATGAAACCAACCACCTTTAAATCATAACGAGCTAATTCCGCAATAAGCCCAATTGATGAAAAAACTTTATCATCTAGGTCAACAATTGCCATTTTAGCATTATTCCCAAATAATCTTGGGTCAGACTTTTCATCTACAAATTCCACAATCTGCTCTAAATCAGTACAAATCCCTGATAATTTAGTCCCCAGTTCAAAATCTCTTACGAATAATAATATATGCGCCATTTAAGTCCTTAATTCTGGGACAAATTCCCAATTGAATGATGTATGTGTTTCGAGCAAATCGTACTCTATACTTAGCTGTTGTAAATCATTTTTAAGTATATCTACGTTTATGCCCCTGCAATCCCCGTTAAAATTATTAAATTTTTTCTGACATTTCTTTAAAAGACTTTTTGCACCAATCAAATTCCCATTATTTAAATGGATAAAGCTAACGGAGAGTTGAATTAACCCCTGGATAAAATCTCTATCAGGTAAATAATAGTCACTCCATAATGTTTCCCAATCTTCATGTGCATTCAAAAAAGACCTATTTTTATAATGGTTTAAACCCTTATGAAATAAATCATACTTAATTAGTTCTTCATTCATTAATAGAAATCACTTTATTCAATAGAAAATGTTTCCCTTCCTGTTTCACAGAACATGCTTGGATATTTTGATCATGTTCCAAAAATATTATCCAATTATCTTCAACCATCTTTGGTAATAATTCTAATTTTTCTTTTACTGTTTTAACTGGATTTATATCATATGCCATCACCCATGGAATAGGAATATGAGCAGATGTTGGAAACAAATCTGATCCAAAAAATAATGTATTATTATTATCTGAAATTATGGGGTGAAGAAGGCCGCTAGTATGTCCAAATGTTAATTGAAAGTCTATTCCATCTAGAAATTGTTCTTTATTCTTGACTAGATGTATCATTCCATTTTCTTGTAAAGTATTCCAATCATGACTCATAAAACTACTCTGGTCTTTTTGGGTTGGGTTATTCGCTAATGTCCAGTTATTTTGTGATATCCAGTATTTTGCATTTTCAAATGTGGGTTGAATTTTCCCATTTATAATAGATGTATTTCCGCCTACATGATCAAAATGTAAATGTGTGCAAATAACATCGGTTATGTCTTCGGGTTTAATGTCCAGTTTTGATAATTCTGATTGAATATTATATCTATCTGTATTGATATTGTAAATATGTTTCAACTTCTCTGACCATTTTGTGCCATTTCCTGTATCAACTAATATTTTTTTATTTTTGCTGACTAATAATAGAGAACGCGTCACCATAGGAATTCGATTAAAATCATCAGAAGGAATCTTTTTTTCCCAAAGTGTTTTTGGTATTATTCCAAACATAGCGCCACCATCTAACCTAAATTCACTCGTTTCAATACTATAAATTTTGTAGGGTCCAATCTTCATGATAATACCTTCTCAATATGTTCGCCAATATTAGGAAGAATTGAATCATCACAATTTTTCGCTAATGATCGTAATGATTCCAAATAAACTATTTTTTCCTTCTTATCCTCTAATGAAATATTCTTATTAATAATTTTTTCAGCACTCATAATAAACTGTTTCCCCCATTCATTTTGACCTTTACAAACCCAATGATCAGGATTACTTTTTTCCACTTTCATCTCAATCATAGATAGTGAGTCTAATGATTTTAGAATTTCATTTTTATACTGATTTATCCGGACATATTCACTATTCCATAATCTTTCCATGATGGAATAATTTTTTAAAAGAGATTCATCATGATGATTTATTATTGTTTTTTTCCATCTATCAATAGATTGGTCATTCTTAGGTGCAGGTTCAGAAAATGTAATATTTTTGGTTTGGTTAATAAGTGATAAGATATAAGACCATAAAATGTCTTTTCTTTCTTGGAATGCAAAGGCGCGCATAAGATGAAATGTAAATAAACTGAATGTATTAAAGTCTCGATACAAAACTTCAGCAATTACTTCCAAAACACTTGAGGATCGATCAGAAGCCAAAAATACTTTTGCGACTGAAGAAACAATACGATCAGAGCCTACTTCCAAATCATTTTGAAGGTCACTAATAAAGATAGATTTTTCCAGCCCATCTTTTTGAATACTGGATAATATTTCCACATCATGAATACGGTAAGATAAATTTTGGACACACTCTGATGCAAATAAAAGTAAAGGAATTGAAGGATTTACTTTATTATCACTTATAATATTTTTAACACTATTTACTGTAATAATTGGGTGACTCGATGATTCCAATTCCCAATGTGATAAAACTGCAGTATCAAAAATATCACATAATATATTTATAACATCTTTTGGGGATCTATTAACATTTTGGATAGTCGACTGTATTGTTCGGGCATCGCCATTTTCAAGGGCAGCTCGAAGGGGAGAATGAATCATTCAGCTAAATATTTCTTTGCTTTAAAATCGCCGAGATAAAACATAACTTGAAATGATAATCCTGTTGCCCTAGAATACTCAGACGGCATGCCACCACGAGATGGAGGATAATCTTCATAGCTACTTCCCCACTCTTCTTGGACTTCTGGGTTTGTTGGATCCCAATTAAAATTCATGATTTCAGAGAAAGGCATGGATGAAAAATCATGATAGTATCCAATTTCATATCCAATTCTTTTTGTTGGTTTCCCCCCCATAAGGAGTCCAAATCTTAAACTACTTCCTCGAATACCATTTTGAGGAATATACATGAATTTAAAACCCTTCCATTTAACCATTTCTACTTTCTTTTTTACTGGGCGGGTGCGAGTGACTAATTTCTTTTTAAACTTGTAATAAGTGAAATCCATATTCTTATTGGGATTTAAAGCAAAACTTAAATTAATAGCATCCCACTTTTTATCTTTTTGCATCACAATACGCGTATAATCTACCCCAGTCCCATAAAGAGGAAATCCAACTCGTAGACCCATATCACTTTTATTTGACAATCCTCTGCGAAACCATACCATTGGTATTGCATTTTCTACAGCTAATGTATAACCCCACGTAGTTTCCCCTATAGGTGCAAGTTCAGGGGATATGGTTGGATGTGTGGCACATCCTATCCATAGGAATAAAACAGGTAAAAGGGTCGTGATCTTTCGGGGTATCTTCATATCCAATAGCTAAAGTTATGATTTATCCCATAGGAAGAAAATAAAAAGTGGAAAATTTATTTTAGGTAAATCATCTTCCGACTGAAAGTTACCGGTTCAAATCCATTCACCATTGTTTGAATGGTGAAAAAGTAAATTCCAGTTGGATGTCCTGTTGCATCCCAAGAAAAATTATATGCTCCAGATTGTAAATATTCACTTTCAACAAATTGATCGATGATGCGTCCATTTGCATCAAAAATAAATAATGAAACAGTAGCATTTTCCAACAAATCAAATGATATACGCGTTTTAGAGTTAAATGGATTAGGGTAATTCTGGTACAAAACAAATATTTCCGGTATGAGTGATTCACTTTCAAATAATGCTTCAGTAGAATTGCTTTTACCTAACGTAAATTCTTGTGTTTCTTCCCATTGGCCACCATCGGGTGATTTAGCTAAATGTGTTTCTTGAATTGTATTTATTGGGATCCATTCAAAATCTTGCCAATCATCTTGATCTGATTGCGTACGCCAACGAATCCATTGAATATTTATTGAATCTTTATCAAATAAAGTGATTGAAGTATCTGTATATATGGTTTCAGCAGATAACATCGGAGACCATTCAAATATAATATCATCATTATGCCATAATGAGTATGATTCAAATTGATTGGTTTGGCTCATAATTTCAAACTGTAATAAATGATTTGCGAAATGGATTTCATTGATAATGCTGGCTGGTTGTGGTATTTCAACTTTCCAAATTTGATTATCTTTAGGAACAAAATATTCATTGTTTAATGAAATGGACATTTGGTCTAGCTCTGGAATAAATTGGATATTTTGAATCCATTCACCACGATGAACTAATGTTGCCGATGCCCAATCAACTGGAATGGCCATTTCAATCCTTTGAGTTTGAGCTGATTCTTCGGGCTTTATGATATCTAAATATGTATCCCCATTTAATAAAAATAAATCTTCCCAAGATATATCATTCTCGCGAATAATGAGAAGTGATACATATTGATTTTCTTCGATTGATCTCTTTTGGATGATACGAATGGGATCTATTGAATGGATAAAATCTAAATTATTAGAGAACTGATCATTTAAATAATTCAAATTATTAATCATTTTTAATTCAATTTTCTTTTCTAGAGCATTCCAATCTTTGTCAAATAATAGAAATTGATTTTGATAATACTCTTTGTAAATATGAATAGAATCTGAGAAATGAAAATTATTATAATAGGAATGAATTGCAGAAAAATCATTTTCAAGATTTGGAAATTCTCTTAGCGGGATATTTTCAATCCACGCAAAATCATTTAACGTTTCTCTATAAAATAAATCAACCAATGATAATATGATATTTGGTTGCAGATCGGGAATTAAAGAATGAATCATTTGTGATTGTTTAATTTTGAAAAGAGATACCAAATTACCTGGGTCTAGACCATCGATAAACATTTTAGATTCTTTTTGTAAACAGGTTCCAAATGTTGGATGATTTATATCACTTGATACTGTGCGACCAAACAAATCACTTATTTCTAAATAATAAAAATATCGTTCTTTTTCCACACACGATGTATCTAAATATTTTCTTTTTTTAGGTTCAATCAATTTAAAATTAGTAAAATCTTCATTATAGGATGTTTTAGAAAATAATCTTATTTCTGAAATTGAAATTGTATCTGGAATGGTCCATGATAATAGTATTGAACCTTGGCCTTCTTGGATATCTAAATCCAAAAAGTTATTTTCATCAGGTGAATTATTTGCAAGGGCAATCCCTAACATAAAGGTAAGGATGGCTTGCAAAATCTTTTTTAAAGTTGTTTTTATCATGACCAGTTTTTTGGGCGAGGGATATTTTATACCAGCTTTAGATTATAGAGCAAGATAAATCGTTCTGAAAATTTATTTCAAATAAAGGATTTTATGAGTATCGCTAGACTGCTCAGATTGTAACCGAACGTAATATATTCCACTGGGTTGATTTGATGCATCCCACTGAATTTCATACATACCAGGTTCTTTCATTTCATTAGCTAATATGTCTACTATACGACCAGTAATATCAATTATTTGGATTGAAATATATTGCATTCCATCAACAGAGAACTTGATAGTCGTCATAGGATTAAATGGGTTAGGATATGTTGAAATAATGACAAATCCCATTTCCTTTGTTGATGAAATGGGGAAATTGATTGTTCCCCAAGTATTAATAATACCATATCCAAAACTATTATTTGGATTCGAATGATGATCAGCAGACATTAATAATGCAGATCGAAGAGTCATAGGTGTCCAATTAGGCTGGGCACTTATTATGATAGCCACAGCCCCTGCAACAAGTGGTGTTGCTAATGAAGTACCATTTAACGTACGAAACCCATTGGTTCCTGGATCGACCCCCCAAGTAGATACACCTCGCGCACATACTTCTGGTTTAATACGACCATCATAAGTTGGACCATGAGAGCTAAATGTGGCTAACATATCATTTACATTAACAGCACCAACAGATATAACAGAATCTGCATCTGCAGGTGCAATTATATAATACCAAGATGAATTCCCTTCGTTTCCGGCAGCTGTAACGCATGTCAAACCCAATCGAACGGCAATATCGATCGCATTTGTTGTGACAACTGTATTGCCATCTAAATCTTCATATGTATACCAATCAAGATACCCAAGAGATGTGGAAACTACCTGTGCGCCATTTTCTTCACCCCATTCTAGACCAGCAACATAATTATCTTCTTCAGCTTGAATTTCTTGCTCCACCATTTCTGTTTTAGCCAATAAATATTCTGATTTAAATGCTGGCCCAATTAAAGAGCCTGGCTGATTAGCTGCCATAACAGACAAAACAGCTGTTCCATGAAAATCTTGGTTATAATAATTCTCATCATCTGTTTCATTACCTGTAAAATCATCATTATTAATAAAATCGTGTTGGGCTATAAGTGTAAGTGAATCGAATACAGAATGACTTAAATCAAATCCTGTATCTATGACCAATACACGTACCCCTTGTCCATAATATCCATTCTCATGAGCGGTATGAACATTGATTTGCTCAATTTGATCTTGAGCATAACCATAGTCCAAATCACCATCACGATTAATCATTGGCATTGATATTTCCCCATTTAGGGTTGGTTTTTTTCTGTGAAGTTGAAAGACTGGAGCCAATTTTTTCACAAAAGTGAGCTCATTTAAAATGTATAATTGGTCAGGATTCACCAAAACTGAGACTGCATTTAGCCATCGACTTTGGTTAATAATATGTATTCCTAATCCATTAAGTTGATCAATATAATTTGGAGAAATAGCTAAATCATAAAAAGAAGCTTCTGCCGACAATCCTATATTTGACCGATTATTCTTTCTTCTATTGTCTAATTCTAAATTAGATGATCCATCTTTATTTTGAAAATATACCCACGTCTTTATAAGGCCATCTTCTCTTAAACCAGGTGAAAAATTGGTTAAATCTAAATCACTACCTAGACTCATTGACATTAGTAATAGTATTAATAGTCTTTTCATTCCATCTGCATAATCATTGAAACAAGGAGTGTAAGATCAGAAATCTCTAATGAACCATTTCCATTTAAATCTCCAACAGATACCTGATAAGGTGTTGGGTTTTCGCTACTATCCATAATTAATTCTGCTAATAATAATAAATCATAAATATCTATAGACAAGTCAGGGACAAGATTTCCAACTGTTTCTGAACTAAACCCAGAAATGGAAAAATTATCAAAGTAAAATCCATCTTCTTCAACATAATTATCGCTGGTTAAAATAAACCGAAAACTGATGGGAACGTGATCCCCCAATTGATCTAAATCTATGTATTCTGTAACCCAGTTGACTTGTGACCCATCATAGCCAGATTCTCCTGCCGGTTGAGCGCTTTGTCCATTGCCTAACACTGTATAATCACCAGATAAACTTACCCACCCATCTTCAACAGTATAGCCCTGAAACCGAACAAAATCCCAATTATCTTCTATAGCCCATTTTGCTTGAAAGGAGACAAAGGGTCGAACAATATTTGTCAAATTAAGTGTTCCTGTAAATGTTATTATATTTTCAACACCAGCACTATAATTTCCTTCTGGACTGTCTGTCACGGAATAATTTCCTGTTGCTGATTCAGATGATAATCCCCATGATTCTGATGACCATTGATTCATGCCTGCTTCAAATGAATCCAAGAATAACACCATTGGACTCCCAACAATTTGTCGTATTGTATCTGACCGAGTAATACTATTATTATCTTCCATCGTAATAATTAATCCAATTTCTGATCCATTAAGCGTTAAGTTGGATGAAACTAATTTGGTGGACCAATTCGAAGATGATCTCGCTGGAAGTGACATTATTTCTGTACCATCAATTAATACGATTGATTGGTCATTGAGTGGTTGGGCAGAAATTGTTACGGGGCCATTTGAATCAGATAAACCTCTATTTTGGATTACAATAGAAACATCAATCGTATCTCCGGGAGCAGGTTGTTCATTTGAAATAATTGCATCATAAACTATAAAATCGGATCCTGCAACTAAAGCAAATATTTTATTGGGATAAACTTGGTCTTCACATAAAGGAATGACTCGATCCTCGGATGGCCAAAAATAATCAGAATAGGAACCCACTTCTGGTGTATAAGAAATCATTCCCTGATCACCATAGGTCCAATCAACTGCATCGCCATTAACTGTATATCCAATTAGCTCATAACCAGTCCCAACAGGATACCCATTATATCGCGTCATTTCTGCACCAATTTCTCGTAGAGCAGATAAGTCTGGTTCAGGCGGTAAAGATGCATCTCCGAATGAATGAATTAACACATTTGAATATGTATGATAGTGTAACACATCTTTAAAAGGATGGCTAGATATGAAATCTCGTACAGCTTGTGTTTCTGGCTCTGAAAATGGCTCTAAACCGCGATAAACAGCGCTACATGGATTGGGTGAGGAGCCTGTATTATCGGCACCCCAGTTAAATCCGTAATTTCGATTTAAATCAACGCCTTGCTCATAATTGTTGTTACAAGTATTTGATTCATATCTACGATTTTTTCGATGCATACCGCCACCATTCGGTTCAACATCTTCGTTATATACATACCCATCAGGATTTATTACTGGTAAAAACCACATTTCACGCTCATTCACTAAAAAGGTTAATTCTGGGTCAGAGCCATAATTTTCACATAATAATTGAATAAAGTAAAATAGATTCATCATTCCAAGTGGCTCACGGGCATGAGTTAATCCTGTATATAATACTTCAGGTTCATCTTCGTCTTCATCTGGATTATCTGAAATTTTAACCGCCCAAATATCTCTTCCTTCAATAGATGATCCAAGAATATGGCGTTCAGATATGAGATTAGGATACATTGCCTGAAGCTCATCCATTCTCACATTTAATTCATCCCAAGAATAATTTCCTAATAGGGAACCAAGAGGGAATTCTCTTTCGGGGCTCGAAACCGATCGCTCCAGAAAATACGTTGATAAATCCCTTTGTAATACTTCAACAGTAAAACCAGCTTGGCCTAATTGTTCTAATTGGTTTTCTGTAACTGTTAAATCAATAAATACATTTTCTTTTATTAATACATGATCTGTAGGAATGTCCATTTGAGTATAGGCATTTATTGCATTTTGAGATGCATCAAATACACGTACTTGATGATATGACTCGCCCCAGATACTTTGTAGAAGCAGAATTGATAATAGAATTGTTGTTTTTTTATTCATAGTATGATTAATGTTTTTGTTCCCCTGTAATATAAAAACGAATGTACTAGAAAAATCCCTTATAAAGAATAGTGCCATTTAATAAAAAAGCCTTCGTTTTCACGAAGGCTTTTTTATTTTATTGACTTTTTATATTAAGAATGGTCTTTTAACCAATCAATCGTAACGGATTTAGGACGTGTAATTGGCATACCCAATGCACGGTTCACAACCATTTGTGATACCATACCCATAGCCCGAGAAATACTGAATAAAACAGTATAAAAACTGAATTCCTTTAAACCATAATAATACAATAGTGCCCCTGATGCTGCATCTACATTTGGCCAAGGATTTTTGGCTTTACCTTGTTCTTTCAAAACAGGAGGAACAACATCAAATAAGTTTTTAACAATATCAAAAACTTCATCATCCTGAATATGAGCTTTACCGAATTCCATAAAAGCAGTGTATCTTGGATCAGGACATCTTAGTACAGCATGTCCATATCCTGGAATGACTCGTCCATTATGCAATCGATCCCAACAAAATTCTTTCAATTCTTCAACAGATGGAGAACCGCCGAAATGATCTTTTATGTCTAAAACAAAATGTAAACATTCTTGATTTGCAAGTCCATGGAGTGGTCCAGCTAATCCATTTAGCCCAGCTGAAACAGCATAATAAGGATCCGATAATGCGGAAGCTACTGTTAGAGCGCTGAATGCTGAAACATTTCCTCCTTCATGGTCACTATGTAGCATTAAATAAAGTTGCATTAGTTTTTTTAGATTACCATCTGGATCTGGCAACCCAAGCATATGACCAAAGTTCGCACCCCAATCCAAGGATGAATCTGGTGCAATTCTTTCCCCTTTATCAAAACGCATACGATAAATACCTGCACCAATATTAGGAAGCTTTGCTACAAGACGAATACTATCATCTAAAATAGTTTCCCAATATTGATTTTTCTTTAACCCCTTGTCATACTGCTGATGAAACATAGATTCTTTTTCCATGATTAATATGGCTGTATTAAACATAGCCATTGGATGTGAATCCTTAGGCATAGCCGCTAATACATCCCATACATAGTCTGGTACTTTTTCATGTTCTTTTAGCTGATCTTGTATATCTTTTAACTGGTCAGCATTAGGCAAATCGCCGGTAAGTAATAAATGGAATACTTCTTCTGGAAGAATATCAGTGATTTCAAGTAATGGGATTCCACGTATAATTAAGCCTGTATCGGGGGAAACAGATGAAGTATCACAAACAAGCCCTTTTATACCGCGCATACCACCATATACTTGAGCCAATGTAACTTCACCAATGACTTCATTTCCTTTATCTTCAATTAGCTTTTTTGCATCGTAACGCCAATCTGGTATTTTTTGACTTAATGTGTTTTTGAGTAATGACATTATTTTCCCCTTTTATTTATTGAATAACAGATGATCATGTGTGCCGTTTGGAAGGATCCTGTTGGGACTTGTATCATATAATATAATCATCAAAATAATCCAATTCTACAATTTGAAATCTAACTTAGTTGTTTATAAAAGACCACCCCATCTTCAAACTTTTCATCTACAATTAAAGATTATTTTTATATATTAGACAGTTATTTAAATTATATTTTCTTTTTATATTTCATAATATTTGCTACTCAATAAGCCCAAAAAGAATTAGGTACCTAAAAAAACTAAAATGAATCATACTGCCAAAAGTATATTAATAACCGTAAGCGGCGAAGATCAACCTGGTATTACATCAAACTTAATGAATATAATTATGAAGGGTGGATATCATATAAGTGATATTGGTCAATCTGTAACGCATGGGCTATTATCTTTAAGCATTTTACTCGATATAAGTTCAAGTAACGATAATGATTTTCCTGTTTTAAAGGAGCTTCTTTTCGCTTCAAAAACAATGGGACTTAATCTTGATTTCAAAATGATAGAAGGAGATAATCATTATCTTAATATTCCGTTTCATAATTTTATACTGAGTTGTGTCTCAATAAACAATATACCAGCTTCTTTTTTATATGATTTATCTACTGCTTTATCTGATCATAAAATAAATATACACAGAATTGAAAATATAGGGAAACCTAGTAGCTTTAATTCACTGGAGATTTACACTCGGACTGCCAAAGATATAGATTGGATTAGTATAAAAAATAAATTAATGCACATTAGTTCTAAACATTCAATCGATATTGCCTTTTTAAAAGACAATGTATATCGGAAAAATAAAAGACTTATCGTTATGGATATGGATTCAACACTCATTCAAAATGAAGTAATTGATGAAATGGCCACAGTGGCTGGTTTTGGGGAACAGGTAAGTGCCATTACCAAAGATGCCATGAATGGAAAAATAAATTATAACGAATCTTTAATTCAAAGAGTAAATTTTCTAAAAGGATTAAAAACTAGCGAATTAGAAGCAATATTTTCTACACTAGAGTTAACAGTTGGAGCTGAAGATTTTATTACATCAGTAAAAAAATTAGGATATAAGATTGCCATTATATCGGGCGGATTTAACTTTTTTGCAAATAAATTAAAAACAAAACTTCGGTTAGATTATGCTTTCGCAAATGAATTAGAGTTTGAGGGTGATACCCTTACTGGGAGAGTAAAAGGAACAATCATCGACGCTGACCAAAAAGAAATTCTTTTAAAAATGATTGCTCAACAAGAAGAAATATCTCTGGAACAAGTGGTTGCTATTGGAGATGGGGCAAATGATTTACCCATGTTATCTTGTGCTGGCTTAGGAATTGCTTATCATGCCAAAGATGTTGTTAAAGACAAAGCTCAACATAGTTTGAGCCATGGCCCAATGACATCTATTTTATACTTTCTTGGTATACCGGGAATTATTGATTAAGGTTTAATCACCATCATTAAACTGTATATCATGAAGCTTTTTATATAAGCCATTTTGGCCAACCAATTCAGTATGAGATCCATTTTCAACGACCTTTCCATTCTCTAGAACAATGATAGTGTCCGCATTTATAATGGTGGAAAGCCGATGTGCAATCACGAGTACAGTTCTATCTTTCATTAAAGTTTCTAGTGCATCTTGCACTAACTTTTCGGACTCTGTATCTAACGATGATGTAGCTTCATCTAAAATTAAAATAGGTGGATTAGCCAAGAGAGCTCTGGCGATGGCAATACGTTGTCTTTGCCCACCAGAAAGTTTTGAACCTTTTTCACCAATATTTGTATCTAATTGTCTTGCAAAAGATTCAATAAATTCCCAAGCATTGGCTGCTTTTGCAGCTCTTATAATGTCTCGATCATTTTTAACATCCATGCCATAGGCTATATTATTTCTAATAGTATCATTAAATAGAATGGTTTCTTGAGAGACAATGCCCATAAGACTTCTTAAAGATTTTATTTGAACAGAATCTAACGGATGGTTATCAATAGTTATTTTTCCATTATCGATATCATAAAATCGTGGAATCAAATCAGCGATTGTGGATTTCCCGGCACCACTAGGACCCACCAATGCAATAATGTCCCCTCGATTTATATTAAACGAAATATTATTTAATACAAGGTTAGATTTCTTTTCATATCTAAATGATACGTTTTTCAATGTGATAGATTTATTAAATGAATGAATAGGTGTTGCATCTTTTTTTTCCACAACCCCCGGTTCTAAATCTAGTATTTCAAAAACACGTTCTGCTGAAGCTAATCCTAATTGTATTTGTACATTTACACTCGTCAGTGACTTAATTGGAGCTAAAATGGAGAAGAGTAATAAAATAAATCGAATAAAATCTTCTGATGTAATAGACTGATATTGAATCACATCCATTCCGCCAATCCATAAAAGTGTTACACCAATTGAAACACCAATTATTTCTGTAACAGATGGTGAAAAATGCATGAGTTTTGCTCGACGAAACATGAGTTTAAAATGATGTAGACTTTCATCGCTAAATCGTTGTGATTCCTTTTTCCCCATAGAAAAAGATTTAACCACTCGAACAGAAGTCAATGTTTCATTAAGAATATTCATAATTCCTGCAATTTGCTTTGAGACTCTTCTTGATTTTCTGCGAATACTTCTTCCAATGGCAATAATGGTTAGACCTGCCAATGGAAGAACAAGTATGGAGATCAGTGTAAGTTTCCAACTAATAATAGCCATCAATCCAATGAATGTTATAATATTAAATGGCTCCACTAATAGTTTTTGAAAACTCGTTGAAAAAGCTGTTTGCATATTATTTACATCATTTAGGATAATGGATGTTATTTCGCCCGTCTTTTTTCTATGGAAAAATCCAAGTGACATGGTATGAATATGAGAAAATAATGCATTTCTTAATTCAGTAATAAGACGTAATTGCACATTGGATAAAAGTACTTTCTTTAAGTAGAGAAATACATTTTTGCCAAAGAAAACCCCTAAAAGTGTTAAGCATAATACTTTGAGAGATTCTGCGGGTGTATCTCTTAAAATGGCAATATTGGTCCAATATTTTAATTTTTCATTAAAGGTAAGTGAATCAAGTTGGCCACTCCATTCTGCTTGTTGAGAAGCAAGTTCATAAAAATCAGATAAAATACTATTAATCAATGATGCCGTAAGCCAGACAGATAAACTATTCATAAAAACGAATAATAAAGATGCAATCGTAGAAAGAAATAATGCAATCCAATGATGGGACACAAATCCCATGAGTCGACTAAATGTTGATTTATTTTTACTCATTCTTATTATTTAATACCATTTTCATATGTGGAATGTTTGCTTCAAAAAATCGTTCACCTTCTTCCACAAAGCCAAACGGTTTATAAAAGTTTATCACACTTTCTTGTGCGTATAAATAAACAGTCTTTGAAAGATCTATATTAGTTATAATGAAACGAACTAATGAAGCACCAATTTGTTTCCCTCGATAAGACTTTAATACTGCGAATCTTTCCAATTTCCACCCTTCATCTGTCTCCCGCCAACGTGCTGTTCCTGCCGGTAGGCCATTCCATGATGCTAAAATATGGTTTGATGATGCATCAAATTCATCCATTTCTATGTCCATAGGAACATTTTGTTCATCGACGAAAACGTCGGTGCGGATAGCCTTCGCCGTGTCCATATCAGTTTCTATTTTAATCACTTCTACATTTATACTCACCCTATAATTTCGATAATAATTCTACAACCTCCAACGGAACTTCAAGTTTCATAAATTATAGCATGATAAAAGCCGGACTCTATATACATATTCCATTTTGCGTCACAAAATGTATGTATTGCGACTTTTATTCCATTGCAGATCGAAATGATTCTATTCCACGATTCATCAATGCTCTGGTCTACGAAATAGAACGGAATACTATTGATTCATCCGATTGGATTTTTGATACTCTATTTATTGGGGGTGGAACACCTAGCTTATTAGAACCAAACTATATTGAATTAATTCTAAATGCCCTGAATACTAAATTTGATTTATCCCAATTAAAAGAATTCACAATTGAAGCGAACCCTGGTGAAGCGCCATTACACCGTTTACACGATTTTCATCAACTTGGGATAAATAGATTATCTATGGGCGTCCAAACATTCCAACCTGAATTACTTCAATTATTAACGCGCGAGCATTCAATACAAGATGTATTTGATACGTTTGATAATGCCCTTCAAGCAGGATTCAATAATATTAATTGTGACTTAATTTATTCAATCCCTGAGCAAACCTGGGATATGTGGGAAAAAGATATGTCCACATTAATTGACCTGAATCCAGATCATATTTCAGCTTATACTTTAACCGTTGAGAAAGGGACAGATTTGTTTCTAGCAGTGAATAATAAATCCATCATTATGCCAAATAATGATATGGCTGGAGAATGGTTTTTAAGAACACATGAATATTTGGCATCCCATGGATATCCCGGGTATGAAATTTCTAATTTTTCTAAACCTGGGTTGGAATGTCATCATAATCTACATTATTGGAATATTGAACCTTATTTAGGGTTTGGTCCTTCTGCCCATAGTTTTGATGGAAATAACAGATGGTCTAATATTCGCCACTTGGATGGATATATGGCTAAAATTGAATCATCTAAATCCCCAGTTTCATTTCAGGAAAAATTAACACCCAATCAAATTCATAATGAAAAAATTGGTTTTGGACTTCGAATGGCTCAAGGGATACATTATGAATTAGTTCAAAATGATTTATTAACTAAAAGTCAAGAGAAATGGCCCGGTTGTATTCAAATTCAAGGTAATCAAATTCGGCTGACACATCAAGGAATGGTTTTTGCTGATGCTATTGGTGTAGATTTAATGGTCCAATAATTAGGAGAGTTTTCATGAAACAGACATATCTGATTATTATATTTTTTTACTTCCTAAATGGATGTGCTTCAACTTATGGTCCGGCAACTGAAGGGTCTAGCGGTCATAGTGAATACAAAATTAAGGAAAATATATTCCAAGTCACTTTTAAAGGCAATAGTAGACAAAGTAGAGATGATGTGCGAATGCGTCTTATTTATCGTTGCTCAGAAGTGACAGTCCAAAATGGTTTTAGTCACTTCATTCTATTAAAAGATGATAGTTATAAGCACATTGGAAAACGTGAGTTTGGGAATTCAGATCTATCATTTGAAACAACAACCACAATGTCAGGTGGTATTAATAATCGTGTAAAAAGTAATTTCGGGGCGCAGGATTCGGATGCTTATTTTGTAGGGATTTTTACCATAAAAATTTTAAAAAACCCTGAAAATATGTCAATTAGTGCTTTATCCTTTCTAAAAAGTAATTCCCAGATTGTAAAAAAATAATTGCTAGTATAAGTCTGTTTGACAAATGATTGATTAAATAATTCGAAGATTTATAAAAGAATTATTTAATAAGTGAAATGTTTAATTTTTTCTCCTTCTTTACCAATTCGAGTCATAGCTTCTATTCCGAGTTCGATATGTAGATCTACATATTTCCGAGTAATTTCCATATCTGATTCTTGTGTTTTTACACCTTCAGGGATCATTGGTGTATCAGATACAAGCAACAATGCTCCTCGGTCAATGCCATTTGCGAATCCAGTAATAAAGATTGTAGCTGTTTCCATATCAATTCCAATAGTTCTCACTTTTTCTAAATAATCTTTGAAATCTTCATCATGTTCCCACACACGCCGGTTTGTTGTATAAATAACACCCGTTCTGTATTCAATATCCTTTTGTACTAATAATGAAGATACATGTTTATGCAGTTTAAAGGATGGCATGGCAGGTACTTCTTTTGGGAAATAATCATTACTTGTCCCTTCACCACGAATTGCCGCTATTGGCAGAATAAAATGACCTAATTCCGTTGTATGTTTTAATCCACCACATTTCCCAAGAAACAATACTCCCTTTGGATGAATACATGAAAGTAAATCCATAATTGTTGCTGCATTTGCACTTCCGATACCAAAATTGACAATGCTTAGTCCTTCTTTATTTGTAGCTGATGTCATGGGTCCACCTCTCCCCAACACATCCACACCAAATTTTTGGGCAAATTTTTCTACATAATTCTGAAAGTTGGTTAAAAGAATCCATTCTCCAAAAGCTTCAGGATCAGTTCCAGTATATCGCTTAAGCCAGCTTCGTGTAATATTTTGTTTATCTATCATAGGTCTAAAGTTAAGGAAATTGGACAATGATCAGAACCCATAACATTATCATGAATGTCTGCATCTAAACATAAGTCCATCATATCTTCATTAACAAAAAAGTAATCAATCCGCCAGCCTACATTTCGTTCCCGAGCTCCAAATCGGTAAGACCACCAAGAATATCTGTCACCTTCATCATGAAAGTGACGAAATGTATCTACCCATCCATTTTCCACGTACGTATCCAGTCTTTCTCGTTCGATTGGCATGAAGCCAGATGTTTTTAAATTAGCCTTTGGACGTGCTAAATCAATGGGATGGTGGGCTGTATTCCAATCACCAGTAACAATAACATTATTTCCAGATTCCACCTGTTCGTTAATGATGGGAAGTAATTCATCGTAAAAATCTAATTTATATTGAAGGCGCCCATGATCTCGTTGTCCATTGGGGAAATAAATATTATAAAGGAGAAAATCTTCATGCTCTGTAAATAGAACTCTTCCTTCCCGATCATATTTATCAAGACCTAAACCTTCCTGAACAAATAATGGTTCATTTTTACAAAATGTGGCTACACTGCTGTATCCTTTCTTTTCTCCTGAATGCCAATATGTATGGTATCCATGATCCTTAAGGATTTCGTTTGTTAATTGTTCTTTATGTGCTTTTGTTTCTTGGATACACACAATATCCGGTTGTTCTTCATCCAACCATTCCAAAAAACCTTTTTTTGCAGCGGCTCGTATTCCATTCACATTCCAAGAGATTAATTTCATTTTTATTCCTAATTAAGAGGGACGAGTTTAAAGATAGATTATTCAGGGAACAAAAATTCGTTCAATTTTATCTGTGGCAATGGCACCGAAAACTCCAAAGCCACCTTCGACTCCAAAAGATCTTCCCGTTGCACCTTCACTTCCCATGATAAAACTAATAAATTCATTTTTATTCCCATGCTCTAAAAAATAATCATAATACTGCGAATCCATTGATTCTAATTTTACTTCTAATTGAATCGAATCATCATATTCATCATCACCCCACCAACTATCGGAACAATCAGTTACCTGTGATGTCCATACAGTATCAGTTGGATCCGTAATTAAATGTCTGTTTTCCGTTCCACAAGCATAATACCCAAAAATTGCATTTGTTATTAATCTAAAAGTTCCTTCGTCTTCAACAGCATCAAAAGAAATGGAATAAGGCGATCTATTGGAAAGACTATCAGGTACAAATTCTTCTCTAATATTTGGGCGAAGTGGAACTGTAACGGTTCCTTGAACAATACGCTCATCACCCGCTTCAACCAGCAATGAATACGTTTCGCCGGGTTGCGGATTAAAAGTACCAGAAGTATCAACATATTTTGACTCATAAATACCCCAATCGCCTTCAGAAACGTATGTAAAATTCCATTCATTCTCCTGGCTGGAAATAGTTACGTTTGCATCTAAAATTGTGTACCCTGATTGATATATGTTATTAGTATAATAATCATTGGGACCTGGTCCATAAAAAATAGTGTCCGACGATATTAATATATTCTCTTGGTCCTGTAAGTTTAAACTTTGATATACATAAACAAATCCATAACTCGTATCGAGTTCCGAAACAATTAGTCCAAAAACATTAAGTGTAGATTCATGATCTGATTCGACCGTCTGCCATCCCCATCCTTCACACGAAACAATAAAAAGGAAACTTATGATTAATAAATGTTTCATTAGAAATGTATCCTCCACCCAAATGTTGGGAAAAATGGAAACATTGGAACACCTGCTCGTTTCATCCCGAGTGATTCTCCCGTTTCCTCATCATAATCTGGATTATAAATATACATGAGTGCATTTAAATGGTTAGTTACATTAATAATTTGAAAGTAGGATTCTTTAAATCCACCATGTTTTAGTGGTTTTCGCTTAGTGAAATTCACATCAATTCTAAAATAATCTGGGAATCGATCTCCGTTTTTTTCTCCAACCAATAATGTATTATTGCGCCACCAATTTGAGGAATAACCTTCTTCCCAATTTTGAATTCTTCCTTTCACTTCTGTAAATGGGTTTCCGGTTGCAAAAGAAATCGTTAACCCTACATGTGTTTTTTCTGTCCATTGCCAATCACCTACTACATTCAGAGTATGGGGGCGATCAAATTTAGGGGGATACCAATCATGTAATTCTGTTTTCCATCGCGTCACAGCATACGTATATCCAATCCACCCTGTAAGATTTCCACTCTTTTTTTGAATCAATCCTTCTAAACCATAGGCATATGCATCAGTTTCATAAAAATCATTAAATGGAGTGAATTGCAACACTCCATCATCACTTTCGGAAAACAAATTTCCTTGTTTCAATGTAATTAAATGATTAAAAGATTTATAATATGCTTCAAGCCGAAGTAAAATATTTTTGGGTGTTAAATGTTCGACCCCTAAAATGGTATGATCTGAAAAAGGAATAGAATTTTCTTTTGGAATCGGCATCCAAATATCAACAAATCTCAAATTTTCATCTTGGGGATTCGCAATCGTCATAAATTGATGATAGCGTCCCCAATTGAATTTGATGGATGTATCATCATCTAATAAATATTTTATGCCAATTCGCGGATCAGAGTAAAGTTGGTTGTGTGCTGATGCAGAAGAAAGACGAAATCCTAATTGGGCAGATAGAACAGGTGAAATATGCCATTTATCTTGAATATATAATCCTAATTCGCGAGAAGGTTCATCCATCCATAAGGCTGTATCTTGCCTAGATTCAATCTCATCATCTTCTAACAACCATTTGGATCCAAAAATAAGTCCAAGAGTAAAATCGATATCTTTCGCTTGGAATCCAGTGGTAATGGTATGTTTTTCATTAGGTGTATAAACTAACTCAGTCTCAATAGATTTATCATTTACAATGTCAAAGGCATCAAACATCCAAGAATTATCCCATTTGGTAGTACCCCAATGATCATCCGATTCGCCCCAATCATGATCATCCATATCAATCCAAAACCGGAAATAACTTGAAGCAAAAAATGTTTTTAATACCATTTGGGGTGAAACAAGCCATCTCCATGTGAGGCTATTTGTTTTATTCCCCCATCTCCAATCAAAATTAAATTCATTGTTAGAAATGGATGTATAACTATTCTTACCATATGTGTCAAACGACGCATATATAAAATCGTATATATCATCTCCTAGAAAGGAACTAAAAATCAAGCGATGATTTTCATTGATATCTAGATTTATTTTTGCTTCAATATCATAAAAATGATAAGGGAAGAAATTTCTCGGATAATCATCTCCATATCCACGCCTCTCAGATTCTCGCTTAGCCATAGTTGTGGCAAGTTTTGTAAAAACATCAAAGTACGTTCTTCTGCCAGCAAGCATCCAGGAACCTTTCAATTTACCAGGCAAGGGTCCTTCCATCATCCCTTTGCTTGAAATCATAGATATATTGGCGCGCCCCGAAAATTTTTCTGTATTCCCCTCTCTATTAATTATATTTAATATGGATCCCATGCGTCCGCCATATCGAGCAGGAAATCCTCCAGCATGGAAATCTGCTTCTTTAATCGCATCGGTGTTAAATGTAGAAAAAATACCACCTAAATGAAATGGGTTATACACCGTAATACCATCCATCATGATGAGATTTTGGTCTGGAGTTGATCCACGAACATATAGAGCACTTGAGAAATCATTCATTGTTTGAACGCCAGGTAGAAGACGTAATATGCGAAAAACATCCGGTTCAACAAATGAAGGTAATTTCTCAATATCGCGCATATTTAGCTGAATTCTGCTGGGTTCGATTTGTTCTCTAAATTTTTGTCTTTCAGCCGTAACAAGGATCTCTTCACCAGAAATAGCAGTGGGATTCAAACGAACATCTTCTCTAACGGTCATTCCTTCCAACAAATTGATACTACGAGTTTCCATTTCATAGCCAATCATGGATACGACTAATTCATACTTCCCTACAGAAATTTTAGGAATAACATAATATCCATCTTGATTTGTGGCCGCACCAATGGACGTTCCTTGTAAAAAGACATTCGCATAAGATAGGGGCTCTCCATTAGAATGATCTCGTATGAATCCAGTAATAGATTGAGCTTGAATCCAGATGTTGAACCCAAATAAGAAACTATAGAATAAAAAATATCTCATACAAAATTTTAACGAATTATTAGGATCAATCACTTAAAAAAAAACATTTGAAATTACTTCCATAAAATAAATATGTTTCATGTCTGAAATTTCGTTCACATATTTCATTAGCGAATACACTGTTTTAGTTCGTCAGGAATGACAAGTACAGATTTTTTATATAAAAATACATCCATTTTTTGATGCCAATCCTAATGAAATCCCTTAATTTCCCATCTTGATTTAAAATCATTATGCCAAAAAAACGTAAAAGAAAACGAATTAGTCGAAGTAATGTTTCATTTCTAAATGAATATAGTTATGAAATCAAAGTCGGATTCCTATTTGTATTAGGTGTTTTTCTCCTTGTTGAAAAACTGGAGATAAAACATTATATATATACATTTGTTCGGGGAACTTTATTCTTAATCGGAGATATGATACAATCTCTTGCAGGAGGTATGGAATTCATCATCGGCACATTTGAAGCGTCAGATATTGTTGGAATTGGTTTAATCCTAATATCTGTATTTTTGGTAAGTAAACGATGGCGAGAAAGAACGATTGATAGAAATTCTAATTTAAATGATTGCCCCAAATGTGGTGGTGATTTTAAACGAATCCATCGTACGCAATATCAAAGAATTCAAAGTTTATTTTGGCGGGTGAAGATTAAACATTATGAATGTAAAGATTGTTCACGCACGTATATGCAAATGGGAGAAAATAGAAAATGACGGAAGAAGCTGTAAAGGGGTTAATTGAAAGCGGAATTGAAAATGCTCACGTTGAAGTAGCTGACACTCGAGGAGGTGGCGATCACTTTCAAGCGGTTGTTATTTCTGATACATTTGAAGATATGTCATTGGTCCAAAGGCATCGTATGGTTTATGAATCATTAGGATCGTTAATGACCAATGAAATCCATGCCCTTCAATTGAGTACATTAACAAAATCTGAATGGAAAAAATAATTTAATTTTTCTAATAAGTGGATCCTTTGGGATGGATTCTCTAATAGGAATAAAATAATAAAGAGAGGAAAATAATAATGGAATTATCTGAACAAATTAAAAGTGATATAAAATCCAATCCTATCATATTGTATATGAAAGGAACAAAAGAAATGCCTATGTGCGGTTTTTCAAATTCTGTAGTTCAAGTTTTAAATCATTATGGTGTGGAGTATAAGGATGTGAATATATTGGATGATCCTATGATTCGGATCAAGTTAAGTGAACATTCTAATTGGCCAACCATTCCACAATTATTTGTGCAAGGTGAACTCGTGGGTGGAGCCGATATTACAATCGAACTTCATCAATCTGGGAAATTATTAGATATTTTAGATATTTCAAAAACTGCTTAAAATTATTTGGTGAAAATAATTCAGCGGTATAAATTTCCGCCCGATTTCGCATCGAAATCTATTAAGAATTGGTCCGTTCGTCTAGTGGTTAGGACTCCAGGTTTTCATCCTGGCAACAGGAGTTCGATTCTCCTACGGACTACAAAAAGCCGTCTTAATTCAATTAAGACGGCTTTTTCATACACATAATTATGATAGATAACCTACACCCAGTTTTTGTTCATTTTCCGATTGCTTGCATTACAGTAGCTTTTTTCTTTCAACTATTCCAAGTAATTGTACCAAAAAATACGCCAAGGAACGCAAGCCTTTGGCTCATGGGAATTGCAGCAGTATTTGCTCTTATTTCAAGCCAAACAGGTGAATTAGCTTTTTCGTCTCATTCTTCCTTAAATGCATTTCAAATTGAAGAAGTTAATACTCATGAATTATTTGCTAATATAACTACTTGGGGAACAATTCTGATATTTGTTGGATGGGTTTTTGCTTACCTTCAGGGTGTACAAAATCGAAAGGTTGATATATTAATTTTTGCCTTTTTAAGCCTTCTTACCATGGCGGTCCTTGTGACGGGATATTTAGGTGGTAAATTGGTTCATTTATATCATATCCACTAAAGATTATTCTTTAGATAGAAAATAAATACTGAAACTTCATATAAGCCTGAGTTGATGAAGATTCCCACTCAGCTATTTTATCAAATTGCAAACTTGCTCCAGCATAAAATATTGTAAATGGATTCGGTTGATAACTAAATAATGGTTGAATATCTATCGTTTGGTAATAGTCATGATATTCTGCTACAATTTTAAAATTGGTTGCAGCTGTAAATTGATATGAAAGACGTATCCGGCTAATAAAATCAGAATAAATTTCTTCATTCGTATTTTCTAAAGCTGAGCGAGAGTAGATCGCAAATGGCTTTATACTTATTTTATTATTAGGTTTATAATCCATCGAAAAACTCATAGACTTATTTATGGCTTGAAACGAGTTTTCTGGATCTCGGATAATTTCTCTTCCGGTGGATGTTCCCATATCTAAGTGTAACTTATTGCTGAATTTTGAATCCCAGTTTAAACTCAGATGATAATTATTATTGAATGTATCTCCAGCATAAAATTCAGAATTTGGCATAAAATCAAAATTAATTATATTTTGTCCTTTAAATGTTCCCTTCACTGTAGCATACATCCAATCTTTATACCATTGATCGCCTTCATAATTAAAGATACGACCTAAACCAATTAGAGCAAACACATGTTCAATGTATGAATTGTTTGGCCAGAACTGCTGATACATATTTCCACTTATTTGTTTTTTATCATTCAAAGAAAGGTAGCCATTATCTACACGAAATGTTGGACTTTTTGTCACATGCATGAAAGTTCCCCCCCAATTCCGCCCCCGGCGTTCTAAACTTGCATAAGTTGCAATACCTTTAAAGGTTTCCCCATCCAAATCTGTAGTCAATTCCCCGTGATTAAATGTATTTCCAACAAGCTCACTCTCTGCTGATGTAACTGAATCTGATATTTCCTGTGTGGTTGACGTGAAAAACTGGCAATCCAAATTCCATTTTTCCCCAAATCTAAAAACAGCATCCGCCCCTATGGTTTGGCCAAAGCCTTCACCATATCGCCGATCAGTGAGAATACCTCCAATATAGGAACCTGGCTTCAGTGAGTGTTTAATTCGAAAAATATTGGACAAACTTTCTCCAACCCCTACTGTAGCTCCAAACTCGGTAAACGGTACAATTAAATATGTATCCTGATCTTGAGCGCCTATATACCCAAACTGAGTCTTCCCAAGTTGTCCTATTAGCTTAGCAGCAACTAATGGTTGATTTATGGAACGAGTATATACGCTTCTCACCTTTGGCTTCCACCCAAAACTCCCCGTTCCAAATAAATCAATGCCTTCATTGAAAAATGGACGAGATTCAGGATAAGATAAAGCCGCTTGTTTGTTAACATCAATCCTCGCTTGATCCGACTCAATTTGACTATAATCAGGATTTATGGTTATTTCAGTAGTTATATTTGTACCAATAGGGACTTTTAATCCAATGCCATAATGTGTGTCCAATACACCATTTGATCGAAATCCTGCAATACTGGGTAAATATTCAATGGACGATCCACCGCCAATATCTTTTAACCCATACAAATGACCTAGTTGGCATAAGTCACATCTATTATTTCTATCTGACGGAGTCCAAGACATTTCGCGACGACTATCCGGGCGTGAAACAGTTCTAAAAAAAGACATTCTCCAGTGTCCTGATTTTGATTCTTGGAATCTAAGACTACTGAAAGGTATTGCTATTTCGACTTCAAAACCATTATCCGTTAATACCCCAGCAGAAGTCCAAACAGCATCCCAATCCATTCGATCACCTTTACCACTCATTTTTTGACCATCCGCTTGATTACCAAATGGGTTGCAATAAAAAATGTTTCCAGAAACACCATCATTTTGTGTATCAATAATAATGCCGACTAAATCATCTGTAATAATATCGTCACGTTTAGATACATGGGCTCTAATGTGTTTTGGATTATCATATGCCTTGAAAGATACATAAAGATTTTCTGTATTATAACAGGCTCTAACTTCTGTTTTTACTATGGGTGTTATGTTTTCTCCCGGCATCACTTCTACAAAGTCGGAAATGATTTCCATATTTGCCCATTCGTCTGAATCAATCGACCCATCAATGGTAATAGGTGATTCAGTTCTTGATATTGTAAAAGATTTTTCACCCCAGACATATGGTGTTGTAAATAGAAGCATTATTAATATGATTATTTTTTTATTCATAATTGTCGTTGACAGAAGTATTAAAAATTGGTTATCAATTAGATGTAATCTTATATGATTTATCGATTAAAATTTAATAATCACTTGATTCATGTAAGCGTTTTTTTTATTTCTAAATGACGTTTTTGATAGCTGTGAATCTTTTCTTCCATTAAATTTATTTCAAAATTATAATCCCTTTTTATTGCCCCTAATAAGTAAATCTTACATTTATAAATAAGGGTTTCTAAAACAGCTAATTCATTTTTTGAATTTAGAGATTTATCATCCAAAATATTCGTCAAAGCTTTAATTCTGTACATTTCTATTTTTTCTGTATGTTTAGATAGTTGGTCGTCATGTCCACCATATTTTATGACTAAAGGTTCATCAACGAATAATACAGGATACTTAGCTAATATCTTTAGCCATAAATCATAATCTTCACAAATGGGAAAAGCTGTATCAAAAAAACCCACATCATATATTAAACTTTTTTTCATTAATACTGATGACGGTGATATAAGGCACCTATCTAAATTTTTTTGAAACACATATCCACCATATTTTTTATGCTTTTTCATGGGATTAATGCGTTTACCATTTCGAACCCATATTTCTTCTGTATGACAAAAGACTGTATTTGGAGTTGACTGAATTGCAATTACTTGTTTAGCCAATTTGGTTTGCTTCCATTCGTCATCTGAATCTAAAAACGCAATCCAATCTCCGTGTGCTTCTTTTATGCCCACATTTCGCGCATAACTTACTCCATTATTATTGATTGTTATCGTTTTAACATTGGGTTTGTATTTGGATAATGTTTCTTGGGTTTTATCCGTTGAACCATCATTTACTACAATTAATTGATTAACTGGATAGGTCTGGTTTAATACAGAATCAATTGCGCGCTGTATAAGATGTGCTCGGTTATATGTTGGGATAATGACAGATATTTTCATGGTTTGATTTACCGAGAGAAATTATATCTATTACAACAACAAAGTGTCAATTATTGTTACATATGTTACAATTATAATATTTACCTTTTTTCAATAATTTTATTTTATGTTATATTCCACATTGTTTGATGATAGATGTCTAAAAATAGAGAAATAGATGAGTGTATTAAAAAATAAATCTGTTCTTGTCGTTGAAAGCGATGAAAATATTCTGAATAATCTTGCATCTCGGTTAAAAAAACGGGAAATGATTGTCATTACTGCAGATGACGGGTATGACGGGTACATCCGTGCATGTACAGAATCTCCCGACTTTATTGTAAGTGATGATCTCCTTCCCAGTATGAGCGGGTTTAGGCTTTCCCGGTTGATTAAGTTTGATGACCGATTTAAAAATATTCCTATTGTGCTATTAAGCTCTACGCCAGAAAATGGAAACAATACACTGCACAAACAAGCAGGTGTAAATAAACTTTTCTATAAACCGTTCCGGTTTCGAGATCTAGTATCCAGCCTGGAAGAATTGGGTGAAGAATAATGCCAGCTATTGAACTCTATCACATTTTATTTTTTCTATTTGGGTCAATTATTGGCAGTTTTTTAAATGTTGTTATTTGGCGCATTCCTCGTGGAGAATCCATTGTTGCTCCACCATCTCATTGCCCATCTTGTAACACACATATTGCCCCTTATGATAATATTCCTTTATTTAGTTGGCTTATTTTGGGTGGAAAATGCAGGCACTGTAAAAAAGGAATTTCATCCCGATATTTTATTGTGGAATTCATCACTGGATTATTCACCTTGCTTATGATTCTCACTTACGGACTTACGCCTCTATTTTTTGTCCATCTTTTTTTACTCTATATGCTCATTGCGATTACATTCATCGATTTAGATCATTATATTATTCCAAATGAATTTATTTTAGTCGGTTTGGGGCTCATTTTTTCCGCACATGTGTTTAAATGGTTACCCATCACTATGATAGACGGATTATACGGAGCCTTGGCTTACGGAGGATTTCTTTTTGTTATTGGAAAGGTTGGTTCAACAATTTTAAAAAAAGAAAGTATGGGATTTGGCGATGTGAAACTGGGGCTAGTTATTGGGGGATTATTAGGTTTGAAACTCTCTGTCTTGGCTCTTTTTCTATCTTTTCTAATTTCTGCTTTGTTTACTCTAGTAGGTGTTGCTCTCTTCAAAATGGAAGCAAAAGGAAAAATTCCTTTTGGCCCTTTTATGGCTGGAGGGACTTTGGTAGTCTTCCTGACTCGAACTGTCGGTGGCGGTAATTCTATCCTGAATTGGTATTTCACAACTATGTTTTAGTATGGCAAAGATCGGCAAACAAACAATCGGACATTTATTGGTCCAATCCGGGAAAATTGATGAAAATCAATTATCCCAAGCGCTCAAGGAGCAGAAAAATAACAATGATTATTTGGGCAATGTCCTGATTGAAATGGGTGCGCTGGACGAAAAAGATCGAAATCAAATGCTTAGTCACCAATTGAAAATACCCTATCTAGAGTTAGGACATTATGATGTGGATTCTTCTGTTTTAACCATGGTCCCGGAACGCATCGTTCGGGAGTTTAATGTTTTACCTTTATTCCTACTCAATAAAACACTCAATGTGGCAGTAGCTGATCCCCTCGATCCGGCGCCCATCAATGCCATCAGGCAAGCTTCGGGACTACGAGTAGACCCTATTATTGTTACAGCAACAGATTTGGGAAATGCCATTGATCTCCATTATGGAATGTCAAAATTTGTCAATTCAAAATCAGAGAATAACTCACCACAAACCAACATGGATGATTTATTTGATGAGTCCCGGGTGGTAGATCTTGTGGATCGTATCATCGAACAAAGTCAAAAATATATGGCGAGTGATATTCATATTGAACCCCGTGAAGAAGATATACGAGTTCGATTTCGGATTGATGGTCGCCTCCAAGATTTTCAAAGTTTACCCTTGTCCATAGCAAATGCGTTGATTTCCAGACTGAAAATTATGGCCAGTATGGATATTGCAGAATCACGTCGACCTCAAGATGGAAGAATTCTGTTTTTATCAAAAGATAGTCGTTTGGATTTACGTATTTCCACCTACCCGACCCTTTATGGCGAAAAATCGGTTCTTCGTTTATTAAATATTTCAGAATCCATTCATTCTCTGATTGATTTAGGATTTGAACAGGAACCTCTCAAGCAATATGAAGAAATGCAGGTTGGTGGAGAAGGGATTATTTTAGTATCGGGACCAACAGGAAGCGGTAAAACTACAACTCTGTATTCTACTCTGAATAAATTGGAAACTGCTGATGTAAATATTGTTACTATCGAAGATCCTGTCGAATATGATTTAGATAATATTAATCAAGCTCAGGTGAATCCGAAATCTGGTGTTACCTTTGCTTCAGCGCTTCGTGCTATTTTACGTCAAGATCCTGATATTGTGATGGTAGGTGAGGTTCGTGACGAAGAAACGGTGGAATTAGCGATTCGGGCTGCACTCACCGGGCATTTAGTCTTTAGTACAATTCATACAAATGATGCAGCTTCGGGATTCACCCGACTCCTGAACTGGGGCATTGAACCCTTCCTAATTACTTCAACAGTGAAAGGTATTATCGCCCAAAGGTTGGTTCGACGCATTTGTCAGGCATGTAAAGAATCTTATGAAGCAGAACCGATGAATTTAAAAAAAGTCGGTTTAAATGTGAACAATCCCATCACGCTCTATCGAGGGAAAGGATGCCTTTCATGTCGAAATACAGGATATAAAGGTCGAATTGGGATTTATGAACTTCTCCAGATGGATGATGAAATTGCCCAATTGATCATGGACAAAGCACCCGGATATAAAATAAGGGAAAATGCCATCAATAAAGGAATGATAACTCTTCTGGAAGATGGTTTGATAAAAGCAAAACGCGGTGATACTTCTCTATCAGAAGTCATTGAAACATTGGGATCAACACAGACAGAATAATATGGCAAAAATACTTCATGTAGGCGGTGTCAAGAAATCATTCCCGGAATTATCTCAGTTCGGGCATCAGGTGAATACAATCCAAAATGGGATGATGGCTCTTAGTACCTTATCCATCCATCATTATGATGTAGTTATTATTGAAGATGAATTACCCCTATTAACATCAGCAAAATTAATTTTTGAAATCAATGCACTTTCAGATAGATTCCCTATTATTTCCCTGATTAGGAAAGACAGTCGCCGAGATGAAATTCTAACTGATTTTGGTCATGATTTATTTGGATGGTTTGAACCAAAACTTGGCACACCCAAACAATTATCAGACTTAATTAATACTGCGTGTGATTATCATCAATTTCTAGATGATCTCCCAAATATTATGAGCCAACAGCTCACATTTCATGGGTTTGGTAATATTATTGGTATTTCTAAAGCCATGCAGGATAATTTTAAACTTCTCCTTCAAATTCAAGAAAAAGATGTAACCACGTTACTTCGTGGAGAAAGTGGCACCGGAAAAACTATGACAGCCAAATTACTCCACACTAACGGGAGTCGCGCATCAAAACCTTTCATTTCTGTGAATTGTCCAGCCATTCCGTCCGAATTATTAGAAAGTGAATTATTCGGTCATGAAAAAGGAGCTTTTACAGGAGCTACCGATAGAAAAGATGGAAAATTCCTTGTGGCAAATGGTGGAACCATCTTCTTAGACGAAATCGGCGATATGAGTCCTTCACTTCAGGCAAAAGTGCTTCGAGTTTTAGAAAGTGGTGAAATTGAACGTGTGGGTGGAGCTGAAACAATGACAGTGGATGTGCGAGTTATTTCTGCCACAAACCAAGACTTAGATAAAATGATTCGAGATGGAAAGTTTAGACAAGATTTATTCCATCGCCTAAATGTATTCCCCGTTACACTTCCTCCATTGAAAGATAGGAAAGGCGATATCCCATTATTGTCGATGATTATTATTAAAAAGCTCCAGAAAAAATATAATATGCCCGTGAATTATATTGGACCAGAAGCTATGGAATTATTAGGTCAATACGATTGGCCAGGAAATATTCGTGAATTAGAAAATACTCTAGAAAGATGTTTGCTGATTTCAAATAATAAACATTTAATGAAAGACGATATTGTATCTGTTTTATCTGATGAAGCAGCCCATACACAGGCACAAAAACAATTTTCACCATCAGAATCTTTACCTGTAATCGATAGTACTGACACCAATGGTACTCCACCAACATTACCACAAGCTACCATCGTTAACCCCGTTGTAACCCATGAAGTAAAAACATTAAAGGATTTAGAAAAAGAAGCTATTGTTCTAGGATTAGAACGCACAAAATGGAATTTAACACTCACGGCAAAGCAATTAGGTATCAGCCGAATGACACTATATAGAAAATTGGAACAACATGGCCTTCGGGACAAAGACTAAAACTCCACAGACTTATTCCTATATTGCTAAAAACGACTCTGGGACAGTTGTTCGAGGGGATTTAAAGGCTATTTCGGAAGATTCTGCTCTCCAGCAGCTGGACCGAAAAGGGTTGGACCCGATTTCTGTGTCCCTAGTGAAAGAATCCCTTTGGGAAAAGGATGTTACCTTTTTTGAGCGAGTTCCAGCTCAAGCGATTTATACGTTTACACGTCAACTCTCTGTCATGTTAAAGGCGGGTGTCCCATTGGTGGATGCCTTAGATTCCATGAAAGGAGAAAGCACAAATCCCGGCCTAAATAAAGCACTGACTCAAGTAATTTCAGATGTGTCTGGAGGGCAACCCCTTTCCAGCGCTATGGGGAAACATCCCAAATTATTTAATTCCATGTTTGTGAATATTGTAAGAGCAGGAGAAAGTTCAGGTGTCTTGGACGATGTTCTTTTACAATTAGCTGATTTTATCAATCATGATCTCCGTTTAAAGATGGGAATTAAACAGGCCATTCGTTATCCAGCCATTGTGGTGGGCATTACCATATTTGTGGGAATTTATGCCGTAACCTTTATTTTACCCCGATTTTCTTCTCTTTTTTCACAAACAAATATTGCTTTACCCCTCCCTACTCGTATTCTATTAGGCATGGATCAATTCATCCAATCCTATTTTTATCACATAATAGTGGTTATTGCATTGATTCTTTTTGCACTCTATCGATACATTAAAACAGATAATGGACGATTCCGATTCGATAAAATATTATTCTTTTCACCTATCTTTGGTCCCATCAATCAGAAAATGAGTCTCTCCCGGTTTTGCCATGTATTTGAAACATTAGACCGTTCCGGTGTCCCCATTCTACAGGCATTGGATATTGCAGGTAAAACTGTGGGAAACACCTTCATTCAAGGCCGATTAGGCAAGGTGAAAGGTGACGTTGAAATTGGCCGGAAAGTGGCCCGATCCTTAACAGATCATACTAAAGATATATTTCCACCCCACGTATTAAAAATGATCAATGTTGGTGAAGAATCTGGTGCATTGGATGATATGTTGAAAGAAATCGCCATCATGACTGATGTAGAAACGGAAGACCATGTCAAACGACTTACCGCAACTATTGAACCGGTAATAACCGTATTTATGGGCATCATGATTCTGACTCTATCTCTTTCGATCTTTTTACCCATTTGGGATATGTACGAAGCACTTGCAAATAGGTAGGTGTATCATTTTTAGACGTTTTGTTAAGTCTAAATTGTATCATAATTATACTATTTTCTTTATTCATTATAAAATAATTCTGATGACTCTATAATTATTCTTCGTCGATAAAATACCTTTAATCTATATTTTCCCCCTTTTTGGCACAGAAGTTGTGATTAGTTTCTACGTAATAATAATCATAAACGAAAGAATAGGAAAAATAAAATGAAAAATTCAATTAATAAATGGGTCAAACGTATCAAAAGAACCCGTGGCGCATCTCTAGCAGAATTTGCTGTAGTTGCATCAATGATGGGTACAATGGCAACGGTTGCTGCACCAAAATTCTCTGGTGTGGGTGCTGGTGCTGAAAAGCAGAAAACAAAC
>JABHUQ010000100.1 GCA_018658715.1 Fidelibacterota bacterium
AGCTAAGTCCAACTAAAAGTAATGTTCTGAAATCACTATTAGAAAAAGCACTAACAACCAAAATCAACGACCGCGAAATGTTTATGAAGGGAATTGATTACTCATATTACTACGAAGAAAATAACGAATGAAAAATAATCGCATCTACTTATCCCCACCCCACATGGGTGAAAACGAAAAAAAGTATCTCACAGATGCATTTAACTCTAATTGGATTGCTCCCTTGGGGCCACACGTCAATGGTTTTGAAAATGAAATGGCAAGCTATTTAGATGGGGGGTATGCAGCGGCTTTAAGTTCAGGGACCGCATCGTTACATTTAGCTCTAAAAATTTTGGGTATTACAGAACGGCATAAAGTATTATGTCCAAGTTTAACATTTGCGGCTAGTGCCAACGCAATTTTATATGAAAAAGCCATTCCTATTTTTGTAGATGCAAATAAAGAGAATTGGACCTTAGATATTCCATCGCTTGAAAAAGCAATTAAGATATATAACCCTAAGGCACTCATTGCTGTAGATCTTTACGGCCAAAGTTGTGATTATGATGCTATTATTAATTTATGTAATCAACACAATGTGATTGTTATTGAAGATGCAGCGGAAGCATTGGGGTCAACGTATAAAGACAAGAAATGCGGTTCTTTTGGCCAAATTGGAATTTTATCATTTAATGGAAATAAAATAATTACTACATCTGGTGGTGGTATGTTAGTTTCAACTAATGAAGATTTTGTAAAAAAATCTAGATTTTTGGCTACCCAAGCGAGAGAACTTGAATTGCATTATGAGCATAAAGAATTGGGCTATAATTATCGCATGAGTAACCTTTTAGCTGCGGTAGGACGTGGCCAGTTAGAAGTCATTGACGATCGCGTAAAGGCAAGGAGAGAGATTTTTAATCGATATGAAAAAAACTTGTCTCACATTGATGGTTTTACATTTATGGAAGAAGCAGATTATGGAAAATCGAATCGATGGTTAACAACGTTAACGGTTGATGAAAAGGAGTGTGGTATATCAAAAACACAAATTATAGATGCTCTAGAAAAGGAAAATATTGAATCGCGTCCTGTTTGGAAACCGATGCATTTACAGCCTTTGTATAAAGGTTGTGACTTCGTAATGAGTGAGAACGAAGATGTATCCAAAAGATTGTTTGATGATGGATTGTGTTTACCATCCGGGTCTTCTTTGGTTGAACAAGATCAAAATCGCATAATTGATATTATTTTATCGTTGATTAACTAATTCATACCAAATTAATTTATTTCGGAAAAGGCTCGTAAGAGCCTTTTTTATTGTGCCACGATTATCCTAATCGTGGTATAATTGTCATACCGGACTTGACCCGATATCCATTTCTTCCTATATTTCGAAATTGTCATTCAAAGCCGAAACGGCGTGGAATCTTTTTCAAATCACTTTTCTGTCATACCTGCCTTGAACCGGTAACCATTTTCACCCATAATCCGAAATTGCCATTAAGAGCCGCTTTCGGCTTGGAATCTACATTATTAAAAGTATAATCATTCTTTCAGTTACACAAGTATACCAGCGGCACAAACAGTTGGGTAGGCAATCATACTAAATGACGAAAAAGAAGCACTTGATTGCACTTTTCCTTTGCCTTAATTTTTCTACTGAATTATAGATAATTACTATCTTAACCACTAAATAACGAAGTGGTATAAACTACTTTGACAGGGCACACCTTATATAAATTTGGGTATAACCCTAAGATATATTTTTAATCCGATCAATAATAGGAATGGTAATATGGCGACTTTAATTTTGCGGAATATACACACTGCATTGGAAAAAAATGGAATTGCTGGATAAACAAAAGAAGGCAACTTCAATAAAGATTAGAGATGCAGCTAGTCATGGGGATCTTAAAGAAAATGCCGAAAACTATTACCTATTAGGTCCCATCGAATTTGAATTGGATCTTTATCCCTTGGTTATAACCTACCATTCGCCATTTGGCCAAGCCATACTTGGAAAAAAGATTGATGAAAATTTTACACTTGAAATCCGAGGCAAAGAAACAAAATTCACCATTCCTGCAATTGAAAAGATTTCGGCAAAATGATGATTAATCCGAACAGATATAAATTCGTGTAGGTAATTAGCATAATAAATGATAGATAGCAAACAACATATACTAGTCACTGGTGGCGCAGGATACATCGGATCTCACGTTGTCTTAGCTTTACTCGAAGCTGGACATAATGTAACTATCTTTGATGATTTATCGTTGGGCTTTAAAAGTAATATAGATGATCGGGCTCATTTCATACTGGGCTCAACCTTAGACAACACTTCATTAGACGAGGCTTTTTCTAAAGGCTTTGATGCGGTAGTTCATTTGGCTGCCTTTAAGGCCGCCGGTGAATCCATGACGCATCCGGAAAAATATTCCAATAATAATATTGCTGGTACGATTAATTTATTGAATGCCATGGTAAAAGCAAATGTGAAACAATTCATCTTCTCTTCCACTGCCGCTGTCTATGGATACCCAAAATATTTACCTGTGGATGAGCACCATATGGTGAACCCAATAAATTATTATGGATACACTAAATTAGCCGTAGAACAACAATTAAAATGGTATTCCAAACTTAAAGGAATTCATTTTGCTGCCCTCCGATATTTTAATGCAGCGGGATATGATGTCGATGGCCGTGTTCCCAACAAAGAAAAGAATCCTGCGAATCTATTGCCCATTGTCATGGAAGTCGCCAGCGGAATGAGAGAATCCATGCTCGTTTTTGGTGATGATTATAAAACCAAAGATGGAACAGGTGTGAGAGATTATATCCATGTAACA
>JABHUQ010000101.1 GCA_018658715.1 Fidelibacterota bacterium
TTAGTTTAGATGCATCATCCGTATTTATCTCATTCATTGGGCTAGCAATTATATCTTGGATAGGTTTAGGTACATCAGTCTCATTCAAGGTCAGGATGAGCACTTTGTAATCGGTAAGTAATCCATTATCTACGGCTTCACCAAATCCGATTCGATAAAATTCTTCTCCATAAATTTCAGGGTCATCCATGGAGCAAAGCACCGCGTCCGCTTCGGCTGCCTTTGACTTTGAATCATCACTAAACAACCGTGGCGTAGCTGTCATATAAATTCGTTTTTTTGCTTTAATAAAATCATTATCGTGCACTTTTACAAATGCAGATTCATCGTTACCCGTAAGCGTAACTCCAGTGGTTCTATGGGCTTCATCGCAAATGATTAAATCAAATGCTCCAAAACCAATATTCGAAGTCATCAATTCTTTTTGTGCTGCAGAAATGACATCAATGGATTGATAGGTAGAGAAAACAACCGTCAAACCTTCTTTATTTTCTGACTTAATCCTTTCAAACTGTCGTTTTATATTGTTTACATCCGTAGATGCGGGCATTGCCAAATCAACTACACTTAAACTATTATTAGCGGAATCTATTAGATTGATTTGTTTAGAATGAGTCTTGGTTATTCTTGAATCAGAACAAATACAAATTGGGTTGATAGGTTCATCAGAATCTGCTGACCAACCACGAAGCGTTTGCCCTATTAATGCAATTGAAGGGACTAAAAATAATACAAGTCCATTCCCATCCGTCTCTTTTTCAGCAATTTTTAAAGCTGTAAAAGTTTTGCCTGTCCCACATGCCATAATGAGTTTACCACGGTCATTGGTCTTGAAATATTCGTGAGCTTTATCGACTGCCTTGATTTGATGTTGCCATAAATCTTTTTTAGTGGTTCTGGCTAATTCACCCGTAATCCCTTTTTCAAGTTTTTCCCAATCAATGGGTGCTTCTTCAAGGTCATGTAAGTTTAATCGAGATACAGGGGGGTTTTGATTTTGTATGGCTTCTTCCGCATTCGAACCCCATTTATTTGTGGTTGAAATCCATAGACGATGGGCAAATCGCACGGTTTGATTATCATCATTGGTAAATTCACGGCTTGAAGTAGACAGGAAGGAATCAACAGAAGGTTTATCAATTGAACTAATTTCTTGGAAACATTTACATTGAATTGCCCAGTAATCACCATCATATGTTTGAGCAACAATATCAATACCTACATCTTTACCACCAAAATCCATTTTTGACGGAAATTCATTCCAAAGCCATACATAACTAAATTGATTAGAGTAGGTTGGGTCTGTTTGAAGATAGGCTTGCATGAGCCGTTCAAAACGGTCACCCTTATTTCGTTCGGAAAAAGCTATTTCTCTGTATTTATCTAATACTTTTTGAAAATTCATCTTCTAATATTTACACTCTAATCCCAAAGTAGAATCGGTTCATTTTTATCCTTAACCATTCTACCACTACATTTTGGACATTTACGCCATCTAGGATTCCAATCGGTTAGGTTGTCTCCATCACATTCTCCACAGGTAAAAAATTCATCTTTCATATCAACTTCAAAACCTGATAAAGGGCTTTCTTTCGGGTTTTCAAACCATTCTTTTAGATACACATCTCCAGACATACCCACCATCACATCAGTAATAATATTACAGTCATTACAAATATATGGACTCAAAACTGCTTGCATACCTACACTGACTTCACCAGTTGATTCTACATTGTAATCGCATTTATTACATTTGAATGTGTAACTCATTCCCATTAAATAGCAAACGCCTCCTGTAATGTTGATTGTTACTTATACCCAAATATACCCTTCATCTAACAAATAAAAAACCCAACGATTGTGAGACGTTGGCATAGAAAATTATAGATCAAGTACTAACATATTTATACAGTATTGAATCATTTAGTTCCTTTGTGCTATTCGCCTACTGAACAGGGACTAGGAGTGGAAAGAATATGACCTTTAACGAGAGATAGTACGCTAGACGACTCTTTTGTCGTCCGTGGTAAATCTGGACGAAGAATCGTCAAATTTAATGGTCAGAAAAAAGAGAGAATATATAGCCAACAAGCATTATGGAATTAAAGTAGAGATTATGGGTGCAATAAGTACATGAAATAGATAAGAAAAATTAGGATTGAAAATGGTCGCTTCCATAAAGTGATGCGAACTTTTAGTCTGAATCTCATTAAGCAAAGAATGTTTTTTTTATAAAGTAAGTAAGTTATAATGACATTTTTCAATGAGGACCACAGTACAGCATTATGCTCCCCTGCTTACTTTGGAGATTGAATATTTTATATTGTAGGTAATTGTATTATAGAATATTAAATAAAATTGTAATAGATTTTGACTGATTGGTTTGCAAGAATTAATGGAAACGAAAAACAAAGAAATCTCGACACTATTTTTTAGTCAATACCCTGATGTTTTTTGGCGTATCGTATCTATATACTACCCATTTTCAGAGAAAGAATTATTCCTATATAGGGACTACATATACTGGGGAAGCCACTGTGATGGAGAACTCGAAGTTGGTTTAAATAATTATATTGCCCCTGGAATAAATTGTAATAATAATTTACATGATGATGAATTGATTTATAGATGTTTTAAAAATAGTGTGCACTTTGAAAAAATCCCTGAACCTTTTTTTGGCGGACATTTTACATCTGAAATGCAGATTGATTATGAAATACAAAATCGGACTTATCAAATCATGGCGCACAATAAACTTCTTGATGATAGTTCCTATTATATATCCAAAGAAGACAGAGAAGAAATTGAGAATGTTGTATATAAAAAATTTAAACAATTAAAAATTGATACCAAATTAGACTTTTTTGAACTTATTACAATTTTATCTAAAAATGATTACGATTCTGATTTATTACAATTTAATCCCATTTTATGGGATGGCTACTTTGGTAAAATAATTGATTCAGAATATTTGTACAATTTTCACCGCAGACCGTCATGGTTATTAAAAGCCAGTGGACTATCTGATTGATTTTTGCCATTTTAATGTATATCCCCCAAAACATATCCCCATTTTGTATATGTTTTGAATTAATTTAGTTAGTTTTAATCTTTTAGGTATAAAATAAGAAAGGGCAGTAATCTGCCCCTTTCTCTCTATTAAACAACTTTGTTGTCGGTTAGTCGGGGCGACAGGATTTGAACCTGCGACCCACTCGCTTTATGACCCGTGATGATATTGAGATTACCATACCTAATTCTGTTATTGCCGCTTCTAAAATTGTGAACGAGAGTGGTGGCCCCGGTGAAACTGAACGCGTACGAATTACCATCCATGTGGCTTATGATTCAGACTTAGATCAAGTTAAAAATGTTTTGAATTCCATTGCGCTGGCAAATGATAATGTTTTAAAAACGCCTGAACCTCGTGTACGATTTCGTGAATTTGGTGATCACGGGCTGAAGCTTCAACTCTTATTCTGGATTCATAAACCTGAAATTCGTGGCAGGACTGTAGATGCGGTGAATACAGAGATTTACAAACAATTTTCTGAAAATAATATTTCAATTCCTTATCCCACCATGAAAGTATTGCTTCCAGCAGAAGGAAATAATATTTAATTCAAGTATAGCTTATAAAGAATTTTATGTTAATAAAGGATTCTGTTTAGATTACTTATTAAACATCAAAACCCCACATTAGTGGGGTTTTGATGTTTGTGGGGTGATGGGTAGATTTGGGTATAAATCAAGGAGTTGGATATGAAACAATACTTTACGGGCTTTTTTACAGCAGTATGCCTAACTGCGAGCGTGTTCCTGTTTATGGGTTTTCAGAACAAGAATCTTGGGGACATAGAAGTCAATTCCATAACCGTTAGAGCACCAGGTGGAAAAAAAGTAGTTTGGCTTGGGCCTGCTAAAAGTGGCAATGGTGTTCTTGAGACCTACAATGCTAATGGTAAAGAGACTGCATATCTTGGAGGGAAAACCGGCCACCTTGTAACCTACAATGAACGAGAAGAAATGACTGGATATTTTGGGACAAACGCTCAAAATGATGGGATGATACTATTGAACGACAAATATGGTGAACAAGGTTGGGCAATGAGCGGTAAGCAATAGATAACACATCAAGCCCCACATTAGTGGGGTTTTTTGTTTGGTGAGGTGATGTGTAGATTTGGGTGTGAAAAAGATAGTATAGGACATAAAGTAAGTTCAGGGATTTACATGTACCAATTACAAGCGGAAGATTTTTACATAACAAGTAAAATGGTCCTTCTTAAATAATGCTAAAACGCTTTATAAAGCCAGATACGGTTCCAAGTATCATTTCGGGATTAATCAATGGAATTATACTTATTGTTATTGCTATGGCATTAAGCGCATTAATCTTTACTGGTCCCCTATCTGACTATTTATCTCAAGGTATTGGTATTCTGTTATTTGGTTTTTTGGTTTATGCCCTTTTTTCAGCCTTTACCGCAAGTTATCCCATTAATATAAATACGCCTCAGGATATTCCTGTTGCCATTATCGCATTGATAGCAACGACCATTATGGCGACTAGCGGCAAAGATTGGAGTCCTGAATCTACCTTTCAATTTATTTTTGTAACTATTGCACTTACATCCATAATGGTGGGTATCTTTTTCTTTATCCTTGGATCGTTAAAGTTGGGGAAATTAGTGCGGTTTATTCCATACCCTGTGGTAGGGGGCTTCCTTGCAGGGACAGGTTGGCTGATTATCAAATTCGCATTTATTATGACCGCTGGTATGGAATTATCCATCACCAATGCTTCGTCCCTTTTGGGGGCATCCACACTTATGCAATGGTTTCCGGGATTCCTTTTTGGAGCTGTTATGCTAATAGCAAGTCGCACCTTCACCCACTATTTGTTGATTCCGGGCATTATTGCGCTGGGCATTTCCCTTTTTTATGGAATCATGTTTTTGAACGGATATTCATTTCAGGGCCTTGAATCAGGCGGGCTCTTGTTGGGGCCATTTCCTGACGGTGGATTATTTCAAGGATCACCTATAAAATATTTATCAGGATTTAAATGGTCTGTTTTTCAAAGTCAGTTACCTGCCATTGGTACAATGATGCTCCTAAATGCTATTTCAGTTTTATTCAATTATAGTGGGTTAGAATTAATTATTAAAAAAGACCTCGATCTAGACAGAGAATTAAAAGTGACAGGATTGGGAAATGTATTAGGTGGGTTATTAGGCGTACCACCCGGGCACTTAGCCTTAGGCGGAGCTTCACTGGCATACTCTATAGGAGCAAGAAGTCGATTAAGTACTATTATTGTGGCGTTATTATGTGGCTTTGCTCTATTTTTCGGATCAAAAGTATTATCTGTTTTCCCGAGGATTATTCTAGGTGGATTATTGTTTAATCTAGGTCTTTCCTTTATTGTCGATTGGTTAATTCTTACATGGAATCGAGTGCCAAAAAATGATTATATCATTATTAGTTTAATATTTCTCATTATTGGATCTGTTGGATTTCTTGAAGGTGTTGTGACTGGTTTAATGGCATCCGTTGTTTTATTTGTTATTAGTTATTCAAAAGTTGAAACCATTAAACATCAACTTTCTGGAAGGACATTTCATAGTAATGTTAATAGATCTGAAAAATTAAAATCCCTTCTTGACTCCGCTGGAGACCAAATTTTAATTCTACCTTTACAGGGATATTTATTTTTTGGTTCAGCTAATCGCCTATTGGAATATGTAAAGGGTTATTTAAAATCTGAGGATGGAAATAAACTTAAATATTTGATTTTTGATTTGAGGCAAGTCACAGGCGTGGATTCTTCAACAATTAATAGTTTTAATAAATTACAGATTCTAGCGACAATGGATGGTTTCAAAGTTCTTTTTTGTAGTTTTACTCCAAAAATAGCAAACCAATTCGATTTAGAAGGATTATTTGATGATAAAAACGAAGAATCCTTTTTAACATTTGAAGATCTTGACCATGGAATGGAATGGTGCGAAGAACAAATTATTGCTCGCTCATTAAATGACTCGAATCAAGATGAAGATGAAACACAATGGTTTGAATCCCGATTTTCAGATGTATTACCCTATTTTGAATCTGAAACAATAATAGAGCATACAAAAATCATTAAGCAAGGGACCAACCCAAGGGGATTGTATTTTATCAAATCGGGTCGTGTTACGGTAGAATTAGATTCTAAAATGGATAAAAAAATTCGTCTTAAATCCATGGGTGCTGGCACAATTGTAGGTGAGGTTAGTTTATATTTAAAAACACAAGCGACAGCATCTGTCGTAACAGATGAAGTCTGTGATCTTTATTTTTTATCTCATGAAAATTTTGAAAAACTAAATGTAGAAGCGCCCGAAAGAGCCGCGGAGCTCCATACTTATGTGATCAAATTATTAAGTGATCGATTAGCAAAATCCAATGCCACAATTCATGCATTGATGCAATAAAATTATTTGCCCAAATTTTTCGTCTAAGAATCTATTTCTGATTAATGCCGTTTAACCAAGGGGTAATATTTAAAGAAATTTTATCAGTCGCCTTTTTTATGCAACTCTAAAAAACAAGATTCTAAAATGACAAAACTTATAAAATGCCATTGCGCCCACACTAAAATAAATAAACCATAAAAGTACATACTTCATCTTGACATGAATCGTGAGAAGCGGTACTTTTTTTCATGGCATCCCTTCAAAATCATATCCTTATTTCCATGCCCCACATGCAAGACCCTTTCTTTGCTAGTTCTGTGGTATTTATTTGTGAACATTCCAAGGATGGTGCTATGGGCCTCGTTATAAATAAGCGATTTCAACAACCGGATTTGATGGACTTATTTGAGCAATTATATGTAGGAGAAGATAATTTACTCGAAGCTATTCCAGAAATATACTTTGGCGGACCTGTTTTACTTGAACGGGGGATTGTTCTTCATGCGGGATCATTTGAATCGGAAGGTACTATAAAAGTTTCAGATGATTTTGCCATTACAAGTCAAAAACAAATTTTATCTGAATTACGTAAAACAGATAATATTCCATATAAATTAATGTTAGGTCATGCGGGTTGGGGGTCGAGACAATTGGAACGTGAAATTGAAAATGGCGATTGGCTCCTTCAATCCACTACATCCGATTTTGTCTTTAATATGCCCGAAGATCAAATGTGGAAACAAGCAGCTGGCTCTCTTGGGATGGATTTAGGTCACAGCCCCGGTATCGGCGGACACGCATAATATTTAATTCCTTCATATAAATCATTTCTTTATCTCCTGAAAAGGAAGAAATTAAAATCTATAAAAGGCATCCTTGTTGATATAAAATATTCTTGGCAGATTCTATTATGGAATCATCTGCAATAAAAGAACTCCAACAAGTTCTAGCTAAAAATGGGAATGGCGAATATGCTGATCAAATGGCTCAGTATATGAAAAATAATTTCCCATTTTACGGAATTCAATCTACGCCTAGACGACGTATATCTAGACAATGGTTAAAAAATTACCCCATTGCAAATGAATCAGATACATGTGCTATATTAAAATTGCTTTGGGCAAAAGATCAGCGTGAATTCCAATATATCGGAAGTGATATTGCTAAAAAGAATAAACAAAAACTCACGCCAAAAAGTATTCCTATTTTAGAATATTGCATTCGGGCCAAATCTTGGTGGGATACGGTGGATGCTTTGGCGGCACATCCAATCGGAATGATTGTACAACAATATCCAGAAGTAATATCTCTAATGGATCAATGGGTTGAGGATGAAAATATGTGGATTCGCCGAACCGCACTTCTGTATCAACTCCAATATAAAGAAAAAACGGATCAAGATCGGTTGTTCCGATATTGTGAATTACGAATGGATGAAGGTGAATTTTTTATTCGTAAAGCAATTGGTTGGGTTTTACGGCAATATAGTTATATCAATCCAGATGCTGTAATCGGTTTTGTGGATAAGTGGGATGGCCGACTATCAAATCTCAGCAAGCGTGAAGGATTGAAAGCACTTCATCGAAATATGTAGTTTATTTTTTAAGCACTAAGCTTTCTATTGAATAATAATACAATAATTTTAATAATCTCAATTCAGTAGATTGTGTTTTGTATTCATTTTCAAATTCAGTAATAAATGAATCAAAATGAGCAAAATCAATAAGATGTGTTTCTGTGTCTCCAAAAATATTTTCCGGAAAACCAAACCCAATAACTGGATCAAATGTAGAAAATTCATCTAATGGTTTAAAGAAATTATCATAGTGAGCCGGGATATAATAAATCGGTTCCATAACTTTAATACATTCAGCAATATTGTTTTCCATTTCTCTGGAAGCAATCGTTTGAATTAATATATCCACTTTCCCAATATTTTTCGGGTTTTGAATAAAGGGAGAGTCACTAAAATATATTTTTAGTCCACCGTATTCAATTAAAAAACCAATAGATTCATTATGATTTAATTTATAATCCCAAACATAAAATGGTGGCGTTGATTCTATCAATCCGCTTGGACCGCGCCATGAGAAAAAATCATATTGTGGATGGAGTCCCTGAAATGCAGTAATCTTAAATCGTCCAATATTCCACTGATTATGAGCATTCTCTTTGGATGAAAAATCAGTAACATATATTTGTATTTTTTCTAATGAATTATTTGGGCCTATCCAAGAAATATCAGACTTATTATACGATTGGATTATCTGTTCCGTATTTTTATTTCCAATTAAAATGGGTTGAATTCCATTATCAAGATATTGAGATAAAATATAGGGAACATCTTGTATATGGTCGTAATGGCTGTGTGTCACTAAGACAGCTTTTATAGTAGAATTATTACCCTGCCTAAGTACATAATGATTAACTGCATCTGTATCTATATGTAATGGTCTAAATTGTTCTTTTGGGGTTGGCCTTGAAACAAATGGATCAATCAAAAGAGATGTTGTACCATCTGATAACTCAAAACCAAATGTACCCAGCCATCGGATAGATAAACCACGATTTGGTTGGTTAAATTTTTTGATTTTTAACTCTTGTAAATACCGCGATATATCGTGCCATTCATATACCTTTCCTACTTTAGAATCATATCCCAAAATATTCTTATAAGAAATATGATGTGGGAGTAGATGTGTCTGTTCGCTGTATAATAAAGCGAAAGAAAAGATTATAAAGACTCGAATCATATAACTAATCATACACCAATCTTTCTATAAATTTCAAATATCAATTGTACTTTAATTCAATAAGGATTTTGTACAAAAATTATCATACTTCAACAAGAATAAACTCACTATAAATCTTCTGAAATAAAATATAAGAAATAACTAGACCTTGTTATCTTATTCCGTTTATATTGAATTGAGTTAAATATTGTTATTTAGGAGTTTACGTGAGAAAATTATCTAATTACTCTATCTTAGTATTGTCATTATGTGTGACCTTATTTTTCTCCCAGGAAATATTCTCACAAGGTCTTGATAAACGTTCTGGAGAAGTTCTATATAAAGAATATTGCGCCTCGTGTCATGGAAATTCCGGTGATGGGAATGGTGAATTATCTTATCTGGTTTATCCCAAACCCAGAGATTTCACTAGCGGTTTATTCAAAATAAAAAGTACATCCGCAGGAGCCCCTCCAATAGATAGTGACTTGTATCGGACAATTCTAAAAGGATTACCCGGTACGTCCATGCCATCCTTCAATTTTCTGGATGAGTCTCAAATATATTCACTAGTCACTTATATAAAAAATATAGGAGGTATTGAAAATAATGGGATAGCTCAGATAAAAATACCTGAAGTTTTGAGCCCTACACAAGAGTTGATTGAATCTGGGAAATCTATATACTCTGAGGTGGGGTGCAATATGTGTCATGGCGAAACAGGTAAAGGAGATGGACCATCTTCAAAAATGCTAACTGATTCATGGGGGTATCCTATTATTCCAAGAGACTTCACATCCGGCATTTATTTAGGGGGCGGTGAAGTTCAGGACCTTTATTTACGTTTTGCAGGTGAGATGAGTGGCACTCCCATGCCCTCCTACGGCAAACTCTCTCAGCTATTGAACAAACCAAAAGAAGATGAAAATGAGCTTGCATGGGCTCTAGTTTATTATGTAAAAAGTTTAGAGGAAAAAAAATCTGATCAATCCGTTCGACTACCGGAAAACCAAAAATTAGTCGCTAGTAAAATAAAACGCTCCACTAAACCAGAAGAATTTATGGATGGTGCAGCCAGTATATGGAAAAATGCACAGATCTATTCCATTCCCATCTCACGCCTATGGCAAAGCGACAATGTTAATTATCAAATGGTGAATGTACAGGCAGTTTATAATTCAAACTATATAGGAATAAAAATGGAATGGAACGATTATTCCGAGGATAAGGGATTATATCGAATCCAGGATTTTCAAGATGGTGCGGCAATTCAATTTTCACTAGATGGAACAAAAGGATTCCACGGGATGGGATCGAAAGACCACCCCACGGATATCTGGTTCTGGAAAGCGGAATGGCAAATGCGTGCAAATGAAAATACGGATTCTGATATTGTGCTGGCCTATGCTGATCGAGTTAGTGATTCGGATGTGACAACTTACCCAACACTTATGAATGATATGGCATATCTATCAGGAAGGGATGCTGGAAATATTAATTCTGAAGCCGGAAAAACATCACCGGTGGAAAATGTAACTGCTGTGGGTCCCCAAACTGTCACACCTTTAAAGGGGCGAAGACAAAAGATAATGGGCAATGGGGTGTGGGATGGAGAAAAGTGGAGAGTGGTATTTGTCCGTAAAAGAAAAGCTGATTCCAAAGAAAAAGTTGATTTACAAAAAGACGAGCTTATCCCCATTGGGTTTGCTGTTTGGAATGGCAGTGAAAAAGACCGAAACGGACAAAAAATGGTATCTACCTGGTATGATTTAAATCTAAAGGATTGAGTATGAAGAAAGATCAATTTAAAAGTAATAAAGATGCTCCCAAAAACCAACATTCTAAAGCTGGAATTAGCCGGCGGAAATTTTTAAAGGTTGGTACATTAGGAATTGGGAGTGCAGGATTATTGTGGTCCATGCCCGGGAGCATGTATTTTTTAAAAGGTATTCCAGATATTGATAATCCCCTTACGCATTATCCTAACCGAGGATGGGAAAAAATATACCGTAATCAATATAAGTCCGATAACAGTTTTACATTTATCTGTTCTCCCAACTGTACGCATGAATGCCGAATGCGTGGTTTTACCAGAAATGGCGTTATGATTCGAACAGAACAAAATTATGATTCCCATAAAATTAAAGATCTTTATGGAAATCAATGTACACATGCCTGGAATCCCCGCGGTTGTTCCAATGGATTCACTTTTCATCGCCGCATTTATGGCAGTTACCGTTTAAAATATCCACTAGTTAGAAAGGGATGGAAGCAGTGGGCAGATGATGGTTTTCCATATCTTACTCCCTCAAACCGTGATAAATATAAATTCAATTCCCGCGGAACCGACACGCAGGTAAAAATTTCATGGGATAAAATCGAAGACTATATTGCTAAAGGCTTAATAAATATTTCTGAAACTTACAGTGGTGATATCGGGAAAAAACGTTTGTTGGATCAGGGATATCCCGAAGAAATGCTGACTCACTGGGAAGGTGCTGGCACGCGAACCATCAAACTGCGAGGCGGTATGGGACTTTTAGGTGTGATTGGGAAATATGGTGCTTACCGATTCAGCAATACCTTGGCGCTTTTGGATCATCATATTCGCGGTGTAAACCGAAAAGATGCAAAAGCAGGTAGAAACTGGTCTAATTATACCTGGCATGGGGATCAAGCGCCTGGATTTCCTTTTGTGCATGGCCTTCAAGCATCTGATGTGGATATGAACGAAATGCGTTACAGTAAGCTGTTGGTTTCCATTGGTAAAAATCTTGTAGAAAATAAACGGGCAGATAATCATTTTGCAGCAGAAGTAATGGAACGAGGTGGGAAATTAGTGAATATTTCGCCAGAATACGGCCCTTCTTCTTCCAAGGCGGATTACTGGCTTACCATTCGACCAAATACCGATACCGCATTACTATTGGGTATTTCAAAAATTATTATTGATAATGATTGGCATGATAAAAAATTCTTGAAGGAATTTACTGATTTCCCATTATTAATAAGAAAAGACACTCTGAAGCGCCTGAAGCCAGAAGATTACATCAAAGACTATAAAAACCAACTAGCTAAAAATGGACCAAGTTATACGATTCACGGATTAAAGGAAAAACAATATGACAAGATTGGTGATTTTACAGTTTTTGATAGAATTTCTGACTCAGTAAAACCACTTACTCGGGATGATGTTGGAGAGTTTTTGAATAAGAAAAAAATTAATCCCGCACTAGATTGGACAGGTTCTATAAAGGGTGTAGATAGTAAGGATATCGAGGTATGTACTCTTTTCTGGGCTTACAAGAATATTCATCTAAAAGATTATGATCTGGATACAGTGGTCGAAATAACACATTCCAATAAGGAATTGATTCAACAATTAGCTGAAGATCTTGCCACTATAAAACCAGCAACGATTCATATTGGTGAAGGATTAAACCATTGGTTTCATGCAGTGGAAAATAATCGCGCATGTTACTTGCCCATTATCTTAACTGGAAACATAGGGAAAAAAGGTGCTGGGTGCCATACTTGGGCTGGGAATTATAAAGCGGGTCTATTTCAAGGATCAGAGAAGGTTGGGCCCGGTTTCAAAGGTTGGGTGGCAGAAGATCCATTTGAACCAAATCTTAGCTCAAGGGCAACAGCTAAAGAGTTAAAAATAAAAGGGTATGCGGTGGGTGAAGAGCCGGCCTATTGGAATGTTGGAGATAGACCATTATTGGTAGATACTCCAAAATTCGGTAAAAAATCCTTTACTGGCGAGTCCCACATGCCAACACCAACCAAAGCGATTTGGCATAATAATGTTAATCTACTCAATAATGCCAAATATCATTATGAAATGGTAAAAAATACAAATCCTGGTGTAGAAATGTGGATTAGCCAAGATATAGAAATGACTGCCACCTGTGAATATGCAGACATCGTGCTACCTGCTAATAGCTGGGCAGAGCAGCAGAGTTATGAATTGACCGCTTCCTGTTCAAATCCGTTTTTACAAATCTGGAATGGTGGATTGAAGCCTGTTTTTGATTCAAAGGATGATGTATTAATCTGGGCAAGTGTTGCTAAACAAATGGGGAAAATATTGAACGATAAGCGATTCGAAGATTACTGGAAATTTGCCTTATTAGGCAAAACAGAAGTATATATTGATCGCCTGCTCAATGGAAGTAATACTACAAATGGTTATACTACTAAAGATATAATGGATGGAAAATATGGAGAGCCAGGCTCAGCGCTTATGCTATTTAGAACCTATCCGCGAATTCCATTCTTTGAACAGATTAAAGAAAGTACTCCATTTTTTACGCCAACAGGACGTATGCAGGCATACAATGATGAGCCAGAAATCATAGAATATGGAGAAAATTTCATTGTTCACAGAGAAGGTCCCGAAGCCACTCCGTATCTGCCAAATGTAATCGTTTCGAATAACCCGCTTATTCAACCTGAAGATTATGGAATTTCTCTAAATGCTATGTCACCTGAAGAACGGCAAGCAAGGAATGTAAAAATGCCTTGGAAGAAAGTGAAAAAAACCAAAAACTTTTTGTGGGAAGATGGATTCTCTTTTTACTGTTTGACGCCCAAAACACGACATGCCACCCATTCGAGCTGGCAGGTCACTGATTGGCAGTTTATCTGGAGTAATCCATTTGGAGACCCCTATCGTTTAGATAAACGCCAGCCGGGTGTAGGAGAACATACCATGTTTATGAACTCCGATGCTGCCAAAGATCTGGGTATTGAAGATGGTGACTATGTTTACGTAGATGCGGACCCACAAAACCGACCATATCGGAATTTTGACAAAAAAGATCCCTTCTATAAAATAGCACGTTTAAAGTTACGTTGCCGGTACAATCCCGCTTATCCTTATCATGTAATAATGATGAAACATGGTGCGTGGATGGCTACAGAAAAATCTGTACTGGCACATGAAACCAGGCCAGATGGCAGGGCTCAATCCAAGGACACCGGATATCAAGCAAGTTTCCGGTACGGATCTCATCAATCTCTGACCTATGGATGGCAGATGCCCATGCAGCAGCTGGATAGTTTGTTTCATAAGGCAAAAGCAAAAATGGGATTTTTATTTGGATACGAAGCAGACAATCATGCCATTAATACGGTTCCAAAGGAGACTCTCGTGAAAATCACCTTTGCTGAAAATGGCGGGTTAAAAGGGAAAGGGAAATTAGACCTTGTTAAAAGTGGATATACACCAGCGAATGAAAATGAGTTTATGCAGAGTTACCTTGCGGGAGACCTTACTAAAGTTGGTAGTGAGGAATGGGACGAATGGTAAAAAAGTACGATAAGGAAGATCCGTTTGAAATGAAAGCGATGGAGATTCCCGGAGGAAATATTATACAACAGGCACAAGTCATGGCAGAAGAATATAGAGATATGGGAATGCCGCAGGATGAATTAAAAAAAATATTTTCAGATCCTTTTTATGGTGGTTTATATGTGGTCTATACCCAATTGGGAGTTGATGCTGTAGAGAGCATCATTAATCAAGTTTATGAAGATCTGCATTTGTTAAACGGCCAGGAGTCCTAAATGGAAAAAGTATATAATTGGCAAATTAATCGAGATATGAATTATCCCTATGAAGGTAAATATCCAGAGAGACAATTTGCATCAGTTTTTAATATTAACCGATGTATTGCATGTCAAACCTGTACCATGGCATGTAAAAGTACATGGACTTTTTCCAAGGGACAGGAGCTCATGTGGTGGAATAATGTGGAAACCAAACCCTATGGGGGGTATCCTCATTTTTGGGATGTAAAACTTCTCAAACTACTAAAAACTGTTCACGATCGTCAGGAAAAATCTATGACTTGGGATAGTGAAAGTAAATATAATGGAATGACAATTTTTGAGGCAGCCGAAAAAGAAAAAACGGGCAATGGGCAATCTCGAGTCTTGGGTTATTTGCCAAATGATAACGAATGGACCAAACCCAATATTGGTGAGGATGCACCTCCGCAAAAGAATCTAAAAAAAGACAAGATGGGTTTCATTACAGAATCTATACAATTACCAGAACATAAAAGTTTCTTTTTCTATCTCCAGAGGATTTGTAATCATTGTAGCTATCCTGCCTGCGTAGCAGCATGCCCGAGAAAGGCAATTTATAAACGTAATGAAGATGGTGTTGTTCTTATTGATCAAGAAAGATGTCGCGGATATCGAAAATGTGTAGAAGCCTGTCCATATAAAAAAGCTATGTACAACGGCCAATCAAAAATTACAGAAAAGTGTATTGCATGCTATCCCCGTTTGGAAGGTAAAGATAATCATATTACTCCAGATGGTGTCTCACTTGAAACACGATGCATGTCATCTTGTGTTGGTAAAATTAGGATACAGGGTTTAGTGAAGATGAACAAAGATGGTTTGTGGACACAGGATGAAGAAAATCCCTTATATTGGATGGTACAAAAGGAAAAAGTTGCTCTCCCTCTATATCCGCAATTTGGGACGGAACCGAATATTTTTTACATTCCACCTCGTTGGGCCCCTCGGAATTATTTAACCCAAATGTTTGGTCCCGGTGTAGATGCTGCCATTGATCGATATACAGCACCATCTCGGAAACTCATGGCAATACTGCAGCTTTTCCGAGCTCAAAGAGAGGTGATTTACAAGTATAAAATTAAAAAAGGACCAAAGATTTATGAAAAAAAGGTGACTTTGTCTGATGGCTCTAAGAAAAACTTAGACATTTATAATGACACGGTAATCGGTTATAATGAAAAAGGAAAAGAATGCGTCAGAACAACGGTGGAAGAACCCATGTATGAGCGTCCCAATATTCATTTTAATTCAATATGATACCAAACTAGTCAAATGCCAGATAATATGTTAGCAACGCGGTCTACGCTCTACGGAGCGGTTTCTGCTCTATTTTCGGATCCTGAAAGTGAAAAGTTTTCCATAATTATGGCTTCCGGATTACAGGGAGAAATTTTAGATGCCTGTTTTCAATTAGAAGAAAGGGGGAATCAAAATAAAATTACTTTATCGGGTTTATTTAAAAAACTGATGTCTAATTTAAAAAAATCCAAAATGACTAAAATCAGGAATGAATTTGTTGATGTCTTTGGGCATACGCTTTCAAAACAAATTGCACCATATGCGTTGGAACATTTGAAAAATTCAGATGTGTTTTATCGGACTCAAAAGCTGGCAGACCTGAATGGGTTTTATAAAGCGTTTGGCATGGAAGTTGAATCCATCGAAAGGGCAGACCATATTTCCACGCAAACTGAATTTCTTTCTTTCTTACTTTTAAAAGAATGGTTAGCAGATCAAAATGATCTATATGATGAAAAAGAAATTTGTGGAAAAGCATTCGCTGATTTTCATAATGACCATTTTTTTGATTGGGTCGAGATGTTTTCTCAAAATTTAGCCAAACATGTTGATGGTGAATTTTATTCATTTGCGGGTAAATTTTTATCGGAATTTCTTCGAAAGGAAAAAACAGAATTTCATACTTCAAAAGCCTTACAAAGATAAGCTCAACGGAATAGATTGCATTTATGATTTAGATCAGATACGTAAGAATATGAAAAATTTAAAAGAGAAATCATAAAGGCTTTATTCTCTTCTCTTTTTGGTTCTTAGATAGATGTAATTTTGGGGGTGAAAAAACTAATTCCACCTTTGGCGGTCATTTCGGCTGCTCTTCTTTGGAGCTTTGATGGATTCCTTCGTCAAGAACTCCATGATGTATCATCCTTTTTAATAATTACCATTGAGCATACTTTGGGGGCCCTTCTATTTGTTCCTTTCCTTATCAAAGGTTGGGGTGAAGTAAAAAGTATGAATCAACGCACGTGGGTTTCCGTATTGTGGATTAGCATATGTGGTGGAATTTTAGGGACTTTCTTTTACACAAAAGCTCTGAGTTATATTGATTATATAAATTTATCAGTTGTTGTATTACTTCAAAAATTTCAACCTTTCTTCGCTATCGCCCTCGCTTCTGTCATATTAAAAGAACCTATGACAAAACGATTTCTATCGTTGGCTGGGTTGGCAATGGTTGGAGGATATTTAGTAACATTCGGAAATGTATCCATTGGGCAATGGAACGATAAAATGGTTATTGCGGCCTTATTAGCGCTCTTAGCCGCTTTTAGTTGGGGAAGTTCTACTGTATTGGGTAAACATGCTTTAAACCGTCTGTCTTTTACAATTGTAACAGCATTGCGGTTAGCACTAACAGCAGTCGTCGCAGGCATTGTATTGGTCTATACACAAGGAAATATTAGCGATATTCAATTAACAACATCACAATGGAAAACTTTACTCATTATTGTATTTTCTACAGGGTCTATTGCTCTTTTCATATATTACTATGGGTTACAAAGGCTCCCTGCGTCCCACACTGCGATTTATGAATTATTTTGGCCCATATCTGCATTAATCTTCGATTGGGCGATTCGTGATAAAAATCTAGTTCCCATTCAATTTTTTGGTGTTGCAATTCTTCTGGGGTCCATTATGATGTTGACTCAAGAAAAAACATCGCATGACTAGTTTCACGCGACAGGATCATCGCCATAATTTGATTCTTAATATATTTCATGAATTTACATGGGGATTTGGGATAGCCTTTCATACGGTATATGCCATTGTTCCGTTATTTTTAAAATCCTTGGGTGCTCCAGATATAATTATTGTTTCTACTGCAGGACTTTTCGCCATACTGGTGGCAATACCACAACTTTTTTCTGCATTGATGGGGCGAAACATAAAAAATATTAAACGTGCATCTTTATTGCTCCACGGACTTCCTATTTCAGTTGTTTTTATGATGGGAACAATTTATACTTTTTTTATTCCATCAGGTTCAAATGCATGGCTCTATTTTTATACTGGGTTTATTGGGTATGCTTTAGCGATTGGATATTTACTTCCTATCTGGGTTGAATTTTTAGAACATGCAACTTTAAAAGAAGAGCGGGGTCGTTTTTTAGGGATTTCATTTGCACTTAATAGTGTTGGCGGTTTTGTAGGTGGCTTAACAGTAAAATGGATTTTGGACAGTTCAATTCCCTTTCCACAAAACTTTGGAATTGGCTTTTATATATTTTTCTTTTCAATTACCATTGGGTCTGCATTGTTTTACTGGTTTCGCATGAAAGAAAGGCGTTTGGATATTCCTCATAAAACTGTTGAGCAATTTATTGCCGACACTAAAAACATTATTGCGGGACATCAGAATTTTCAAAAATATTTATTAGCTCGTGTTTTTTGCACTTCTACTTTTCCGGCCATGAGTTTATATGCCGTTTATTGCCAAGATAAATTTGGGTTCGAAATTAGTGAAGCAGGAATATTTACAGTATTGAATGTGGTTGCTGGAAGTGGGGCAGCCTATTTAACAGGAAAACTTGGAGATAAATATGGACATAAATCTTCCATTATTTTATCTTACTCTGGTCACTTAACAGCTGTTTTATTAGCGATTTTTTCCCAGTCAATGATGTGGGTTTATGGCACATTTTTCTTTTTAGGGATTGGTATTGGTTCCTTCATGCCAGCATCCATGAATTTAGTATATGATTTCGCAGGAAATCGTGATACAAAAACATATATGGCGCTTATTGATACTATTTTAGCGCCCTTTGTTTTACTTATTATTATCGCTTCTGCTACACTTTCATCAATCTTTGGGCCTAAATCTGTACTCATAAGTGTTGCTGGTATGCTCATTGTTGGAATATTACTATTAATTTTTGTTGTAAAAGACCCGGGAACAAAAAGACAAATTGAAAGATTTTCTTCTTGATTTTCCACTGATAACCTTGAAAATTCCAAGCTGATTAGACAAAGATGTATAAACCTCAACACACAAAATTATTCATTGTTTTCTTTGTCACCCTTTTTATAGTTGGGTGCCAAGAGGACCCAGAGCGTCACTTGAAACTTGGAAGCTGGTATCTCCAAAAAGATTTGGTTGACGAAGCAATTCTTGAATTCCGAGAAGTGCCTCGCCTGTATCCAAATGATTTAGGGAAATTAACTCGTGAAGAATTTCAAACTTTAAGTAAAGCCCATTTTAACCTTGCGCTTGCATATACAAAAAAAGGTTGGTGGAAATTTGCTTTAAAGGAGGCTCAAAAAAGTTTCGAACTACAACCTGGGAAAGAAAACCACGACTTAGTTGAATTAATCGAAATAAAACTAGAATCAGAATAATTCTATTCTAGCTTATTATTTACACGCCATCTTTATTCTTGGTTTCTTCTAAGGGCTTACTTTCTATCTTCCAAATCCATATTCCAAGAATGAAAAACCCAATAAGCCAACCACAAAATACTTGGTCTAGGAAATGGACGCCTAAATAAATACGAGATACTCCAATAAGAAAAATAACTATTAAAGCAGAGATCCATCGTTTATACCGATATCCAAGCCAACCCCAAACAACAACAGCCATTTGCGCATGCCCACTTGGAAATCCATACCCAGCTACAGATATTTTATGATGTTCTACTGAAGGACGAGGCAGCGCGAATCCATTTTTTAGTAATTCATTTATAATTCCAGATAATACAATTATCCCCATAAAAGAGAGCCAGTCTCTTCTTTTTAATAACGGAAAAGCAATAATAATATATATGAAATAAAGGGGCACATTTCCGAGTAATGTTACCCCCTTCATAAATAAGAATATAAAAGGGTGATCCATTATCAATCAGCCCAATATATTTTAATAATTAAAATGCGCCTGAACGATGTTCTCCACCATCGCAATAAATGATTGAGCAATTAATAAAATCTGCTCCAGACTGAAGAAGCATTGCAATAGTATTTGCCACATCTTCTGGTGTAGTTGTGCGACGAATTGGATTGCGTTTTTTAGTGTTTTCCACCCATATTTCCCAATTATCTGTTATTTTTGTTAATGCTCGAGTTGGTGTAATTCCTGCTTGGACAGCATTTGCGGTAACCCCATATTGACCTAACTCCCATCCGATTTGACGAATGATAGCTTCCATGGCAACCTTTGCAACACTTACTGGTCCATAACCTTCCATGGCTAAATAATTTCCTTCGCTGGTCAAACCCATCACGCGAGATCCATCACCAAGCAATCCCTCAAAAAATAACTTCTGAGTCCAATATAGTAGTGAATTTCCCATAACATGAACTGTCATATCCATTTGACGTTGTGTAACCGGTTTTTTTCCAAAAAAGTTTGTTGTGGTTCCAAATGCAATTGAATGTAATAATAGCTTTAATGGTTTCCCGCCCGTGATTTCTTTTATTTCAGGAATATATTTATCCATCGCTTCTTCAGATGCTGCATTTGTATTATAATAGTGGCATCGACCACCTGTTAATTCGTTTACTTCTTCAATGGTTTCTTTTGCAATTTGTTTTGCTTCACCTCGGTCAAAGTGAAACCCAATGATTCCATAGCCTTCGGCTGCAAGTTTTTTTGCTGTTGCACCACCATGTCCGGTTGATGCGCCAAGAATTAATACCCATTTAGACATATTTCCTCCAAAATTTAAATATCAATTTACCGAATAATTTGTGTACTCTCTCAACTATTAAATCATATAATAATTGGGTTTTCATGAATAAAAAAACATCATATACAAAAGAAGAGCTTCTCCAAGTTGCGGAGGGTGATATATTTGGAGTAGAAAACGGAAAACTTCCACAGAAGCCAATGTTGATGGTAGATCGAATCATAAATATCAACGATAATGGCGGCACTTATAGTAAAGGACAGATTATTGCAGAAATGGATATTGATGAATCATTATGGTTTTTTCATTGTCACTTTAAAGGCGACCCTGTCATGCCTGGATGCTTGGGATTAGACGGCTTATGGCAACTCATTGGCTTTTTTTTAACGTGGGTTGGTGGCGAAGGTCGCGGTCGAGCGTTGGGTGTCGGCAATTTAAAATTTAAAGGTCAAGTTCGCCCCTATCATGATAAAATCACCTATAAGATTGATATTAAAAAACTCATTAAAAAACCTGTTTATATGATTTGGGGTGATGGGGAATTAAGCATTGGTAATCGCGTCATTTATATTGCAAAAAACCTTCAAGTCGGACTCTTTGATAATTTGACATATGATTTTGGTGGTGACCCCACACAAGATACTTTTTAGTTAAGGCTTTTACACTATGGCACTTCAATGCGGAATCGTAGGATTACCCAATGTTGGAAAATCCACAATTTTTAATGCGCTAACCGAATTATCAATTCCAGCAGAAAATTATCCTTTTTGCACAATTGAACCGAATCTTGGGATTGTCAACTTACCAGACAACCGTCTGAACCGCTTGGCAGAAATATATCAACCAGAAAAAATTACACCAGCCACGGTTGAATTTTTAGATATTGCCGGATTAGTTCGCGGAGCTAGTAAAGGTGAAGGCAAAGGAAATCAATTTTTAGGCAATATTAGACAGGTTTCAGCAATTCTTCATGTTGTTAGATGTTTTGAAGATGATGGCATAATACATGTGGATGGTAGTGTGGATCCTGTGAGGGATGCTGATACGATTGAAACAGAACTCTTATTTGCTGATTTAGAAACACTTGAAAAACGCCACAGAAAAACAGAAAAATTAGCTCGGTCCGGTGATCGTCATATGCAAATGGAGTTAGAAATTCTAAATAGACTGGTCGATCATTGTTCTAATGGTCATCGCGCTAGAACATTTCAAGCGACAAAAGAAGAATTAGCGGTAATAAATACGCTACACTTGCTCACCCAAAAACCTATCCTTTATATTGCAAACGTTGATGAAAATGAAATAATGAATACTGAAAGAAATAAACTCGTACAATCATTATTTGATTATGCAGAAAAAGAAGGGAATAGTGCAATTCGAATCTGTGGAAAACTTGAGCAAGAAATTGCAATAATAGATTCTGAAGAAAAGGAATTATTTTTATCAGAGTATAATCTAAGTGAACCGGGGTTACATAAAGTAATCCATGCTGGGTTTGATTTGCTAGGATTGGAAACATACTTTACTGGTGGCCCAAAAGAAGTAAGAGCTTGGACTATTAAAAAGGGGTCATCAGCTCCTAAAGCAGCGGGGGAAATTCATACTGATTTTCAACGTGGATTTATTAAAGCTGAAATATTTTCCTTTAACCAACTTGATCAATACGGATCTGAGTCTGCCTTGTCTGATAAAGGGTTAATTAGGCAAGAAGGAAAAGAATATATTGTACAAGACGGTGATTGTATCTTTTTTAAGTTTAATGTTTAGACACAAAAAAAGGCAGTAATAACTGCCTTTTTTAATACTTTCTTGAAGAAAATTTATTCGTCTTCATCCTCATCTTCTTCGTCTTCATCTTCCCACTCATACTCATCGTCTTCATCTTCATCTTCTTCATAATAATCTGATGGATAAGCATATGCGTAAGGATCATAACCATAGGGGTGTTGTGCGGGTGCTTTTTCTACTTCTTTTTCCGCTACAGGTTCTGGTGAACTTTCTTGTTTTACCACAATTACTCTTGGTTCAGTGGTTGAATCATCGGAAGATTCAATTGCCTGGCGCACCAACTCTTTTTCATTGGAGTTTAAAGAACCCGACGTATTAGGTGAGAATTGTCCCCTAAATAACATTCCTGTAAGAACAGAAAAGAACAAAACAACCAACGAAATAAGAAGACCGTCAGTTTTAAATTCCATTCCGCCATGGATATTCTGGTTAATACCATAAGCCATAAAAACGCCTACGGATAATAAAACACCAAAAAGAATGATGAGATTACCAAGATGTGATGGAGGTTTACTCTCTACAACTAACATATATACAAACCATCCCAGTATACCAAATACTGCTACTGCAATGCTTAAAACATATGATCCTGCAAATAGAGATGCGAAAAATCCAATCACCGCTGATGCGGGAATAATGTACCCAACTCCAGATTTTATATCATTTGACATAGTTGAAACTCTAGTTATTTCCGGATTACTGTTCGACAAATTGGCATTTTTTAACAGGAAAATCAAGATTTTTCAAAAAAGGTTTCTATATCATTATTTTCACGTTTCCATATCAAATATGTAACTTCCCATCCTTAATTTCATAGCTAGAATGAACAAACAAATAAATATCGGAATTATTGGTACGGGTCATTTAGGCCAATACCACGTAAAACATTTTTTAGGTTTACCTAATGTGAATCTTGTCGGCATCTATGATGTAAACCCAAAACAGACTGATATCATCCAGAAGACCTACGCTGTTAATTCATTTACTTCAATGGAGAAATTAGTAGAGTCCTGTGATGCATTATCTATTGTAACGCCAACTGAAACACATGCTCAAGTAGCAAAAAAGTGTATTGAAATAGGAAAACACGTTTTCATTGAAAAACCAATAACGAAAGATATTAAGGAAGCAGAAATGCTTGTTCGGCTTGCACAGGAAAATAATGTATTGATTCAAGTGGGTCATATTGAACGACTAAACCCTGCTATTTTAGCCCTTAAACCATTTTCTGTTTCTCCAAAATTTGTTGAAATACAACGACTAGCTCCTTATACTATTCGCGGCACAGATGTTCCTGTTGTTTTAGATTTAATGATTCACGACATTGATATTTTGCTTTCTATTGTTGATTCTTCTGTTTCCAATATTCGAGCGACTGGTGTTTCTATTTTAACTGATTCGGTTGATATAGCACACGCTCGGCTTCGTTTTGAGAATGGAACCGTTGCGAGTATGGTCTCTAGTAGGGTCGCTCAGGATAAGGTTCGAAAAATTAAATTATTTCAAAAAGATTTTTATGCTACAATGGATTTGTTATTGGGATTAACAGAAGTTTATCAAATTAGCGATGAAATTGATCCTGATCTTTCATCAGATACAACAGCACCATTTGAATATCATGGTAGAAAACGCATCATCGCCTACGAAAAACCTCCCGTTATTCAGTCTGACGCTTTAAGAGATGAATTAAGTAATTTTGTTGATTCAATTTCAGGAAATGCTAAACCAATTGTGGACGGAAAAGCTGGTCGGGATGCATTAGAAGTAGCAATTCAAATTCAAGATATGATTATTCAAGACATTCATTAACCCACTAACCAATCAAACCAAATGCCAATTCATAATTTTTTTTTCAAATATAGAAGTTTTACTCCTATGCCTATTGTTTTCGCTATTATTTTTTATTCAAACATTTCTTTTCTAGAATGTATGTTGGGTGGTATTGTTATAGCTGTGGGAGAATATATCCGAATAAATGCTGTTATGTATGCTGGTGGAGAAACTCGGACTATAAAAGTTGGTGCGCCTGCTTTATGTACTGCTGGCCCTTACGCGCGAACTCGAAACCCGCTTTATATCGGAAATATGATTATTTATTCAGGAGTAATTATAGCCTCTGGTGGACCTTATATGTGGAATTTACTTCTCATTAGTACTTTATTTTTTACTATCCAATATACTCTTATAGTTATTTTAGAAGAATCCACTTTACACGATCTGTTTGGACAGCCTTATTTAGATTATCAAAAAAATGTTCCTCGGCTATTTCCAAGATTAACATCTTGGAAAAACGATGACAATCGAACACCTTCAAACTTTGTAAAAACTTTAAAAACAGAACGAAGAACCCTTCAAAATTTGACCTTTATCATTCTTGTCCTTTTACTTAAAAGTCAATTTTTATAAAGTTGATTTAATATTTAATGAAATATTTTATTCTTGCTGGCGAACCATCCGGAGACCTTCATGGGTCCAACCTGATACGAGCTATTAAAAATTTAAAACCAAATTCATCTTTTTTTGGTCATGGTGGGAATAAAATGGCAAATGAAGGAATGTCAATTGTTGAACATATAGATACATTATCAATAATGGGCTTTACTGAGATTATAAAACATTTACCAAAAATGTTAAAAATAATGAGTGAAACGATTCAATTAATTGAAGATGAAAAACCTGATAGAATTATTTTAATAGATTACCCAGGGTTCAATCTTAGGCTTGCAAAAAATATCTATCATTTAAATATTCCTGTTTCCTATTTTATATTACCTCAGGTATGGGCTTGGAAAGAAAACCGAATTAAAGGAATAAAAAAATATATTAACCAATCATTATGTATTTTTCCTTTTGAGCAAGGTTGGTTTGAGTCTCGAGGAATACCCGCAAATTATGTGGGTCACCCATTTGCAGATCGCTCACCCATGGATATTTCAAAAACAACATATTTTGAAAAAATGGTTTTAAAGACAAGTGAGCCAGTTTTAACTCTATTGCCGGGAAGTAGACAGCAAGAGGTTGATCGCCATTGGCCAGTATTGTTAGATATTGCTGAAAAATTAAAACAATTAAATAATACACTTCAATTTATTGTAGGGAAGGGCGCCCATGTGTCTATCGAACCTTGTCCTAATTTTATCAAAGTTGAGCCTGATGCGCGAAAAGCTATGGCATTTGGTACAGCCGCAATAACAGCATCAGGTACAGCTACACTTGAATGTGCGGTTGAAGATATTCCTTTTATTGTATGTTACAAGTTTTCTACTTTATCGTGGATTATTGTAAAACATTCAACAAAAGTGAAATTTGCATCAATGGTTAATCTTATTTTAAATAGAAAAGTTGTACCAGAATTTTTACAAAAAAATATGACAACAGAAAATATATCATCAGCCATTATGCCGTTACTAGATTTAAAATCTCTTGAGAGAAGAAAAATGCTCAATGATTTTAATGAGGTTAGAAGATCGCTAGGTCTACCTGGTGTATATGATCGTGCAGCCAGTGCAATTCTTTTAAAGGATTCAGAAATATGAAGATAGTTATTCTTTCCTATTTGGGGAAGTGGATCTTGAAATTATTTTATGGTCTTAATATTTGGGACGTTCGAGGTAAGAACAATTATTTAGAATTATTAAACTCTAATCAATCTGTTATAATTTCCTGCTGGCACGGACAATTATTGGCTGTATTTATGAATCTATCTGGAAATAATTATCATGGATTAGCAGGAATGCATAAAGATGCAGAACTTATATCACAAATTGGTCAAAAATTGAAATGGTCTATTCTCCGAGGCTCTAGTAAAGAAAGAGGGAAAGAAGCATTTATTGAAATTGTTGACACGTTAAATTCGGAATCAACTTTGTTGGCGATTACCCCTGACGGCCCTAGTGGCCCAGCAAGAGTCCCTAAGCATGGCGTCATTCGTGCATCACAAAAAACAGGTGCACCTGTCGTCCCAGTTACCGTTCATTCATCTCGAAATTGGACTTTTACAAACTGGGATACATTTTTTGTAGAAAAACCTTTTGGAAAAATATGGATTGAATATGGTGAACCCATTTACTTTACCGAAGATGAGCCCATTGAAAGCGGCTTAAACATACTTACCAATGCTATGAACGAACTAGAAAACCATAATTTGTATCATGCAAATAATTCACAATAAAGAATATTTGGTTTGGATATTGTTTCCATTAGCCCTTTTTTATTGGGGAATGATTTATTTGCGAAATATTTTTTATAAGGTTGGTTTTTTTGTAACCAGAAAACTACCAATCCCTGTAATAAGTGTTGGGAATATTTCTGTTGGAGGAACCGGGAAAACGCCTACCGTAATTGCTATTGCTCATAAACTTCAAAATGATGGATATCACCCTGCAATAATTAGCCGGGGGTATGGACGCAATACATCAGGAACAATTGAAGTCACAGATGGAAAAACGCAACCGCCTTCCTGGGAATTAATTGGGGATGAGCCTTGTTTAATGGCTAGTCAAACTTATGATATTCCAATTGTAGTCGATGAAGATCGATTTCGAGGCGGTATGTTTTTATACAAAAAATACAAACCGAATGTATTTTTATTAGATGACGGATTTCAACACAGAGGCTTATACCGAGATTTAGATATTGTTTTAATTAATAGCAAAGATTCAAAAAAAGAGCATAAACTATTACCATATGGCCACCTAAGGGAACCTTGGGATCAATTGCGTCGAGCTGATATTATAATTACTACTAAACATAATAAGAAACGAGCCACTCCTTATTTAACTCGGAAACTAAAATCAGCAAAGTGTCCTATTCTATCTAGTGAATTTTATTTTAGTAACAAATTAATTGATGGGAATGGGGATGGTTTAAATCTTTCTGAAATGAAAAATAAAACAGCGTTTTTATTCTCTGGGTTGGGAGATAATCTTGGATTCTTTCAAGCAGCTGAAGAATTGGGTCTCCCCATTGGAAATACTCACTCATTTCCCGACCATCACCACTATACAAAAAAAGATTTTACATTTATTCAAGACCAACAAATGAAATCAAAATCAGATTATATTTTAACAACCGAAAAAGATTTTATTAAACTTGAATCTGGATGGAAAGAATTACCTATATATTATTTACCAGTAAAAATGATACTACCAGATAAATTAATTTTTGGCCACGTGCTCGATTAAATCTGAGCCATTCCCCACGCAAAAACAACACCAACAAACGTTAACATCAAAGGCCATCCTGTATTGATAAGTTGTTTTGCGCTCGGGTCATAAAACACATGGACTTGAAATTCATGAGCAGTTGTAGCGCCATGCTCATCAATGGCCATAAAAATAAAATCATTTGGACCTGTTTGATTCTTCTTTGGTGCCCATTCTACCGTTGCCTTCTTTTTATTGAAACGTGCATATTTAGGCAAGCGAACTGGGCGATATGTGACTTTATCACTATTTAAGTCTTCTGCTGCTAGTTTATATCTCCACGTGTGGCCTGTTAAGCCTACTGGTTTTGGTGTAGATAAAATATTGGGGGGCATATTTATATACATTTTCCCTGATTGAATATCCTTTCCATATCCATCAGAAACTTGGACTTCGAATGTGCTATAATTAATCTGCGCTGCTTTTGGTACCCATAAAATGCGTCCATATTTATCCATTTGCATACCATGGGGACCGCGAATTAATGTGTATTCTAGGTTTGCGTCTTCATTTTGATCTTCAACCCTTAATTGATATTTATATAATTCGCCTACGAGTCCCATTCTAGGCGGATTTGAAACAATAGTCGGAAGATGGTTTGAATATAATTCATACGTTTGTTCGTCGCGAGAATATCCATCAGACGCTACAACAGAAATACGATGTCTGTCCACCTGGTCTTTACTGGGTGTCCAAAACATTGTACCCGATGGGTCGTCAACAACCATTCCTTCTGGAAATTCTGTGAGAGTAAACTTAAAAGGGCTTATTCGTTCAACAACAACTCTGGGTGGCTTCCCCTTGTTCCCTTGGAAAAATTCCCAAAGAAAATCTTTTATTTTGATTGTGCGATCATCAATCGTTTCTAAGATTGCATATAGCCTATCATTTTCAAAAAATACTGAATGAACATATTTTTTTAAATTTAATCTAGATAACAGGGTGTCTGCTGGATAATCCTTGTTAAATTTATAAATGGCATCCGCATTCTGCCATTCGCTGATATATCGATGGATATTTTCTAAATAAACATCATCAGATATATTAATTGAATAAATACGAATATTGTTTACATCATCAATTTTAACCACTCTATCAAAAGGGAGTAAAGCGCCTTTGTTTTGGTCGACAATCATAATGTCATATTTATATTCTTTGCCTACTGTTGCGCTCATTGGTGGAATTGAAACAATTCTTGTTGGTGCATTTACAAAAAATTCGCTTTCTATAATTCTAGATTCATGTCCATCTGATATTTCAATTTTTAATTCAGAAAAATCAAGATTTTGCGATGTTGGATCCCATTTTAACCGTCCTAAATAAGCATCCATACGCATACCCTCAGGTAATTTATGAGCTGTATATATAAGCTGGTCGCCAACATTTGGGTCATCAACGCCCAACTGAAAATCCCATGTATCCCCCAAAGTAATCAAATTCATAGGTGGGGGTGCTTTTTTAATAATAGGAGGATGATTCACAAATAGATTAACATATTGCGTATCTGATGCAACCCCATGAGAAACCATAATCGCAAAAGGCATTGTATCAATTTGGACTGGGTTTGGGGTCCATGTAACAATTCCTTTATTATTTAATGACATTCCGTCAGGACCATTCAATAATTTAAATTGAACTGGTTTATCTTTTTGCTGACGCCACAACTTTACTTCATAGGTGTAATCGTTCCCAACTTTGGCTTCTTTAGGTGCTTCAGACAATATTTTAACACCTGCTTGAGCGAATAACTTAAACTCTTGTGCTGTGCGGTCAAATCCATCTGTTACAACAATTCTAACATCATATACATCTACATGAGAACTGTCTGTTTTCCAAGATAAAATACCGTCTTTTAATATCATTCCTTTAGGCGCTTTCTCTAGCTCAAATTGAAGTAAAGCATCTCTATTTCTATCCTGAACCAATGGTTGATACCTAAATAAATCACCGGCTACGAATTCTGTCCCTGCTGGCTCACTTAAAAAGACGGGTGAATCATTAACATAGAGCCACATTTCTTCATCCCTTCCTTCTAAGACTGGAACTACTTTATATGATTGTGTTGATTCACCACTTACAGATTCCGGTTCCATCATTTCGTCTACTTTCATTCTTACATGAAAAGATAGAGGAAAAGCATCTAGTTGTTTTTCGTTAGGTACCCATCGAATTGAGCGTGTTTCGTAATGAAAAAACATTCCTTTAGGAGGTGTTAATTCCCATCTAAAGCTATGGAACTGTTCTGTGCTCTCGCGAGGTAATTCATATTCAAATTGTGCGTTACTTGATAGAACATATCTTGGTAGTACATGTTTAGGAAGTCTTTGCCCTACTGTTTCAACCGGTCTTGGTTGTTTTGGAGATTCTAAAGTACGAGTTATTTTTTTGGGAGATTGTGACCTCGGTTGTTCTTTTAAAACATCCACTTCATCTCTTTCTGGCTCTAATGCTTTAGGGAGTTTTTTCCCAGGCTTTTCACCTAAATCTGTAATGATTTCGATTTCTGGCTGAGGTAATTGAGGCTCTCTATCTGGTAATACTTCAATATAAACTTCGGGAATCGGAATATCTTCCTTTTGTGCATTAGAAAGCATTTCAGGGAGATTGTTTGCGATAAAATCAGAACTCACAATAAATCCTTGATCAAAGTTGTTAGATTTTTGACCAACATTTATCATATATACTGCATTTTCATTGCCATCCCACCCTGAAACAAGTACGGCGCCAGTATAATAACCTTGTTGTATTAAAGGTAGTATGTTGGATATTTGAAACTCATCCATTGCTTCATTAATCGAAGTAGAAATATTGTCTATTTTCCCATTCTTTCCAGAGTAGAGAGATAAATTATTTATGTCAGAAGAAAGAATTAATAAATCATCAAAAGTATCTTGATCAAAGTCTGCGGTCGCAATCTGATTTAATGGACCGCCAGAAATGGGCAGTTTGTCAATCACAAGCGTCGCTGGCGTCAGTGTTAATGCAATAATATCTCCAGAGCGGAAAGGAAGAATAACATCCTGAAATCCATCTGCATCCCAATCAGAAAGAGTGATAGATCGATGAATAATCCCACTTAATCCTTGGAATGTTTTTTTAATCAATGCGCCTGAATCAAAAACGCCACCAACATTGTAGAATGGTTGTGCTTTAAGAATATTGCCTTCTGGACTAATGGCGATTAAATCATCATAACCATCCATATCATAATCCACAATTCCTGCATATAATAATCCTGAACCAACCAACAGATCATCTGGGCGAATTTTCTTTATAACAGATAATTGGTTATCGCTTCCAATGCCAATAAAAGCAAAACCTCTAAATGGGCTTCCTAAAGATAAAACTAATTCTTGAGTTCCATCTGCATCCATGTCTAATAAAGCAAAATTATTACATCGCAGTGATTGACCCTGTTTCCCCACATCCAATGTGGCAAAAGGGAGCTCAGAAAATGTTTCACCACCCCAAGAATAAGCCGCAATAAATACATGAGGAGATGAGTTGTCACCAAACCGCGAAAGGTTCATTACTGTTATAAGGTCAGGGGTTCCATCACCTTGAATATCGCCCACAATTGCATTAACAAAATATCCTTCTAATTCGTCTGGTGGAGAAAATTCCCATGTTTTGGTTTGATATCCATCATTATCTACCTCATAATAATGAACCGATGATGGGAAATATTCCTCAGATGGATTTAATTCAAGAGCTATAAACTCTTGCCATTTATCACCATCTAGGTCATAAGATCCATCTAAATGAATGATTTTTTGAGATTGCCCAATAACTAATTGAATGGCCAAAAGAAAAAGGGGAATGACTTTTTGAAATTTATTCAAGAAACTATCTACGTTTAATTTAATTGGGTGTCGGTTTTTGGCTTGTTGAATCCATTACTTCTGGATCAATTAGCTCAATTTGATTTTTTGGCTCATCTTCGACATTATCCGTAGGAGATTGTTCGGGTTGTAACACAGGTTCGCTCGGCGTTTCTTCTTCGTTTGACATTTCTGCAGGTTTAGGGCTAAGTGGTGATTCCACTTTGAGTGAATCTTTTTCTGGAATATGACTTTGTACTGCTTTAATAGGTACGATTGGGTTACTCTGTTCTTTCAATTCAGTTGGGAGTCTCTTTTTCATTAATATTTCTGGAAATTGGCCTGAAGATCTCCAAAGTGGTTCTTCAAAAGTTCCACCCTGTAATAGTCTTATCTTTAATGAGTCTGGAAATATTTCCTCAATAAGTCTAGAGAACATAACAGCTGGTTCCACATTCCCAACCAAATCGAACTCTGTTGTAATTTTTTTAGAGCCATTTTCTCGAACTTTTACCTCTCCACGAATCGCTTGCAGCTCTCCTTGATCAAGAAATACTGCTAAAGATTGTGCTGGTTTGGATGGGCTTGTTGCAGACAAATATATTCCATGTGTCCCGGGTATACCTGTTGAGTCATCGTCAAATGAAAACCGTATTAATCGATCTGTAAAATCCATACCTAAAGAAGAAGGAAACCCCTCAAAAAAATAGTCTGGAAACTCAAATAATGTGGGGTCAAAAGATATAGGTTGGTAGGATTGACTTAATGAATCTTTTAATGGCGATATTGATAGAAACACTACATTCGTTTGCATATCATGAACCATAGATATAGTTGTTATACTATCCATTTTAGCATTTCGAATAGAGTAGGCATAATCATAAACAGAGCCTCTATCTAAGTGGGCTAAATTCGCAGAAATACTATGTTGTATATGGGTTGGGTCACCTATTGGTGGCATTTGATTTACACCCACACCAAAGGGTGATTCACCATCAAAAATAAATCGTTTAGGTGTTTTTCCCATGGGAGTCATAACTTGCGCATAATATAGATCAATAGGTACAAATTCTGTCTCTAGTTCTATAGTCGCTGTGGTATCAGGAAATGATTGCTTTGTAATTGTATCTTTAACCGCCTCAGAGAAAACAGAAATAGCATCATCAACACCGGGGACTTTATCCTTTTCGTCTGGTGGTAAGATTGGGTTTTCCGGGATTAAGTCTGCTTCAACAATTTTAACATTTTCACCACCTGCATTAACTATCAACAAATCAGATGCCATTTCTGTGGAAACAGTTGGAACTTGATTAACGGGCAATGGTTCATCTAATATAACTTCTTTTTTGGCCTTTTGAATATAATCAGATAATGTTGGTCCAGATGATGGGTATAACTTTTCTTGTGACCATTTTTTATGCCACTTACTTGGATCTGTTTCTGTGAATAGGTTTTTTCCCGAATAAGAAGATGGTGTTAATACTAAATTTTTTCCGTCAAAGGAAATACGCTCTACATCCCCTGAATCAAAAGGTAATAATAGCCCTTCTTCTTTCGTGGCTTCTTTCGAAAAAAAAGATAAACTTGAACTTTGTAGCCTCCCGCGAGCATCCGATATCAGTACATCAGATGAAATTTCTGATAAATCATCACCATTAAAAATTCCTGCTTTAATTGTATTGTTCTCTATAGATAGCTGAATTATATAATTTTGCTGATCATATTGGTAAACACTTGATGCCAATTTCCCATAACCATTTTCAATTAAATCAGTTCCTATATAGTTGATATTATTAATATTGACGGTTGACTCGTTTATATCTAAGGAAAAAACAGCAGTCTTTCTAATGGGTGAGCCTAGAGCAACAACCATTTTTGCGCCCGGAGTATTTAATGAGGAAATGGTGGTTGGCCGTACGCTGGCTAACCCTAATTCAGAAGAATATACTTTTAGTGGATTTTCTGTAAGCCCCTTTTCATTTCCAGTAAAAACATATAGCCAAGGTTGGATTACTTCCCCAGGGATGCGGTTAGATATAACAACTAAATCATTAAAATTATCATGATTTACATCCATTACTTCAAAATCCATTATGATGCCACTATGGTCCATGGTCCATGACCAAATTAATTGGGATGTTCCTTTTGGAGAAAATTCCAGCAGGCTAAGTGTGGGGCCTGACGAAGAATTCTGGACGATCGACTCTTTTTTCCCGTCGCCATCAAAGTCATATACACCTTGCATGTGAAATGGTCCGCTTGCTAATGCAATAGACAGAAATAATAGGAGTCCGACGCCAAAAGCTTTGCTTTCAACGCGTGAATTCCTCCGCATGTACGCACGTCTGCTCATGTTAAGTCCTATATAGATATACTTTTTTTAGGGAGATAATATACGAATGACCTCCCATACCTCGGTTAGTTCTCTCAACAAATATAGGTGTTCATGTGTTATATAATCAAGAAAAAGCCCCAATAATACTATATCATTGAATTTTCAATTAAAACGTATAATTTCTTTCGTATTTTTACAATGTGCTCTAAATTTTCACGTTAATCAATGCGGAGACTCCTAACATCGTGAAGAAAAAACTGCTTTATATCATTTTTGGTGCATCTTTGGCAACAGCCCAAGTTGACCTGTACCCTGTTGAAGATTTTTTTGGCGGAGGAATTGGGTATAGTCCAATGTATATTTCTTTGGATTCAATTCCTGGGTCAGTGTCCCTAACAAAGCTGGGACTGGATCCTACAAATTTCACAACACCTTTTGTGCTTCATGGAGGTGAGGGCTTTGCTCACATAACTGGGCGATGGCGGATCGGCGGATATGCAGGAATTGGTACATCAAGAATTAGTACAGTGCCTGATATAAAATTATATATTGATAAAGACAGCACAGGAACATTTACAGCAGCAGATACATCTGTTAGTTATAGTGGCGACTTTTCTCCCTCTCTAGAAGCAAAATTCGGCTTTTCTCTTGGGGCTGCAACAGTGGAATATGTTATGCCTGTTTTACAAGATTTAGAACTTTCTGCCGGGGCATTATTGGGGTTAGGGCATGTAAATATTACAGTTGACCAGCATACCGGAACCCCAAAATGGGAAAATGCTTTTAGTAGCGTTTACGGAGATGTTGATTCCACAGGAACTTTTTATTACGAGGTTGCAGATATAGATGGTGCGCAGTCTGGGGGATTTAGCGCGGCAAATATGCCTGGCGTCATGACTGATTTAAGTGGTTTGTTTTTTAATTTTCAACCTTACATTGCTGTAAAATGGCAATTTCTCGACCGAATGGGGTTACGTATAAGTGTTGGTTTTAATAAGGGAACCATTCAAGCTGGGCGTTGGTATCTGAATGGGCGTGTTCCAATAAGCGATTCACCAAAAACGACAATTCAGGGTGTTACTTTTAGAACAATGCTCTATCTCGGATTATAAAAAATATTATATTAATTAGTGAATTTTAAAATTAAACGAAAACTCCCTTTATTGGGGTCTGGACTATTGGGCTTTTTGCTCGCAACAGCATTAATGGCTTCATATGCTTTTTCTAGTAATCAGAATGTGTATCGGATTCTAAAAGAAAAAGTAAATGTTTTAAACCAAATTATAACATATGTGAATCATTTTTATTTTGATGACGTGGATTTGGAAAAAGTAATGGATGGTGCTTTTCACGGCTTAATGGAAGAATTAGACCCGCATTCAACTTATATCCCCGCAAAAGACCAAGAAAATATTGATGAATTGTTTCGAGGTAACTTTCAGGGTATTGGTATCGAATTTGATATTCTTCAAGGATACATTACTGTCATTTCACCAATCCCTGATAGTCCTTCTGATCATGTTGGATTGCAATCAGGAGATAAAATTATTTCCATCAATGATGAAGATGCATACAAAATAACTAAAGATGAAGTTTTTAAAAAGCTACGCGGTAAAAAAGGATCCTCTGTTGATTTATCAATTCAAAGAATTGGTGTTACGAAACCTTTTGATGTAACAATTATTCGAGACGATATCCCAATCTATAGCGTTGCAGCCGCATCTATGATAGACGATTCAACGGGTTATATCTTTCTAAGACGTTTTTCTGCTACCACAGATACTGAAGTTAAAAAGGCTCTAAACAGACTTGACGAATTGGGGATGAAGCGACTTGTTTTTGACCTAAGAGGAAATAGCGGTGGCTTTTTAGAACAGGCGGCAGCCATTTCAAACCTATTCATTACAACTCCCGATACATTAGTTTTTACTAAAGGAAAAATAAGGGAATCAAATCAAGTTTTTATGGCTAACCCATCAAAGGGTAGAAATGATTTTTCGTTAATTGTTTTAATCAACCGCGGATCAGCGAGCGCAAGTGAAATTGTTGCTGGCGCCGTACAAGATTTAGACAGAGGCCTTGTTGTTGGTGAAACGAGTTTTGGGAAAGGATTGGTTCAACGCCAACTTCCCCTTGAAGGCGGGTCCGCTCTTAGGGTAACCATTGCGCGGTATTACACTCCTACTGGTAGATTAATTCAAAGACCCTATGAAGATGGAAAAGATCATGCGTATTATCGCGAACTATACGATAAGAACCGAGAAGCTAAAATGGACTCATTGAAAGAGTTGAGGCCAAAGTATTTTACTAAAAGTGGACGGATCGTTTATGGTGGCGGAGGTATTACTCCAGATATTTATCTGCCCTTCAAAAACAAATTAACTAGAGACACTCAAAAAGTAATTAGAAGCGCCAAAAGACCTATCTTTAATTTTGGATCTAATTACGCCTCTAGCCACTCAAAAGAAATTGGTATTGGTGATGCTCAATCTTTTAAAAAGAATTGGACTGTTTCAAGTGATGTTTTCAATTCTTTTTATGAATATTTATCAACCGATTCTATTGACGTGAGTTTAGACTCTCTCTTGGTTGATTTGCCTTATATACAAAATCGAATTAAAGCAGAAATATCTAGTGTTGCTTTTGGAAAAGACGAATCTTCTGCAATTAGAATACAAACTGATAATCAAGTGATGGATGCTTTAGAATTTTTTAAGGAAGCAGATGCATTCTTGCACTCTTCGCATTAAATTCAGTGCCTTTTACTGATAGACAATTTTATTCATACATACAAAATAGATTAACGGAGGAACAAAATGGTACAATATTTTATCAACGGTGGAGAGTTCATGTGGCCGATTCTTATTTCCCTTTTATTTGGGCTAGGGTTTGCTATAGAACGTTTTTACTCCTTGATGATGTCAGGTATTGATTCAAAGAAATTCTTTGATGAAATTATTGAAAAAATAAACAATGATGGTTCTGGTGCTGCGCTAGAATTATGTGAAACTACATCAGGCCCTATTGCGTCAATTTTTCATGCAGGCCTTTCTAGAATGCACCGCGGATTAGGAGAAGTTGAAAAAGCTATCCAAAATGCAGGTTCAATTGAAATGGCCTTTTTAGAAAGAAATATGATCTGGCTAAATGCTGTAATTACTATCGCACCTATGCTTGGATTTACTGGAACTGTTGTTGGGATGATTGCTGCTTTTGATGCTATTAAAGCTGCAAATGATATTTCACCTGCTGTTGTGGCTGGTGGTATTTCTCAAGCATTGTTAACAACTGCTTTTGGGCTAATCGTTGCTATGATTATTCAAACATTTCAAAATGTTTTTGTTGCGCGTATCGATAAACTTATCCTTGATATGGAAGAACAATCCGTAAAAATCATGGATCATTTATACGAAAACGAATCTAAATAATAAGGCATATCTTCTTCGATGAAAAATAAACGCCGATTTAAAAGCGGAGAAATCCCCACGTCTTCAATGGCGGATATTGCTTTTCTTCTACTTATCTTTTTTCTAGTAACAACAACTATCGATACCGATAAAGGATTAGGTATTGTTCTTCCTCCTCCTGGCGATGTGGAAATTGAGATTAAAAAGAAGAATATCTTAAATTGCCTTATTAATTCTCAGGGTGCAGTCTTGCTTGATGAAGAGCCAACTCCAGTTGACCAAATTAGCGGAGCTGTAAAAAGACGACTAGCAGAAAATCCTCTTTTGATCGTATCTGTCAAGTCACATAAAAAAACTGAATACAGTGATTATGTCCGGGTTATCGATCAACTAAAAACGGCAAATGCAATGCGTATTTCCATAGCTAACTCTAATTAACAAATGAAATTTTCACGTAAAACAAAAATATCTAGTGAAATCCCTACAGCTTCCATGCCAGATATTATCTTTATGTTGCTTATCTTTTTTATGGTAACAACTGTGTTAAGAGAATCATCTGGGTTGCCTGTTGAGCTCCCTAAAGCAAAACGGATAGAAAAATTAAAATCAAGGCGTCACACATCTCAAATTTGGGTATCAAGAGAAGGATTAATCTCTATTGATGATAGGCTTTTCAATGTTTCTGACATTCGACATATTATGTATGATAAACGTGTTTCTGATCCTATGATAACTGTGTCTCTTAAAGCAGATGAATCTGCTAAAATGGAACTGATATCTGGGATTCATGAAGAGTTACGCCAAGCAGATGCTTTGAAGTTGAATTATTCAACCAAAACATTGGTTAATTGATATGGATAATCCATTAAAAATTAAATATCCAGTTGTTATAAGAGCAACCAGCTTGGTTGGAATATTTTCAGTCATAATCATGTTTTTAATATTTCCGCGTTTTTTAAATACTATTGTTTTTGACGATGTTGATCAAGTCATTATTGATTCTATTGATATTCCTCAGACACAACAAATTGATCAGGCGCCACCACCTGCAAGGCCATCAATACCTGTTCCGTCAGACGATGAAGATATTGCTGATGATCTTACAATAGATGAAATGGACTTTGATGAAATCGACTGGGAAGCTCCACCTCCTCCACCTTCTGGCCCTAAGGTAAAGTTTATTCCTTATGATGATCCTCCAAGAGCAATAGGTGGTATTCGACCTGTATACCCTGAAATCGCGCAAGAGGCTGGTATTGAAGGTGTTGTTGTTGTACAGGCTTTTATCGATGAAAAAGGTCGCGTAAAAGAAACCATTATTTTAAAAGGTATTCCAAATACTGGACTAGATGAAGCCGCGATGGAAGCAATTAGAAAAACTCGATTTAAACCTGCAAAACAGAGAGAACGTCCTGTGGGTGTTTGGATTTCAATTCCTGTCAATTTTAAACTAAAATAATCTAACCATCATTAAATAAAAGAAAAAGCTCTCGTATACGAGAGCTTTTTCTTTTTATAGCTAAATTATTTTTAGATTATTGATGCCTTTAAAAACTCTCTGTTCATTCTTGCTATATTAACAAGTGATATTTCCTTAGGACATTCTACTTCACATGCACCTGTATTTGTGCAATTTCCAAACCCTTCTTCGTCCATTTGATCCACCATATTTTTTACTCGATTTGACCTTTCGGGTTGCCCTTGCGGTAATAATGCAAATTGAGAAACTTTCGCTGAAACAAATAACATAGCTGATGAATTTTTACACGTAGCTACACAAGCACCGCACCCAATACATGCTGCAGCATCCATAGCAGCATCCGCATCCTCTTTTGCTATTGGAATGGCGTTGGCATCCTGTGCATTTCCAGTGTTAATAGAAATATATCCACCCACTTCCATAACGCGATCAAAGGATTGGCGATTAACAATTAAATCTCTAATAATGGGAAATGCCTTAGCTCTCCAGGGTTCTACAACTATTGTTTCTCCATCTTGAAAGCTTCTCATATGAAGTTGACAGGTGGTTACTCCACGAATTGGGCCATGAGCTCTACCATTAATAAAAACACCGCAGGTACCACAAATACCTTCTCTGCAATCATGGTCAAATGCTATTGGGTCTTTTCCCTCCGTAACAAGATTATCGTTCAAACTATCCAGCATTTCAAAAAAAGACATATCTCCCGAAACGCCATCTAATGGATATGTTGAAAAATTACCTTCTGACTGAGCGTTTGTTTGGCGCCAAACTTTAATATGAACTTTCATTACTTATAACTCCTCGTCGTGAGTTCAACGTTTTCAAACTCCAATATTTCTTTGTGTAATTCTGGTGGGCTTGAATCGTCTTTATACTCCCAAGCGGAAACATAAGTGAAGTTTTTGTCATCTCGCAATGCTTCATTATCTTCAGTTTGGAATTCGGTTCTAAAATGCCCACCACAAGATTCTTCTCGATTTAAACCATCTCTTGCCATTAATTCGCCCAACTCAAGAAAATCGGCTAATCGTCCTGCTTTTTCAAGCTCGGGATTTAATTCGTTTAATTTTCCTGGTATTTTAACATTAGACCAAAATTCATCTCTTAATGTAGGTATTTTTTCTATTGCCTTTTCTAGTCCATCTTTATCTCTAGCCATCCCAACATTGTTCCACATAATTAAACCTAATTCTTTATGAATATTGTCTACGGTGCGATTGCCGTTAATAGATAATAGGTGGCTTAATCTTTTATTTACATTAGATGTAGCTTCTTTAAATGCGTCATGATCTGTTGAAACCTTTTCACCTAGTTTTTTAGAAAGGTAATCACCAATAGTGTATGGTATAACGAAATATCCATCAGCTAAACCTTGCATGAGCGCACTAGCCCCAAGACGATTTGCTCCATGATCTGAAAAATTAGCTTCGCCTAACACGTATAGTCCTGGAATTGTTGTCATAAGGTTATAATCAACCCAAATACCGCCCATTGTATAATGAACTGCAGGATAGATTCGCATTGGAGCATTATACGGATTTTCACCAGTTATTTGTTGATACATATCAAACAAATTTCCATATTTAGCTGTTACTTGATCTTTTCCAATACGATTGATAGCGTCTTTGAAATCTAAATAAACAGCTAGTTTTGTTGGCCCAACTCCACGGCCATCATCGCACATTTCTTTTGCGCGGCGGCTCGCTACATCTCTTGGAACTAAATTGCCAAATGATGGATAAAGCCGTTCTAAATAATAATCTCTATCTTCTTCTGGAATATTGGTAGGGTGGCGGTCATCGCCTTCTTTTTTAGGAACCCAAACTCGTCCATCGTTCCGTAAACTTTCACTCATTAATGTCAATTTTGATTGATGGTTGCTTGCTACGGGAATACATGTAGGATGTATCTGAGTAAAACTTGGATTTGCGAAGTATGCACCTTTTTTATATGCTCTCCATGCTGCTGTTCCATTACTTGCCATAGCATTTGTTGATAGAAAAAATACATTTCCATAACCACCAGTAGCCAAAACAACTGCATTAGCAGAATGAGATGATATTTCACCTGTAACTAAATTACGCGTTATAATACCTTTTGCTTCCCCATCAATTAAGACTGGTTCTAACATTTCGTGTCGGGGATAAAATCGAACTTTTCCTTTGTGCATTTGTCGAACCAGAGAAGAATATGCCCCTAACAATAACTGTTGCCCAGTTTGGCCGCGCGCATAAAAAGTACGTGACACTTGTGCTCCGCCAAATGATCGATTATCTAAAAGGCCTCCATATTCTCTAGCGAAAGGAATCCCTTGAGCCACACATTGGTCAATAATAGCATTGCTCACTTCTGCCAGGCGATAAACATTTGCTTCTCTTGAGCGATAATCACCGCCCTTAATTGTATCATAAAATAACCGAAATATGCTATCCCCATCATTGGGATAATTCTTTGCGGCATTTATGCCCCCTTGAGCAGCAATACTGTGTGCTCTCCTAGGTGATTCATGATATGAAAATGCTTTTACATTATACCCCATTTCTGCAAAAGATGCGGCAGCTGCGGCTCCGCCTAACCCTGTTCCAACAACTATTATATCATATTTTCTTTTATTAGATGGGTTAACTAACTTTAGATCGAATTTGTGTTTTGTCCATTTTCCCGCTAAGGGGCCTGATGGAATTTTTGAATCAGGAAACATATTAGAATCCTCCTTTTATAAATCCGAAATAAATAGGTATTGATAGAAAGCCCAGCGGTATAATCAACCAAAAGAAAACTGAGATCCATTCAATAAACTTCCCATATTTATTGTACCGAACACCAAATGTTTGAAACGTCGATTGAAACCCATGGCGAAGATGAAATGATAATAGAACCATCGCCAGACAGTATAAAAGTGTTACAAATATATTTCCAAAACCAATTTTTTGGTCAATGACAATATTGAAAAATTGTCCTCCGTCATGCTGTGCTTGAAATTGATACCAAAATGTTTGAAGATGAACTATAAGAAAAATAAAAATAATGCTTCCAGTCAATCCCATATTTCTAGAGAAAAAGGAGCTATTTTCATTGGCTTTATCTGCTAAATATTTTTCCGGTGTTGCTTTCCTATTTTCGATAGTAATTCGAATACCATTTATAATATGCACTAAAAAAATAAGTACTAGTATTGCTTCAATAAATCGAACTAATGGCTTCAATGCAGACAGAGTTGAAACATAACTATTAAAAAATTCTGGGCCACCAAAAAGAGTCAGATTCCCTATGAGATGAATAATAAGGAATAGTGACAAAAATAGACCTGAAACAGCCATAAATATTTTTTTGCCGATAGATGAATTTGTAAATTTTGTAAACCAGTTCATGTCAACCTCGATAGACTAAAAAACACACTATAAATTTATGATAGAAGCGTTCTAATTAAAATGCCCATATTTTAAAAGTACGGGTAATTAAAGTCAAATATTTTGCTTTTTTCTTTTCACGCTTTTTGAAGATAGCCATTTAAATAAATTTAAATGATCTGATGAATGGGTGGCTATCTCTGGATGCCATTGAACAGCCATAAAGGCCTCGGGGAATTGTTTATCTTCAATTGCTTCTATAAGCCCATCTCTTGCCCAACCCACTGCGCGCAATCCTCTGCCTAGGGTTCGTATCCCTTGGTGGTGTGTGCTTGGCACTTTAGGGTTATTGTTTTTCATTATATTTGCAATAGCACTTCCTTTTTCTAAGCGAACGGAATGTTCTGCCAAATCGCCATTAAAATCCCCATGAAATATATTGTTGTCCATTTGAGTTGGAATATCCTCAAAAAGTTTTCCACCATAGATCACATTGATATGTTGAAATCCAGCACAAATTGCAAGAATAGGTTTATTTAATTTTTTTATGGCTTTAAAAATAGCTTGATCAAAATGTTCTCGATTGTTATGCATCACATCATCGTCTAATAACTCAGGTTGATCTCCAGAATAAGTATGTATGGGTAAATCTGGACCACCAACCATGAGTAACCCATCAATGCTATAAGAAATTTCTTCGATGGAATCTCCATTTTGGGGATAGTGAAGTGTAACTGGAATACCCCCGCCCAACCAAACTGCGTTATAATATTTTTCCTTTGTGGCATTCCACCATGATTCATTATGTTGGAAATAGTATGGGTTAATACCAATAAGTGGTTTAGTCATTTTCCCCTAATAAAAAAGATTTTAAATCTTGACCGCTTTCATTGAAAAGATTTTGTGTTTGAATACTCATAAACCCAGATGTAAAAAATGATTCTAAATATGGGTCCAAATAAATACGTTCATTTTCAATTTTGAGTGATTTGCTTCTCATGTCTAATCCTTTTTGAGCAAAATCACAAACTGTCTTTAGCCATTGTCCAATTGTTTTAGAATGAGGCCCGGGTTGATTTAAATCTAATATTTTTGCTGCACTATTAAGTTGTTTTCTTTCTAATAAGGTGAGTGGCAGAAAAATTTCCATCAATTCTTCCTGAAGGGTTGGTTCAGACAATAATCCCATCCAAAATGCTGCTGGTGCCATTTCAAACCCTCTTGGGGGGCGATCAGCGCCACGAACTTCTAATACATTTTTAAACCGTACGTGGGTGAATATTTGATGTATTGCTGCCATTATATGTTCATCGCTTAATGAATTATTTCTATCCATTTTTTCTAAATATTCTCCTAAGGTTCCATCAAAACCTTCAGCATCACCATTATCTTTGTATATAAAAATGGTTGGCGTATTCAAAACAAGGGAGCTGAATTTTTGCAACAATCCATTTGGCGAAGTGATATTGTGATCAACTAAATTACCACATCGGGATGGGTCAGTGTCACTCCAGATGTCATATCGCTTATTGTTGTTATTTGTTATTTGGCCATTCATAAAAGGGCTATTTGCAAAAAGCAATGCGCAAAAAGGTTCTAGCACATCTGACAGCCACGCCAACCTTTCTGCTTCATCCTTTGATGAAATATCTAAATTGACTTGAACGCTTGTTGTGTTTCGCATCATCCATGGCCCATGATTTCCAACTTTTCGAAAACAATTATCCATTAATTGATATTTGTTTTGCTGAATAAGATCAATATTGTCTGCTGAGTAAAGTGGCTCTAAAGCAAAACCCATATGAATTAAATTATGTTTCTGTACAATTTTTTTCACCCGATTAAAATGAGCCTTCATTTGAAAATTGACTGCGTGTAAATCTGTAAAAGGAGAAGATGCCCACTCAAGTTGCCCTCCGGGCTCGAGTGAATAAATTGGTTTTGGGGATTCTTCTTTAGCTAATTCATTTATTTCTTCTATGAAATCCATAGATGAAAAATGATCTGTTTTATTTACGGGTATTCGATTTAGTTTAGCATCATAAAAGAAACATTCAATTTCAACGCCAATTCGCCTTTCATTTGGTTCTTTTAAATTGGATAAAATAACAGATTGAATGTGGTCGTTTAGTGACATTGAAACCTGCTTTGGTAATATAATTTAATAAATTGCATAGTTTAACTTACGAATCGATAACATTAAAGAAAGCCTATTTGAATATTTGAAATAAATTAAAAGTCGACTAAAATACATGGGTGTCCCTCTTCAAAAAAATTAAGCGTTGTCTTCCTATCTTTGGTTTATTGAGCGTAATTCTTGCTCAATCGCCCACCCAACAAAAAACTATTAAACATTATCATGTAATTATAAGTAACAATAAACAAGTAAAAGAGCTGACCGGGTTGGCCCATATTTCTTATTCAAAGAGTGGTTCAATTTTAGATTCAACAAATTACTCATTTGTCGTTCCTTTAAGCGAAAAATATGCTTATGTGGATGGCCCCGATGAAGGGCTCAGGCTTTTAAGAAAAATAGATAAGGAAATCGTTGATCAGTTTGAGTATAACTATAACTTAGGTGGGCTGTTAGATAATATTATTTGTAAAGGAAACTCAAATCAGATAATTTGGAAAGAATTTTACAAGTATACTCCAGATAATGTTTTATTAAAAACAATTCGGTTTAACCCCCGTAAGGCAGAACCTCGCCAAAATCTAATTCGATTAAAAAAACAAAAAAATATAAGTTCGTGGAGCGAGGCTTTTGTTTATGATAGTACAGGCACTATGATGGAGCACCAAGAATTCTATGACGAATATTTAATAGAACGCACAACATATCGTTTGGGAAATTTAGGAGAACGCATACTGCTTCAAGAGTATTTTGATCCATCATTAATCCAAAAAACTGTTTACAAATTCAATGAACTAGAAAAAATAAAACACCAGTTAGTAATAAAAGGTTTGGGCATATCTGTAAAATCCATCACATTTTCATATGATGGGTTTGGCCGAAAGAATAAAACAATTACATTTAACGAAGATGGCCTTGTGCAAGATTCTATCAAATGGAGCTATAAACAAAACCAAGCTATTTCAACGCACTATAATGAAATGGGTTATATTCACAGACAATTTGTTTATGATTTTGATTCCAGTTTGGGGCTGGTAAAAGAAAGGCAGTTAGATGGGGTGGGGAATTTATTATTTAAACAAGTTTATTCTTATTCAGAAAATGGCAAATTATATATGATTCGAAAATTTAATCCGCTCCATCCAAATCGAACAAATGATAAAATTCCACTTAACGTTTCCATATTTGAATATGATTAAATTCAAGTCCTCGGTATTGTACCGAATAATTTAGGAGGTCTCATGAAAACCATAGACACAAAAAGCCTTTTGATTGGCGTGTTATTTACGCTGCTTATATTATCTACATACGGCTTTAGAACAGAAACAGATGAATTAGGTAATCTTGTTGTTAAAAGTTTAACTATTGAAGATGACCGAGGTGTAATAATGACCTATATTGGGAATGGATATGTACAAACATATAACCAATATGGTGAATCCACATTATTTGCTGGGACAGGGAAAGATGGTGGTGGTTATATGCGCACCTATAATGGAAATGGCGATGAATCTACCTACGTCGGTACTGGGCGTCTTGGTGGCGGTTATATACGCACCTATAATAATGGTGGAAAAGAAACGACATATTTAGGGACAGGCTCTGATAATGCAGGGCAAGTTCGTATTTATAGCAAGAACGGCGAAACTTCTTCTTACCTTGGTGATGGATATGTCCAGTTTTATAATCAGTTTGGAGAGCGCACCCTTTTTCTTGGTACCGGAACAACGGGCGGTGGCTATATGCGCACCTATAATTTTGATGGCAGAGAAAGTGTATATTTAGGAACCGGTGCTGATAGTACGGGACAAATCCGAATATATGATAATGCTGGCGAAACTGCTAGTTTCGTTGGAAATGGATATTTTCGAACTTATAACCAGTTTGGGAAATTAACATCTTTTCTTGGTACTGGTGCTGATGGCGGAGGCTATCTAAGAACTAATAATAAATTTGAAACAGAAACAGCATTTTTAGGAACAAATAATTCAAATGAAGGACTTATTAACCTAAATGATAAGTTTGGTCAGAGTTTTTGGATTCGAATTAATAAAAATTGATTTTTTGATTTTTCCAATGGGTATTCTTAACTTTACCAAACATAAGGTAATCCGAGGGAGAATAAGGCATCCTTTTTTTTATTCTCTCCCTTATAAACATTATTTCAAGGAAAGGATCTGACTATGCGCAGATACCTAGGCGTTTTCGCTTTATTATGTCTGGTTCAAGGCCAGAATGACAGTCTTGTATCCACTTATTATTCAAGTGGTGCTCAAAAATCTTTAGGTTTTTATACCGAAGGCGTTCGTGATGGTTTATGGACTGAATGGTATGATGGTGAAGTTTATGAAGATTTTGGAGCTGATGGCCAACCCAACACCCAAGATGAGGGAGAAGGTAATGGCATTTGGGACTCGACAGAAATCATTACTTTAGATTTGAATAACAATGGAGTATATGACCTCCCACAGTTATCTACAGATGGTTTTTATATTTCTGGGAATAGGGACTCACTTTGGATTTTTTGGTATCCGAATGGAAATAAGAAAGAACGGGCTTTATATAAAAACGGCAAATTAAATGGTCATCTAAGCAAATGGTATGATAACGGAAATCGAAAAGAAGGCGGTGTTTACGTTGGCGGAGTACAAGATAGTGTTTGGACTTGGTTCTATAAAAACGGGATTAAAGAAGAAGAAGCCTTTTTCACAGATGGAGAGCAGGAAGGAAAATGGACATTTTGGTATGAAGATGGGACAAAAAAAGAAGTTCGAAAATATGTAAATGGAGAAAAAGATAGCACTTGGGTTGTTTGGTATCCAAATGGGAATCGCAAATCTCTTGTAACATACGTTGATGGAAAATTGACGGGTCCGTGGATATCTTGGTATGAAGATGGAATTTTTAAAGAAAAAAGTGGTGAATATAAAGTAAATAAATTGCACTCACTTTGGACTACCTGGTCAGAAAAGGGGAGAAAAACAGAAGAAATCACATATGACAATGGAGCAAAAAGTGGTCCATGGGTTCAATGGAATTCTTTTGGCGATAAAGTATTAGAGGGGCGATTTAAAAAATCAGAAAAAGATGGCGAATGGATTTATTTCTATGATAATGGATTAAAAGAAAAACAGGAAAATTATATCGATGGAAATAAAAACGGGAAATGGGTCTGGTGGAGAATTGATGGCATTAAAGACTTAGATGGAACATATATAAATGATATTAAACACGGTATATGGACTCATTGGAATACGGCAGATCATAAAAAGTTAGAAGAAACATTTGTTGATGGAAAATTAGATGGAAAATTAACCACCTGGTTTGATAATGGAAATAAACAACGCGAGGGTATTTTTAGAAATAGCGAAAATGAAGGTATTTGGTCTTATTGGAATCCCGATGGAACCATTGATTATACTTTTAATTACGGAAAAGGATTAGATAGATCTGTTATTGCTGGCCTAGAACAAAGAGATGGTGTTTATTATAAAATTGGGAAAGCAAAACCCTTTACAGGTATTATTGTTGAAACAGGCGGTGCAAGAAAATATTTACTTCTTGGGCGATTTGAAAAAGGTCTAAAGCATGGTAAGTGGATTCAGTGGCATCGCAATGGTCAAAAATCAATTCATGGGTCTTATCGATATGGACAAAAACACGGTGAATGGACTTTGTGGTATCGAGAAGATGAAATGCAAAAAATGGATGCCTTCACCGAAGGAGAATATAGTGGCGGCACTTTCAAATATTGGGACGAAGACACATACCGCAAAGAATGCGGATATTTTACGAATGGAAAAGTAGATAGTGTTTATAAATATTGGTACCCGAATGGTCATTTATCGCGAGAAGAGCGTTATACTAATGGCGTAAAAAACGGAAAATGGACAGAATGGTATCAGCGCGATCATGACTTAAAATTTTCTGACGGAAGTTGGAGTTATCGAGGTGATACCTATCGCCTTGAAGATGGTGAAGAATTGTGGAATTGGTGGTGGTATCATAATGATAATAAAAAGAAAGAAGGTTATTATCTTAATGGTATTGAACACGGACATTGGACTTGGTGGTATAATAATGGCACAAAAGAATCTGAAGGAAATTATACTTCTGGTGAACAAGATGGATCTTGGCTTTATTATACAGACAATGAAGTAATTGCAGAAGAAGTATCATTTAAAATGGGCGAGCGCCACGGTCGTTCTGCTAAATGGTTAAATACCGAAGAAAAAGAATGGGAAAAATTCTTTAAAAATGGAAAATTAGATGGACCAAGCACTTATTGGTCAAATGGTTATCGCATGACTATGACATCTTACAAAAATGATATACCAGAGGGTCCCTGGGTTATTTGGTATCCAAATGATATACAAATAAAAGAACAAGGATTTAACCTAAATGGTAAACGGAGCGGTCTTACAACTTATTGGTATTCAGACAGTGTAAAACAAAAAGAAGGATACTACTCTAATGGTAAACCAGATGCTGTATGGTCTTATTGGAATACAAGAGGAGAAAAAGATTTTGATTTCGATTTTGGGAAAAATTTAGAACAAATTGAAATTGCCCAAATCAATGAAGTAGAAGGATTCTTTTATAAGCTTGGCGATGAAGCACCTTTTACTGGAGTTATTGTTGATGATATAGAAACTGCTGGCTACCTATTTTTAGGAGCTGTTAAGGATGGACAAAAAGATGGTCCATGGATTAAGTGGTATCCTGGCGGTAAAAAAGTACCCGAAGTAACTATTACAGAAATCCCTGAACCCGAACCATTCAAACCTTGGAGTGGAAATAAAGAAGAACAAGGTTCATATAAAAATGGTAAAAAGCATGGGGAATGGACAGAATGGTTTGGAAATGAACATGTAAAATCCCACGGTGAATACAATGAGGGTGTCATGATTGGAGAATGGACTTTTTGGTATGATAATGGTGCCATCGAAAAGAAAGGTCTTCTTGAAAATGGAAATGCTCATGGTGTGTGGGATTTTTGGAATAGAGATGGGCGTAAAATTCAACAAGGCTCATTTAGTAATGGTATAAAAAATGGCCAGTGGGTTGCGTGGTTTGAAGATGGGCGTACCACAGAAGGATATTATTCCAACGGTAAAAAACATGATATATGGATTAGTTGGTGGGATGCCGAACACCGGAAAAAAGAAATGCAAGGAACTTACCGTGAAGGTAAAATGGTGGATAAATGGTATTTTTACAATGCCGATGGTAACTTGAAAGAAGTTCGATACTTCTCTCCATCTTTTAAATAGCCGAAATACGACATATGTTGCGCTAAAACCTGCTTTGTTGGTAGGTTGAGTAATTCTATAGTTATTGCCTAAATAATAACTTTTATCTTCATCCTCTTGATATTTTAGAAAGATGCTACATTTTCTTTCTAAATTCGACACCTTATTATCTTACAATTTTATTAAAATGAAAGCACACTTACGATGAAACACGTATATACGTTCGGAAACGGCCAAGCTGACGGTAAGGCGGATATGAAAAATTTACTTGGTGGAAAAGGCGCCAATCTAGCAGAAATGAATTTATTGGGCGTTCCTGTTCCTCCTGGATTCACCATTACAACAGAAATATGCACTGAATACAATCAGATTGGGCAAGACCAAACAGTTCAAATGATAAAAGAAGAAGTAGGGTTGGGTGTAAAAAATGTAGAACAAATTATGGGCGCTGAATTTGGTGGAGCTGATAATCCATTATTACTTTCTGTTCGCTCTGGTGCGCGAGTTTCTATGCCGGGAATGATGGATACTGTCTTAAACCTAGGTTTAAATGATTCTGCTGTAGAAGCAATTGCCAAAAAAGCTGGCGATGAACGTTTCGCTTGGGACTCCTATCGACGTTTTGTCCAAATGTATGGCGATGTTGTTTTAGGAATGAAGCCTGAATCAAAAGAAGATATTGATCCATTTGAAGAAATTATGGATGAATTAAAAGAAAGCCGCGGAATTGAACTTGATACTGATTTCACTATCAAAGATTTAAAAAAACTGGTTTACAAGTTTAAGACTGCCGTCACAAACCAGACGGGTAAAGAATTCCCCGATAATCCTTGGGATCAATTATGGGGAGCTGTTATGGCAGTATTTGATTCTTGGGAAACACCGCGTGCTGTATATTATAGAAAAATTAATAAAATCCCTGATGATTGGGGAACTGCAGTAAATGTTCAAGCAATGGTCTTTGGAAATATGGGAAATAATTCAGGGACAGGTGTTGCTTTTACACGCGACGCTGGAACGGGTGAAAATATTTTTAATGGTGAATATTTGATCAACGCCCAAGGAGAAGATGTAGTTGCGGGTGTTCGAACCCCACAACAAATCACTAAAATCGGATCTGAAAGGTGGGCACAATTAGCGGGGGTTGAAGAAGATGTAAGAAAAAACATATATCCTTCTCTCGAAGAATTAATGCCAGAGATTTATACTGAATTAGATGAAATTCAAAATAAACTTGAATCACATTATAAAGATATGCAAGATGTAGAATTCACAATGCAAGATGGAAAATTGTGGATGCTCCAAACACGATCTGGAAAACGAACTGGGTTTGCAATGGTTCGAATTGCTATGGAAATGTTAGATAATAGTGAAATCGGTGAAAAAGAAGCTCTTCTTAGAGTGGAACCTAACAAATTAGACGAGTTACTTCACCCTGTTTTCAACAAATCTGCTATGGCTGATGCCCGTCTATTAACAAAAGGACTTCCTGCGTCTCCGGGAGCAGCAACAGGACAACTTGTATTCTTCGCAGATGAAGCTCATAAATATGATAATGCAATTTTAGCGCGTATTGAAACATCTCCGGAAGATTTAGAGGGTATGAATATTGCCAATGGAATCTTAACTGCGCGGGGGGGGATGACTTCTCACGCAGCTGTTGTAGCACGAGGTATGGGAAAATGTTGTGTTTCTGGAGCGGGTGAATTAAAAATCAATTATAAAACTAGAATAATGGTTGTAAATGGAGAAACCTTTAAAGAAGGAGATTGGGTTTCTCTAAATGGTTCTACTGGGGAAATATTTGAAGGTAAAATCAAAACAATTGATCCAGAATTATCCGGGGACTTTGAAAAATTAATGGATATTACTAGAAAATATGCAAGAATGTCTGTGCGCACAAATGCAGATACGCCACATGATAGTAAAGTAGCTAGAGGGTTCGGCGCAAAGGGAATTGGGCTTTGTCGTACAGAACATATGTTTTTTGAAGGTGAAAAGATTGTTGCAATGCGCGAAATGATTTTAGCTGATGATACAGCTGGCCGGGAAATTGCATTAGAAAAATTGCTCCCTATTCAACAAAAAGATTTTGAAGGTATCTTTGAAGCTATGGATGGACTTCCTGTAACAGTTAGGCTTCTAGATCCGCCGTTACATGAATTTGTACCTCATGAAGAAAAAGGTCAACAGGAAATGGCGGATGTTATGGGTGTTTCTATTGATGTTATTAAAGATAAAGTGGAGGATTTGTCAGAATTCAATCCAATGCTTGGTCACCGAGGATGTCGATTAGGAAATACTTATCCTGAAATTACTGTTATGCAAACACAAGCCATAATAGGGGCTGCTCTGGCACTAAAGGTGCGAGGTATTACTGCTGTTCCTGAAATTATGATTCCATTAACCGGGACTGTGGCAGAAATGCAATTACAAGAGCAAATTGTACGTGACACTATTAAAGATTTATTTGATGAAAAGAATGATACTATTGATCATTTGGTGGGTACAATGATTGAAATCCCAAGAGCTGCCCTTACAGCTGATAAAATTGCCGAACATGCTGAATTCTTTTCCTTTGGGACAAATGACTTAACTCAAATGGCTTTTGGGTATTCTCGGGATGATGCTGGAAAATTCCTTCCTGTTTATTTAGAAAAAGGTATTCTCAAAAATGATCCATTTGAAGTATTAGACCAAGATGGTGTTGGGCAATTGGTGGAAATGGCTTGCGAAAAAGGACGCCAAGCGCGCCCAGGTATTAAATTGGGCATATGTGGTGAGCATGGCGGAGAGCCAAGTTCTGTTGAATTTTGCCATCGTGTCGGATTAGACTATGTATCTTGTTCGCCATTTCGGGTACCAATCGCACGACTATCTGCGGCTCAGGCAAACTTAAGAAATTAAATTTCATTAGTGATGCGGGTGTATATATAAGTAGACTATTCATCTGCCCACTAAAATCATTTTATTCTATATTTTTTGGTTTACATATTATTCATAGAAGTATGTCTGCGTAAAAAAACAAAATAATTTTCTTTCCACCTTAATAATATTTTGCTATACTCACCCTGCTTATGAACAACCCGAATTACAACGACATCTTTGTTAATAATAACAATAATAACGCTAATAATAGAAGCGTGGGGGATATCGTGTAACCAGGGTAACCAAGAAAATTACACAAACCCCCACAGCGAAAGCTTGTGGGGGTTTTTTTTTACTAAAAATAAAGGAAGAAAAAACAAATGTGCGGAATCGTTTCTTACGCTGGAACTAACTATTCGTTAGACGAAATAAAAACTCATGTCGATAAAATTCAATATCGTGGGCCTGACAATTCACATTATGAAAGTGTATCCAGAAATATATATTTCATTTTTCATCGATTGGCGATCGTAGGTTTAACAGATGATGGAAACCAACCTATGAAACATCCTGAAGATGACTCAATTACACTTATTTGCAACGGAGAGATATATAACTATCAACAATTAGCAGAAAAATATGGATTTAATCTCCATTCGGGAAGTGACTGCGAAGTAATACTTTTTATGTACAAGAAATTTGGAATTGAAAAAACAATTCAAGAGCTAGATGGTGTATTTATGTTTGTTCTCTATGATGAATTGAAAAACGAATTATTATCGGGCAGAGATCCTATGGGCGTACGACCCGGTTTTGTTGGGCGTAAAGATGAGGATATTTTTATTTCATCTGAAGCAAAACCGCTCACCGATTTATGCGACTCTATTATTCCATTTGAACCGGGGACTTGGTGGTCATCTAAAGACCCAAAAACATTTAATAGATATTTTACTTACTCAACTCCAATCAACTCAATAGTTGATGATAATGATATTTGTGCTTCTATTCGCCACCACCTAACATCTGCTGTAAACAAAAGGCTTATGTCTGACCGAGAAATAGGCTGTCTGCTTTCAGGTGGTTTAGACTCAAGTCTTATAACTGGCCTTGTTGCAAAAGAATATAATGGCCGTGGATTAAATACATTTTCTATAGGTATGGAGGGAAGCGTCGATTTGGTCTATGCTAAAGAAGTTGCTGATTTTTTAGGCACTAAACATCATCAGATAGAGCTTACACAGAAGGATTTTTTAAAAGCAATTGAAACGGTCATTTACAATATTGAATCGTATGATACAACAACAGTGCGCGCAAGTGTGGGGAATTATCTTGTTTCAAAATATATTTCCGAAAATTCAGATTGTAAGGTGATTTTTAACGGAGATGGCGCAGATGAAGTTTGCTGTGGATATGTATATTTAAAAAATGCTCCTTCTCCGGGGGCATTACAAATTGAAAGTGAACGTTTGGTAAAAGAAATATATTTATTTGATGTATTAAGGTCTGATAGAAGTATTAGCTCCAATGGTCTTGAAGCAAGGACCCCATTTTTAGATAAAGCCTTTGTTAAATATTATCTATCTATTCATCCTGAACTAAAACAATTTGATGGAGAAAAGCGGCTTGAAAAATATTTATTAAGAAAAGCATTTGAAGGAATGGGGGTAATTCCAGATTCAGTTTTATGGAGAAGAAAGTGTGCATTTTCAGATGGGGTTAGCTCTCAAAAAACATCTTGGCATACGATAGTTCAATCATTTGTGGATCAGCAGATTTCAGATGAAGAGTTTTCTAAAGAAATAAAATTAATTAAACACTGTACACCCGTATTAAAAGAAAGTTATTATTATCGTAAGGTGTATAAATCATTTTTTGGAAAACATGATAATTTAATTCCAAAGTTTTGGATGCCGCAGTGGACAGATGTTATTGATCCATCTGCTAGAGAATTGTCAGGCTATAAAGAGTAGGTTGTTTTCTTAAGTCGTGCGAGCAGGGATAACTGTTTTATTGGTATCTGTATAAAGCCCGAGCGCAATGTATTTTTCGCAAACAGCCTCAGCGTACGCCTCAGAAAAAAACGAGCCAACTTTAAACACCGTACCGCTTCGTTCTTTTGTTGGTTCAAGGTCAGGTAATATTTCTCGCACTGATTGAATCTGTTCTTCGCCTTGCGGAACAATATTCACATCAAAAACGGTAATATCACCACCTTTTTCAACGCTAATATAGTGGGAAATCATACCCGTAAATTCTGCAATTGCCATGGATTCTTCATCAGTTACCTCGTCGTCAGCTTCAGCCATTAAATTAATTAGGTCTGTAAGCCCGGAAGCCACATCTAAGTCTGGTTTTTCGTCCAAATAAGACTGAACAAGCTCTTTCAATTCAACGAGGTTAGTAACCTGTTCAGGTTTTCCAACTTTTAATGTGGGAATATCAATATGCCATTTTTCCGCAAAATCATTAATTAAATCTATTTCTTCTTGAGCGATATCATCGTCAATAGCTGCTAATTTTGTAAGAATATTAATGATTTTTTGAGCTCCCTTTGGACGAAGCATTGCATTTAATAATTCTCCAGACTCCTTCTTTTCAAGATTTAATGCTTCGGCAAATAATGTGAAAAAACCTTTTCCTCTGTTCGCATCTACAAAAACCCCAGCGCCAATTAAAGTAAAAATAATTGCTAAAGATAATCCTAGAACAACTTTACCTGCTGAAAAATAATCATTTGTGATAAAAATATTATTCAATAAAAATGGAACACCAACTGCGAAGCCTAGCAAAGCTGCAACAATAGAAATACTACTGGCAACTTCTTCGTTTTTTCGTCGTTTCCATATTTTATTTACCTTTAAATAGGCCTGCATTATCGAAAACAATAATGCGCTTGAAACTAAAATGGACAATAATTTTTTAAATAACCCAGGCAAAGCATATATAGAATATTCTCCAACTTTTTCTCGGGTATCTGTTTCTATTATTATAAAATTTTCTGATGAAGTGGGTTGCAATGTATATGTATTCTCTCCAGATATTCTATCCGCTTGAAGCGAGCCATTTATTAGATAAAAAACCATCTTAGACCCATTATTATATTCTAGTTTTGCTTGGTTCTTATTTACTGAAACAAATATGGAATCTCCAATATCCTTTGAGTGATAATAACCTTCGGTAACTTCTGTTGTGCTTCCATAACTAAATTGAGCAATAAGAAAAGAAGCTATATATATAATTTTATGGATTGTTTCTGTTTTTGTGGAGTATTTCATAATCAAGGTATTATTTTATTATTATTCGAATTCAAGAAATCTAAAAATAATTCTAAAATAATAAGACTTTTTTCTTTAGGTTGTTTTTTCAAAGTTTGCGGTAAAATGTCGTAAAAAAGGTGGTTGTTTTTTAATTCGATAACCCGCCAACTTACTTTTTGATTTAAATATTTCTTTCATTACCTCAATAACATAATCAATATGACTTTGAGTGTGCGTTCTACGCGGTAATGCAAGTCGAACCAATTCCATTTCCGACGGAGTTTCTTCTCCTGTTTTTTGGTTTACTTTTCCAAACATGACAGATCCGATTTCCACCGTCCTAATTCCTCCTGCAATATACATTTCAACTGAAAGAGATTGACCTGGATACTGTAAAGAGGGAATGTGGGGTAATAACTCTTTTGCATCGATATAGATGGCGTGTCCTCCGGGAGGTTGTAAAATAGGATATCCTATTTCTGTTAAATGTTCACCTAAGTACCGCGTTTCTGAAACACGATAATGTAAATAACTTTCATCTAGTGCTTCTTGTAGGCCTACAGCCAATGCATCTAGGTCTCTGCCAGCTAAGCCGCCATAAGTTGGAAACCCTTCTGTTAAAATAAGTAAATCTTTTTGTTTTTGAGCCATTAAATCATTATTTGTACACAAAAACCCACCAATATTAACCATACCATCTTTTTTTGCGCTCATGGTACAGCCATCACCATATTTCATCATTTCCTGAACAATTTCTTTAATCGATTTCTCTTTATATCCTTCTTCTCGCTCCTTGATGAAATATGCATTTTCTGCAAATCGGGCTGCATCAAAATATAGAGGAATACCATATTTGGATAAAACAGCTTTAACTTGTTTTACATTTTGCATGGATACCGGCTGCCCGCCACCAGAATTATTTGTAATGGTAATCATACATAGGGGAATATTATTAGACCCGTTTTTCTCAATTAAGGTCTTTAATTTTTCAACATCCATGTTCCCTTTAAATGGGTGGATTTTTTTAGGATCTTTTCCTTCTTCAATTACAAGATCTAATGCTTTAGCTCCTTGATATTCAACATTAGCTCGCGTTGTATCAAAGTGTGTGTTATTAGGTACAACAGATCCTTTTTGGCACATAACAGAAAATAATATTCTTTCTGCGGCGCGACCTTGGTGTGTTGGGATTACGTGTTTGAATCCAAATATATCTTTAACGGATGCTTCAAACCTTTGGAAACTTTGACTACCTGCGTATGACTCGTCTCCTCTCATAATAGCAGCCCATTGTTCAGAACTCATAGCTCCTGTTCCACTATCAGTTAATAAATCAATTAATACATCTTGGGCGTTTACTTTGAACAGGTTATAGTTTGCCTTTTTTAAAATTTCTTCGCGCTCAAGTCTCGTTGTCATTTTTATAGGTTCAACTGATTTAATAACAAACGGCTCAATGATTGTTCTAAATATCGATTCTTTCTGTTCCATGTTCTTATAAATCCCTAAATAACAAAAAAGCCTCCACGAAAGCATGAAGGCTTTTTTTTAAAATATGGGGTTGAAATTATTCAATCATTTCTCCACCGCCAAGCATATCGGCTAAATTAATTGTACCGTCTTCCTCCATTTTTTTGGCTGCAGTTACAATGGCTTTTCGTGCGCCGTCAACTTCGCGCTTAGCGACAGCGCCTTCGACAGGTTCATACATTGCTTGTTTCTTTTGTGGAAGATTTTCAATTACGCGATCAACTTTCTCTTGCTCCACGCCTTTCATGGCCATTGCAAGTGAATCTAGTTCAACTGAATTCATTAAATCGCGAATAATATTATCTGGAAAAGATTCAAAAATATCATCAAATGTTAGATAATATTTTTTTACTTCTTTATATAATTCTGGATCATCATTTTGGATAGCAGCCAAATATTTTTCTTCTTCATCAGAACTCATTGATCCAATAATTTCAGCAATTTCTTTTCCGCCGCCTCTTGAAAAATCTACTGTTTTTGGTAAAAAGTGTGACTTTTCCCGAAGCTTATTTGCAACTTCTATTATTCCTTCTAAGGGAACATCGTCCAATCCGCCTAATTCTAGAAGAATAGCACCTTTATCTTCTGGGGCCATCCTATTTAAAATATTCATTCGTTTTTCTGATTCAAGTTGCGCCATCACAATAGCTATGACCTTTGTATCTTCTTTTGAGACAAGAGCAATCATTTGTTCATCATTAAGGTGCTGTAAGAACTCAAATGGTTTTAATGGGCCATCATCTTTTGTTTGATAATCTTCACTTAAAAAACTAAAATAAAATTCTTCCATAATGCGTTTTTTAACTGCAAATGAAATTTCACCTAACTCTCTTATGGTAGAACGAATTTTTCTAATATCTGTCTTCGAAAGATCTTGAATTAAATTCATTGCAAGGCTTTCTCCAAGAATTGAAAAAAGAATTGAGACTTTTTGAAGACCGGATAATCGGTTGTAATCTGTAATCATATTTTGCCTCTACTTCTTCTTTTTCTTACCAGAATCATCGTCACCATTTTCTTCTGGTTCAGGTTCAGGAGCAGGTGCTTCTGGTTCAGGTTCGGGTGGCGCTGGAGCTTCCATCCAATCTTTTACAATCTGAGTTGTTTTGTCAGGTTGCCCTACGCTCATTGATATTACAGATTTCCGTATATCATTTACCTCGCTTTGTAAAACGCTTGGGTCATCGTCTATAGATTTTGGCGTTTGATGTGGCTCCTCAGTTGAAAATGGTGGCGGGTTTTGAGCTGCTGGTTCAGGTACATTAACAACTTCTGGTTTTTCATCAACAACTTCCTTTTCCTCTTTCTTAGGCTTTTCAGTTGATTTCTTTTTCTTTTTTTTCTTTGGCTTTCTTCTAGGAGGTGGAGGGTACATCCATGGTGGCGTTGGTGGTTGTTTAGATTTATTCATAACTAAGACAACCAATAGAAGCGCAGCTACACCACTAACTAGTGCCAATAAAATAGTTTTCATGTCTGGACCAGCATTTTCAATTTCAGTTTGAAGTTGATCTAATTCTGTTTGGGTAGCCTCAAGCATTGCAAGCTTTTCTTCAATTAATGAATCTCTAGATGCTTTTTCTTTTTCTTTTAGAGCTAGTTCTTCCGCTATTTTGTCCTCAGCAACTTTTTTAGCAGCTAAGGAGTCTTTCATCATTGCTGTTAATAACATTCCCTGTAATGTTTTTAGTTTTGTATCTAAGTTGGAATATTTAACTGAGTCAACAGTAGATTGTTTAACGACTTCTTCATCTTGAGCTGAGCCTAGCATTTCTTTAAGTGCTAAAATATCATCATTTAATTTTTTTAATTTAAGAGAATCACTTTTAAGCATCGCATTTTTTTCTTCTTGAAAAGCGCGTTCTCGTGCTTCCGTTTTTAATTGAGCAATTTCGCTTTCCAATAAATCTTCCACTGATGTTATGCGTTTTGCTTCTTCATCGCGGTAACGTTGTAGTTCTACTCTCCAACTTTCTTCTCTAGAGTCTGTATCCGCAACACGCTTATTCTCTAGCAATTCAATTTTTTCGGCAATATTTTTAAGTAAAATAGTTTCGGCAGACCTCTGGTCTCTGCGTTCTTTAAAGCTTGCTGTCATTATTGTGAGTTTATCGCCACGGTTTCGATTAAAGTTTGCTGCAGCCATTGTGAGTTGGCGTATATTTTCAATTAATTCTGGAGCAGCCCCTTCTTGCAAAATTAAACTAATATCTACTCTTTTAACTTCGGCTCTACTTGGCCGTTTTCTTGATTTAATAATATCTGTTTTTTGGGATGATTGGACTTGAACTGCTGGGGTTGCTTCTGGAACAATAGTAATTGTTTCTTTAACAGGCTCATGAGAATTTGTTTCAAATGTCTTCTTTTTACCGTCAGCCATTTCAATTTCAAAACCAGGAATCGGCAAACCAACAGAATACATGCCACTACCGGTGCTAGATTTTTCTTTCGATTGTGTAGGTTCGGTTGATTGGACTGTGGATTGATATGGGGATGTTTTTTCTTCTTTTTGCGATCCGCTTCCTTTTGGAGTTACCATTGTGAATTGCTCATTCACCTCATCGCTAATTTCGAGTTCAACATCAACGTTTATTACATATTTGTATTCATCCACAATCTTGGATAACGCATCTGTGATTCGTGCCCGAATATTATTTTCAACCATGAGCTTTTGGGCTATATAGCTTTCTTGCCCAATAGACATGCCTATAAAAAGGAATAATCCCAATATGGCGCGTTTGTTCCTATACCCTTTTGTCATTATTGACTCCTTGTAAAAATATTATTTATTCCTCACCTTCAACAAAATCTGCCTTATGGTGAGTTGGTTTTAGAAAAGTTATTTCAATGCGTCTGTTTTTTCCTTTTTGTTCATTTGTTGCATTGAGTTCTGATAAATATTCTTCAGTTAAATCTTTGAATTCTGCTTTTCCTCTTGGGACATACTGAGCATACCCGGCAGCAATTAATTGCCTTGGGTCTACATTTTTATCCCCTAATTCTGTTGTTATATGTCTTATAACTGCCGCTCCACGAGATGCAGATAATTCCCAGTTACTGGGAAACTTTTTACGAATACTTCCAGGAAGCTTATCATTGTCAGAATGACCTGCCACTTCAATTTGAAAAATACTGTTAGTAATTTTTGGTGCAATTTCATTTTTTAATAAATCCTTTAATTCTTGTTTTAAGCTTGCTGAACCTGATTTAAAACTAAAGTCTCCGCTTACATTTAGCGTTACACCTTTTGGGCTAGTCGTTACATCAATGGGTGGGTCACCTTCTTTCCCTTCTTTTTCCATTTCTTTTTTAATCTTTTCAACCATTTCTTGGAGAGAATCTCTTACATCTAATAGATTATCCATCTTTTTTTCGAATTCACCCTCAAGCTCTGCAGCGCCCTCCATTTTGATCTTACTTCCTAAGGATTTTCCTGTGGAGTTTGCCATTTCTTGAATCTTTACAGGGTCCATTGTAGATAAAGCGGCAAGAAGTACAAAAAAAGCAAATAGAAGTGTCATCATGTCAGCAAAAGTACCGAACCAGCCCGGCAACCCCTCGGTGACTGATTCTGCCCCTTTTTTAAAACCTGATTTCCAAGCTTTTTTTTCTCCCGGTGTTGACACTTATATTATCCTTCTCGTTTCCATTCTTTAGGAGGTATAAAAGAATTCAATTTTTCCCTTACAATAATAGGATGCTTTCTTTGGTGAATTAATCGTGCAGCTTCAACTAACAAAGACTGCGCTGTTGTCGATGCAATTTGTTTTTGGTTTAATTTTGCAGCCATTGGTAAGAAAAATAAATTTGCAAAAACAGCACCATAGAAAGTGGTGATCAGCGCAGCTGACATACCGGGACCAAGTGAATCTGCACCACCGGAGCCACCAAAACCTGCTAACATAATAACTAAACCAATTAATGTCCCGATCATTCCCCAGGCAGGAGCCATTTCTCCCATTGATTTAAACATATCTGCCTGTGTTTTTTCTCTCTGTTCACGATATTCAATACGTGTTTCTAAAATTTCAGTTAATTCTTCGAGTGAATAGCCATCTACAACCATTTGGCAACCATCTTTAAAAAAGAAGTTTCGAATTGAGTCTAGATTTTTTTCTAAATCTGCGGCACCTTTTCTTCCTACATCGGCCACATTCACGGCATCATCAACTAGCCCACCTAGAGGAGGTCCATCACCTTTCATAACAGCTCCAATGGCTGCCCCTAGACCAATCACATCTTTTAATGGGAAAGCAACAGCTAATGATGCAATCATCCCTCCAAATACAATCGCAAAACTAGAGCCGGAAATAAAACCGCCCATACCCGCGCCTCCTGATGCGGATGCTGCGAGCCAAATTCCTGCAACAATTGAACCTACACCTAAAACAAGACCTATGAGAATTGCTAAATCCATTATTTATTCCTCCTCAAATATGCTGGTTGATTTCAGCCTATTTTCATGTAACGCTTTTAAAATATTTCTAACATCGTCGTACTCTGGGTCTAGCCTTAATGCTAAATTCCAATTAATGGTAGCACGCTGAACATCACCTAATTTATAATAAATAGACCCGCGGCGCGCATAAGCTAATGCCATATTTGGGTTTAACTCTAAGGCAAGGTCAATTTCTTTTAACGCTTCTCTATAATCTCCAGCATAAAAATATCTCAAAGATCTAGATAAGTATCTCATCGCCTCATTCATATTATCTTCAGCAACATTTTGCTTCAAAGTAACAGACTTTAATGAATCATTTAAAAATTGAGACTGTTGCTCCATAGATGCTAATCGAATCATCATGTTTCTCATTTCGTTATTCATGAGAGACATTGAGTCTCTTAGGGTTGTTACCATCAAATCTGCCAATGATAATGTTGTATCTAAATGCATTGGGATTGTTTCAAAACCATTAGCTCCATACCCCGGAAATGGTTCTCCAGAAGGACCTCGGCTTGGTACAGATGTTTTATCTACTCTAGGAACAACCATATCGAACCCAATAGTAAAGCCCGGGTGACCTTTCCAATAACGCGTTTTCCACTCTGGCAATTTATCTAAGTGGGTGAACCCTAGGTTCAGGCGGTAATCCGAGGTAAGGGGGATGCGGAGTCCCACATTGACACCCGTTCCGTCAAATTCACCCACTATATCTAATCCACCCCAATTTGCCAAATAGGGTGTTTTGAATAAAAAGCCAAGAAATACACCGGATTTTGTAGAATTCGTTGTATCGATCGCTTCAATTGTATCCATGGGCGCAAGACCGCCGGTCCCGAATCCCATGTATGTATTAAATTTATATTTGCCTAAATCTTTTTCACTTCCTAATACCATAAATGCAGATAGTAATTCTGTATTAAGGCTTAGCATTTTTTCAGAGGTGGGGTCTGTTTGAAAAACAACATCTTGAACGCCTACAGATAAAGATATGTCATTATATGTATACACCTTTTTTTGAAAATGGAATCCAAATTCAACAGATGGTGTTGTTAAAGATTCGCTTAATAATGCAAGTGACGTTGTATCGCCGCCCTGTACAGATGAGAATCCAAAAGAAAACCCTCGGGCTAATTCCATATCGAAATAAACCCCTTTGGATGTATTCATTGGGTCAAAATTGTGTAATTCTGTTCCAAATCCAGCTCTAAATAAATAGGGTGACTTTCCTACGCTTGTTGTAGGAACTCGCATCATAAGGCCTGGGCGAGTATAAACAACGCGCGTTGAACTGTATCCTATGCTTATAAATAATAGGAAAGCTAAGAATGGTGTATTTACTTTTTTCATTATTTCAATATCTCTGCTTTTATTCGCTCAATTAGTGAGTTGATTATTCGTATTCTTCCCAATCTATAACGTAAGAATACCCAATAAACGTACCAAACTCTGCTGGAACATAAAGTTCAAAATTTCCAACTGCGCCTGGAAGTAGACTCGCATCCGATACAATACCGCTCTCGAATGTGTTATAAGATCCTTTAGCAAAAGTTGTAAGCGTTTTTGTTTCACCGCTCCAGTTTTTTCTAAACACAAAATCAATCTTTGTGAAATCTGCTCTTCTGCCGCCAATGTTTTTTAATTCACCCGTAAAAATGATATTTCCGCGGCTATCTTTCTTTTCGGTAATGTTGCCAACTAATACGCAGTTCGCAGAAAAATGTTTAGCGTTATTGCGAGCGCTATTATTATTTGATGTATATCTTGGCTCAGCTAATTTTGGCATTGGGGGGGGAGTGTAGCTATCTCGGATTTGTTCCGGAATATACTCTTGGGTATCATCCGTAATTACATTATCAATAATTCGAATTACTTGATCTCTTTCTATGATAAGATAACCAACCAGTGTTTCCACTTTTAAAGTTTTATCATCTTGGTAAATTATTTTACCAAAGACTGTGCTTCCATTTTTTAAAATAATTTCCTTGGAATAAATCGTTAAAGGATTAATCCACATTTTGCTTAGCGCCTTTAAGTCATCTAATTCTTGACTAATATATTTGAATTCGGCTGTAAGTTTTTTTATTTCAAAGTTTAATTCATTTATAACAAAATCTCTATCAGAGCCGCCAGCTGCTGTTGGAGATTTAATTTTGGTTGCAATCGCATTTGCATCTTGGATTAATCTTTTTTCAAGATGGGGTGGACTAGCGCCAGATGTGGGCTGTCCGTTGGTGGCAACATCATTTGTTTGCGTATCAACTGATGGGGCAACGATAGAAATTGTTATATCAACTTCTTTCTTTTTGTCGCCTTCCGCTAATACGACAGATGCTTGACCGCTTCCTTTTTCATCATGAGATGCTTTTAAGGTGTATTCGCCGGGTTCAAGTTTATTAAATGAATATTTTCCGTTTCCGCCCGTTTTTTCTTCTCCAACCTCTTCGCCGCTCATATCCAAAAGCCGAATAATTGCTTTTTTCACTTTTTTATCATCGGCATCTGTAACTTTTCCAAAAAGCTTGATCCCCTTCGAGAACGCAAGTGTTCCAGCTACAAAAAAGACGCAGATAGCGAATAAAATTCGCCTATTTAGACCATAATATGATTTCATTGTTTTACCTCGGATTTGTAATACCTCAATGACTATCATCACTAAAGGCTCGAGATTTTAGCTCGAAATACAAAATGTGTCAAGAACCAATTGAAATTGGATGAAATACCTTTTTCACGTGGGTTTTTGGTAAATCACATCCAAAAATCGGCAAATTTCTTTTTTCTATCGTTTTGTTTTTTTAATTCTATTTTTGCTTTTTCAGCAAGATGATGGGGTAATGTTTTTTTAGTGGCCAATAAAAATGCTTCTAAAATTAAATCAAAATCTTTATCTCCAATTTTATAATATGCCCTACCTGTCCAATAGTGGTGTTCTCCATTTTCCGGAAAAAGCCTGTCGCACTTCCCAAATAATTCAATCGCATCCCAAATTTTATTTTTCTTTCCTGTTTTCATTAACAGTCTACCTTGAGTGATCCATTGATAATATTGAGCTGTAGTGTCCTTTGGTGAAAAAGATAAGGATTCTTGAAAATGCTTATTGGCCATTTTTAGATCATTAACATATAATGCTTTTAATCCTACCTCGTTGTGAGCTTGGGTGAGCGCTTGGAGTAAGGGCGGATTCTTTATACCGCTTTTTAATAATGAATCTTGCATCGCAATAAGTTTTACGGGATCATTAGTAGCTAAGGATTTATAATTAGTTCCTGCGCATCCAAATAAAAATAATGTTGTAATAATTGTAAAAAATATTTTCATCTTATCCTTCAAATCTAAATAGGTTTTTATTATCTCTAAATTCACTGTAAATATCTTCCATAGAGTTTGCAACAAAGTATCTATCTTGTATGGTGCTATAGTCAAATCTTGTCATAACGATTTCTTCTATATCAAATGGTTTAAACATAGAAAAATTTGAGTCTCCCTTAGAACACGCAACCACACTTTTAGTTTCGTCTAAACTTGATATGATTCCCGCTCCATAGATTTCATAATCCATATCATTTGCAACTCGACGAAAAACATCTGTCCCTGTGTGGTTTTTTATTACCCCAAACTCATATGTCCACCATGCAAAATTCTGAAGACGTTTTAAGTTGTGAGCTACAAGGTCATCGCCTAATCCTTTTTTGTCTTTTATTGTTTCATATCCTAATTCACCCATTTCTACTAGAAAGTCAGCATATTCTTTATTCATAAGAAATGGAACATGTCCCTGGATATCATGAAAAATATCCGGCTCTGGAGTATAGCCATCATCATTTTGAATAGTAACGCCAGAATATTTTTCATCGAAACGCGGGGAGCGACGAATAATGTCTGTAACTGGGAATTGCCTATTTTTGTTTAGCTCAAAAAATAATTCTTCATCCACAAATCCAGCTACTGGCGTTAATTGCCATCCTGTAGAGTTTTCAATTAATGGAGATATGGCGTCAAATTCTGGAAACATGTTATTGGGAATCGGGAGCGATCTTATTCCTAATAAATATTCTCGCGAAGCGTATTGGTCTAACAAAAATTCTAAATTTTGATATAGTTCAGTCCAAAGTTTATTTTCAAGATTGGTGATATCGTTATATTTCTGCGGTTTTAAATATGGATCATTTTTAGTAAATATTTTTATTCCACCTATTGCATTTGGTTTAATATTGTGAAACAAATAATCATATTTTATTGATTGTGAAATCATATCTAAATTTCCATTGGTTGATACGTTATTACCAAAGCCAAATATAAGTAATGGCTCTATTTTTTCTTCCATAATCTACATCGTACGGCTGATTGCATTCTTCGCGCATATCTACAGCATCAGAATGAAACATATCATAGTCTTCGCCTGGGATTACAGCCTTAAATCGCCCTTCTTGTTCGTTGCACCATTCGCGAACAGCGTCTCGCAATTGACCCGATCCGTGGCCTGTAATAATTTTAATTGCACGAATAGTTCCGCTAAAAGATGCTTCACTTACGGCTGTTTCTAAAGTTGTCATTGCGCGAAATAAATTATTTGTTGTATGCCCAATGTCCACCACTTTCATTTTGGATTTATGCTTCATTCAATAATTAACCTTCTTTAAAAATTGACTTTGCTGTAAATGAAATTATTTCATCGGCTATATCTACCCCGGAACACCCTTCAATACCTTGAAGCCCTGGAGATGAATTTACTTCCAATACTAACGGCCCTCTTTTAGATCTCATTAAATCAACACCCGCAACAGACAACCCTAAACAATGAGCGGCTTTTACTGCTGTATTTATTTCTTCATCTGTTAAATCAATTTGTTCAGTTCGCCCACCGCGATGAACGTTTGATCTAAATTCTCCTTCAGGAGCAACTCGACGCATTGATGCAACGACTTTATTCCCCACAACAAATGCGCGAATATCTGTTCCGCTTGATTCTTTAATAAATTCTTGAACTAAAATATCTGCATCTAATTGTCTAAAAGCACTCATAACAGATTCTGCTGCTTTCCTAGTTTCAGCTAAAACAATACCTTGTCCTTGGGTCCCTTGAAGTAGTTTCATAACCAGTGGCGTACTTCCTACAGTTTCTATAACACCTTCAATATCTTTTGTGTGACTCGCATAACCAGTTACAGGCATTTGAATGCCCTCCATTGCTAAAATTTGCAACGACCTCAGTTTATCTCTTGAGCGAGAAATAGCATCTGAGGGATTAATGCAATATGTATTCATTGTTTCAAATTGTCGCACAACTGCTGTACCATAAAAAGTATGGGGTGCACCAATTCTGGGAATAATAGCATCTACTTTATCTAGAGATTCGCCCCCATAATAAACGGCGGGTTTTTTAGATGTAATATTCATATAACAACGTAAGTAGTCTACAACGCGAATTTGATGCCCGCGCGCATCACCAGCTTCATATAAACGTTTTGTTGAGTATAAATTTTTGTTCCTCGATAGAATGAGTATATTCATTTATTGCTCTTTTTGATTTTTCCTTTTAAAAAAGATTTGTGTGGATGAACAATATGTTTTTTCTTTAAGCTGTTTCGTCCAATTAACATTGGATGCGACATGCCAGATCTTCTGGCCAAAGTAATTTCGGTATTCCATATGTCTTTCCCTAATTTGATTTTCATTTGAATAACGGGTCTCTCTTCTGTGGCTCCAAAAGAATTTTTTACCGTTTTAAATCCAACAATAGGCGCATCAATATAATGAAATATTTTAGATTGATATACTCGAAACTTGATGCGCTTTTCTTTATTCTTTTCATAAAGGTATAGGTGTGTTGCGTGAAGAGCAGACGACCTTGCGCCTGTATCTATTTTTGCTTTAAGTGAAAAATCATCATATTCAGGAAAAACAACCCATTCGCGCCAGCCTAGGATGTTGGATTTTTTCACATAACTTTTTAGTGATATTTTTTGTTTTTTTGCCATAAATCGGCGGGAATATTACATGAATTAACTTCGTTTTCCTGTTTAAAAAATTAACCCTTTTAATTTTGTTAAATGTAGTTTTTCATATTAAATAAATGGGAAGAATTATGAATAAAATTGTTTTAGGCCGCACGGGCGCAGAAGTACCTACTGTAAGCTTAGGAACCTGGTCATATGGCGGAGTGAATTCAAAATCAAATATGCCTGTTGGGTGGAGCGGACAATCTGATCAAGATTCTATTGATGCTTTAAAATTAGCTCACTCAAAAGGAATTACTCATTGGGATACAGCAGATGTTTATGGGGATGGTCGTTCAGAAACGGTCATTGGTTCCATGTGGGAGAATATACCCCGAGATGATATTTTTTTAGCAACAAAAGTTGGGTGGGATAAAGGGCCCCACAAAACATTTTATCACCCCGACCATATGAAAAATAATATGGAACGATCATTGAAAAACCTAAAGACAGATTGTGTGGATTTAATGTATCTCCATCATTGTAATTTTGGAAACCAGGAAGAAATGTTTGATGATGCGCTTGATGTGGTGAGGCGATTTCAGGAAGATGGTAAAACAAAATTTATTGGATTATCTGATTGGTTTTCTCCAAAAATTATGACCTTTATCGATCGGGTAAATCCTGATGTGGTTCAGCCTTATAGGAATGTAATGGATGATATGTATGAATCAAGCGGGTTGAAGGATTGGATTGAAACCCATCATGCTGGTATTTGTTTCTTTTCTCCAATCAAACATGGGTTGATGACTGGTAAATATGATAAGCCACCTGTGTTTGAAAAAGGCGACTTTCGAACAAGCATTCCAGATTTTCAAAATCCTGAAATTATTGATAAAATGAAAATGAATCGGTCGTTGTTAGAAGAACGTTTTTCAAATCACCCAAACCCTCTTATGCATGGATTAGTAGACGCCCTTCTTTCTGACGTGACAACTGGCTGTGTATTATTAGGACAAAGAAATGTTCAACAGGTTGAAGCGGCATCTTTATTGGGGAATGGTCTATCTAAAGAAGATGCACAATGGGTTAAGGCACTTTATAAGTTATAAAGTTATTTTAACAATATAATTTTATTGATGTTTGTTTGATTTAGCGTTACAAACTTGATAAAATAAACACCACTCGGTTCGTGGGATGCATCCCATAAAACCTGGTGAGTCCCCGGGCTAATCCTTCTATCAAATAATGTTTCTACTAATTGCCCGTTTATATTGAACGCTTGTAGAGACGCATTACAGAGTATCTCTACTGAATATTGAATAGTTGTTATGGGGTTAAATGGGTTGGGAAATACACTCAATAATTGATATTCACTTGGGAAATTATTTTGCTCGATACCTAGTAGTGGATTAACGGTAATAATGGCGGTGTCTGGTTGGGATGATAGCTCTCCATCTGACACCGTTAGAGAAAATAAATAGGTAATCGTATCTTCTACGGGTGTCGCTATAAAAGATGGTGTTGGCGATGTTTCATTATCTAATTCAATCCCATTTGGGGGTCTCCATTGATAGGTTAATTCACCGGACTCTGGGTCAAAAGATCCTGTTCCGTCTAGATAAACAGTTGCATTCTCCACAACGGTTTGATCTTCGCCTGCGTCGGCAATGGGTGGTGTGTTTTGGGTCCCAGTTCCACACTCAACCCAAATACAGTCTACCCACTCTGGGTGATCAATAAATGGATTTCGATTATCTTGAATATCATATACTGCATTGTTTCTATCAATTTCTTTTTCGCTTACAGGATCAGCTTCGTGCCAATCAAGCAACATATCTACCGCCCATTCTTTTAGATCCGCACCATTTACCATATCGTTATTATCCCACCCAGCATCTTCTGTATAGTAACGTGCAGACATATAAAAATACGTTCGAGCAAAATCTCCCTTATAGGCATCGATGGGTTCAAAAACGGTGCCGCTAAATCCATACGCATCCATTGTGCCGCGCTTACTTCCATTTTGAGATGTCCATGTTGCATCCGAAACTTCACCAAATGGATAATTGGATCGCATCCCATTTACATATCCATCCGTAGGGTATAAATGAAATAAATCAGAATTCATTGGTGATGCATTATTAAACCAACTTTTAGGCCAAGAATGTTCCCTATTATAACAATCACTTTCTCCGCCATAGTTACCACATTGATCTGAACCAAAAGTGTATTCGTATGGCGGTGTTCCGCCAGGGACGTCTGAATACATGTCCCAGACTTTATTGTTTGGTTTTTTATCTGTGGACTGAAAGTGTGTCCATAATGAAGAATAAGATTGAACATTGTGGTCATCAATAATGTTATGGAGTGCCAACCTTAAACCTTCACCGCTTAATCCTTCAGCGGTGTCATAATACCCAGTAGGTATCTGAGCAAGGGTTGACGAAATAATTAATAGTATTAGATAAAAGTGGTTCAAAAAATTGGTTGTGTTTTTATGAAGTTTTAATAACCGATAAATAGTTGGTTGTACCAGAAACGCCCACGGGAACACCGCCAGTCACAACGAAACGGTCGTTGGGTGCAATAAGGCCTTTTTCGGATAATACTTTAGTTGCAATACCTTGAATTTGGTCAGCATTATCATATGGGTCAATTAAAACGGGTGTCACACCCCACACAATATTAAGTTGGCGGAAACAATCTTTCTTGGGGGTTAAGGCAATAATTTTGGCTTCCGGCCTATACCGGGAAATCATACGTGCAGTGCTCCCGCTATGCGTCATCGTAACAAGGCAATTTGCTGAAATTTCTTTAGAGACTTTACATGCAGCGTGGCTAATCGCGTGCGCAGTTGAAAAGCGTTCTTGTCGAGGTTCATAATCATAAATTTCAAATGAAATTGTATTTTCAGTTTCTTCAACCACTGTTTTTAAAACGTCAATCACAGCTTCCGGATTCTTTCCTGCAGCTGTTTCACCTGTCACTAATAGCCCGTCAGCTCCATCTAAAATAGCATTTGCAATATCACTAACTTCAGCCCGGGTCGGGACTGGACTTTCAACCATAGATTCTAATATTTGAGTAGCAATTACAACTGGTTTCCCGTGGTGTTTAGCTTTTTGAATCACATCTTTTTGAATAGCGGGAACTTTTTCTAATGGTATCTCAACACCAAGATCACCGCGAGCAACCATTACTGCATCAAATTTTTTAATGATGTGTGTTAAATCTTTAACGGCTTCCCATTTTTCTATTTTTGCCATGACTGGTATTTTGGCATTTCTTTCTGATAAATATTTTCTAATAACATCTGCATCAATTGCTGACCGAACAAAAGATAGAGCAATCCAATCAACGCCTTCGTCGAGAGCTAAATCAATATCCTTTTTATCTTGAGCGGTTAAAGATGGAATGTCGAGTTCAATTCCTGGAAAATTCACACCTTTTCTACTTTGGATTGTTCCCCCAATGGTAACTTCACATTCTAGGGTTCCATCAGAAGCTTTATTAATTATATTTAACTGAACTCGCCCATCATTAATTAATACTTTTGCTCCGGTGTGTATATTTCCAAAAAGAAAACCGCCAGAAATAGGAATAGTTTTTTCTGTATTTATATTTTCATTGGTAATGATAATTTTTTCACCTTGAACGACTTGAATGTCTTCGGAAATAGCGTTAACGCGAATTTTGGGTCCGGCTAAATCTGCCAATAATGCTGGCCGATCCCCTGAAATAGTTTTTACTTTTTTAAGTGTTTGGATGTATGAGCGTTTATCTTCTTGGGTGCCGTGAGACATGTTAATTCGAAAGCAACTCACCCCTCTATCGCTTAATGATTGAAGTTTTTCAATCGTATCGCAAGAAGGTCCAACTGTTGCAAGTATTTTAGTTCTGTTTAAATTCATGGAACAAATTTAGGTGTAGCTTTTGCAAAATAATATTCATCGTTTCATTTTATTAATCTTTTTTTCATTTATGTTAATTTTTCATGGATGTGACAAAAAAGGATCTTGGGCGGATGATCGTGTCATACTTATTTCAATTGATGGACTTCAGGGTGAAATCATCCTTCATCCAGAAAAATATGGGTTTAAAACTGATGATCTTCCGCATTTTTCACGGCTAAAAAATATGGGATCCTATTCTGGACAAGTACAAACTATTTTTCCATCACAAACATACCCCGCTCATACGTCTATTATTACTGGTGAGGTTCCTCCTGTTCATGGGATTATTAATAATCGTCCATTTGCCCCTGAATCAAATTTTTCTGACTGGTATTGGTTTGCTGATTCCATTAAAGTGCCCACATTGATAGATAAGGCATATGAGAAAAATCTCATTACATTAAGCATTTCATGGCCCGTAACGGTAGGGGCTCCAGCTACATATATGTTAGCAGAAATACAATCAACGTCTGATTCTGTTTCTACCTTGGATTTGGTCCGAAAATATGATGTGCCTAATTTATTTTTAGAAAAAGCAAAAATTCGTGGTGCTATCAGGGTAGATAAAACGCCAAAGGATTATGATAGAGATTTATTGTTACATCAATTATTTTTAGACTCATTTAAGCGATACCGACCTCATTTAAGTTTATATCATATTATTCAAACAGATTATGAGCAGCACGATTTTGGCAAAATATCACCAGAAGTGAAAAAAGCATATGTATTTGCCGATTCTTTAATTGGAAATATTTTATCCTTAATAGATATTAATAATCTGTGGGATACAACTACATTAATTGTAACAGGAGACCATGGCTTTAAAAACCACGATAAAGGGTTGAATGTAAATAGATTGTTTGCAGACAAAGGCTGGTTAACTATTGACAATAATGGCCAAATAGAAAATTGGGATGTTGTGTGTTTATCGTCGGGTGGATCTGCATTTGTTCGTTTAATAGATTCAACAAATGAAGCTTTTAAAAAAGATGTTCAGTTGATGTTAGCTCAACAATCAGAATTTGAATTATTTGAAAATAGACATTTAATAGGTATGCTTTCTTCGGGCGATAAAGAAGATTTTGTTTTGTTGGCTAAGGACGGTTTCAGCTTTATAAGAAATAATAAAAAACCCTATATTTATGAATCCTTTGGAGGAAACCATGGCGGAAACCCCTCGGAGCCAACTCTCTTTACTGGTTTTATGTCTGCGGGTAGGGGTATCCAAAAAAATGTTAATATTGGGCAAATGGCGTCGACTCAAATTGCGCCATTTGTATCTGATTTGTTATTGTTGGATTTAAATTGTAACGCAAAACCAATAAATGTTTCTATAAATAATAATTGAAATAATAAAACATATTTGCCCTATATTATATTTAGCTTTTTTATTTTTATCCTGCGATCTAAAGTTTGTGCTGCATGTAGTCGTCCCACTGGTGAGCGATATTTTTGCACAGTAAACGAAGACGATGTTGAATTTTTATTAAACTCTGGTTTTAGTCTTAATTAAATTAATTGTCTAGCACACTAAAAATATTTTTTCCAAGCTTCGTTTGATTCTGGCCAGCGTGATGTTACTTTTTTAAGATTAGTCCAAAAATCCACACCGCTTCTACCAGTAATATCGCCATGTCCATATTTAGATTCATTCCAACCACCAAAACTGTATGGCTCCCTCGGGACGGGCACACCAATATTAATTCCTATCATACCAGCCGACGCAGATTCAGAAATGGTTTTTGCAACTTGTCCTGATGTGGTAAATACAGCTGCTGCATTCCCATATTGATTACCGTTTTCAATTTTCATTGCATTCTCTAGGGTGTCTGTTCGAATAATTGAAAGTACTGGTCCAAAAATTTCATCTGTAGCACTGGGCCATTCTGGATCAACATTATCTAATATAGTGGCTCCAATCCAATAACCATTCTCGTATCCTTCAGGCGGTGTCGCTTTCCTTCCGTCAATGAGAACTTTTGCACCCATCTTTTCCGCTTCGTCTATATAATTGGTAATACGATCAAAGGCGGGTTTACTAACAATTGTACCCATGTCTACTCCCAATTTGAAATTTTTTGCTTCATGCACAAGTTGATTGATTATAGGATCAACATTTGCAACACCCACAGCTACGCTAGCCGCCATACAACGCTGCCCTGCGCTGCCCATTGAACTTGCCAATAATCCTTTTGCGGTGGAATCTTGATCTGCATCTGGAACTACAATCATGTGGTTTTTTGCTCCGCCTAAACATAAAGCTCTTTTTCCGCTTGAGGCTGCTCTAGAATAAACAATTTTGGCTACAGCTGATGATCCCACAAAAGCAACAGCCTTGATATCGGGATGGTCACAAATTCCTTCCACAATTTCTCTAGCACCATTTACAATGTTGAATACACCATCTGGGAGACCCGCTTCTTTTAAATATTCAGCTAATTTGAATGTAGATAGTGGGGTTTGTTCAGACGGCTTTAGTATAAAACAATTCCCTGCGGTAACCGCTAAGGGAATCATCCATAGGGGAACCATAGCAGGAAAATTAAATGGTGTGATTCCCGCAACTACACCAAGTGGTTCTTGAGTCATTGTACAATTTATTCCTGCGCTAACAGGCGCAGAGTCGCCTTGTAGTAACGTAGGTAGTGATGTGGCAAATTCAACCACTTCTTTACCGCGTAAAATACTTCCTTTTGAATCGGGGATCGTTTTGCCATTATCAAGGGAAATGAGTTCTGCTAATTCATCTACGTTTTTTTCCATAATAGATTTTAGATTAAACATGACCTCTGCCCTGTCTCGGATATTGAAGTTCGACCAGGATAGAAATGCTGTTTTTGCCTTTTGAACAGCATCATCTAAGTCAGAATAATTTGACTCTGGAATAGTTGCTATTTCTTTATCAAAATATGGAGAAATAATTGAAATTGTTTTTTCGGATTTTGATGGTTGATATTTCCCATCGACCCAGTTGTTTTGGGGTCCATAATTTTGATATTGTATTGTATTGCTCATAGTTGGTTTCTCTGTTTTTATTTGTTAATTTTTTTTATCAGTTTTTATTAATCAATGGCATTAAATGATTCTGATAAAATATCTAATGCTTCATCGACTTCATTTTTAGTGATATTCAATGCTGGGGTAATTCTTATGCAGTTGCCATATAAACCCCCACGACCAACCAAAAGTCCACGACTTTTAGTTTCTTCTAATAGTTGATCAACTGCTTTTGTATTTGGGGTGCGGTCTTTTGTTGTTTCGTCTACAACCAATTCAACGCCGACCATAAGTCCTCTTCCTCTTATCTCTCCCATTATTTTTTTATGGTCACCTTGAATGTTCCTTATCCCGTTAAATAAAATATTGCCCATTTCTTCTGAGTTTGTAGCAAGATCATCTCTTTCAATAATGTTTACAGTGGCGTTTGCCGCTGCGCAGCTTACCGGATTACCGCCAAAGGTTGATATGGTGTTTTTGTTTAAAGATGAAGCAATTTCATTTGTTGTAACAACTGCTGCAAGCGGCATTCCGTTCGCTATTCCTTTTGCTGTTGTAATCATATCTGGTTCAACGCCCGAATGATCAATACCCCATATTTTCCCGGTTCTTCCAAAGCCTGTTTGAACTTCATCAGAAATAAAAATTCCTCCATACTTACGTACGATTTCTGATACAATCTGGAAATATTCATCAGGTGGCGTTATAAAGCCACCCACTCCCTGGATAGGTTCAACTAACATTCCTGCAATATTTCCCGTGGTGGTAGTTTTAATCAATTCATCCACATCTTTGGCGCATTCCATTCCACACGTATCGGGGTTTTGCTTAAATGGGCATCTATAACAATAGGGTGACAGAGCATGTTTTATTGCGCTGACTTGAGTTGGTAATGCTCGATAGGAAGAATGAGCTGTTAAAGATTGTGCTAATAATGATCGACCAGAATATCCATGGCGGAGTGCAATTAGTTCTGAATTCCCAGTAAAAACTTGCGCCATCATGACTGCGGTTTCATCTGCTTCTGTTCCTGATGCTGTAAAAAATACTTTTTCTAAGTTGTTTGGTGCTAGTTTAGCCATAACCTCCGCAAACTCAACCACGGGGATACTTTGATATAAAGATGAAATATGGGTTAATTTTTCAATCTGGGTTATTACAGCGGCATTTACTTCTTCGTTTGCATGTCCAACAGATACTGTAAGAATGCCACCAAAAAAATCAAGATATGAATTCCCATCAATGTCTTTAACTCGAAACATTTTTCCTGATTCAACGACAATAGGTTCTTTATAAAAATTCTTTACCGCTTCAAAAAGATATTCATTATGTTTTTCGCGTATATTTTTACTGTTGCTCATTTATTTTCCTTTTTTTCAATAATTATTACTTTTCATTTAATGTTTTAATATTAAAATATATTCAAGTCTGTATGCGCGCAATTACGCATTACTTGCCGTGATTCTGAAATCAATATTTTAAAACAAGAAACTTATTTACTAACCAATTCGTCTGTTTCCTTTTTTATATTGCCTGTCCAATTATTGTCACGATTTGATCTAAGTGATCCTGCTTTTTTTGCAAGTCGTTTTTCTGCTAAATCGTGATGTGTGGTAAGATATTGTAATGAACGCCCTACAAATTCGCGTACTGTTTTGAAACCGTGTTTATCCATGAAGTTTGATAAACCTTGACACATTTCTTCAACCATCTCATAGCCTTGCAACATAACGCCAGTACAGACTTGAACTGTAGAACTTCCCATTAGGATAAATTCAATTGCCTCTTGACTGCTGATTACTCCGCCAATACCAGAAATTTCCGCTTCAGGAACACCTCTGCCAATCTGAGATACCATTCTTAATGCAATAGGTTTTACAGCATAATAAGAATATCCGCCCGGTGTTGAGTGGCCCTCAACCGATGGTTTTGGCGCTAATGTATCAAGGTCAATATTTAAAATTGATGGAATTGTGTTGATTGCAGCAATACCGCTTGCGCCACCCTCCATTGATGCCTTTGCGGGAACCGTAATATCTTGTATGTCTGGAGTCATTTTAGCCCAGATTGGTAAATCTGTTACTTCTGCAACCCAGCCTGTTACTTCTCGAACCATGTCTGGGTTTTGTCCCATTGCGGCTCCCATTCCGTCTTCAGGGTGACCGTGAGGACAAGAAAGATTTAGCTCAAACATATCAACGCCCGTTTCTTCAATTCTACCAACTAATTCTTGCCAAGAATCTTTATTGTATTTTTCCATTATTGATGAGATTAATACCTTGTCGGGGTGGGCATCTTTTATTGTTTTAAATTCATCTAACCAAACTTCTAATGTTCTGTCAGATATTAATTCAATATTTTCAAAACCAATAATTTCTCCGTTAGGTGTTTTCAACTTTCCATACCTTGGAGCAACATTAATAACGGGTGTTTCTGTTAGGCTTACTGTTTTTGCCGAAACACCGCCCCATCCATTATCAAATGCTTTAATGATTGTTTTTGAATTTGTGCTCGGAGGGCCAGATCCAATTACAAAGGGGTTCGGAAATTTAATCCCATTTACTTCTATACTAATATCTGTCATTATTGTCTCTTGTTTAGTTTAAAGTTCAACTAGTTTATCATATGTTTCTGGGCGACGATCGCGAAAAAATTGCCACGTCGAACGTACTTCATCAATCATGTCTAAGTCAAATTCTGAAACAATTAACTCGTCTTTATCTCTTGACCCTTCAGAAATAATTTGCCCTCTTGGATTCACAAAATAAGATGTGCCATAAAATTCTCCTAAATTCCATGGTTTTTCAGTTCCAACACGATTGATGCAACCCATAAAATATCCATTTGCTGCTGCATGAGCTGGTTGTTCTAATTTCCATAAATATTCACTTAATCCAGCAACTGTTGCTGATGGGTTGTATACAATTTCCGCACCATTCAGACCAAGACATCTTGCGCCATCTGGAAAATGACGATCATAACAAATATATACACCAACTTTAGCATATTTTGTTTGGAAAACAGGGTATCCAAGGTTTCCTGGTTTAAAAAAATATTTTTCCCAAAAACCTGATGTGTGAGGAATATGGTTTTTTCTATATTTACCTAAATATTCTCCATCTGCATCAATAACCGCTGCGGTGTTGTATAATACGCCAGGTTGCTCCTTTTCATAAATGGGAACAATAATAACCATATTATACTTTTTGGCATATTCCTGTATCAAATTTGTCGTAGGCCCCGGAACGGGTTCTGCAGATGCATACCACGTATTATCTTGTCCTGGACAAAAATACGGTGTATTAAATATTTCTTGTAAGCATAATATTTGCACACCTTGTTTTCCTGCGTCTTCTATATAGGGAATATGTTTTTGAACCATTGCGTCCATTATTTCAGTAATCGTCCCTTCTCCCTCTGTCATTGGAAGACTCATCTGAATTAGTCCAGATTTTATATTTCTAGCCATTTTTTATCTCCTTGAGTTTTATTATTTCATACCGCCATATAGCCCGCGTTTCAAAAAACGACCATCGCCTTTCTTTCCCACATAAGCACAGTTATCAATAATAATTTTTCCGCGAGAAAGTACAGTTTCGGTAAAGCCTGTTACTTCAAACCCTTCATAAGAATTATAATCTACATTCATATGGTGGGTGCATGTGTTATTAACACTTATTGTTTCTTTTCGGTTTGGATCAAAAACAACAATATCTGCATCACTACCAACAGCAATCGTTCCTTTTTTTGGAAAAAGTCCAAATGTTTTTGCGGCTGCTGTTGATGTTAATTCAACAAATTTATTTAATGAAATTCGTCCCGCATGTACGCCGCCATTGTAGACAAGGCTCATGCGATTTTCCACCCCAGGTGCTCCGTTTGGAATTTTTGAAAAATCATCAATTCCTAATATTTTTTGATCCTTAAAGCAAAATGGGCAATGATCTGTGGCAATAGATTGTAGGTCGCCAAACTTCAGTCCTTTCCATAATTCATCCTGATTCCACTTTTCACGTAATGCGGGCGTCATAACATATTTTGCCCCTTCAAATCCTTTTTGGTTGTAATAGGAGTCATCCAGAAATAAATATTGTGGACATGTTTCAGCGAATGCATGGACGCCACGGTTGCGAGCAAGCATAACTTGCTCTAAAGCATCCGATGATGATAGATGAACAATATAAATCGGAACTTGGGCAACTTCTGCGATTGAAATAGCTCGATGAACCCCTTCAGCTTCCATACGTGTTGGGCGAGTTATGGCGTGATATTTAGGCGCTGTTTTTCCATCTGCTACTGCTTGTTTTACAATTTCGTCTATCACAATACCATTTTCTGCGTGCATACAAACTACAGTACCATCTTCACCTGCTTTTTTCATGGCTCTATAAATAGTTCCATCATCTACATATAATACGCCTGGATAGGCCATAAATAATTTATATGATGTTACTCCAACGTCTGCTAACATTTTCATTTCATGAATTCGACTATCTTCAAGGTCTGTCACAATCATATGAAATCCATAGTCAATAGCTGTTTTTCCATCAGCTTTCGCGTGCCATATGTCTAGCGCCTCTAGCGTTGAATGCCCTTTAGATTGAATAGCAAAATCAATCACAGTTGTGGTGCCGCCGTGTGCTGCCGCGCGTGTGCCTGTCTCAAAATCGTCTGCAGATGTAGTGCCGCCAAAAGGCATATCCAAATGGGTGTGTGGGTCTAATCCCCCGGGGAAAAGATATTTTCCAGAAGCATCAATAACTTCATCTGCTTCCATTTCAAGATTATTACCTATAAGTGTTACTGTTTCGTTTTCGATAAAAACATCAGCCATATAGTCATCAACCGCTGTGATAACTCGGCCATTTTTAATTAATATAGACATGGTTTTATTCCTTAGATATTCTCATTAACAAAATTAATTATTTTTTGTGTTTTCCCAAGCTTTTAAGCCGCGCTCCTCATCGCTTCCTGCAATTGTATTGTCTAATATAAGAGCCGTAAATGCACCTACGGCCATTCCTGTGCTTCCAAGTGTATTGATAATGTTTGCAAGCCAAGCTGGCTCAAAGTTTATTGGGTTTTGGATAAAATATTCAGGCAAGGAAAGTCCCATAAAAAAGGAAAACCCTAAAATGAATAAATTTCTTGCTGAATTAAGATCTACAAACTGAAGGTTGGATAACCCCACTGCGGCAATCATACCAAACATAGCACAATACATTCCTCCAACAATGGGTTGTGGAATTGTGGTAAATAAGGCGCCAAATTTGGACACGGTACCTAATAGAATCATTATTACGGCACCGGCTTGTACAACGCGTCTAGATCCAACACGAGTAAGGCCAATCGCCCCAATATTTTCACTGTAAGATGTTGTTCCATTTCCTGTTCCGAAAACTCCAGCGATAAAACATCCAATACCTTCAAATGTAATGCCTCGATTGATTGTTTTTTTATCCGGGACCGGTGCACCTGAAAGTCGAGCGCAGGCATAATAATCTCCAATAGATTCTACCATGGATGCTATATAACCAGCTAACATTCCTACAATAGCGGCAACCCCAAACTGTGGGAATCCCCACTGAAATGGGTATGGCACTCTAAACCAAGATGCATTTTTTAAATTAGCTAAACTTGTGTGGGACGGGTGTCCTTCTGGAAAAACACCCACCATAGTAAATAGCGCGGATACGCCCCATGCGGCTAATATGGCTAATAAGATGGGGTACAGTTCAAATATTCTATGTTTTGTACGTAGGTATTGGCTAAATAAAATGATGAGCGATATTGTTAAGCCACCAATAGGCCAGTGGCGCCCTGCTTCCGGCGCTCCAAATTTGAATAATGATAAACCAATTAATGCAATGGTGGGTGCGATGGTTATTGGTCCAATATACTTTAACATTTGCCCAACCAATCCGCTTGCACCTACAAACATTTCAATAAGGGAGCCTGCAATAATTGCACCTTGAACATGCTGCATACGAATATCCCAGCCAGCATTTGCTAGTGTTGCCATACCGCAAATAGCAAACGTGGGTGCTAAAAAGGAAAATGTACCGCCTTGAACAATTGGTAACCTATTACCAAAGGTAGACTGAAGGAGTGTTGTAATTCCGCTAACAAAAAACATGGTTGCAATTAGCCAACCTTTTTGGACTGGATCTGTAATGCCAAATGCTGGCGCTAACAATAAAGGGATGGCCACTGTTGAGCCAAACATGGTTAAATAATGTTGAAACCCAAGTATGATTGTTTCGGATATTGGCGGGGTATCATCTATGCCATATAACAATGACGTTTTACGCATTATGGATTCTCCTTTATTAAGTATCTGTTTTTTTGCCAACAAGTAATCATCGCTTTGACCTTCTGAGAACCCTGAATATATTCGGATATTGAGATATTTTAAAATAAAATAATATTGGAAACAAAATGAATACGGTTCATTATTTAACTATGTTAAATATAGCAATTCAAGAAGCCCAAAAAGGGTTGTCTGAAGGTGGCATTCCTATTGGTGCTGCAGTTTTCTCCAATGATGGAAAATTATTAGGGAAAGGACATAACCGCAGAATCCAAGATAACGACCCATCGGTACACGGAGAAACAGATGCGTTTAGAAATGCTGGAAGGCGGGCATCTTATAAAAATATTATTATGGCAACAACATTGGCGCCTTGCTGGTATTGTAGTGGTCTGATACGACAGTTTAATATAAAAACTGTTATTGTGGGTGAATCAATTAATTTTTCAGGTGGTATAGAGTGGTTAAAGGAAAGTGGTGTCACAATTATTGATCTTCAATCTGAATTGTGTATTTCAATGTTAGGACAATATATTCGAGAGAACCCCGATATTTGGAATGAAGATGTTGGAGAAGAATAACCAAAAGGTTTGTAGCGTAGATATTATGAAAAGAAAATATTTTAATTTGTTTGTTGTGACTGCCCGCAGGGGGTATTTAACTGACGCCTCATCAGAATTTAGACAAACAGTAAAACAGTGATGTTTGACCAAAACCTTGGAAGAATTACATTACTTCGGATAATTTAGAGATATCGTGACCAAAGGAACACACAATTACTTAGAAGATAAACGCAATGAAGGTATCCTGATATATGTGAATGGCGACATCCTCCCTAGGAATGATGCGACTATTTCGGTATTTGACAGCGGATTCCTCTTGGGAGATGGGGTGTGGGAAGGCATCCGTCTTTATAATGGTCATTTGGTGTTTTTAGAAGAACATTTAGATCGTCTTTACAAAGGCGCTAAACAATTGGCTATTGAAGTTGGGTATAATCCGGAGGAACTCGCAGGTCTCATTTATAAAACACTGGCTGCCAATGGTATGAAGAGTGGAGTCCATATACGTCTTATTGTTTCCAGGGGATTGAAAAAAACACCTTATCAGCATCCCAACGCCAATGCGGGAAGCAGCACTATTGTTATCATTCCGGAATATAAGGAAGCAGACAAAAAAACAAATAAAACAGGTATCCGCCTTGTAACCGTTACAACCCGTCGGGGCACGCCAGATTCACAAGATCCACGTCTTAATACACTGAGCAAACTTAACTGTATTATTGCCTGTATTGAGGCGGATAAGGCTGGCGCTGATGAAGGAATCATGCTGGATGTGAATGGTAATGTTTCCACGTGTAATTCCACTAATTTTTTTATTGTCCGGGCTGGAGAAGTGTGGACATCTACCGGGCAGCATTGTCTACCGGGTGTAACCCGGCAAGCGATTATTAATATCTGTAGGGATAATGAAATTCCTGTTTACGAAAAAGATTTCAGGATCGATTCCGTTCTCTCTGCCGATGAGGTTTTTGTCACGGGTACTTTTGCTGGAGTCATTCCCGCCATTGAAGTTGATGGGCGTGTTATGTCGAACAACATTCGAGGTAGTTTAACCCAGAGACTCCAGAAACTTTATACATCTAAACTAAACCGGATGTATCTAAAGACTGGTCCGGCCTAATGTCTGTCTACATTGCCATGTGGTCCGGCCCCCGGAATATTTCTACGGCACTGATGCGTTCTTTTGAAAATCGACCGGACTGTTATGTGAGTGACGAACCCTTTTATGCTCATTTTCTACATAAGACTGGAGTTAACCACCCTATGAAGGATGATGTGATTGCTGCGGGAAATACTAATTGGGACAGAGTGGTTCATGAGATAACGGGCCCTATCCCAAACGGAAAGAATATATGGTATCAAAAGCATATGGCTCAACATAATCTCCCCGGCTTTGGACTTCAATGGACAGAAAAAGTACAGAATTGTCTTCTCATTCGACATCCAAAAAAAGTAATCCTGTCCTATTCTAAAAAGTATGAAATCAAATCTATTCATCAGTTGGGTTACCATCAATTGACAGAGCTCTACCAGATGCTACACCGAAAGAACGGTGAGCCGCCGATCGTTCTTGATTCCGCGGATGTGCTTTCTAACCCAGAAAGTGTTTTGTCCTTATTTTGTAATAAACTGGGTATCCCGTTCTGCACAGAAATGCTCTCATGGCCGTCAGGATCTCGAAAAACGGACGGAATATGGGGACAACATTGGTACAATAATGTAGAAACATCCACTCAGTTTCAGCCTTATAAAGTAAAGAAAGAAGTTCTTCCGCTCAATTATCAGGCGATCTATGATGAGTGTATGGGGCATTATCAATTGCTACACACACATCGACTACGTTAGGTTATTGCCATGAAAAATAAAACCCCTATATATCTCTGTGTAATAATTATTATGGTTCTGGGATATAAAATTACCATGATGGATGATTGGGCATCTAACCAAAACCTTCTTTTTTATAATGGACCGATCATCACCATGGAAGCAGAAACGCCTTCTGTTGAAGCTGTATATGTCGAAAATGGGATCATTCATTCCGCGGGAAACTATAATGATATTTTACAATCCATCCATCCTGATACAAAAATTATCAACTTAGATGGTAAAGCGTTGCTACCGGGTTTCGTTGATAGCCATACCCATCCGGTAATTTCTACTTTCACGCACGGAATGGTGGATCTGAGTGGATTTACACATCAAACTTCCAAAGAATTATGGGCGCATTTTGAAAAAAGTGTATCTGAACACGAACCTGGGGAGTGGATTCTGTGTGGTGGTTTTGATCAGGTTCTGGTTCCTGGCCTGGAACCACCTCATATCAGTTATCTAGATTCCATTGCTCCCCAGAATCCGGTATTGATTGCATCCCAGAGTCTCCACTCCTACTGGACGAACTCACTAGGATTCAATGCTTCAGGAGTTGATCGAGAAACGCCTAACCCCAGCAATTCAAGTTATTATGAAAGGGATGAAAGTGGTGATCTAACAGGTTATATTGCTGAACAGAAAGCCTTTGATCCGCTCAAGGAAGCTATCATACAGGCGTTGGGGAAATCGACCTTAAAAGAAAAAAGTGTAGCGGTAATGGATGGCTATGCAAAAAATGGATATTCAACCATTACGTCTATGGGCGTAACAACTTCGGATAAGAATGTCATTCGTCTTTATAGGCATCTATCCACAGGAAAACCTACATTCGCTGATCAGTTGTTGACAGCATTTCGAATACTGCCAAAACGAAAACCTACAGTCAGGAATTTTGTTTTTATACGTTACGATTCATCTCACCTTCTCCCGGCGTCTGTAGATAATGGCGATGATTTTTTTAAAATTTTAGGGATTAAATTCTGGTATGATGGTTCCCCTTATACGGGTTCAATGTATATGGAGTCACCCTATCTGAATACTGATCTCACCAGAAATAAGCTCCATATTCCCAACAACCATTCTGGGGTTTCTCTTCTCACGCAGGAAGAATTGGAGTCGTTTATAACAAAGTATCAGGATCATGGGTGGCAGATTGCAATCCATTCTCAGGGAGATATCGCCATTAGGGAAATACTGGAATCCTTTGATAAGATAATAAATGATAAGGGAATAGCAGATTACAGACATCGCCTAGAACATTGTCTGCTTTTACAGGAAGAATCCATGAAATTAATGGCAGGTCTGAATATACATCCTAGTTTCCATATCAATCACCTGTATTATTATGGAAAAGCTTTAAAAGAAAATATAATTGGAAAAGAAAGAGCCCGTCAACTGCTTCCCATTAAAGATGCGGATCAGAATTCGTTGATTTACTCTATTCACGCAGACCAACCCATGTTCCCCGGAGAACCGCTTAGTCTGTTGCAAACTGCTGTAAATCGAAGAACAGAGGGTGGTGATTTAATTGGAAGTAATAACGCAATATCTGTGATGATGGGGTTGAAAGCGTTGACCATCAATGCGGCGTGGCAGATAAAAATGGAAAAAAAGATTGGATCCATCAAAAAAGGGAAATATGCCGACTTTGTCGTTTTGGATCAAAGCCCGTTGACCGTACCCATATCTGAAATACGGAATATCAAAGTCATCCAAACGATTATTAATGGGAAAACAGCATATATTCGCCATCCTTCAAGCCAGATAAGATAAAGGAAAATATACCCGCTGGTTTCAGATTCTATAAACCCAGTGAAGTCTCAATAAAAGCAATCCATCCTATCTTGAGTTAGGCGGTTTATATAGTTTGCGTCAACTCAATTTAATGAAACCTAAAAACGAATTCAAATAACCTATTCACTTCAAGTCTAAGTTACATCATCCATCGCGGGTGACATGTTAGCGTTGGTGCTTTAACTGGAGATGATTGTTGATTTATTATGGTATAATGATAAAAATTAATATTGGTGTAAACCGAAATTTGATCTTTCTAAAAAATATATTGGCTTTACGGGGGTTGCGATGGGTTTTTCGTTTTTCATATGATTCTTTGTAGATTATGCAACTCTTACATACATTAAATCTATTACATTATTAACATTTGGAACATTCTATGAATGAAAAGAAAAAAACATTAATTGCTATGGCCGTTTTGGTCGCCTTGGGGTATGGATTATTTTTAAAAAATAGCACTGGCCTTTCTGTTGGAAATAGTTCGGACATTACAGAAGAAGAAATTCTAGAACATATTATTTTCTTATCTGAAGATAATATGAAAGGGCGTTACCCGGGCACGAGAGAATCTAGGGATGTTATTTCTTATATTGCTAATGAATGGCGTTCTGTCGGGGTAAAGCCGGCTGGGGATAATGGTTCATATGTTCAACCATTTGATATTGCAGATGGCGTAGAAATTGGTAAAGAAACATCTTTTTCCATCGACGGCGCAGAATTGATTTTGGGTGTTGACTTTACACCTTTAGCTTTTTCTGGAAATGGTGACTTTTCTTCAAAAGCCCTTTTTGCTGGTTATGGGTTTAATATGGATAAAGAAAAAAAATGGAATGATTATGATGGGCTTGATGTGAGTGGAAAGTGGGTAATCGTGATGCGTGGCGGTCCAGAGCAAATTCATCCACATTCTATTTATGCGTCCCATGCTTCTTTAAATCAGAAAATGATGGTTGCGCGAGATTTTGGTGCAAGTGGTATTATTTTTGTGTCTCAAGAAAGTGATGCCGGGCTGGTGGCTTTTGGGCATTCTACAAGCCAATCAAAGGGGAGTATTCCTGCTATTCACCTATCAAACGAAATGGCAAATCAACTTTTTAGGCCACACGGACACTCTATTGCTTCTATCCAAGAAAAAATGGATACATCCTTAAAGTCTGTTCAGTTTGAAATGAATAATCTTGAATTAAGCGCACATATAGATTTAAAGGAAAAAACTATTCGCGGTGGAAATGTTGTTGGAATGATTCGAGGCCGAGATAGAGACTTAAGAGACGAATATATTGTTTTGGGCGCACATTTTGATCATTTAGGAATGGGTGGTCATCATACTGGGTCTAGAAAAAAAGATACAACAGCTGTTCACAATGGCGCAGATGATAATGCGTCTGGAACAGCGGGTATATTAGAGTTGAGCCAAAAACTTTTTGCTCATCGTAATAAATTAAAAAGAAGTGTTCTTTTTATCGCGTTTGATGCAGAAGAAAAAGGGTTGTTGGGGTCGAAACATTTTATCGAAAACCCTACCGTTTCAAAAGAAAATATTGTTGCCATGCTTAATCTAGACATGGTTGGGCGCCTTGATGATTCAACGCTGAATGTGGGCGCAATAGGAACTTCTCCTTTTTTTGAACCCCTTATTGATAGCTTAGCAAATGATATTGAGATGGCTATTGGGAAATCATTTTCTGGGTATGGGCCAAGTGACCATGCAAGTTTTTATGTTAATGATATTCCTGTACTTTTTTTCTTTTCTGGCTTTCACCACCAATATCATTTACCTGAAGATGATTGGACTTTGATTAACGCAAAAGGGGAAAAAGATATTTTAAATTTTGTGTATGATGTTTCTATAGCTTTAAATCGAGTGAGCGAGCGACCTTTGTTTACAGAAGCTGGCCCTAAAGAACCGCCAAAAAGAAGAAGAACCGGAGGGGTAACGCTTGGTATTATCCCGGCTTATGGGGGTGGAAGTTCGGATGAAGGAATGGCTATAGACGGTGTTAGCACAAAAGACGGCCCGGCTGGAAAAGCTGGCATGAAAAAAGGTGACGTATTAATTGAAATTAATGGGAAAAAACTACTTAATATTCATGAATATATGGGAAGAATGGGAGAATTGAAAAAGGGACAAAAAATTACAGTTAAGGTATTACGTCATGGTAAAACATTAACACTTGATGTCCAGTTGTAAGTAGAAATAACTCTTAAGTTGGTTTGAAAAACATCTCTTCGATTTATTATTAGATTATTTTAGAAGAGATATTTTTTTTGAAATTGTATATCCGCTATATTTCATTACCACCAAATAAGACCCAGATGATGTGGGGTTTCCAAATGCATCACTTCCGTTCCAATTAACTATATGAGACCCTGATGGCATTTGTTTCTGCAAAAGATTGGTTATCCATTTTCCTGAAAGATCATATATACTAATACTTATATGCCCTGGACTTGATACACTAATCTTCATTTGTGTTGAATTGTTAAAGGGATTGGGATATGCAGAATATAAAGTTGGTTTTTCTGGAATAGGCATTATTTCATTTTGGGTGCCAACTTGGATTGGTTCTTCATCTATCATAATATCAAATATGCCATAAAGGTTGTTTCCACTTTCGTCTAGTGGAATAATAAGTCCTTGGTGATCTTCTTCCCACTGACTATCAATTTGAGAATCTCCTTCAAAATAACATTGAGTTACAAGTTCGCGACCATTGGGGGTTGTAATTTTAAAATGAAAATGTTTTGGTCGACCCGCATAATATCCTGGCCAAATTGTTTCAAAGGCATATTCTCCATTTTCATTCGTTATCATTTGACCCCGTAAATTATAAGGATCTTCATCTGTGTTTCCCGCATCACACTCCATAAATATCGTATAACAACCGCTGTCGTTTGCGTGCCATACATCTACAACGGTATTGGGGATGGGTGATTCACAATCATTGGCTTTTACTGTTCCGGAAATAAAAATACGCGTTCCAGGTTCATCAGCATTTGCTAATAAGGATCGGTATGGGTGATTCTCTGTCCAATATGGCCCCAATATATCGTTTTGAGTTAACGGGCAATCTTGGCTTTTTAATAGTGATGTTGGGGTGAAACTGAGAGCGGCTGCACTTATAATGCCCTTTTTAATAAAATCTCTTCGTTTCATAGAAATATCATATACGTCGACTCTTATGTGTCTTTAGTTTGATACGCTAATCTTCATTTTGTTGGTTATTAAAAGAAAAGGCAATTTGAATTGCCTTTTCTTTTAATAAGATATTGGAATTACTTCAGCAATATCATTTTTCTCGTTTGCTGAAATTCACCAGCCTCAATAATATAAAAATACATCCCCGCCCCAACTGGAGATCCAAATTCATCTAGCGCATCCCATACAACAGATTTGAAGCCCGGATTTTGATGTTCGTTTACAATGGTAGATACTTTTCTACCAATAATATCAACTATATGAATTCGAACTTGGGTTGGTTCCGGAAGATCATACCTAATTGTTGTTGTTGGATTGAAAGGGTTTGGATAGTTCTGATGTAGTGCAAAAACTTCAGGTATTTGATGCCCATCAATTCCCAATGTGCCTACCACTAATGTCATTGGTGTATTATTATTGCTACCAACAACGAATTCGTCAGTATCTCTTGCTTCCACCAACCAGAAGTATTGATTATCATCTTCAAGTGTTAAGGTTAGTGACGTATCCTGTACGAGCGCACTGTACACATAAGTACTGCTGTCGTCCCAGTTGGTTGCATAAACCAATTGATAATGTATATCATCAACCGGATCAGGATCCTGAGTCATATTCCATTTAAACTCAACTTCTGTCGCTAGACCTTGAGACTCATTCTGCGGTGAAACCGTTGTAAAGTTCAATGGCGGTTCCGGAAATGCATCTGTATAAAAATGGGATGTGTCAGATTGAGACTCACCATCATCTATATCAAATGCAATTACCTGGAATCCATACATAGAGTTATCCATAAGGGCAAAATCTATAGTTACGCCATTACTATCCGTAGAAATAGATTGCGATTCAGTCCCTCCCACAGCCCACACATCCATTGAGTATGAAACGTGATCCATTGGGTCGGGATCAAATGATCTTGTCCAAAAGAAGTTTGGTGATAGGTTCGTTTGAATGCTACCATCCAATGGCGCTACTAGAGAAGCCGCACTTGGCGCATCGTTCGCGACATTAATTACAAACATGTCTGGCCCACCAATATTTTCAGTCATACCGCCGTACATATCAAAAGCGCGTACTCCCCAATGGTAAATGCTATTATCCATTAGGTTTCCAGAAGCAATTGATGTTGACTCTGTCTCAAAATGTATATGAGTAGTATCGCTATGTATGTCTATACTATAATGAACTCCATCCATTGGATCCATATCAACGCTGGCTTCCCATTCGAAGTTGACTTCTTGGGTATTGAGTATTACACCTGAGTCAGGTGATATTAGAGCGAATAGAGACGGGGGTAGGTTTTCAGAATTAATAGTGAAAGACCATGTGTCTGATATTGTCCCACCTCCATCATTATCAACCGCTTCAATCATCCAGTAATATACTTCATTTTCTTCTAATTCTTCTTCATGAGTATAATAGTTGGTGCTAACAGTGGCGACCACGTCTTCGGGTGTAAAGTCTGGAGCAATCCCAATATAGACATTATAGCTCTCAATAGAGCGTGTCGCGACTTGGGTGTGATTTATAGTGGTAACTTTGTCGCTACTTTCACCAACACCAATTTCACCCATAGATTCGCTGTTATCTGGGTCTACAGGTGTATCCCAAGTAAACGTTGGGGTCAAATCTGAGACCACTGAATTGTTTTCAGGAACCAATAAAGTAAAATCTCCTGGCGAATCATTAACGGGATTAACTGTAATGCCCATAGTATCCAAAGCTGTTGCCCCGGATTGATCTGTTGCGACAATAACCAACTCTGTCTCACCTGAAGCATTCGGATGAAAATGAAGAACCAAGTTTGAGCCATTTATTTCAGGGGTCATAATTGGAACTTCACCTGAACTGCGGGTCCATGCAAAGCCGCCGCCAGGGCTACCGCCTGCCCAATGATGAACCATTATATCATAATATGCATCTTCATCAA
>JABHUQ010000102.1 GCA_018658715.1 Fidelibacterota bacterium
CACTATTATCCATTGTTAATGATGAACAACCAAGCCTACCAAATGCATTCACAGTTTCAAATAATTATCCAAATCCATTTAATCCTTCAACAACAATCAATATTTCTTTACCTAATCAAACAGAATTAGTTGTGAGTGTTTTTGATATTTCAGGACGTTTAATAACTGAGTTGGTGAATAACGATCATCCTGCTGGGACCTATTCTGTTACATGGAATGGATTGTCAAAATCAGGTATGGAGTTACCAACTGGGATATACTTTTTAGAAGTAAAAACAAATCAAAATCGTCATATCCAAAAATTGGCATTTATTAAATAAGGAAGTGTTGCGCCAAACCAAGATTAAAAGTAAAATTAGTTAAGACCATAGGGAATTAAAATTATGAAAAAAGTACTAATTACATTATTCATTGCTAGTTTTAGTATGACAACTGTATTCGCAGACATAGACTGTCCTGCAGATTCATCTTATCATATTGATACAAGAACAATGTTACCTGACGGAAGTCCAAACCCAACTTGGAATCAAGAAATTTCTACAGGGTTGTGTGGATGCATTGCCTTTACTGAGGGAACAAGTATTTCGGGGAATTTAGTTACCTTTACAATACGAATTGTAGATAATGAGCCTATCAGAGGTCTTGAATTTGATGTTTATCACGATTCAGATGTTTTGATATATGGAGAAAATGGTTCTATTGCAAAAGGAGATAAACTCAATAATGTAACTGATCCAGACGGAAATCCTCGTACAATGACTCTTTTAGCAAATGAAATTGACGACTATTTGAAAATTATGGCATACAGCACATCTCAGGCTCGCACAGCTGGAGATAGTCTTGAAGGTGACCTCATGAGTATTACTTACGAATTAATTGATGGAGCAACATTACCGGAAAATGTAACATTCCATTTCGGCTTATGCAATTTGCCGGGGACTTCAGCTGACCCAGAATTATTAAATGTAGTATGTGCTTATCCTTCTCTTGAAAACCCGCAAGTTGTAACAACAGGTGCTTTAGGTGTGGGTGATGAATTGATTCCAAATCAATTTGCATTACATCAAAATTATCCCAACCCATTTAACCCCGTTACACAGATCAAATTTGATGTACCTGAGAACAGTGGAATCTTAAGTCTATCTATATATAATGTATTAGGTCAAAAAGTATCCACACTCATGAGTGGGCATTTAAATGCGGGCCAATATTCATTTGAATGGAATGCTACAGATATGAGTGGGCAGTCGGTTGCATCTGGAATATACTTTTATGAATTAAAGTCACCCAATTTTACTGCTAGAAAGAAAATGCTTTTATTGCGTTAAATTTTTCACTTTACATCTAACTTGACTAAATTCCTCCATCCTTCAGGATGGGGGAATTTTTTTATGTTGAAATATTTTACACTTATTTGGATACTTATATTGGGGATTTCTGTTGCCCAGCAATCCACCTATAGGTCACCAGATGAAATAAAGCATGAGTGGACCGAGTATACAGACTACCAACGAAATGAAATGGTCTCATTCTGTGACTTCCTGTATCAAGAAAAATATTATGAAAGATGTTTGTTAACATGTTTTCAATTTATGTATCGATTTCCTCAGGATCCTATTGAGCCTGTAATTTTATATCATATAGCACGTTGTTATGAAGAAATGGAGAATTATGACTTAGCTATAAAATTTTATAAAAGATCAAGAATTAATGTAGATGAAAATACAATTCTGTATAAGGCAGGTAATAACCGCGAAAATTATGCTTATTTAAAGAGTAAGAATTATGAAGAATTATTTAGACTGATAGAAATTGATTCAAATCCATATTCATTAATATTTAAAGGGTATGCATCTATGGATAAAATGGACTGGGTCTTAGCTAAACAATACTTTATTGAAGCAGAAAAACAATTTAATCATCCACATTATTCAAAGATTTTGGCGTCTATATATCAAATCATAGAAAATATTCAAGAAGTACCTCAATATAAAAAAAAGTGGATAACTCTTTCAGGGATTCTCCCTGGTGGTGGGCATTTTTTATTAAAAGATTGGCTTAATAGTCAAGGTATATTTTTTACGATGTCAACAATGCTGGCACTTAATCATATAGGGAATATGCGAGATCCGTCTGGTAGTTTTGTTTATGAACAATCTTCCAAATTATTGTCACCCATTATTTCAAATATAAAGAGTAATGAGGATTCATACACATTAAATAAAAATGATGCTATACCAATTGAAATTTTATTAGTTAATTCTGATTTGAAATATAAAATACCTCCTATTATGATTGCCATAGGTGTTTATGGAGGGAGTATTTGGCAAGCATCGAAAAAAACACAAGAAAAAAACAGAGGACTATTACATTCATACATCGTCGATAAAATGTTGATTGTAGGTCCAGAAATGTTCATTGATTTTGATGAGCCATTATTTATAGAAAAATAATCATATATTTGGTGAAAACCTGTTGACAAACGATTTATAAGACCTGTAAGTTTGCGGGCTTTGAAAGAAGTGATTATTGAAAATTCGGTATGTGATGAGTCCAGCGTTGATTCTTGTTAAAAGAACGACAACAAAATCAAACATACAATGGAGAGTTTGATCCTGGCTCAGGACGAACGCTGGCGGCGTGCTTAACACATGCAAGTCAAGGAGAACGTTTTCTTCGGAAAACTATTAAACTGGCGAACGGGTGAGTAACGCGTAGACAACCTACCTCAGAGACTGGGATAACTCCGCGAAAGCGGGGCTAATACCGGATGATGCAGCGGATCCTTCGGGATACAGTTGTTAAAGTGGGCTTCGGCTCGCACTTTGAGATGGGTCTGCGTCCGATTAGCTTGTTGGTAGGGTAACGGCCTACCAAGGCGATGATCGGTAGCTGGTCTGAGAGGATGATCAGCCACACTGGGATTGAGATACGGCCCAGACTCCTACGGGAGGCGGCAGTGGGGAATTTTGCGCAATGGACGAAAGTCTGACGCAGCAACGCCGCGTGATCGATGAAGCTTCTAGGAGTGTAAAGATCTGTCGTGAGGGAAGAAAAATCTGGATGTAAATAATGTTCAGA
>JABHUQ010000103.1 GCA_018658715.1 Fidelibacterota bacterium
CAACATTTTTGGGGGTTAGTTCCTTTTCATTATGGAATTATCTCAGTTTTAACTGCACATTTTGTATGGTTCCTCGTTCCTAATACGGTTCTTTGGTGGAATAGTATTCCAGCTCGGTTATATGTTATGGAAATTGCCATGTTTATTTTTGGTCTCATGACCTTGATAGGTCTTATTAATATGATATCTCGGAGAAATTCTAATGCGAGAGCAAAATTTGTTACAACATCAGCTGATTGGATAGTATTAGGCATTTTAGCCTTTCAAGTTATAACAGGAATCTATACCGCTTATTTTCATAGGTGGGGGTCCAGTTGGTTTGCAGCATCGCTAGCACCCTATTTATGGTCAGTATTGAAATTAAGTCCAAATCTTTCATATATAACTGCAATGCCAATAACAATCAAACTTCATGTTATTGGTGCATTTTCAATTATTTTACTTTTTCCGTACACACGGTTAGTTCACATCCTTGTATTACCTAATCCTTATTTATGGCGTAAACCTCAAGTGGTAAGATGGAACTGGGACCGAAAAAAAATAAGAACACTAGAATCTTCATCATCGATAAAAAAATAATTTAAAAATAGTTATAAGATTTTAAGTATGAGAAGCCTACAAACAAAAGCCAATATAGTTCTTACGATGAGCACAATAGCTTTTACCATCTGTTTTGCTGTTTGGATGATGAATGGCGTGTTAATCACCTATTTAGTTGACAATGGTCTATATAATTGGGATAAAGCTCAAATTGGTTGGTTAATTGGTGTCCCAGTGCTCACGGGTGCAATTGTTCGCTTGCCTGTGGGAATCTTGACTGATAAATATGGTGGTAGGATAGTTTTTACAATTCTAATGATTGTTGCTTCGGTAGCGACATATTTTATGAGTTCTGCTAATTCGTTTAGTGAATTTATTATAGCAGGTCTTGGCTTTGGTATAAGTGGTGCGTCTTTTGCTGTAGGCATAGCTTATACATCTGTATGGTTTCCAAAAGAAAAGCAAGGGACAGCATTGGGAATATTTGGAGCCGGGAATGCGGGTGCTGCTATTACGAGTATGGGCGCTCCTGTATTATTAAAATACTTAACAAATAGTGGAACAGATTTAGATGCATGGCGATTGATGCCCAAAGTATATGCGCTGATATTACTGATGATGGCAATCATTTTTTATATAACGACATATACAAAAGTAGTGAAAGGAAGTGCTACTAAAACACTTTCTCAACGTTTAGCACCCTTGAAAGAAATTAGAGTATGGAGATTTGGGCTTTATTATTTTCTAGTTTTTGGTGGATTTGTGGCATTGGCGCAATGGCTAATCCCATATTATGTAAATGTATATACAATGTCTGTTGCAATGGCTGGGATGATGGCAGCTATTTTCAGTTTACCATCGGGTGTAATTCGTGCTGTTGGTGGATGGATGTCTGATAAATACGGTGCGCGGTTGGTAATGTACGTTGTTTTGGGCTCAATTATATTTTCTGCTGCCTTAGTTATTATTCCTAGAATGGAAATCCAATCTCCCGGTGAAGGTATTATGGCGAAAAAGCCAGGTGTTGTTACTACAGTGACTGACTCCACAATAACGGTTGATGATATGGTGTATACTTTTAAAAATAAATCAAAGGCAAATTTGGTTGATGCAGAGCCCAATATTTTGGTTTTCCCTAAAAATAGTTTTTGGCAAGAACCTACTGTAGAAGTCGGAGAAATAGTCTCTAAAAAGCAATTACTGGCACGAGGAATAACACACATCTTTTTCCAAGCCAATGTATGGATTTTTACATTTTTTGTTTTCATTATAGGGATTATGATGGGGATTGGTAAGGCAGCTGTTTACAAATTCATCCCAGAATATTTTCCAGACGATGTAGGTGTCGTTGGTGGCATAGTTGGTGTTGTTGGTGGGTTGGGCGGATTTATAAGTCCAGTTATTTTCGGTTATTTATTAAAGGTGACTGGACTATGGACTACTACTTGGATGTTCTTTTTTGTTTTATCTGTTGTCTGTTTGATCTGGTTGCATATTGTAGCAAGGAAAATGATGAAGTCACGAGCACCAGAATTGCTAGCTGATTTAGAGGAAAAAATTGCTAGCAAATCTGTTAACATATTATAAATGGAATAAATTATGAGCAAACAAGACATAAAAAAGTGGGATGTCGAAAACCAAGAATTTTGGGATTCTACTGGAAAAGAAATAGCTAATAGAAATTTATGGATATCCATCCCTAGCCTATTAGTTGGTTTTGCAGTATGGCTTATGTGGGGAATCATTACAGTGCAAATGAAAAATTTAGGTTTTCCGTTTTCTCAAAGTGAATTATTTACATTAACTGCTATTGCAGGACTAACAGGGGCAACTCTGCGGATACCAAGTTCATTTTTTATTAGACTTGCGGGTGGAAGAAATACCATATTTTTTACTACAGCATTATTAATGATTCCTGCTTTTGGTGCAGGTGTTTTCCTTCAAGATAAAAGTACACCATTATGGATTTTCCAAGTATTGGCCTTTTTATCAGGATTTGGTGGTGGAAATTTTGCATCTTCTATGAGTAACATAAGTTTTTTCTTTCCAAAGCGAATGCAAGGTTATGCTCTAGGCATGAATGCAGGGTTGGGGAATTTTGGTGTAACAACCATGCAAATTTTAGTTCCACTTGTCATGACATTCCCGATGTTGGGTGCTTTTAGTGGTGGTTCTATGATATTATCAAGTAATAGTGGGACTATTTTTAAACGAATTATGGCTGGGTCCGAAACATGGCTAGCTAATGCTGGATGGATATGGATGTTGTGGCTTGTCCCACTCGCCTATTTCGGATGGACAAAGATGAATAATATTACAACTGATTCGGTTACACCTGGATTAAAAAGCCCACTTGTTTCATTTGGCAGAATTTCATGGCTTTTATTCATCAGCTTTGTCACTGCCGCAGTTGGTCTATATTTTATTTTAGCCTTTAAATCTTTAACGTGGATCAAGTGGATTGTACTTCCTGTTGTTATTACAGCAACAGTCTTTCTTATGAAATCTTTATCACCAAGTGAAATAAAATCAAACCTCAAGAGACAATTTAAAATATTTGATAATAAGCATACTTGGATTATGACCATTATTTATACTATGACATTTGGATCATTTATTGGATTTTCTGCCGCAGTGGGCTTATCAATCAAATTTATTTTTGGTGTAAAGCATATTCTTGTGGATGGAGTGATGACCCATACTTTAGCAAATCCTGAAGGCCCTGCAACTTTTATGTTTGCATGGGTGGGAGCCTTTATTGGTGCATTGATTCGACCTGTGGGTGGAAAAATTGCTGATAAAGTTGGTGGTGCAATTGTAACACAAATTGTATCTATCATCATGGTACTATCTGCGATCGGTGTAGGATATTATGCAAAGCTTGCTTACCAATCTGCTACACCGCAAGATCATTTTATACCATTTTTTGTTCTGCTGATTGTTTTATTTACAGCCACAGGTATTGGAAATGGTTCCACATTCAGAACAATTTCCATGGTGTTTAATGAAGAACAGGCAGGTCCAGTTTTAGGATGGACTTCTGCCGTTGCGGCGTACGGTGCATTTTTAATTCCAAAAGTGATCGGTGAAAATATGAGTTCAGGAACACCAGAATTAGCGATGTATAGTTTTGCAGTTTTTTATGTTGTGTGCGCAATTTTAAACTATTGGTATTATCTTGGACCTAAAGCGGATTTCAAAAATCCATAAACAATAAATAAAATAAGGATAAAATATGTTTAGAGAAAAAACAGTCGGTGAAATTGTTGCAGATGATATTCGTACTGCGAATGTATTTAAGAAATATGGATTAGATTTTTGCTGCGGAGGTGGTGCATCAGTCCAATCTGCATGCGATGATAGCGGAGTAGATGTATCAGAAGTATTAGCAGATCTTGAAGCTATCACTAGTCAATCAGATGTAGTCGATAATTACAAAAATATGCCGCTAATTGATTTGGTAGATCATATTTATAATACGCATCATACGTATATCTATGAAAATGGACCAATGACTGCAGAATTCATTAATAAAGTAGCTCATGTGCATGGGAGTCGCCATCCAGAAACAGTGGAAATCGCAAAGCTATATAATGAATTATTGCATGATTTACATCAACATATGATGAAAGAAGAACAGATTCTCTTTCCCTTCGTTAAGCAATTAGTTGAGCATGGAAATCAAGGTGGTGCATTTGTTAACGGCCCTATTTCAGTCATGGAAGCCGAACATGATACAGCGGGTGATATTTTGAAAAAAATGAACGAATTATCAAATGGATATGAACCTCCAGCAGATGCGTGTAATACTTACCGAGCTGCATATGCAAATCTTAAAGCACTCGAAGATGATATCCATTATCACATTCATTTAGAAAACAATATATTATTTCCAAAATCTCTTGAATTAGAAAAACAATTATTGGATTCTTAGAGAAAATGCAAAAACAATTAAAACTTGTTACACTATTAATTTTTGTTGTTGGCCTAATTATTGTGTTTAGCAATAGCACTTACCGTATGCCTGGAAATCAACAGAATTATGAGCCAATACAACCGATAGATTTTTCACATCGATTACATGCAGGTGAAATGGATATTCCTTGCCAATATTGTCATTATGGTGCTTCCCAAAGTCGGCATGCCGGAATTCCAGCTACAAGTGTGTGTATGAATTGCCATAAATATGTTTCCGCCACAAAAGAAGCTTTCCAATTAGAAGAAAAAGAATCTGTTTTTGAAGGTAGGGAAACTGAATCAATAACGTCGGTTGAAATTTCGAAAATTTATGAAGCTATGGGATATGATTCTCAAGGAGAACCTATCGAAGGTAAAGAAGGAAAATCCGTTGAATGGGTCAAAGTACATAATATCCCAGATTTTGTTTTTTTCAGCCATAAACCTCATATAACAGCAGGTGTAGATTGTACGGATTGTCATGGTGATGTCTCATCCATGGAGCGTATAAAACAAACAGAAGATTTATCTATGGGTTGGTGTTTAGATTGTCATCGAAAAGATCATGAATCTCTCGATAATGCCCCTGAACGCACCCAATTATTATTAGATTGCGCAACATGTCATTATTAGAAAAGAAATTGTATGCATAAAGAAAAAAAATATCGAATGAACCAAATGACCGAAGCCACAACTGACTCAGTTGTCGGACCAGCAGATTTGGAAACAACAACGACTGAATGGAATCGCAGAGATTTCCTAAAAACAGCAGGTTTTTCATTAGCTGCTTTTATGACAGCGTGTTCAAAAACGCCTGTAAATAAAGCAATTCCATTTTTGATACAACCTGAAGAAGTTATTCCTGGAAAAGCCTATTGGTATGCATCTACTAGTCATGCTTGTGGTTCTGGATGTGGTGTATTGGTAAAAAATCGAGATAGCCGTCCTATCAAATTGGAAGGCAATCCTGATCATCCTGCAAGTCAAGGGGGATTATGTCCTATTTGTCAAGCGAGTGTGATTGAATTATATGACTCCAAAAGAATCTATAACCCCCAGGTATTTAGAAAAGGTTCAACTTGGGCTGCTTTAGATAGTTTCGTTCTTAAAAATTTGAATAAAACGAGAAAACAAGGAAAGCAAATTGTTCTCTTAACAGAAACAATTACAAGTCCATCCATTAAATTCTATATTAAAAAATTCTTAAAAAAATATTCTAATGCAAGTCATGTGGAATATGACCCCATATCTTATTCAGCTATTTTAGATGCTCATGAAGTGAATTATGGCACACGTTTTTTACCCCAATATGATTTTGAAAAAGCAGATATGATTCTAAGTCTAGATGCAGATTTTCTTGGCACATGGCTTTCGCCTACACAGTTTACAAAAGATTATCGGAAGAATCGAAACTTAGATTCAAAACATATTTCAAAACATATTCATGTTGAATCCAGATTGTCTATAACGGGAGCAAAAGCGGATAAACGCATTGTTAAATCGCCAGCAGAAATACTTCAATTAGTAAAAGATATTGAAAGTGCTCTCCAAAAAAATGGTGAACATGGAATCGCAACAAACATTGCCAAAGAATTAAAACATTATAAAGGAAAAAGTTTAGTTATCTCTGGTATAAACGATATCGGTATACAAATCCTTGTAAATAGGATCAACAAATTCTTGGGGAATATAGGAAAAACAGTTCTTCACAAAAATCCTAGTTTCCAAAAGAGTGGCAGTGATAATGCAGTTTCTCAATTATTAACAGATATGAAATTAGGAAAAGTTGGTGCATTATTGATTTCTGATGTGAATCCTGTTTATGATTTACCGGAAGGCGAGTCCTTTGGTGAATTAATGAAGACTATTTCAACAACCCTTTTATTTACGACAAAAAAGAATGAAACCGCAGAACTTTGCAATGTGATTTGTCCATTGCCTCATTATTTGGAATCATGGTCTGATGATGAATTTATTTCAGGGCTATTATCCATGACACAGCCCACAATCCGGGGTTTGGGTGACACACGAACATTCAGGAAATCCCTTGGTGACTGGATTGGTTATGAAGATGACGAGCGAATTTTAATTCGTAATTATTGGAAAAAGATTTATTCCACGCGCAAAAAAGGGAATCTCTCTTTTAACCAATGGTGGGACAATTTGGTGCATGATGGTTTTGTAAATATTAAAGAAAAATCATTATCCATCGGTAGGTATAAACAAGGATCAGTGCCAAAATCAAATTTTAATAATGGAATGACTCTCATAGCATATCCGTCCTTGCAAATGTTAGATGGACGTCATGCAGAAAATCCTTGGCTACAAGAATTACCAGATCCAATTAGTAAATTGACTTGGGATAATGCAGCAAATCTTTCTCCGAAAAAAGCTAAAGAATTAGGGCTGAATCAAGGGGATGTTGTAAAGATTAGCTCCAACGGAAATTCCGTTGAAATGCCCGTATATATTCAGGATGGGCAGAGTGACAAAGTAGTCGCAGTTTCACTGGGCTATGGGCGTAAAGGAACAGAACGATTTAAAAACCTTGGGCCTGACTGGATTCAAAAAAAGGTAACATTGGATGAAGGAGAATTAGTAGGCGAACGGGTTAATCATTTACTAGAAAGAAATGACAATACGCTTACATTCTCTGGGATTTCTGTTAATATCACCAAGACAGGAAAAACGGCAGATTTGGCATTAACTCAAACATACAACACGCTGAAAAATCCTGAGAATACTGCACCACCTTCTATGAAAGTGCGTCCCTTTATCCAAGAAACAACTTTCGGTGAATATAAAAAAGACCCATCTTCAGGAGCTCATCATGGTCATCAGGTGGTAACATTATGGAAGGATGACCATCCTTATGAAAAACATCACTGGGGTATGGCCATAGATTTAGGGGCTTGTACAGGATGTTCTGCTTGTGTCATTTCTTGCCAAGTGGAGAATAATGTTCCTGTTGTGGGAAAGGATGAAGTATTTCGACGTAGAGATATGGCGTGGATGCGTATTGATCGTTATTATTCTGGCGACGGAGAAGATGTGGATGTGGCATTTCAACCCATGATGTGTCAACATTGTGATAATTCCCCCTGTGAGCCAGTTTGCCCAGTATTGGCAACAGTTCATAGTTCGGAAGGTTTGAATCAGCAGGTCTATAATCGTTGTGTGGGAACGCGATTTTGCGCCAATAATTGCCCATACAAAGTTAGACGATTTAATTGGTTTGATTACGCTCATAATGATGAATTAGAAAATATGGTATTAAATCCAGATATTACGGTGAGAAGCCGAGGAGTGATGGAAAAATGTTCCATGTGTATTCAAAGAATTCAGGAGGCAAAAATCGAAGCAAAGGCTAAGGGTATTCCACTAGCTGACGGCGATATTAAATTGGCGTGTCAACAATCCTGCCCTGCGGATGCCATTACATTTGGAGATTTGAATGACAAGGAAAGTGATATTTCAAAATTAGTTGAAGATCCTCGCCATTATCATGTTTTAGAAGAATTAAATGCACGCCCAACTGTTGGATATTTGACTATGGTGAGAAATCGCGAAGAAGAGAAGGGGGGGAATCATCATGGCTGATCATGTGAAATCCATAAGAGAACCCCTGGTACATGGAAATAAAAATTTAAAAACAATTACCGATGATGTTGTAGGTATCATGGATAAAAAACCAACCGGATTATGGTGGGTTGGATTTTTTATTGCATTGAGTGCTTTAGCCTTGGGGATTGTAGCTGTGTCTTATCAGATTATGACAGGTATCGGAACATGGGGGCTGAATAAAACAGTTGGTTGGGCTTTTGACATTACCAATTTTGTTTTTTGGGTTGGAATTGGTCACGCTGGAACTTTGATTTCTGCTATTCTATTTTTATTTAGACAAAAATGGCGAACTTCTATCAATCGTTCTGCAGAGGCTATGACCATTTTTGCTGTTATGTGTGCTGGTATGTTTCCCATTATACATATGGGAAGACCATGGATGGCATATTGGATGTTTCCATACCCCAATACACGAGGTCCATTATGGGTTAATTTTAGATCTCCACTCGCTTGGGATGTTTTTGCAATTTTGACATATTTAATTATTTCTGCCGTCTTTTGGTATATAGGAATGATCCCCGATTTAGCCACTGTTCGAGATAGAGCAAAAACAAGAATTAAGAAAGCTGTTTTTGGGTTTTTAAGTTTTGGTTGGTCTGGTTCATTTAAAACGTGGCATCGTTATGAGACAGTTTATGGATTGCTTGCTGGCTTGGCAGCCCCATTAGTGGTTTCAGTACATACAATTGTGAGTTTTGATTTTGCTACTTCCGCTATTCCTGGATGGCATACTACAACATTTCCACCCTATTTTGTTGCCGGGGCAGTATTCTCAGGGTTTGCAATGGTTTTGACGCTACTCATTATTGCACGTAAAGCCATGCGATTAGAAGAATATATTACTGTTAAACATATTGAGAATATGACGAAAGTCATTATTCTTACCGGTGGAATTGTAACCTTATCTTATGCCACAGAATTTTTTATGGCATGGTATTCAGGTAATGGATATGAACAATTTGTCTTTTTAAATCGTGCCATGGGACCATTTGCGTGGGCCTATTGGATTATGGTAGGTTGTAACTTGATTACACCTCAATTCTTTTGGTTTAAAAAAATTCGTACCAATATGCTCATGGTGTTCATTTTGTCCATCTTTATTAATATTGGAATGTGGTTTGAGCGATTTGTTATTATTGTCACATCTTTACACAGAGATTTTCTACCATCATCCTGGGTCATGTATAAACCATCTTATGTAGAAATTGCAACACTGATAGGTAGTTTTGGATTGTTTTTTACACTTTTCATGCTTTTTATCCGGTTTATGCCTATTATTTCAATTGGTGAAGTAAAAAGTGTGCTGCAGTATAAAGGAAGAAGTGGAGGTCAAAAATGAAGATATATTTTGTTGTCTCTTTCGATAATGAATATGATTTAGTTGGAGCCACTCAAGACTTTCGAAATAATGGATTCAATATTCTAGATGCATACACTCCATATGCGGTACATGGACTTGATAAAGCAATGGGTTTAAAACCTTCACGATTATCAAAGATTTGTTTTGGATTCGCTTTTATTGGATTAACGATTGGATTATACGGACAATATTGGATTTCAGCAGTGAATTGGCCCATCAATATTGGGGGGAAACCTTGGAATTCTATGCCAGGATTTTTACCCATTGCATTTGAAACGACCGTTTTATTTGCAGGGCTAGGAACTGTATTTACCTTATTGTGGAGAACTGGAATTTTACCTGGTAGAAAACCAAAGGTCTATGCTCCTGCCGTAACGGATGATGTTTTTGCCCTTGTCATTACAGAAGAGACAAACACATTTGATAGTGAAAAAGCTGAAAATATTTCAACAAAATATCATTCAATAGAATGGCACGAAAAATTGGAATCAGAATAATGGATATGAAATCAATCATTAAATTGGGAATTGTAGTTCTTCTGTTAATGTGGCTACAAAAATGTTTATATAATAATCCCAGAGAATTGAATGTGGAATTTGTTCCTGAAATGGTTCATTCTGTACCATTTGATGCATTTTCAGATAATCCAAATTATCAAAATGGGCATACTCTTCAAATGCCAGTAGTGGGCACAATTGCTCGTGGATTTCTACCTGAGTATTCAGAGAGTAAGTTAACAGAAGAGTTAGCTGGAGAAGTCCTTATAAACCCTCTTGATAAAACAGATGAGAATATCGTTCGCGGGGAATGGGTATATAGAACATATTGTCAAGTTTGTCATGGTATGACTGGATTAGGTGATGGCCCTGTAACAAAAAGGGGTGTTCCGCCGCCACCATCATTATTAACAGATAATATAAATCAAATGAAAGATGGACAATTATATCATATTATAACAAATGGAAAAGGCAATATGGCATCATATAGATCACAAGTTCAGCGAAAAGATAGATGGAAAGTGATTCACTATATTAGGGCAATGGGTAATTAATATGAAAACATCTCATTTATTACTTACAAAGAAACAAAAAGTTTGGCTTGAAATTTTTATGGGTTTAGGAGTGGCCACTTTTTTTGTTGGGCTATTTATGGATCCCACAAGAACATGGTCAAATATTCTTTTATCTGGTTATTTCTTAACGGGTATTGGATTTTGTGGTATAATGATGGTTGCCATCCATTATGTTTCTAATTCTGGTTGGGATGTTGTAATCCGTCGTGTGCCAGAGGCCATGTTTTCGGTATTGCCTATTGGATTTATCTTTATGATATTATTGTATTTTGGTATGCATGATATATATGAATGGTCTCACGCGGATGTAGTTGCAACAGATCCAATATTAGCTGGGAAATCAGCATGGTTGAATCCAACCGGATTCATGGCTCGATTGGTGATATATTTTGTTTTTTGGATTTTGGTTGGTCAAAAAATTATTACAAAATCTCAAGAGGAGAATTCAGGTGGAAGTTCTGCGATAGGCTTGTCTGCCTTTTGGCTTTATATTGGCGGAATTATGTTTATTTTTTCAAGTTTTGATTGGATAATGTCATTAGAGCCCCATTGGTTTAGTACGATTTTTGGTCTTTATAATTTTTCTGGTATGTTTACTAGTGGATTAGCATTCCTTATGATCGCTCTAATTTTATTAAGGCGGAATGGCATTTTAAAAGGAATAGTAAAAATAGATCATTTGTATGAAATAGCTCGATATTTATTTGGGTTTACAACATTTTGGGTTTATATCTGGTTTTCACAACATATGCTTATTTGGTATGCGAATATCCCTGAAGAAACAGTTTATTATATTAAAAGACATGTGGAAGTTTTTGGATCACTTACAATTGTGAATATTCTATTAAATTGGTTTATCCCTTTTTCAATATTGCTATTTAGAAAAACAAAGCGAAATGAAAAAAGTTTACTTATTGTAGCATCCATTATTCTTGTTGGGCGATGGGTTGATTTATATATGATGATTTTCCCACCCCATTATAAAATACCTGTATTTGGGATACAGGAAATTGCCATTTTTATTGGAACACTTTCACTTATGATTTGGGTCTTTGTAAAAACATTTCAAAGTAAAGGTCCGGTGCCAGAGAATGATCCATTTATTGATGAAAGCTTGCACCTCCATACCTAATACTCTTTAGGTTTTTTCCATGGTTAAAGGATTTGATACTAAATAAAATAACATTATTTTGACCCCATCTCGTAGCCAAAAAGCCTACGTTTCGATTAAGAAATATGGTTCAAGGCCGATACGGTGAATTTGGAAACAGACTCATTAGCTCCCGTGATTGGAAAGAGAATGGCACTCGTTAAGCAACTTAATAAATCTTTAAAGTGTGAATCATCCCAGATGATACACCCTTCCATCCAAGACCAATTTGGTCGAACTTTCAACTACCTTCGTCTCGCATTAAATGAGCAATGTAATCTTCGTTGTATGTATTGTATGCCTGAAGAAGGCATTAATTTCCGATCTGAAGAAAAACTCCTATCCACTAATGAAATATTTCAGTTATTTTACCTAACAAGTAAAATGGGCGTTTCCAAAATTCGCTTAACAGGTGGCGAGCCATTACTCAGGAAAGATTTAGTACCAATCATTCAATTTGCCAATAGTTTGGATGGTGTTGAGTCGATTCATTTAACGACTAACGGTCTATTACTTTTAAAATATATCCATGAATTAGAATCTGCAGGTTTGTCTGGGATAAATATTAGTTTGGATACTTTGGAATCGAATAAATACAAAACAATTACAAGAAGAGACGGATTAATATCTGTGTTAGATGGATTAGATAAAGCTATTAAATCATCCATCCGATCCATCAAATTGAATGTAGTTGCCATGCGTGATTTTAATGATGATGAACTCATGGATTTTGTAGCGCTCACTAAAGAAAATGATATTACGGTTCGCTTCATTGAACTCATGCCATTTGATTCACATCAAATATGGAAAACGGGGAAATTTTATGGAGCCGACCATATAGTTGAAGATATTATGAATCAAGTTGATGAATTGAGCCCAATTGGTGGCTCACGAACAGAACACCATGTATTTCAAGTGAATGATTATAAAGGAAAAGTGGCAGTGATTCCGGCATATTCGCGGAGTTTGTGTGGTGAGTGTAACCGATTTCGGATTACAGCAGATGGGAAATTATTAAACTGCTTATATAGTCAAGATGAAACAAATCTCCGTGATGCCATGCGTATCGGAAAAACAGATATTGAAATTGAAGATATGATACGAAATACCATGAAGAAGAAATATAAAGATGGCTGGGAAGCCCAAAATCAAGGTAATGATAATAGAGAATCAATGACCCAAATCGGGGGATAATATGAATGATTTTACACATTTAGATAAATCTGGTAATGTCAAAATGGTTGATGTAACAGATAAAATGACAACTATAAGAATAGCAAAGGCTGAAGGGAAAATATCTATGCTTCCTGAAACCATATTAGCTATTAAAGACGATGCCCTTCCTAAGGGGAATGTATTAACCACGGCAAAAATAGCTGGAATTCATTCTGCAAAAATAACGGCTGATCTGATTCCCATGTGTCATCAATTAAATTTATCTTATGTTGATATTGAATTTGATATTGAATCAAATGCTATTTTGATACAATCAACTGTCAAAACCAAAGAAGCAACAGGTGTAGAGATGGAAGCTTTGTCTGCCGTTTCTGGTGCTGCACTCACCATTTATGATATGTGTAAAGCGGTGGACAAATCAATGATCATTGGACGCATTAAATTGGTAAAAAAAGTAGGTGGCAAGTCTGACCATGCCACGGAATATCGACCGAAAGTTGGTGTCATTACTTTGAGTGATAGCATTTCTTCGGGAAACGGGGAAGATAAATCAGGACCGATAATTATTGATGGATTTAAGAATACTGGATGTATAGTGGATCATAATGTAGTTTTACCAGATGGATCTGAAGAATTAATTCCTATAGTGAAAGATTGGGCTAATAAAGGTGTTGAACTTATTATTACAACAGGTGGAACAGGCTTGGGTCCACGAGATTTAACGATTGAAACTCTAGAAGGAGCATTTGTTTCAAAATTACCAGGGGTTGAACAAGCACTCCATGCTTATGGGCGTGGCAAGGTGAAAACAGCAATGTTGTCGCGATTAACTGCAGGTGTTGTTGATGGTTCAATTGTTATTTGTTTACCTGGAAGCACTGGTGCTACAAAAGATGCTTTGAAAGTATTGATCCCAACGATATTTCATTCCTTTCATATGATGAAAGGCGAGAAACATTAAGGCAAGATTGGTGGATAAGAAAAAATGACAGATTTTGTATTACCCATTCTCTTCCTATTTATTGCTTCTATTTATTCCAGTGTGGGATTAGGCGGTGGATCTGCCTATACAGCTTTATTATCAATTTTTGGAGTGAGTTACCAGATTATTCCAACAACATCATTAACCATGAATTTAGTGGTAACATTTGTGGGTATGATTCATTTTTGGAAAAATGGACATGGTCGCCTGAATCTAATTATTCCATTTTTAGTTACTTCTATTCCAATGACATTTATAGCTGGGTCTTTAGATGTCCCTGAAACATTATTCAAACTTTTTCTTTTAGGAACACTCATATTAGTTGCAGTCCGTATTTATATCATAAATGACCTTAAAATATCCATTCAGTTATCTTCCAATCAAAAATGGATCTTTATTTTGTCAGTTGGAGCTATTTTAGGGTTTATTGCTGGTTCAGTCGGAATTGGTGGAGGTATATACCTGGTTCCATTAATTATTATGTTTGGACTTGGGACAGAAAAAGAAGCCGCCGCATCTGGAGCTATGTTCATTTGGGTAAATTCACTTGTAGGTGTTATTGCTCGTGCCCAAATAGGCACTTTTGAGCCAGGCTTTATTTTACCTTTAGCAGGCGCCGTACTCATAGGTGGGTTTGCTGGTTCATACATGGGCGCAATTAAATTCAGGCCAAAAACAATTCAAAAAATAATGGGTGGCGTTATTATTATTGCCATTCTGTTTTTAATAAAAGGAATAATTTGAATGCAATATAGGCCACGAAGAGAACCAAGTTACACCAAATATTATTTTGAATTTCTTCACGAATTTTGTGGATTAAAGTAGTTAAGGGATAATTATGATACCATTTCATAAAGCAAAATCAATTGTTCAAAAGCACCTTTTTACACTTGGTGAAGAAACAATATCATTAAATGATGCTGGAGGACGTGTATTAGCACAGGATATTATTGCCACCTTTCCATCACCTTTATTTGACAATTCTGCTATGGATGGATTTGCAGTTTTATCCAGAGATACAAAGGATGCGACTCCAAAAAACCCAGTCACATTAAAGTTAGTGGGCGTGAGTTCTGCGGGTACCCCAAGTGATATTGAATTAGAAGAAGGTGAATGCATTCAATGTATGACTGGTGCCAAAATACCTCATGGGGCAGATGCGATTATTATGGTAGAAGATAGTAGCGGATTTTCTGATTTGGATAAAGTCCAAATCACGATTGAAGCATTTCCCGGAAAGCATATTCGTAACTGCGGCGAAGAAATTAAAGAAGGTGAAAGATTAATTCAAAAAGGTACACCCATCACACCCAGTGAAATAGGAACTTGCGCCACATTTGGATATGGAGAGTTGACAGTTTATAATAAACCTAAAATTGCCATTTTTGGTACAGGTGATGAATTGGTTGAACCGGGTAATGCATTGTGTGATGGACAAATCTATAATTCAAATTTATATGTATTTGCTGAATTAGCAACTCGAGTAGGTGCCGAAATAATCATGCGTGATGTTATAAAAGATAATAAAGATTCATTAAGAGCTTTTTTGTCGCACGCAATTGAAACCTGTGACATAATAATATCTTCTGGCGGTGTATCCATGGGTAAATATGATTACGTAAGAGAAGTATTTATGGAATTAGGTGTAAATGAACATTTTTGGAAAGTGGCCCAAAAGCCAGGGAAACCACTCTTTTTTGGAACAGGGTATAATACATTAATTTTTGGATTACCAGGGAATCCAGTTTCATCTTATATAGGGTTCATGGAATGGGTTTGGCCTGTTATACATACTTTGACGAGGCAACCAAAGCCAGAACCATTAACTGCAATTTTAAAAAAGCCATTTCCTAGAGAAGATGTGAAATATCGATTCTTATTTGGCAAAGCTTGGATGGAAAAAGGTCAATTGGTCTGTGAACCATCACCAAAAGTTGGGTCGCATATGTTAACATCTTCATTGCAGACTAATTGTATTCTTGGGACGGCTCAAGGGGATGGCCCTTTAAAACCGGGGGAATCCATTTCTATTCATTTATTGCCATGGAAAACGGTTAAATGATAATAACACCCAAAGAGCTTCAGGATAGGCATTCCAAATTCACTGTAATTGATATTCGACCGGAATCTCAACGGAAAGAATTTTCATTAGATGGATTAAATAGCATTATTTCAGAAGATAAATCAATTCCAAATATTGAAGGGGAAAAAGTACTGATTTGCCAGTATGGAATTGTAACTGAAGGTATGATTATCGAACAAAACCTTATTGATACATTCAGTTTATTAGGTGGTGCCCAAGCGTGGATGGAATTCCAATCTAAAAAAGAAGATTTGAGTCAATGGTCTCGTCAAACTGTTTTGCCGGAAATAGGGTTGGATGGACAAAAAAAAATAAAAGATGCAACAATTGCCATAATTGGGATGGGTGGGTTGGGGTGCCCAGTGGCTCAATCATTGGTGACAGCAGGAATTGGGAAATTATTTTTAATTGATGGCGATGTTGTAGAATTATCTAACCTTCATCGTCAGCCTTTACATGGCATTGATGATGTCGGAATAAAAAAAGTTCAATCAGCAGAAAAAAGTTTGAATAAAATTAATTCAGCTACAGCAATAGAAATCCTAGACGAATATTTGGATGACTTAAATGGTCTTGATATTATCCAAAAAAGTGATGTGGTGATTGACGCCACAGATAATATTCAAACAAGACAATTGATTGACCAATTTTCCAAAGAGTCAAATGTACCCATGATATATGGCGGGTTGTATCGGTGGGAAGGGCAGGTTGCTGTATTAAATGTAGATGGAAGTTCAGGATATAAAGAATTATTTCCTGAACCACCATCTGCGGGACAGGACTGTGCAGATGCAGGTGTATTGGGAATGCTTCCAGGAGTTATTGGTCATATACAAGCATTAGAAGCGGTGAAATTAATTGTGGGTATTAAACCAAACTTGGTGAATAAACTACTTATATATGATGGCAAAAGCCATACAACTCAAATAATAGAAATATGATAAATGTTACTGTCAAATGTTTTTCTCAGGTGAAGTATGCATTTGGTGAAGATCAATTCATTTTGGAACTGAGTGTAGGCACAACAACTTTAGAATTAGAGGAAATGGTGCGTGAAAAAGCAAATGGCCAGTTGGATGATATTTCTTTAAGAATCGCTGTAAACCAGAAATATACTCCAATTGATATCAAACTTAATAATGGGGATGAAGTGGCTTTCATTCCACCTGTCCAGGGCGGTTAAATGATTAAAATTGAAATAACAGAAGGACTAATTACCTTTTTTAAAAATGACGATTCACGCAAACAAGATGGTGCAGAATTGATATTTAATGGGAGAGTCCGAGCTACGGAACATGGTGATTCTATATTAGCATTGGAATATGAACAGTATGAAGGAATGGCTGAAGTAGAACTCACACAATTGGCGAAAAATACGTGTGAAAAATTTCCTATAAATGATTTATTTTGTAAACATCGCATTGGGAAAGTGAGCGTGGGAGAAACCAGTCTCCATGTTGTTATTTGGTCAAAGCATCGCCAAGAAGGAATTGATGCCATGTCTTGGTTTATAATCGAATTAAAAAAACGAGTTCCAATCTGGAAATGGGCTATTTTACAAGATGGGTCAAGGATTCCAAGTGAGTGCAATCATTAGTTAATCTATTTAAAATATTTTTTAAACAACCAGGTAGAATTTCTTCATAAATAGCTATCTCTTTGAATATTAGATAATGATGTTACAAAAATTATTTAATTCGTCAATTATACCCATATTTAAATAACGTTTGTTTCTCATTATTAGAATTACAGACATCTACTTATTTAAATCACTAAATTCGGTAACTTTATGTTAGGATTTTCACAATCTTCCCTTACTAATTTTCTTTTTTGGCTCACCCAAAAGAAATGGTTTCTCATTACAATGGCATTGGGATTTATTTTATTTCTATTCCCAACACCCAAAGGTTTAACATTAGAAGGATATCGAATTATTATTATTGTGATTACCACTTTAATGATGATTATAACAGAGCCTATACCATTGCCTGCTATTGCTTTATATGTAATCGTATTTCAAGTTATTTTTGGTATAGATGATGCTAATGGTGTTGCTCATTCCTTTATGAATGATGCTGTATTTTTTATCATGGGGTCACTCATGCTTTCTGTTGCTATAATAAAACAAGGGTGGGATAAACGGATTGCTTTAGGAATTATATCTTTAACAGGTCATAAAACAAAAAATATAGTTTTTGGTTTTACAGCAATTTCAGCATTTTTATCATCTTTTATTGGAGAGCATACTGTTGCTGCACTCATGCTTCCAATTGGGATGACCTTGATTCGTTTTACTTCGCAAGATAAGCAAAAAGTTCGAGGATTAAGTGCTGTTCTTTTATTTGCCATTGCATACGGTGCTTTAATTGGGTCCATCGGGACACCTTCTGGTGGTGGACGAAATGTAATTATGATGTCATATTTCAAAGATTATGGTTTATCCATATCCTATCTTGATTGGATGATAAAGGTGTACCCTTTAGTCTTAATCCAGATACCACTGATATCTTGGGTATTAATAAAAAGTTTTATTCCTGAATATGATCATCTCGATACTGGAGTGAGGAAATTAGTAGTTCAAGTTGCAAACTCCCCAGAGATGACTGGCCGAAATACAATTGCAGCAATTATTTTTCTACTAGTGTTTTTAGGATGGGTATTTCTAAGTGAAACCATTGGTCTGGGTACTATCGCCTTATTCGGGGTTTTCCTTTATCTCATAGCGGGTTATGTTAGTTGGGAAGATTTAAGTAAGAATACACATTGGGGGGTAATATTATTATTTGGAGCCACAATATCACTTGGAGCCCATATTAAAGAAACGGGAGCAGCTTTTTGGCTTGCTCAGAATGTGGTCAATTTATTTGGTAATCTCATGAATAATTTTCCGATCGTGGTAGATGGAATTGTTGTAGTTATGACGACAACACTTGCCAATGTATTATCTAGTTCTGCAACTGTTGCTGTATTAGGGCCGATTACATTAAACCTTATCGAGGACCAAATACATATTGGATTAGTCACAGCTATTGCATCTGCGTTTGGATACTTCACAGCTGTGGCTGCACCAGCTTGTACGATTGTATATTCTAGTGGTTTAGTCAACGCAAAAGATTTCTTAAAAGTAGGTTGGAAAGCAGGAATTCTTTCCATGATTTTACTCATTATTTACGCCAATACTTATTGGCTGTTAATCAATTAAAAAGGCATTAATATCTTGTCATGATGAAAATTCTAATTGCAGTTGGAAGTAAAGAATTCTCCGAGCCCACATTACGTGTAGGGATGAAAATTGCGAAAGCATTAAATGCATTAACGACTATAGTGGATGTAGGGGAAAAGACTAGCAAATTCAATTCGAAAATTGTAGGGCTCACACAAGAGCGAATGGATTCGTGGGAATTTGATCGACCTGGAATTGACGTACTGGAATGGGCTTTTCAATTTTTAGCCGACCATAATTATATTTCGCCCAAAATGGTGGATGCTGGTTTTCCAAAAAATACACTCGTTCATACGGGAGGAAGTCGGTCTGAAGTATTCCTAAAGGGCACAGTTTGTGAAGATGTTCAGCTCATATTAAGAAATGGAAATATTATAGAAGAACTAAGGGATGAAGTTAAAATCAGAAAATATGATATAACAATAATTGGTGGAAGTCGTAAACGTAGAATGGCACATGATTTAGTACAATATATTGATAGTTCTATTTTTGTTGTAAATCAATTTAATCCTAATCAAACATATCGTCTATTATTGGCAGTTGATGATTCCACTGGGACAAAGGGAGCCGTAAAGTTTGGAGCTCGTGTAGCACAAGCCTTTAATATTGATGTAGATATATTGACTGTAAGTAAAGTGGATAAATTTGGAAAAGGATATAAAGGTGCAGCGGAAAAAGCAGGGAAATTGATGGGGAAATGTGGTATCAATTACCAAAACTTATATCGAGTAGGCGACCCATCAGAAATAATTAAAAAAGAAGCTGGAGATAATCATATTGTTGTTATGGGAGCTTCAAGTAAAAATCCATTGATAAAATTTTTTAAAGGTAGTAAACCTTTAAAAGTGATGGAAGATTGCCACTGTCCTGTATTAATCGTAAAATAACAATATTTAACAAAACATGATAAAGGAGGCTTCATGTTTCAAGAAATAGCGCTTACAATTTTACTTATCATATTTATGATAGTAGTGACTGTGCCACCACTATTATTTATTATTATTTATTTTCGAGATAAAAATCAAAGCCAGCATTCCGTTTTAAGAAATTTTCCTCTATTAGGCCGAATTCGGTATGTATTTGAAATGTTGGGTCCAGAAATGCGTCAATACATGTTTGATTCTGACAATGAAGGGAAACCATTTAGCCGGATGGACTTTGCAAATATTGTTGTTGCAGGGAAATACATGAAAACACTGATTTCTTTTGGCTCAAAGCGTGATTTTAATAAAGCAGGATGGTATTTACGAAATTCAATGTTTCCAAAACAATTAGCTGAGATGGAAATTGAATGTGACCCAAAAATAAAGACAAAACGATATGTAGGAACAGAAGGTCTTTTTTCTCGTAAAGAACACCTAGAAGATATAGAAATTAAACCTTGGCGATTAAATGATTCTGATACAATTATAATTGGGGCAGACTGCCAACATCCTTGGAAAGTGAAAGGCCCTGTAGGTATGAGTGCTATGAGCTTTGGTGCATTGGGAGAAAATGCAATTCAAGCCATGAGTTATGGTCTTGGTAAAGCTACAGGTTCTTGGGTTCATACTGGAGAAGGAGGGTTGGCTCCACATCATCTGGTTGGCGGTGGTGATATTATTATGCAAATAGGTCCTGGGTTATTTGGTGTAAGAATGAAAAATGGTGAATTCTGCCCAGATCAGTTTCAAGAAAAAGCAAATAACCCTCAAATAAAAATGTTTGAATTAAAATTAGCACAAGGTGCGAAAATTCGTGGCGGACATGTAGAAGGGAGCAAAGTAAATCCTGAAATAGCCAAGATTCGTGGTGTCACACCGTGGAAGAATGTAGACTCGCCTAATCGCCATAATGAATTCCATGATATGATATCGCTTTTTGATTTTATTGATTATTTAAGAGAACTAGGAGGAAAACCTATAGGTATAAAAATTGTCATGGGTGGCCCCGACTCTGCTGAAGAATTAGCTCAAACTATGGCCCAAACTGGTAGAGGCCCTGATGCTATTACGATAGATGGTGGAGAAGGGGGTTCAGGAGCGACCTATCAAGAAATGGCAGATACTATGGGGTTGCCTGTTAAATCTGGATTAATTCATTTGGATAATGCTTTAAGAAAATATGGTGTGCGAAATCGTGTAAAAGTATTTGCCAGCGGAAAATTATTTAGTCCAGACAAAATTGCAATTACATTATCCATGGGTGCAGATTTAATTAATATAGCCCGGGGTATGATGATTTCAGTTGGTTGTATAGGCGCACAAAAATGCCATACAAATAAATGTCCTGTTGGAGTGGCTACTACAGATTTAGGTCATCAAAAAGCATTAGTCGTCGAAGAAAAACAATGGCGCGTGTTAAATTATGTTATTACTCTACGTAATGGTCTTAATTCATTAGCAGGAGCAGCGGGTTTGACTAATTATACTCAATTTGATAGGACGCATGTGACATATAAAGATGAACATGGTCACGCTATAGTTTTACAGGATTTATTTCCTTATCCAGAAATAATTCACCAATAAATATCTTTACATATTCATATATTAGTAAATTAGACGGCTATAGGGATTTAGTAATTCAATAACATAAGAGGAGGAATGATGGAATTTATAACACCTGTATTAAAATGGTTACATGTCATAGCTGGAGTGCTATGGATTGGACTATTATATTTTTTCAATTGGATTAATGGGCATGTAGTCGCAACAATGGATGCAAGCACTAAACAGAAAGTGGTTCCTGAGTTAATGCCGCGAACTTTGTATTTCTTTAGATGGGGCGCCGCATGGACTTGGTTCACAGGGTTGTTTTTAATGATTTTTATTTTCTGGATGGGTATGAATGATTCCATGTTTAGTAATTCAGAATTTGAAGTAAATAAATTCAAACATATGGCATATATAGTCCCATTTTTAATGGTATTTATTTATGATGCTTTCTACAGAAGCCCACTAGGAAATAATCCAATGGTTTCGACTGGAATAAGCTTTGTTGGTATAGTTGGTGTATTAGCATTTCTCATTTTTGTTGCAAAAATGTCAGAATACAGAGCTTACAATATACATATTGGAGCTATGTTTGGATCCATGATGGCTTTTAATGTTTGGTATCGTATTTGGCCAGCACAACAAAAAATCATTACGGCTATAAAAAATGGTGAAGCTCCAAATCCAGCAGACGCAGGAATGGCAGGACTTCGTTCAAAGCATAATACCTACATGAGTGTACCACTCATTTGGACTATGATTAATGAGCATACTGTTGGCGTTTCGCATTATTTGGATGGGTACGGTGTATTACTCGTTATGATTGTATTAGGGTGGCATTTAGTATGGCAGCTTTATAAAAAATCAGGGACAATTAAAGGTTTTTAGTTAAAGCTAACACATCAAAAAAGCCTCGTTTTTATCTAGATAAAAACGAGGCTTTTTATTTTAATGTGGAATGTATTCTTTCTATCTATTAATTATATACGAAATTATTTTAAAGAGAAAATTAAAATAGGAATGATTCCTAATTATATCTATTTTTGGATACTATTTAGAAATGAAAAATTATAGCATACAAAGAGAATCTATTTTAGAAACTGTGCGGGGGACGCATTCTCATCCGACTGCAGAATGGGTTTTTTCTAAAGTAAAAAAAACAATACCAAACGTAAGTTTGGGGACAGTTTATCGTAATTTAGGATTATTAGCTGATAATGGTAAAATCCAAGCAATCCATTTCGATGGTGTTATACATTATGATGGGTCTATCGAAAATCATCAACATTTTTATTGTATAGAATGTAAAACAATAATCGATATCCATATTCCAAATAATAGTTTTGTGTCTGAAGTAGAACAAAAAACAAACCATATTATTGCAAATTCTCATGTCCATATGAATGGGATTTGCAAATCATGTAAATCAAAATAAAAAGGAAACTATATGTTAGTTACAAAAAAAGCTCCGGATTTTAAAGCAACAGCGATTATGCCGGATAACTCATTTCAAGAAGTTAGTCTCTCAGATTATAAAGGAAAGAAAGTAGTTCTTTTCTTTTATCCATTAGACTTTACATTCGTATGTCCAACTGAACTTATCGCCTTCGATAAGCGTTTAGCTGATTTTGAAAAACGTGGTGTCCAAGTTCTTGGATGTTCAGTTGATTCACAATTCAGCCATTGGGCATGGAAAAATACAGATGTAAATAATGGTGGAATTGGCAATGTTCAATATCCAATTATTGCAGATTTAGATAAATCTATCGCTCGTAATTATGAAGTTTTATTGGGTGCAGAACCAGCATATGTTGAAACTGAAAAAGAGAGTGCTGAAACATCAGTTGGTGGTGGAGTCGCTTTGCGTGGTTCTTTTCTAATTGATGAAGAAGGAATTGTTCGCCATGCTGTCATCAATGATCTTCCACTAGGAAGAAATATTGATGAAATGCTTCGAATGGTAGATGCGCTTGATTTCCATACAGAGCACGGAGAAGTATGCCCTGCTGGATGGACGGAGGGTGATGATGGGATGAAAGATACGGCTGATGGTGTGGCGAGTTATTTATCAGATCATGCAAGTGATCTCTAATCTTAATATCAATTATTAGGGATTAAAAAAAGGTCGCTTTTGCGGCCTTTTTTATTATAGTAAACTCAGGTTCATTCTAAACCTAAAAGGAAAGAATTATGAAAGTATATATTAGTGCAGATTTAGAAGGGATTACAGGTGCAACTCATTGGAATGAAATGGACAAAAAGAGTAGTGACTATAGTGAATTTAAAAATAGAATGACTGACGAAGTTGTGGCAGCTTGTGCTGGAGCATTCTCAGCTGGAGCGACAGAAATATGGGTTAAAGATGCTCATGATTCTGGACGGAATATTAAAGCAGACATGCTACCAGAAAATGTTAAACTTATACGTGGATGGAGTGGACATCCATATATGATGGTTCAAGAATTAAATGATTCTTTTGATGCTTTACTTATGGTTGGATATCACGCGTGCGCTGGGTCAGGTGGGAATCCATTGGCACATACAATGTCTTCATCAAAAATTGATACAATGACCATTAATGACCAATCGACATCCGAATTTTATTTGCATGGTTTAGTTGCAGCTTCTTTGAAAGTCCCATTGGTTTTTTTATCGGGTGATATTGATATTTGTAAGGAGGTTTCAGAAGTTAATCCACACATTACTACGCATGCAACAATGCTTGGTGTTGGGGATTCAACTATAAGTATGCATCCTGATGAATCAAGTAAAGCAATCAAAGGAAAAGTTGAAAAATCTTTAAATGGGAATTTGGATTATTGTATTTTAACAGTCCCAGAATCATTTCAAGTACAAGTACGATATATGAAGCAGGTGGACGCTTATCGTGCATCTCACTTTCCTTCTTCAAATTTATTAGATTCAAAAACAGTATTATTCCAATGTAATGATATAATGGATGTTATGACATTTGTTCTTTTTGCAGTTTAATGAAATGACAACTTTTTGCATTAATTAACATCAATAGATAAATGAAACGAATTTGGATTTTTCTTTTTTTAACTTTTGGTTTCAGCCAAAATATCCAAGTCCATTACAAGTATAAAATGAATTTTAATATTCCTGTATTCGGAGCATTCACAACAATGTACGATCAAACCGTTGCGCCAGGTTTTTTAAAAGCGGAAGAAAAAATAAAAGCAGAACGATTCTATGCTCGTTGGCTCATGAATGGTGAGACGGGGGAGATTATGATTAGTGGTACTGAAAAAATTCTAAAATATGACAAGGAAAAAGAAGAATATTGGCTTGAATCTCCAGAAGATTATTTTAAGGCACCAGATACCAGTTCAGATGATACAAAGTCGATTTCTTTTTCATTTTCCTCCGATGATGAAAAGGATGATGCACCGCCGAAGTTCACTAGAACCGGCGGGAAAGAAATTGAATCTGTTCATGGTTTCAGGACAAAAAAATGGATTACGACTATCGCCTTTTCTGAAGAAAAAGTGATGGTTTTTGAAGAATGGTTTGTTGATAAATTACCATTAATGAGACTTTCCGATTCTCTGGAGTCTTCAATAAAAACTAAATATAATTCTGACCAAGATACGGTTGAAATAGAGCAATTTGAATTTTCATCCAATATTTTTATCCGTGAAATGGATTCCCTGACAACATTAAAACCAATTCCAGGTTATGCAGTAAAAATAAATTTTCTAGTATACGAAGAAAGTGTTGTTCCAAAAATGGCTGTTGGTTTTGAGATTCTGGAATTATATGCAGAACCGGTAGATACAGGATACTTCGTCATTCCGGAATTTTATGAGCGAATTGAGAATGATTAATTTATAACGTCTGAGTTTGACGAGAGAAAACTGAGAAAGGAATGTAAATTTCTTAAACCTAAATTAGAATCAAGGATATAGGTCATTCTCATAACCCGACCTATCTTCTTTTATTTAATTAAATTTTTTCAATGTAACCTTTACTTCTCAAAATAATAGTGATAAGTTTACGTTACATATAAGGAGATAAAATATGAATGATATAATAGCTTTAGTTGGAATTCTAAGCGGAATAGCAATTCCTTTGGGAGTGTTTGTTTGGTTGTATTTTGATGCCAAAAATAAGAGGGCAACCATTGTTGAAATTGCTAAAACTATTGATGATCAATCAAAGGTAGAAGAGCTGATAAGTAATATAGAAGGTGAAAAGAAGAAAGAACCTATAGAATTAAGAAGAGGTGGAATGATAACCTTTTTTGTCGGTATAGGTTTATATCTTTTGGGTGTAACTGCATTGGGATCCATATTAAAAGGTGTAGGCCTATTGGTTGGTACAATTGGAGTTGGGACATTTATTGCCGGATACCTTTTTCCAAATGATAGCACTGGTATCACAAAAGCAGTGGAAGAATTTGAAAAAGAATAACATTGGGTAAACATCACAAAAACCTTCTAAACAATCTTGAGGAACTCAGGAAATCAGCGCGGTTAACGCAACAAGAACTTTCTGAGAGTGCTGAAGTTTCAAGGAAAAGCATTAATGCGATTGAAAATGGAGTTTATGTCCCTTCTACAGTTCTTGCATTAAAAATTGCAAAAACTCTCAACTGCTCTATTGAAGATTTATTTAAATTGCCTTGAATCTACTAATCTAATTCTGTAATGGGGCTGAATTGAAAAGAGAAAGAAAAATCAAAATATTAATCATAAAAACACTAAAAAGGACTCCTTTAAAATGACAATTCGAATTTTACTACTTATTATATTATTTACTACCGCATGCGTTCAATCTGAAAAAAGTACTGATAGTAATATTGAAATTAAAAAAACAGTAGATAAACCTAGTATAGATATTCAGACAGCAGTTATCTCTGGAAATCTAGAAGTGGTTAAACAGCATATTGAAGCAGGAACTGATATTAATCAAAAGGAGCAAATGAGTGGTTCAACACCTTTAAACTCCGCAGCAACATTTAATAAACCTGAAATAGCTAAAGCC
>JABHUQ010000104.1 GCA_018658715.1 Fidelibacterota bacterium
AACAATGATACACTATTTTTATGCTTTAGTAAAAGGACAAGTTTTCTATCATTGATTATACCATTGTGTAAATTCGTACTAACGTCAAAAGGAGTTCTCTTCCATTGTGGAAAATACTAAATCCACCATCATAATATATTTCATGAATAAAGTAATTAATAAAATTAAATATCTCATACATTTTAATCATCAAATTCAGGTGATTTTGCGCATTTTTACTATTATAACCAAATTATCCTATCACCTTAAGGATACCATATTAATGAAATATGCGACAATATCTTGGCGACAACCATGAAACTCGGTATCTTTGCAACTATGAAATTTCTAAGAATTTTTATACTTCCTGTAATTCTTGTTTCTGGTTTATTCAGTCAATCGGGTACAAGGGACTTTGAAGACGAATTAAAGTTTCAGAATACTGCCATCAATCAGCTCAAAAAAGATATTGATCGTCTTCATTCTAAAATTCGTTCGACTGATAAAAAAATGCAAACAGCCGCATCCAGACTAACCAATCTTGATGAGGAATTAGCTATATTTAATAAGCTTATCAACCAGCTTAAAGTTCAAGAAAAAAAAACTCGGGCAAAAATTGATATTACCAAAAAAGATATTGATGCCAGCGAAATTGAATTAAAAAATCTTAGGGAAAGATATGCAAAACGAATTCAAAATACCTATAAACAGGGACAACTTTCTAGCTTAGAAAAAGTGTTTAGTTCTGCTACATGGCGACAAGCAGTCTATCGATCTGAGTATCTTGATATTATATCAGATATTGAAACAAAAATGGCCAAACGAATCAATACTCTTATTATTGATATTAGTCGCCAGAAATTAGAGCTTGAGATTTCTCTTCGAGAAAATTTGAAATTAACGCAAGAGAAAAAACATCAACAAAAACAAGTTCGAAATACAAAAATCAATAGAGAGAAAGAACTTTATAGTCTAAAAAAAGATAAAAAAGCTTTAGCCAGTTATATAAATGAAAAGAAAGCTGGTCTCAAGCAGATGGAAACACTCATTAAAACTATTTTGGAAGATAAAGCACGGTTTGAAAGAGAAGAACGTATTCGTCGTCAACAACAAGCATTAAAAACAAAAGAGTTTAAAACACTAAAGACACGACTTCCATGGCCAGCAGAAGGGCGTATTATTGCAAAATTTGGTCGCCAATGGAATCCAAACTTAAAAACAACGACAGAAAATCCAGGGATTGACATAAAAGGGAAACCTGGCTCACCTATTCGTCCTGTTATGAATGGAGTTGTAACCACAATTACATATATACGCGGATATGGAACCACCATCATTATTGATCATGGAAATGGTTTTTATTCCGTGTATTCCCATGTTACCAATATACAAACGCATGTGGATAGTGAAGTAAGGACAGGAGATGTAATTGCCTATATGGGTGATTCTGGGTCTATCAATGGATCAAAGTTACATTTTGAAATTTGGGGAAAAGGTCAAAAGTTAGATCCAGAAAAATGGTTAACGAAGAAACAGTAATATCTTCTATTTCCCATTATCAACCCAATGTTTGGAGCCAATTAACAAAAATTTCTCAATCAGGGCTGATTGGAAATGGATATATTTTTTCTGGACCGACTGGATGTGGTAAAGAAGGATTAGCACTATTATTTTCACAATATTTAAACTGTGAAAACCCAAAAGAAGATGTATGTGGATCTTGTCCATCCTGCTTCAGATTTCAGGGGTTACAAAATGAAAAACTGAAATTGGTTGTTCCTCTTCCAGCGCCTAAATCAAAGTCTTCAAATGGGGAAGAAAACTCATCTATTAGTAAGGGTGATTTAGAGTTATTAACAGAATCTATTCAACATAAATCAACTGACCCATTTTATAAAATAAGTATCCCAAGAGCTTCTCGGATTCTTATTCAATCCATTCGCGAATTGAGAAAATCATTGTATCTTAAAGGGAGCCAATTTGGGAGAAAAGTGGTAATTATTTTTGATGCACATTTACTCTCAGTTGGACAAGGAGAAGCAGCAAATGCTTTGTTGAAAATTTTAGAAGAGCCACCTGAAAATACCACACTTATTTTAGTAACAGACCACCAATCTTTATTATTACCAACTATTTTATCTCGCTGTCAACTCATTCAATTTCCACCCTTATCTGACACCTATGTGAATCATTGGCTAGAGAGTCATGGTGAAACAGAGAATACAGCTTATATCTCAGGGTTAAGCAAAGGGAATATTCATAGAGCACGAAAATTATTAAATAAATCTTTAACGGATTTAACACAAGAAATTGAATTGTTTATCACGCAAATAACATCAACCGACCCAAATGTTTGGCGCAAATTCACGCAAGATTATGGACGAATAGCTTTTCAAAAACCTGATGAATTAAAATTTCAATTTCAAATGGCATCATTATGGATTCATGGTGCTTATCATTTAAGAAATAAAATATCTTTACCCATCCATAAAACAGAACTAATTCAAGGCATGGAATTATTTAATAAACAATTTCCTAATAGCGATTTGCAAGGGATAGTTCTTTTATTGGATAGCATAAATGAATCCATGGCAATGAATTTTCATATACCCTTAATTTTGATTAATTTATTATTGGATATTCAAAAGAAATTAAACACATGAACACAAAATTTTATATCACAACACCCATTTATTATGTGAATGATAAACCACATATTGGCCACGCATATACAACAATATTGGCAGATGTGTTATCCCGATTTCATCGAACTGCAAATAACGAAACCTTTTTCCTTACCGGGCTAGATGAACATGGACAAAAAGTAGAACAAGCAGCTGAAAAACGGTGTGTTGACCCCCAAAAACATTGTGATGAAATGGCTCCTCGATTTACAGATTTATGGGAACAACTACATATTTCAAACGATGATTTTATAAGAACAACCGAAGAAAGACATAAAAAAGTTGTTCAAGATATTCTACAGCAAGTTTGGGATGCGGGTGATATTTATGAAGCTGAATATGAAGGGTTATACTCTGTATCAGAAGAACGGTTTGTTACTGAAAAAGAAGTGGAATCTGGTGATTATAGAGATATACAGACACTGAAGGAAAAAAACTACTTTTTCAAAATGAGCAAATACCAACAAGCTCTTATTGATCATATCGGATCCAATAAAAACTTTATTAGACCTGAACATCGAAAAAATGAAATCCTTGGTTTTCTTCGACAACCACTTTCTGATTTATGTATTTCTCGCCCAAAGTCACGCATGAGTTGGGGAATAGATCTGCCATTTGATAATGATTATGTTACATACGTTTGGTTTGATGCACTTATAAATTATATTACAGCTGTAGGATATGGCATTGATGAAAAATCATTTGATAAATGGTGGCCTGCAAATATGCATCTTATTGGGAAAGATATTTTAACGACACATGCCGTCTATTGGCCCACGATGCTCATGTCAGCTGGTATTGATTTGCCTCAAACAATTTTTGCTCATGGCTGGTGGCTTATGGGTGATTCCAAAATGAGTAAATCATTAGGAAATGTTATTAACCCTATGGATTTAATTGAAGACTATGGTGTTGATCCTGTACGATATTATCTCATGAGGGAAATGGTACTTGGGCAAGATGCCAATTTCACAATGGAATCATTTATAAAACGTTATAATGCGGATTTAGCGAATGATTTAGGGAATTTATTAAGTAGGGTGACAAATCTTATTGTTAAAAATTTTGATGGTAAAGTACCTAATTATGGTGAATTTTCATCTCAAGAATCCGGTATGATTAAAACAGCCAATGAATTATCAAATATTATTTCTCAAAAAATAGATGACATGAAAATTCATGATGCTGTTGAAGAAACATTCCAATTTGTTCGAAGTATTAATCGTTACTTAGAAGAAACAGCTCCCTGGAAGCTAGTAAAAGACGATAAAGACGCTACAGCTCGAGTCTTATATTCCGCAGCAGAAGCATTACGTATTGCTGCTATTATCTTAGAACCGATTATGCCTAATAGAATGATTGATTTGCTTAATGCTTTAGGAACTAATAATACAAAAATTACTTGGGGTGAATTACAAATTGGATCTGAAATAACGAAAGGTGAACCCCTTTTCCCGCGCATCCAAGTCAAAGATTAACAATTTTTTACTTTTGTGTAAAAAAAGATTTGGAACCATCTCGGTCTATGCTGTATTATTCCTGCCATATTATTCAACGAAGAATAATAAACTAAAAGAAAAATGATATTAAATAATTACAAGAAATCAAGTATCGCAGCTGAATTACCAGCCGGCCAAACTATCGATTTATATCTATTTTCTTTAGTGAATATTTCGCTACTGCTAAATATTTTAGTCCTTATTATTATTGGACTCGTCGTCTAAGTCGCCTTAACGAATATAAAATTCAAACAGGCAAACAGGACGACGGGACAATCACTCCCTTAAATCTACCTACACCTGTTTTAATCGAATATTTGTTTAGTCATTATTTGGATGGCATTATCTAAATATGAGAAAAATTATGAGATCAGATATGATTAAAAAAGGGTTTGAACATGCACCACATAGGAGCTTATTAAGAGCTACGGGCGTCATTCAATCAGAAGATGATTTTAATAAACCATTTGTCGGAGTAGCTAATTCCTATATAGACCTTATCCCGGGGCATGTACATTTGCAGGAATATGGCAAAATTGCTAAAGATTCAATCCGTGAAGCAGGTGGTGTTCCCTTTGAGTTTAATACCATTGGTGTTGATGATGGTATTGCCATGGGACACATTGGTATGCGATATTCTTTAGCTAGTCGAGAGTTGATTGCTGATTGTGTGGAAACAGTGGCTGAAGCTCATCGTTTAGATGGGTTAGTATGTATTACAAACTGCGACAAAATTGTACCTGGTATGTTGATGGCAGCTGTGAGACTTAATATTCCAACTATATTTGTTTCTGGTGGTCCAATGAAAGCTGGTAGAAATGCCGAAGGGGAAAAGGTTGATCTCATTTCCGTTTTTGAAGGTGTTGGCAAAGTGAAGATGGGTGAATTGGATGAAGAAAAATTATTGGATTTAGAACAATCTGGTTGTCCAACATGTGGATCTTGTTCAGGTATGTTTACAGCAAATTCCATGAACTGCCTTATGGAAGCACTGGGAATTGCATTACCAGGGAATGGAACCATTTTAGCAGTAGATGAATCTAGATTGGATCTAGTAAAAAAGGTTAGCGAACGCATTATAACTATGATTAAACAAGATATAAAACCTCGAGATATAATCAACCATTCATCTATTGAAAATGCATTTATATTAGATATGGCAATGGGAGGAAGTACAAATACTGTTTTACATACTTTAGCGATAGCGCAGGAAGCAGGAATTGACTTTGATTTAAAATCATTAAATAATTTAGCAAAAAAAACACCGTACATATGTAAGGTGAGTCCAGCAACTAAAGATGTACATATGGAAGATGTAGATCGAGCAGGTGGTATTTCTGCTATATTAAATGAATTATCTAAAAAGGAGAATCTCCTTCAATTAGATTGTCCAACTGTAACAGGCCAAACCTTAGGAGAAAATATTGAATCTTCTGTTATTCAAGATTCAAGTGTTATTCGATCCATAGATGATCCCTATTCTGTCGAAGGTGGATTAGCTATTTTATATGGAAATTTGGCTCCAAATGGTTCTGTCGTAAAAACAGGTGCAGTATCTGAATCCATGCTAGTGCATACTGGCCCAGCACGTATTTATGAGTCTCAGGAAGATGCTTTATCGGGAATATTATCCCATGAAATTCAAGAAGGTGATGTGATTGTTATTCGAACGGAGGGACCTAAAGGCGGACCCGGAATGCCAGAAATGTTATCACCAACTAGCGCAATTATGGGAATGGGACTAGGTGATAAAGTTGCTCTCATAACAGACGGTAGATTCTCTGGCGGAACGCGTGGTGCATGTATCGGGCATATTTCACCTGAAGCAGCTGATGGAGGTCCAATATCTATTTTAGAGGAGGGAGATATGATTTCAATTAATATTCCAGAAAAAATATTAAATATAGAATTAAGCGAGAAAGAAATACAGGATCGCTTAACAAACCTTAAACCTTTCAGGCCAAAAATAACTCATGGTTATTTGGGCCGATACTCGCGGATGGTTACTTCTGCAGATACAGGTGCAATTTTAAAATAAAAGGAATTCGTATGAATCAAACACAGAAAATATTAACAGGTGCAGAAATTATATGGGAGTCACTCGTTCAAGAAGGCGTTGAAGTAGTTTTTGGCTATCCTGGTGGGACCATTCTACCTACGTATGATGCATTAAATCAATACAGAGATAAGGTGCACCATGTCCTTGTCCGTCATGAACAAGGGGCTACTCATATGGCGGATGGATATGCACGATCCAGTGGAAAAGTTGGTGTTGCTATTGGGACATCCGGCCCGGGTGCAACCAATATGATTACTGGAATGGCTACTGCCATTTTAGATTCTTCTCCAATAGTGTGTATTACAGGTCAAGTACCATCAAATGTCATTGGTTCAGATGCATTCCAAGAAGTGGATATTACTGGCGCAGCAATTCCAGTGACAAAGCATAGTTATCTTGTCACGGATATTAAAGATTTAGCCAGCACGATTCGAGAAGCATTTTTTGTGGCGCGTACAGGTCGTCCTGGGCCCGTTCTTGTAGATATTCCCAAAGATATTCAAAATGAGTCGACAGAATTTGTTTACTCAACCGATCCAATTAATCTCCCTGGATATCATCTTCCAAAAGAAACAAATGAATCGCATTTACAAGAATTTGCTGATATGGTAAATGCGGCAGAAAAACCGGTAATTCTTGCAGGACATGGTGTTTTATTATCAAGAGCTTGTAAAGAAGTAATGGATATAGCCGAAAAAGCATCTATCCCAATTGCTACCACCTTATTAGGAATTGGTGGAGTACCGGAGAGCCATCCACTGGTTTTAGGCATGATGGGAATGCATGGAGAATCCTGGGTGAATCATGCTATTCAAGATGCGGATTTATTGATAGCATGTGGAATGCGATTCGATGATCGTGTTACAGGTACTTTGAAGACGTATTCACCTAATTCAAAAAAGATTCATATTGATATTGATGCATCTGAAATCAATAAAAATGTATTAGTGGATTTAGCAGTTCATGCCGATTTAGGAACTGTTCTGAGGAAGGTATATCCACGGATTGAGCTATCAAAGAAAGTAGATTGGTTACAAACAATTAATAGTTGGCATAAAGATTCACAATCAAGAGATATTATAAATGTTAAATCTGAAAGATTGATAGGCGCGCAAGTCATAAGAGAAATTTGGAAAGGTACCAATGGGAAAGCCCTCATTGTTTCGGATGTGGGTCAACACCAAATGCTTGAAGCGCAATACTATCAACACGATGAACCAAGAACTTTACTCACATCTGGGGGATTAGGAACCATGGGCTTCAGTTTACCTGCAGCTATAGGTGCAAGTTTCCATGAAAAAGACCGAGAAATTTGGGTTATTGTAGGAGATGGAAGTATTCAAATGATGCTGATGGAATTGGCTACAGCTATGCAAGAAAATGCAAATATTAATATTGCCATTATTAATAATGGATATCTAGGAATGGTACGCCAATGGCAAGAACTCTTTTATGATGCGCGCTATGCAGAAACACCTATCTCTAGCCCAGATTATGTAAAATTAGCCGAAGCCTATAGTATCTCAGCATATCGAGTGAATACATTAGAAAATATTATTCCAACTATGAAAAAAGCACAGAATGAAAAAGGGCCAAGTTTAATTGAATTTATTGTGGAAGAGCATGGGATGGTTTTTCCTATGGTACCGGCAGGTGTAGGTCTTCATGAAATGATTCAACGCCCTTACCCAGAAAATGGTCAAACAAACACTCAGGAGGAAACAGTATCATGAAACAGACACTCATCACTTTAGTCGAAGATAAGCCCGGTGTTTTAAATCGTGTTGCAAGTTTATTTAGGCGCAGGAATTTTAATATAGAAAGTTTATCCGTAGGAAAAAGTGAAACTCCCGGTGTAAGCCGTATGACGATTGTAGCCAATGAGCCAGATTCCCATAAACGTGGAAATCTCTACTTTAATTTATTAAAACTTGTCAATGTTATTGCGGTCAAAGATGTTTCATCATTGCCCTGCATTTCGCGAGAAACTATTTTGGTTAAGATGACTATAGGTCCAGAGCAATTAAATGATTTAAATGATGTCATTAAAAAATTTGGTGCCCGAATTGTAGATATGGGTTCCGAGTCAACAATAGTAGAAGCTATGGATGAAGAATCTGTCATTAACAAAATGATTGAAGCATTCCAACCTTTCGAAATTACTGAAATCATGCGTACAGGGAAAATAGCTATGCGAAAAGGAAAAACTCACAATATATCTTCCAACAATATTAATGCACAACTAGATGATCTATCATGGACGCCAGATCATATTACTGCTTATCAAAATTAAATGATTAAAAAAAAGGAATCAAAATGAGAACAATAAATATTAATGGAATTCAAGAAACTATTATCGAGAGGTCAGACTACCCATTAGAAAGGTGTAAAGAAATATTAAACGAAGAAGTGACAGCTATCTTGGGATATGGTCCACAAGGACGAGGTCAAGGGCTCAATATGCGCGATCAAGGGTTCAATGTAATTCTTGGACTTAGAAAAGGACAAAGTTGGGACCAAGCAATCGATGAAGGTTGGGAAGAAGGGAAAAATTTATTCAGTATTGAAGAAGCAACTGAACGTGGAACAATTATTCAGTTTTTACTTTCCGATGCAGGGCAAATACAAGCATGGGAAACAGTTAAATCATATTTATCTGATGGAGATGCTCTATATTTTTCTCATGGTTTTGGTGTTGTGTTCCACGAAAGTACAGGAATTATTCCACCAGAAAATATTGATGTAATGCTCGTTGCGCCTAAAGGAAGTGGACTAACAGTCCGAAATCATTTTCTTGCAGGACGTGGGATTAATTCATCTTTTGCAGTCCACCAAGATGCTTCAGGAAAAGCAAGGGAACGTTGCATTGCAACTGCTTTTGCAATTGGCTCTGGACATTTATTTGAAACAACGTTTTCAAATGAAGTCCATAGCGATTTAACGGGAGAAAGATGCGTTTTAATGGGAATGCTTCAAGGTGCATTTTTAGCTCAATATGAAGTATTAAGAGAGAATGGTCATTCGCCATCGGAAGCTTATAATGAAACCATCGAAGAAGCGCTTCAGAGTTTATATCCATTAGTTGCAGAAAAGGGCATGGACTGGATGTATGCCAATTGTTCGACAACAGCACAACGTGGCGCACTTGATTGGGCTCCTAAATTTCATAAAGCTATAAAACCAGTTATTCAAGATTGTTATAATAATGTGTTAAGCGGAGAAGAAGCGCGTATTTCTATCGAATCTAATTCTAAGTCTGATTATCGCGTTCAACTCGAAAGAGAATTAGAAGAAATCAATAACCAAGAAATGTGGCAAGCGGGGAAACAATTACGTCCGCTTCGTCCAGAAAATCTTAGCTGAAAATGAAAACGTATCAATTAACAGTATTGTCTGGAGACGGAATTGGGCCAGAAGTTGTAGATGTCGCATTAGATGTGTTAAACATCGTAAGTGAACAGGCTAATATTAAGTTTAATGTAACAGAAAAGTTAATTGGTGGATGCGCATTTGAAAAAGTCGGGCACCCATTGCCGCAGGATACGTTGGATGCTTGTCTAAAATCTGATGCTGTATTATTGGGGGCTGTTGGGGCCCCAAAATGGGATGGCTTACCTCACGAATTAAAACCAGAACAAGCATTACTGGGATTAAGAAAAGCACTAGGTTTATTTTCGAATTTACGACCCGCAAAAGTTTATAATGCGTTAGTTAATGCATCATCGTTGAAACCAAGTATAGTTGGCGGATCAGATGTAATGGTGGTGAGAGAATTGACAGGTGGAATCTATTTTAGTAAACCACGTGGTATGGATGAATTAAAAGGCTGGAATACATTAGCTTACGGAAAGGAAGAAGTAGACCGTATAGCGCGTGTAGCTTTTGAATTAGCACAAAAACGTAAAGGCCAATTAACATCTGTCCATAAAGCAAATGTGCTTGAAAGTTCGCAATTTTGGAGAGACTGTGTAAATGCTTTACAACCGGAATATCCAGATGTTTCGTTGTCTGAAATGTACGTAGATAATGCTGCTATGCAATTGGTACGGGATCCGAAACAATTTGATGTAATTGTGACGCAAAATTTGTTTGGTGATATCTTGAGTGATATTGCTGCCATGATTACGGGAAGTTTAGGAATGTTACCTTCAGCAAGTATGGGAACCAAATATGCAATGTATGAACCAGTGCATGGCTCAGCTCCTGAGATTGCGGGGACTAATCAAGCGAATCCAATTGCTACAATTGAATCAATAGCTATGATGCTGGAATACACCTTTAATAAGCCAGAATGTGCAAGAAAAATTAATCATGCAGTTGAACAAGTATTAAAAGATGGATATCGAACAAAAGATATTGCTGATGAAAATTCTACCATGGTATCTACATCTGAAATGCGAAATCATATTATTGAAAAATTAAATTAGATTTCAAAATTAATCATTGGAACGAGAAGGGTATTAAATGAAAGAAAAAATTATAGTTTTTGATACAACATTACGGGATGGAGAGCAGGCTCCAGGAGCTTCTTTAAATGTGCAAGAAAAAGTAGAAGTTGCAAAACAACTTATTCGATTAAATGTTGATGTTATTGAAGCAGGATTTCCAGTTTCTTCTCAAGCTCAATTTTATGCAGTACAACGAATCGCTGATTTAAATGAATCAGCAATTATTGCTGGTTTAGCTCGAACGGTTGATGGCGATATTAAAGCGGCCAACGATTCACTGAAGAATTCTAAGAGGTTTAGAATACATACATTTGCAGGGACTTCAGATATTCATATTTTGGGAAAATTCACGAGTAATCGTTATGGAAAATCTTTGGATGATAAACGAAAAACTATATTAAAAATGTCATGTGATGCGGTGGCTTATGCGAAAACATTTACTGATGATGTGGAATTTTCTGCGGAAGATGCTGGAAGAACAGATATTGGATATTTGATAGACATTATTGAAGCGGTTATAGCTGCTGGTGCTACCACAGTAAATATCCCTGATACCACGGGGTATACAATGCCCCACGAGTACGGTAAAAAAATCGCGACTCTGAAAGAAAAGGTATTAAATATTAATGATGCAATTATTAGTGTTCATTGTCATAATGATCTAGGCTTAGCGGTTGCTAACTCATTAATAGCTATTAATAATGGAGCTCGGCAAATAGAGTGCACCATAAATGGCATTGGAGAAAGAGCTGGGAATGCATCATTAGAAGAAATTGTTATGGCCATGAAAGTCAGAGAAGATGCTTGGGATTTCAAAACAGATATTGTGACTTCAGAAATATTCAACACTAGCCGAATGGTATCAACGTTTACAGGAATGGTTGTTCAACCCAATAAAGCCATTGTTGGTGAAAATGCATTCTCTCATGAATCAGGAATCCATCAAGACGGTGTTTTAAAAAATAAAGAAACATACGAAATCATGGATCCCGATTTGGTGGGCGTCCAAAAATCAAAAATCGTTTTAGGTCGCCATTCAGGTCGCCATGGGTTAATTGCGAGACTTAATGAAATAGGATATCATCCCAATGAAGAAGAATTAAAGCAGATTTATGAAAAATTTCTTGAATTAGCTGATAAGAAAAAAGAAGTATTTGATGATGACCTTCGAGTTTTAATGGGAGATGAAATTTATGTAAAAGATTACCGCCATGAATTGGATTATCTACATGTTAATATTGGAACAACTACTATTCCGACAGCTACGGTAAGAATAAAAACTGAAGAAAGAATTGTTGAGGAATCCGCAACAGGAGATGGACCCGTTGATGCATGTTTTAATGCTATTGATAGAGCATTAAATGAAAAATTTCATATAGAATCATATAAAGTACGATCTGTGACAATGGGGAGATCTGCCCAAGGTGAGGCTACAGTTCGATTAAGAAATAGTTCAGATTCTATTACAGGGCGCGGTGTGTCAACTGATATTGTAGAAGCGAGCGCAAAAGCATATTTACAAGCAATTAATGAACATATTATTCAAACTGATGTCAATGAATTGCTTGATTCAGTACAAACACTAAAGTAATCATGCAGGGAAAAACATTATACGATAAATTATGGAATATTCATTTGGTTCGATCCGATGAAAATGGTTCAGATCTACTTTACATAGATCGACAACTCATTCATGAAGTAACATCCCCTCAAGCATTTGCTGGTTTAAAAATGAATCAACGCCATCCAAGAAGACCTAGTGCAAGTTTAGCTGTAGCCGACCACAATATACCAACCAAAGATAGAGAGAAAGGGATTGATAACCCTATTTCTGCGCTACAAATACAAACATTGGAAGAAAATTGTAAAGAATTCAAAATCCCCTATATTTCGATGGAAGACCATCGGCAAGGCATTGTTCATGTTATTGGCCCAGAACAAGGGGCAACTTTACCTGGAATGACTATAGTTTGTGGAGATTCTCATACTGCAACCCATGGTGCTTTAGGTGCATTAGCTTTTGGAATTGGGACATCAGAAGTAGAGCATGTTTTAGCTACTCAATGTTTGGTTCAAAAGAAAATGAAAAATATGCTTATTCGAGTTGATGGTAAACTTCAGGAATGGGTGACTGCTAAAGATGTTGTTTTAACAATTATAGCAAAAATTGGTACAGCAGGAGGAACAGGTTATACGATAGAATTTGCTGGTGAAGCTATTTCTGATATGTCAGTTGAAGAACGTATGACTGTTTGTAATATGGCCATAGAAGCTGGCGCTAGAGCAGGCCTAATAGCGGTGGATCAAAAAACAATTAATTATATGAAAGATAAACCTTTTGCACCAAAACGGGATGATTGGGAGTCAGCAGAGGTATTTTGGGAAACATTAAAGAGTGATGCTGATGCGCTTTTTGACAAAACAATTACATTTAATGCCAATGACATCCAGCCACAGGTTACTTGGGGAACTTCGCCAGAATTAAGTATTAATATTTATGACAAAATTCCTAAGAGGAATCCAGAATATTCCAATGCATTAACCTATATGGGGTTAAGTGAGGATACATCAATATCAGATTATCTGTTGGATAAAATATTTATTGGATCTTGTACAAATTCTCGTATCGAAGATTTACGTGATGCTGCAAAAGTAGTTCAAGGGAAAACAATTGCCGATACAATTAAACTTGCGATGGTTGTACCCGGGTCAGGTCTTGTTAAAGAACAGGCTGAATTAGAAGGGTTAGATAAAATATTTATTGCAGCAGGATTTGAATGGCGTGATCCCGGATGTTCCATGTGCTTGGCCATGAATGCAGATCGTTTGGATGATGGAGAAAGGTGTGCTTCAACATCAAATAGAAATTTTGAAGGGAGACAAGGCCAAGGGGGTAGAACACATTTAGTAAGTCCAGTGATGGCCGCCGCCGCTGCAATCAATGGACATTTTGTTGATATAAGGGAGACGAATTAATGGAAAAAGTATCTATAATTGATGGTGTTGTGGCTCCGTTAGATCGTTCCAATGTGGATACAGATGCTATTATCCCAAAACAATTTTTAAAGTCAATCAAGCGAACGGGTTTTGGAGTTAATCTATTTGATGAATGGCGTTATTTAGATCATGGCGAACCTGGTATGGATTGTTCGAACCGCCCACTGAATAAAGAGTTTGTATTAAATCAAACACAATATAAAAAAGCACAAATATTATTAACGCGATCAAACTTTGGTTGTGGGTCGAGTAGAGAACATGCACCATGGGCCATTGTTGATTATGGTTTCAAAGCTATTTTAGCTTCAAGTTATGCTGACATATTTTATAATAATTGTTTTAAAAATGGACTGTTACCAATTGTCCTTTCAGAAGAAATAATTCAGCAATTATTCCTTCTATTAAAAGAACAACCAAACTTTAATCTGAAGATTGATTTAGAGAATCAAATGATTCATGGAGCATCTGAGCTATCTATTCCATTTGAATTGGATAGTTATAGAAAATATTGTTTGATAAATGGATTAGATGAAATTGGACAAACGTTAAAATATGGAAATTCAATAGATGATTTTGAATTAAAACATAAAAAGAATTTTCCGTGGTTATTTACTGAATTGGAAGTTTAATATGAATGAAAATAGTCCTATAGAATTATTTGATACTACATTAAGAGATGGGACCCAAGGTGAAGGAATAAGTCTATCAGTGGATGATAAAATTCATATTGCTAAACATTTAGATGATTTTGGAATTGATTTTATCGAAGGGGGTTGGCCAGGAAGTAATCCTAAAGATGAGGCATTTTTCCGAAAGATTAAAAATGAAACATTAACAACCTCAACTATTTGTGCTTTTGGGTCAACTGCGAGATTCCCCAAAAAAATAGAATCAGATACAAACTTAATAGCTTTGTTAAAGGCTGAAACCAGTACTGTTTGTATCTTCGGGAAATCATGGAATTTACATGCTGATGTTGGACTTGGATTGTCGAAAGAAGCAAATGAAGATCTAATATATAAATCGATTCAATATTTAATTAATAATGGGCGTAAAGTCATTTTTGATGCTGAACATTTTTTTGATGGATATAAAGATAATCCAGACTTTGCATTAAAAATGATATTAGCTGCAGAATCTGCGGGAGCTCAAACAATTGTATTATGTGACACAAATGGTGGTACTCTTCCATCTGAAATAGAATCTATAATTAAAGTTGTTAAGAATAATGTAAATCTTCCCTTAGGTATTCATGCGCATAATGATAGTGAATTAGCTGTTTCAAATACATTAATAGCTGTCCAATCTGGAGTAAGACATGTTCAGGGAACTATTAATGGGGTAGGTGAAAGATGCGGAAATGCGAATCTTTGCAGCATCATTCCAAATCTTCATTTAAAAATGGGAAAAAAGACTACGAAACCGTTGGATTTAACACGTATTACACTATTATCTCACTATGTATCAGAAGTCATGAACTTGAGGCCAAATCATCGAGCTGCTTATGTCGGAAAATCAGCTTTTGCCCATAAAGGTGGTATTCATGTAAGTGCTGTATTAAAAGATAGTAAAATGTATGAACACATTGAACCAGAAAAAGTTGGGGCTCACCAACGTGTTCTCATATCAGAATTATCAGGACAAAGTAATGTTAGGTTTAAAGCTAAAGAATTAGGCATTTCTTTAAATGGGGATAAATCATTAACTAAGAATGTTGTTACTCGAATTAAAGATTTGGAAAATGAAGGATATCAATTTGATGGAGCAGAAGCATCATTTGAACTTATACTGAAAGAACAAATGGGCGAATTCAAACCTTTTTTTGATGTAGTAGATTCAAGGATACATATTAGTTATGATGATGATGGCCATCGAATGGCAGATGCTATGTTGAAAGTTTCCGTAGATGGAGAGATAGAACATACTGTCGCAGATGGGGTGGGTCCAGTAAATGCTCTTAGCCATGCTCTTCGAAAAGCGTTAATCCGGTTTTATCCTGAAATAGCTACTGTTAAATTATTGGACTATAAAGTGCGTGTTTTGAATGAAAGCGCTGGAACAGAAGCTAAAGTTCGCGTATTAATTGAAAGTAGTGATGGTGAAAATTATTGGTCTACTGTTGGGGTATCCCAAAATATTATTGAAGCGAGCTGGCAAGCATTAAGCGATAGTTTGAATTACAAATTATATCAATTACAATTATCAAAAGAAAAAGTATAAGAAAGAATTAAAGACATGAGTGGTGAAACTAAATATCTATGGATGGATGGTGAATTAAAGCATTGGAATGAGGGGAGTATTCACGTGATGTCTCATGCACTTCATTACGGAAGTTCGTTTTTTGAAGGTATAAAATGTTACGAAACCAGTCAAGGTCCTGCAGTTTTTCGCCTAAAGGAACATATGATACGCCTTCATGAATCGGCATCTATTTACAATATGTCTTTACCTTTTAGCGTAGAAGAATTAGTTAAAGCTGTGAAAGATTTAATAAAGGTGAATAATTTAAAAAGTTGTTATATCCGGCCTGTAGCTTTTTATGGGTACGATACATTGGGCGTTCATCCAAAAAAGTGCCCGATTCAAATAGCTATCGCTACATTTGATTGGGGGGCATATTTAGGAGAAGGCGCAATTGAAAATGGTGTTAGAGTAACAATTTCCCCATGGCGAAAGTTTCACTCAAGTTCATTGCCAACAGTCGCAAAAGCCGGCGGTCAATATTTAAATTCTATATTAGCAGCCCAAGACGCACAAGAGAAAGGGTATGATGAAGGATTATTATTGAATGGTGATGGGAATATTGCTGAAGGAGCTGGACAAAACATTTTTATAATTAAAAATAATGAAATTTATACGAATGCAGAAGATTCTTGTATTTTAATGGGTATAACAAGGGAAACAATTATTCAATTATTAATGGATCTTGGATATAAAGTACATATTGGAAAATTATCACTTGGTCAACTATTTAATGCTGATGAAGCATTTTTTACAGGTACAGCTTCTGAAGTAACACCGATTCGAGAAGTGGATAAACGCTCAATTGGTGATGGGAAACCGGGCGCAATTACCCAGTTAATCCAAGAAACCTATTTTGATGTGATTAAAGGTAGAAATAATAAATATGATCACTGGCTATCTTATATAAAGTAATTTTTTATTATATGTAGAATTGTTTTGTCCCCCTTATCACATGTCATAAATTGTATCTTTAATAATACTTGCAAGATACAAATATATGTCAAATCCAATTATTACTAAACAATTTCATTTCTGCGCTGCTCACCAATATGGTCATAAAAAGTGGTCACAAGAAAAAAACACTCAAGTTTTTGGAAAAGATGCGAAAGTTCATGGTCATAATTATACACTTGAGGTCAGTATAACTGGCGATATAAATCCAGACACGGGGTGGCTCATCGATCTTGAATATTTAAAGAAAATTGTAAATGAGAATGTGATAAAAGTATTTGATCATAGTCGAATTGAAAGCGATATCCCTTGGTTTCAGAATAAACAGCCATCATCAGAGAATATGGTCATATTTATTTGGGGTCAATTAAATAAAGATTTAAAAGAAGGAAAACTTCATCACATTCGCTTAATAGAAACTGAAACAATTTTTACTGATTACTATGGAGATTAAGTTTTGAAATTTAGTGATCGATTTTATCTAATTTTAGCTGGAATATTTATTTCTTCTTTAATCACGGCTAATTTAATCTTTCAAAAATTTTTCACATGGTCACCTTTTGGAATTTATACTTTTGAATTATCGGTTGGCATTCTGCCCTATCCAATAACATTTTTATGCACAGATTTAATTTCTGAATTCTATGGGAAAAAGAAGGCAGATCAAGTTGTATTTGCTGGATTAATTTCTAGTGTATTTGTAATGGGGGTAGTTCTATTAGCAAATTCTATGAAATCAACCATTTGGTCTCCAGTGAATGATGGGTTATTTAACCAAGTATTTGGCCTTTTTGGACCTGCTGTATTTGCATCAATGCTGGCATATTTAATTGCTCAATTTATTGATATTCGAATGTTTCATTTTTGGAAACGTTTGACTAAGGGTAAGCATTTATGGCTTAGGAATAATGGGTCAACGATTGTTTCTCAATTGGTGGATACATCATCAGTATTATTATTGTTATGTTTTTCAAATATAATTGATTGGGAAAAATTTTGGCCTTTATTAATGAATGGTTTCCTATTTAAAATGTTAGTCGCATTATTTGATACTCCATTCTTTTATTTAGGCGTATGGTTATTAAAAAATAAAATTCATGAATATCCTGTTGAATTAGATTAGAAAGGATCAATTGAATAGGGGAAAATTAATGAATGTAAAAAATAAAAAAATGATAGAATCATTAACCCACGATTTATTGAAAGAAATTGGAGAAGACCCAAGTCGAGAAGGGTTGCTAAAAACGCCTGAACGTGTTTCTAAAGCTTGGGAGTATTTTTCTCAGGGCTACAGACTTTCATTAGATGATATTATTAATGATGCTATCTTTACAGAATCATCTGAAGATATGGTAATTGTTCGTGATATTGAATTTTTCAGTTTTTGTGAACATCATTTATTACCATTCTTTGGAAAAGCACATGTTGGATATTTACCCAATTGTAAAATTATTGGATTATCTAAAATCCCAAGAATTATTGACATGTATTCAAGGAGACTCCAGGTACAGGAACGTTTAACTCACCAAGTTGCTAAAACATTAAATGATGTATTAGCTCCGCGTGGTGTAGCCGTAGTTATGGAGGGAAGACATATGTGTATGCAAATGCGTGGAGTTGAAAAACAAAATAGTTTTGCATCAACATCTTCTATGATCGGTCAATTTAGAAAATCAGCTGAAACACGTTCAGAATTTTTAAGTATTTTGGGGAAAAAGTCACTGTAAATAAAATGAAAAATCAATATAATTGCGTTGTATTGGGGGGTGGCCCGGGTGGATATGTTGCTGCAATTCGATCGTCACAACTTGGGCTAAAGACGGCTATCATTGAAAAAGATAAGCTTGGGGGTATTTGTCTCAACTGGGGATGCATCCCAACTAAAGCATTATTAAAAAATGCTGAAGTGTTAGATACTATTAAAAATAGTAAAAAATATGGTATTAATGTTGATGGGTATTCTGTTGATTTTCCTGCAAATATAAAACGCAGTCGTCAAGTTTCTGAAAGACTATCAAAAGGTATTGGCTTTTTGATGAAGAAAAATAATATTGATTATTTAACTGGTGAAGGGAAATTAATTGATTCTAATACCCTTTCCATTAATGGAAATAAAAAGATAACGGCTGATTACATTATTATTGCAACAGGAGCTCGCCCCAGATCATTTCCAAACATGAAGGTGGATGGTAAGCGAGTCATAGGATCAAAGCAGGCCATGCTATTGGACAAACCTCCTAAAGAAATGGTTATTATTGGTTCTGGAGCTATTGGGTCAGAGTTTGCATATTATTATAATGTATTTGGAACAAAAATTCATTTAGTAGAAATGATGGATAGAGTCCTTCCACTTGAGGATAAGGATGTATCTAAGGTTGTTGAAAGTTCCTTTAAAAAATCAGGAATGAAAATTTATACATCTACAAAGGTCAGCAAAATTGAAGTATTAAAAACAAAAGTTAAAGTTCACACAGAATTTAATGGAAAGAATGAAATATTAGATGGCGAAAAAGCATTATTAGCTGTTGGAGTTACAGGAAATACAGAAAATATTGGTTTGGAGGAAGTTGGTGTTAAAACAGAAAAAGGGTCAATTCTAATCAATGAATTTAATCAAACAAATATATCGAATATTTATGCCATAGGTGATGTATCTGGGCCACCATGGTTAGCCCACGTTGCTTCAGCACAAGGACATGTTGCAGCTGAACATATTGCATCACACCACACACACCCAGTTGATTATTCAAATATTCCTAGTTGTACATACTGTCAACCGCAAGCGGGATCAATAGGTATTACAGAGGAACAAGCCATAGAGAAAGGCTTAGATGTGAAAGTTGGCAAATTTGAATTTCGTGCAAGCGGAAAAGCAATGGCTATGGGCGATACTTTAGGATTTGTAAAACTTATTTTTGATAAAGAGCATGGCGAATTACTTGGTGCTCATATTGTTGGTTCCGAAGCAACTGAGCTTATCGCAGAATTAGGACTGGCTAAAGCACTTGAATCAACATGGGAAGAGTTAGCGCTAACTGTTCATGCGCACCCTACATTATCTGAAGCTATAATGGAAGCTGCCTTAGATGCATTTACTGGGTCGATACACCAATGATTAAATCAACATTAAGTAAAATTGATATTATAGATTTAGGGGTATGTCCATATAATAATGTTTGGGTCATGCAAAAGGAACTCCAACAAAAAAGAATCGATGGAACAATTGATGATACTCTCATTCTTGTAGAGCATGAACCTGTTTACACACTAGGAAAAAATGCAGATGAAAATCATTTGCTCCAAAACAGAGATAAATCAATTAAAGTATATAATATTGAACGTGGAGGCGATATTACTTTCCATGGGCCTGGACAATTGGTTGGGTATCCTATTTTAGATTTATCCAACTATCAAAAAAGCATTAGTTGGTATATGCGAAAATTGGAACAAGTGATTATTGAACTATTGAGTAATTATGGAATTAATGCTGATAGAAATATAGGACTAACAGGGGTATGGGTTGGCGATGAAAAAATCGCTGCATTGGGAGTCCGGATAAGTCGTTGGGTAACAATGCATGGTTTTTCCATCAATATTAATCCAGATTTACGATTTTATGATGGTATCATTCCTTGTGGTATTTTAGAACATGGCGTAACGAGTATGAAAGAAACTTTATCTCAAAACATGAATGTTTCTACAGTGAAACCCATTTTAATAGAAATATTTAATACACATTTTTCAAAGGAGAAGGTCAATGCCTAGGCTTCATGGATATACAAAAAAAGCATTAATAGAATTATACACTAAAATGGTGACTGCTCGTCGATCAGATGAAAAAATGATGATATTACTTCGTCAAGGGAAAGCATTTTTCTTGACGTCTTGTGCTGGCCATGAAGTCGCCCAATTGGCTGCGGCTCAAAATATTAAACCGGGTGTTGATTGGTCATATGTATATTATAGAGATGCTGCTTTTGTACTAGGATTAGGTACAACATCACGAGAACATTTATTATCATTTTTAGCAAAAAAGGATGACCCTGACTCTGGTGGACGACAATTCCCCTATCATTTTAGCCGAAAGGATTTAAGAATAGTAAGCCCATCAAGTGCAACAGGAATGCAATATCTCCATGCAGTCGGAGCCGGATTAGCCATCAAATGGGAGAAATCGAGGGAAGTTGTGTATGTTTCATCTGGTGAGGGAACAACCAGCCAAGGGGATTTTCATGAAGCATTAAATTGGGCAAGCCGCGAAAAATTACCAGTCATTTTTCATATTCAAGATAATGAGTATGCAATCAGTGTTCATAAATCACAGCAGACCGCTGGTGGATCTATTTTTAAAATGGTAGGAGGCTATCAAAATTTGGCGAGGTTTGATGTGGATGGAACTGATTATTTTGAAACAGATTTAGCATTTAAAAATGCAGTGGATCGAGGTCGTAAAGGGAAAGGTCCTTCTGTAATTATTTCGCATGTCGTTCGTTTATTACCCCATTCATCTTCTGATGATCATCGAAAATACAGATCAGATAAAGAATTAGAGTCCTTATCTGAAAGAGATCCGATTATTAAATTTGAAAATACATGCATTCAAGAAAAAATATTAACTGAAAAAGAATTAGCAAAAATAAAAACAGATATTTTTACTAAAGTAAATGAAGATGCTGATTGGGCAGAGGCTCAGGAATCTCCCGAAGCATCGACGGCATTAGATCATTTATATTCAAGTGAAAACACATTAGAAGAAACAGAATTAAATATTATCAATGAAAAAGTTGTGTTGATTGATGCTATCAACCATGCATTGTCTGAAGAGTTAGAAAAAAATTCTAAAATGGTTATTTATGGTGAGGATGTAGCCGATCCAAAAGGTGGTGTATTTACAGGGACAAAAGGATTAACAACAAAATATGGTCAGAATCGTGTATTTAATTCTCCATTAGCTGAATCATCTATTGTTGGGACAGCAGTTGGTCTTGCGGCTGCCGATTATAAACCTGTCGTAGAAATACAATTTGGAGACTATATCTGGACAGCTATGATGCAAATAAAAGACGAAATAACTATGGTTCGATATCGATCAAATGGCGAATTTGTGTGCCCAGTAGTTATTCGAGTTCCTGTGGGAGGATATATCCACGGCGGACCTTATCACAGTCAATCTATTGATAGCTATTTTTACCATATGCCAGGAATTTATGTTGCTTATCCGTCCAATGCCGCAGATGCTAAAGGATTATTGAAAGCTGCATGTCGGATGAATGATCCAGTGCTCTTTTTTGAGCATAAAGGTCTTTATCGACAAGGGTATGCTGCTAGTCCAGAACCAGATGAAAATTATATTCTCCCTTTTGGAAAAGCGAATATTGTTCAATCTGGAGACACTTTAACTCTTATTACATGGGGAGCAATGGTTCAAAAATCATTGGTAGCAATTAAATCAAGTAGATTTGAAAGTGGAATGATTGAAGTAATTGATATTCGGACATTAAATCCAGTTGACTGGGATACACTATATTCATCAGTTACTAAAACCGGAAAAGTTCTTATTGTTCATGAAGATACGATTACGGGTGGATTAGGTGGCGAAATTTCTGCAAGAATTACAGAAAATTTATTTGAAGAATTAGATGGTCCAATAAAGCGAGTTGGGGCTAAAGATTGTCATATACCTTACCACACAGATTTAGAAGATGTCATTTTACCACAAACAAATGATATTGTTGAGGCCATAGAAGAGATAATGGAGTATTAATGATAGTAGATGTAATAATGCCAAAAATGGGAGAATCCATAACAGATGGAACAATTCTAGAGTGGAGAAAAAAAGTTGGTGATTTTGTAGAAAAAGATGAACTCTTTCTTGAAATTGGTACAGATAAAGTAGACTCTGAAATCCCATCAATTGAATCAGGAATCCTTATTGAAATTTGTGCAGAAATTAATGAAGTGGTGGATGTAGGTGAGGTTATTGCGCGGATTGAAACAGATGTAGATGCAGCTGGGGAGATTAATACATTACCTTCAAAAAAAGTTAAAATAAAACCTTTAGAATCATCTGAATCACCTAAAGCTGAATCAGAACCAAGTGTGCAAAAACCTAAAAACAAAAACCCTAAAGGTAAAATATTTATTACACCGGTTGTAATGAAAATAGCTCAAGCAAATAATATTTCAATTGAAATCCTTAATAAAATCCCTGGCACAGGTCGAGGTGGACGTGTTACAAAAAAAGATATTTTAAAATATTTAGAAAATAAACTTACAGTAAGTGATTCAAATTCACATCCAATAAATGTTTCAGCGTTAGAAGGAAAATCAGAAGAAATGGGGCATATGCGAAAATTAATTGCTGAACATATGCGTAGAAGTTTAGATACATCAGCTCATGTTTATATTGCAACAGAAGTTGATATGTCACTCATCATGGAATTTATAAATAATTCTCAAATTTCATTTCATCAAAAAGAAGGATATAATTTAACAGTAACACCATTTATCATGATGGCTTGTGTACATGCATTAAAATCATTTCCAGAAATGAATGCATCATTAGATGGAGATAAAATAATTTTCCATAAGCATTTGAATATTGGAATGGCTGTAGCTGTTGAAAATGGGCTAATGGTTCCTACTCTATCCAAATGCGAGGAAATGAATTTTCTTGGTGTGTGTCGAAAAGTAAATGATATTGCTCAAAGAACGAGGTCTAAACAAATTTTACCAGATGAACTTCAGGGAAGTACATTTTCTATCACTAATTTTGGTGTATTTAACGTTACGATGGGCCTTCCAATTATTAATCAACCTAATGTAGGAATTTTAGGAGTAGGAACAATTCGTAAACGCCCTGTTGTGATTGAATCAGAAAAGGGGGATTCAATTGGAATCAAAAGTATCATGATACTTTCTTTAGGTTTTGATCATCGACTAGTTGATGGTGCTGGTGGAAGTAAATTTATTGATCGAGTTCGGGAAGGACTTGAAACATTGAATTTGGAAAATTTGTTTTAACATGGTAATGATTTCTTCAAGACCACTAAAGCCTAAAATACAAATTCATTATGGCGAAAAATTTAGATCGACGCAATCTGCCGTTAAAGATGGGCAATTAAATACAGTATGTGAGGAAGCAAAATGCCCAAATGTATTTGAATGTTGGAATCTTGGCATTGCTACTTTGATGATTCTTGGAGATATTTGTACTCGTGCTTGTGGCTTTTGTTCTGTAAAAACAGGTAAACCTACTTGGTATGATTTAAATGAGCCACAACGAACGGCAGAAGCAGTTTTAAAAATGGGTTTACGCCATGTGGTAATTACATCTGTTGACCGCGATGATTTAAAAGGTGATTATGGATCATTTATTTGGGCAAAAACGATAGAATCCATTCGTAGATTAAATCCTGCTTGTACGATTGAGGTATTAACACCTGATTTTAAGAAAGACAAGCAAGCTCTTATTCGTGTTTTTAGTGCAAAACCTGATATTTTCAGCCATAATTTGGAATGTGCAGAACATATTACTAAAACTGTTAGAAGCCAAGCTAGTTGGGGTACTAGTTTAGATGTTCTTCGTCAATCAGTTGAATTTGGATTATTAACAAAAACAGGTATGATGGTAGGGTTGGGAGAAAGATCTGATCATGTTTTAGAAACAATGGAACAGGCATCCAATATTGGCGTAAAGGTTTTTACAATTGGTCAATATTTACAACCAACAAAAAAACATTTGCCAGTTAAAAGATATGTATCAGATGACGAATTTGAAATGTATAAAAAAGAAGGAAATAAAATGGGGTTTCAGATAGTTGAATCTGGACCATTAGTACGTAGTTCTTACCATGCTGATCAACAAGCAAAATTAATATTGAAAGAGAAAAAATGATTAAAAATAAAAATTTGGTTTATGGCCTCATCGTTCTTGCAGGTATTTTAGTCGCTTACATTCCAACACAAGATAAAGTGCCAGAACGAATCCAAAAGGAAAAAATCACAGAAAATCATCAAGTTGCAAATAGAGGAGAATCTCGTGTCTCAATCCAGCCTGGATATACACAAATAGGCACAATTCAAGCTAATATCCCTCAAAACTGGTTGAGAGAAACGCCTTCTTCAAATATGCGTATTGCTCAATTTCGTCTTCCAAAAGTAAATGGTGGATCTGAAGATGGGTTGATTGCAGTCTTTGCAGGAATCGGCGGTGGAATTGAAGGAAATATTAAACGTTGGCTTGGGCAATTTAAACGCCCGGACGGAAAACCTATGAGCGAATTCGCTACTATTACAAAGGAAACAGTTGGGCATTTTAATGTTACTTTTGTATCTGCAGAAGGAACGTTATTAGCTTCATCCATGGGAGATGCAGGTGGCGAGAAAAGAGGATACTACTTAATAGCTGCAATTGTAGAAACACATTCGGATCCATACTTTTTTAAAGGAACGGGTCCACTGTTAACAATGAAAGGTTATGAAGAATCATTTAAAAAGTTTATTAGATCTATTTTAGAATTGTAAAGAATACGCCATTATTGCAAACTTTATTTACATTTACAGACGAATAAACATCATTTGATGAATGGCACAATACTTGCCAAATAAATCGTAACGATTGAAAGAAGATTATGAAAGAAGATTTAACCCCAAAAAATATTGAAAAACCTGATTTTGGAGATTCCGCAGAATTTCCAATTATGCCATTAAGGAATACAGTTTTATTTCCTCAACAAGTTATACCAATATATATAGGAAGAGAAAAATCATTACATCTTATCGGTGATTTAGACAAAGGAACAAAAAAGTATATTGTTGTTGTTGCGCAGGAAGATGGTTCAATAGAAGATCCTGGTAAAGAAGATTTATATGCATACGGAACATTAGCGCATGTATTAAAAGTATTTGAAATGCCCGATAATAGTAAATCAGCCATTGTGCAAGGAATTAGCCGAGTAAAAATATTAGATTACACAAAAGATGAGCCTTATTATGAAGCAGCCGTTACTCAACTAGAAGAAATTGAGCTATCAGAAGATTTAGAGCTTGATGCATTATCAAATAATCTTCGTCAATCATTCGCCGATCTAATTAAAATTGCTCCAAATCTTACTGATGAGCATACAGGTATGCTCTCGAATATTCAGAAGCCTAACCGATTAGCAGATCGCGCTATTTCATTAATGACTTTATCCAATTCTGAAAAACAAGAAATACTAGAAGAATTAGATGTTAAAGCACGAGTTGAAAAAAGTATAAAAATTATTTCAAGAGAAATTCAACGTATCAAATTGGGTGAAGAAATTCAAACTGAAGTCCACGATGAAATTGCCAAAACTCAAAGAGAATACTATTTGCGTGAGCAAATGAAAGCTATTAAAAAAGAGTTAGGTGAAGATGAAGGGACTGTTGAATTAAAAGAACTTGAAGACAAGATAAAAGCGGCAAACATGCCCGATGATGCGGAAGAAGTAGCATTAAAAGAATTAGATCGTTTATCGCGCATCCCAACTCAGTCTCCTGAATATAATGTATCCCGAACTTATATTGAATGGTTAGCCGACCTTCCCTGGAGTGAATCATCAGAGGATACAATAGATTTAAAAAAAGCATTGAAGATTTTAGATGAAGATCATTATGGGCTCAGTAAAGTTAAAGAACGGATTATTGAATATTTGGCTGTTCGAAATTTAAAAACGGATAGGTCTAAAGATGGTCGAGTCCGAGGTCCTATTTTATGTTTTGGAGGTCCTCCAGGTGTGGGTAAAACATCATTGGGGAAATCAATTGCACGTTCAATGGGTAGAGAATTCGTAAGACTATCGTTAGGTGGTGTAAGGGATGAAGCTGAGATTCGCGGTCATAGACGTACCTATATTGGAGCACTTCCTGGACGTATCATACAGTCCATTAAAAAAGCCGGCACCAATAATCCTGTATTTATGCTAGATGAAATAGATAAATTGGGAAGCGATTTTCGTGGAGATCCTTCTTCTGCTATGTTGGAAGTATTAGACCCTGAACAAAATCATTCTTTCAGTGACCATTATCTAGAAGTGGATTTTGATTTAAGTAATGTTATGTTTATTGCTACAGCAAATTATCAGGATGCAATCCCGCCTGCATTAAGAGACAGAATGGAAATTTTAGAATTTTCCGGATATATCGAAGATGAAAAAGTTGAAATTGCTAAAAGACATATTGTCCCTAAACAAATTAAAGAAAATGGCTTGACTAAAGATGAAGTCATCGTCGACAAAGCTGCAATTAAAGAATTGATTCGTTCTTTTACACGGGAAGCGGGTGTAAGAAATCTTGAGAGAGAAGTTGCAAATGTGTTAAGAAAAGTGGCTCGTGATTTTGTAGAAAAAAAATCAAAGAAATTTAAAATTACAAAATCTAAGGTTCAGGAATATTTAGGCGCATCCAAATTTTATTCTGAATTAGCAGAACGAGTTACAAAGCCAGGTGTTGTTACAGGTTTAGCGTGGACTGCAGCAGGTGGAGATATATTATTTATTGAATCTACAAAAATGATTGGTAAAGGACGATTAACCTTAACAGGCCAATTGGGTGATGTAATGAAAGAATCTGCAACTGCAGGATTGACATATGTTCGTGCTCATGCAGCAACATTTGGAATTAACCCAGAATTCAATGAGAAAACTGATATTCATGTGCATGTGCCAGCCGGTGCAATTCCAAAAGATGGGCCATCTGCAGGTGTTGGAATGGTTACATCCCTTGTATCTCTTTTAACAGATATTCCAGTCAAAGAAAAGATAGCAATGACTGGCGAAATCACATTGCGTGGAAATGTTCTACCTATCGGGGGTGTGAAAGAAAAAGTAACAGCAGCACATCGTTCAGGTATAAAAGAAATTATTTTGCCTCACCATAATGAAAAAGATCTTGAAGATGTTCCTGAACATGTGAAAAAAGATTTAACATTTCATTTTGCCAAAGAAATTCAAGACGTAATTAGGGTAGCATTACCGGGAATTAAAAAAAAGAACAAAAATTAGAAAATTTGACTTAATTTCCTCGCCAAAATTGGGCGATTAACTCAGCTGGTCAGAGTGCTTCCCTTACAAGGAAGAGGTCGGGAGTTCGAATCTCTCATCGCCCACAGAGCCCCAGTAGTAGTGGCTTGTAATAAAAAAAACAAACGCATAAGGAAAAACATGCCAGAAAGAAAAGAAGGAACCGTAAAATGGTTCAATAATTCAAAGGGCTATGGTTTTATTGAGTGTGAAGGCGAAAAAGATCTTTTTGTTCATATGAGCGAAATTTTGATGGACGGCTTCAAAACACTTGCTGAAAACCAAAAAGTTGAGTTTGAAATTGGCGAAGGAACAAAAGGACCTGCTGCCAAACAAGTAAAACCCCTCTAAGTAATTCTTTGTAAAAAGGATACTTTGGAATTAGTAAAAAAGCCATTCGTTTCAGCGAATGGCTTTTTTTTATTTATAATATAGTTACTGACTTAACAAGCACCAGCAGATTGAATCACTAAGCCTTTTCCGCGATAATCGTTTACATAATCAATCGTAAAATCGCCAACATGGTTTTGATCTTGTTCACTAATGATAACTTCTATTCCATTAATTGAATATTTGTTATCTGTATTATTAGATTCATCCAAAACCAGCCATATAAACTCTCAATGCTTTTCCATCGTTTCGAGACAATATAGCGTAAATCTCTTTTTTTGCAATATCTGTAATAGTCATAATCAGCCTTAAATAATAATTTTATGATTATTGATTTGATACATTCATTAATATTTGGTTACACCTTTTTTAGTTAACTTTTCAAAAGAAGAACATTAAATAATAAATAGGGAATAATTATGGAACGAAAACGAGTACTTGTAACAGGTGGCACCGGGTATCTCGGTTCTTGGATAATAAAAACATTTGCGAAACATGGTTGGCATGTTTCTACAACTGTTCGAAAAAATACCGCTCCAGGGAATTTATCCGTTTTCGATGAAATAACACAATCAACTGGTGTTAATATTGATATTAATTATGCAGACTTACTTACCCCAAATTCTTTTGATAATGCAGTAAAAAATATTGATGTTATTGTTCACTCTGCTTCACCGTTTATTGCTTTTGGAACAAAAAACCATCAAAAAGAATTAATTGACCCTGCTATTATGGGGACACAAAATATTTTACAATCTGCCGCAAATGCAGGTATTAAAAAAGTTGTACTTACAAGTAGTATTGCAGCTATGTATGGAGATGGAAGGGAAGTAGAAGGGCAAATAATTGACGAATCATTTTGGAATAAAGCAAGCTCTGCGACCTACAGACCTTATGAATATTCTAAAACAATAGCGGAGAAAAAAGCATGGGAATTAGCAAAAACCTGTTCCATTGATCTTGTTACCATAAACCCAGGATTTATATTAGGACCCGCATTAACTTCACGCCAGGATTCTTCGTCTATCAAAATAATGAATGATTTTGTAAAAGGAAAATATAAATCGGGGATTCCTGACACATCCATCGGTATTGTGGATGTTCGGGATGTTGCTAAAGCTCATTTTCTTGCTACTGTAAATCCTAATATTAGGGGTCGTACTATTATTTGTGCTAAAGTCATTAAGTTTATTGAAATGGCTAATGCGATTAGAAAAAAAGTAGGTGATTCTGAACCAGTTCCTAATTCATTGGTTCCCAAATATTTATTTTGGTTATTATCGCCACTATTTGGGATTGAGAGAGCTTATGTATCCGGAAATGTTGGATTTCATTTTGATATATCAAATGAAAAAAGTAAAAAAGATCTTAAGATTCAATATCGAAATTGGGAAGAAACTGTAGCTGAACATTATCAACAATTAAAGGCCTAATAAAATTTCAATACGATCATTTTCAACATTTGAGATATATCCTAATTCATTTCTTTCTGAATATTTGTGGATAAACTTCATTTCCTGAAACATTTCAGACTGTACATTTTTAAAAATATTTAATTGCTGAATATCTCTTTCGAAAGATGTTTGGGTTGCTGATAGATTATTGAGAAATAACCCTAATAATAAGAGAATTGAAAATATGGCTGTTTGTATCGATTTCATAATAGCAATTAAGTAAATTTATCAAAGTTAAGATCAAATAGTAATTATTCAATTATAATCTATTTATATTATTATCTTTCGACCTTAATCTTATGAATAAAACTAGATTTATATACGCTATGTGGTTGGCTGGAGTCGTTATTTGGAATTATGCCTACCCGACAGTTCCACCAATATTTGATGTGGGAATGGCTGTCATATTATCCTTATTTTCATATGGATTAAATATTTTCTTTAATGCATAAATATATTATTTCAAATATTGCACTCATTCTGTACTGTTTGGTACATTCCGACCAAAATGAAAAAGCTACTCACAGCTAAAGAATTACGTCAGAAATACCGTCCCGATAAAATTCTAATGGATATCCAAAGTTCGTTCAATGATAATAAATCTAAAATTATAGACCTTTTTTCATTGCCAAGTTCACCATTAGCAAAATATAAAAGAAAAAAACAATTATCTATCTTAGTTGAAGAAAAATCGACAGTTGATTTTACTATTATTCATGAGCTCGTTGATACATTGAGTGATGCAATATATTTTATGAAATTACCAAAGTCGAAAAGGACAAAAATAACGCAACGACTTCGTATGTTTGAATCCCAACTTATTGAAAATCAATTATTAAGAATTAATTTACTTTTAGAAGATGAAGAGCTCGGGTCCCCTACACCATGGACGGATGAGAAGGGGCAAGTCAAAATAGCAAGTTCTCATCATGGGCTAGATATGGCATTTGAAATTCTATCATTAGTTAGAATTGATTTAGAAGAAGAAAGCTATTATTGGAAAAATATTTCGCGAACAGGTTATTTAACAGGGCTACAATTATCAATGGGGTCATTTTTCCAGTATTTAAAAAATCTTGGCATGACTCAAAAAGACCAAATTACGTTGGTTCAACAATTATTTGATACATTAGATGTTGATTGGGAAGAAGGAGAGAGGGAGAATATAAAAATATCACTTCAACAGCCAGCACTTGCACTTCATAATGGAAAACAAAGACTCATTGACTCTAAAAAAAATGTTTCCAATTATCCAGAATATTTGAATAAAAACATTATTGATGAAATAACTGAATTATCGGCAAACTATAAAAAAAGATTAAGACGATTTTAATTTTTTTGACAACTAATTTCATCATTTGATGTCCAATAAAATATTATGGCTAAATACGGATATAACTATAGCGGTGAATGGGTAAAAACAGGTGTTACATTTGGTTCCGTTTTGTCAATCGTAATATCCTTCACATTAAATAAGTCTGTATTTTGGGCAATTGTACATGGCCTTCTTACGTGGGTTTATGTTATATATTATATATTGGTTAAATAAATGAGTAGAATAAAAAAATTATATCGAAATAGAAAAGAAGGTAAAATAGCTGGAATATGTTCTGGAATTGGTGATTATTTCGAAATTGACCCCGTTATTGTTCGCATCATTTTTCTTTTTGGCTTTTTCCTAGGTGGTGGTTTTTTCGCATATATGATTGGTTGGTTTATTATTCCTGATCGCCAAATAGATTAATCAAAATAAAGAGTTCTATACTTTTTCCCATATTATTAAATGTTCAATCCACATTTGAACAGGATACTATTTTCTTTTTAATGTTAATTGTTTAGAATTCATGATGGTTGAACATCATATAATTCCACCATTCACCTCAACTTGGTGGATAGGACTCATTGTGAGCGCACTAGTCATTTGGGGCATAATTCAATATGGCAAGAGCCAAAGCCCTAAAAAAGAAGCTCAATTTTCATTTATTTTAGGTATTGTTTTAATTCTAAGGGAAATAGTGAGAGAAATATATCTTTATTCAATTAATACATGGCACATTACAGATAGCCTCCCATTACATTTATGTGGGATTTCATCCATAATTGCTGGACTTATTTTAATTTATCGCAATCAATTTTGGTTAGAGTTTATTCTTATTTTAGGTATTCCCGGAGCAGTGCATAGTTTTTTAACTCCAGAACTTACACATGGACATGATGCTTATTTACTCTTTGAATATTATTTTAGTCATTCGGGTATTATTCTTTCAGGTTTCTATCTTGTTTTTGTTCACAGAATGTCGCCACGTCTAGGTTCTTGGAAAAATGCTTTTTGGGTTGCGCAAGGATTACTCATTTTTATCGGTTTAATGAATCTAATATTAAAATCAAATTATATGTATTTATCAAAAAAGCCACTTGTCTCAAATCCATTAATTATTGGTGAATGGCCATTTTATTTACTGGGATTTGAAATTGCAGGTCTTGTACATATTCTTCTTTTTTATAGTTTTTTTATTTGGGTGGTGAAAAAGAATCCTGCAAAAGTCACCATAAATAAAAACGGTCAATCAAAAATATGAAAAAATATTTTTTTGTATTTATACTTAATTCATTATTAGTACAATTCCTTTCTGGGCAAATATTAGAAATTGTTTTAAAGTCTGGCGATGTTATTGCATCTAGAAACAAATATACAATCGATAATAAAAGCCTTATTTTCTGGAAAGATAGTTTAGCCGTTCTGGCCATACCAGTCATGACAATTGATGGTGTATATTATTCTACAAAAACTTATAAAGCGTTAGGTGTTCCGTTTCAAGTAATGGGTGGATTTATTGCTGGATCTTCTATGGCGGCATCTGTAGTAGGGCATAGTGAATATTTATCTTATGGATTGCCTACCGGACTTTTATTATACGCAGCAGGACGTAGGCTCAATTATTGGGGAAGAGATCATGGAAAAGATGCCATATTTTATGATTTTCATGAGCTAGGATTCTTGAACCGACTTGTAATCTTTGAAAGTATTCAACTCGATATTAATCGAAAAAATAGTCAAAATGATCGAGGCTATTTTAAAGTTGGTCCCGAGGGAGAAACACCTCCAAGTATATTTAAATGGGATGGACGAAAAATTTGGAAAAAATGGTTTAAGAGAAAGAAAAGGAAGTGGGTGGAGTTCGGTTAATATTAACGGCATTAAAAGCAGAATCTGCTCCTATCATCCAGCATTTTAATTTAAATAAAATTTCTGCATCCTTTCCGTTATATAATAGAGAAAATATTTATTTGGCTGGCACTGGTATGGGAGAAAAAGGCGTTTCCCAATCTATGCCAAAAATAATTTCCTTTTTTAAAGATAAACCAATTGATCATATTATAAATGTTGGTATATCAGGTGGTAGTCCAAGGGAAACGCAAATTGGTCAATTATATCAAGCTAGATCAATTTCAAAAGAAGGAGTAGCGTCATCTTTTTTGCTTAATAAATTTCACGAAAACATTATTGAATTACCTTTAATAACCGTTAACCGTGAAATAAAAAAATGGACAGAAGAATTTCCTGATATTGTAGATATGGAAGCATTTCACATTATTAAGCATATAAGAGAGATGTATCCTCTTGAGAAAATGACAATTATAAAAGTCGTTTCTGACTATATGGATATCAATAAAAGAGTGGTCACAAAACAGGATGTTAGTATTTTTATCCAAAAACAAATGAATATGATAGAAACCGTTATCTTGAACGGGTAAATTCAACCCACTATGAAAACAATTATCTTTTCCCTAATCGTACTATTTGTTGTTGGCTCATTAGTGCTTGCTTTTATTTATAGACTTCAAGCGCCAGATGATCCTGATGCTTAGGAAGTAATGCCGCAAATAGGAATATATTTATTTCTATTATTGACCCCAATTATTGTGGGTCAACCTGGATTTAGTTTAGAAGATTTAAATCCAAATTCATTTACCTACGGCCAAATGATTGGACCTTCTAATTATGAAGGAGATATTACCATTCTTTTTTTTGGTCATGAAACATGAGGCACTTGTCGAAACCGGTTTGGTTTTCTTAACAAAATACATACAGATTTAAAAATATTAAATGTAACGGATGTTCATATTCTTGGTATAGGCAAAGATGCATATAACGCATCATTAAACCAAATGATCTCTGGTGCGCATTTACCTTGGTTGGAAGATTCGAGTGCCACAGGATACCCAGTTTGGTCTTCCTGGAACGCAGAGCAAAGATCTATTTTTATACTGAATCGTGATGGGACTCAGGACACAACATTTAATATTACACCTTATACTGAAGATGATCCGGAAGATTATTTGTATTTAATGCATTTAATTTTAAACTACCGAAATACCGGGGGAAATCAAACGATTCGGATTCCGCAAGATTATCCTGAAATACAAACAGGTATTGAAATTAGTCAGGATGGAGATTTAATTTTAGTCGATTCGGGTACATATTTTGAGCATTTAAATTTAATGGGAAAACAAATTACTTTAGCTTCATTATCGTTCCATCGTATGGATAATAATTACTTAGATGATACAGTTATTGATGGACAAGGTATAGATAGAGTTATTACTATTGAAAATGGAGAAAATACTTTAACCAAGATTATTGGATTATCCATAATAAATGGTAATGATGACACTGGAGCAGGAATATTAATTAATAATGGTTCTAATCCGGTTATTGAAAAAAATAAAATTATCAATAATAATAGTTTCGGTTGTGGTGCTGTTGGTGGTGGAGTAGCAATTATAAATCATTCAAATCCAAGAGTAATTGGAAATATCATTGAGAATAATACCGCAGGAGGCTCATGTGATTGTATCTGCTATTTTGGAGGTGGAATATTTGTTGATTCTACATCGTTCCCAATTATTGGAGGTGAAAACGGGTTAGGAAATTCATTATTTTCGAATAGTAGTGATTACGGCTACCATCTTTTTAGGCAATTGCCCATGGATACAACTGATATTGTACCGATAAATGCTAGGTTTAATACTTTTGATCATTGCCCTCCAGAATTTATTGGTGATGTTTACCCAGAGTTTGGATGGGATGTGTCAAACTGTTTACCGCAATTATCCATTGAACAAGAATTTGTAGCAGATTCTTATACACTATTTTCTGCTTATCCAAATCCATTTAATGGACATGTAACTTTATCATTTTCAATAGAGAAGGATGAAATCATCCAAATGAAAGTATATGATTTATCAGGCAAATTAGTAGATAAAATATTGAATGAAAAAAAGGAAAAGGGGGATTATACCATTACATGGGACGCAAATAATTATGCAAGCGGTGTATATATTGTTCAGCTAAATTTTGGTGATGCACAAGTATCTCAAAAAATACTTCTCCTTAAATAAGGCTCTTATTTGTATTGCTATTTTAAATGCAGAACCATCCTTGCAAGGAGAAACTTCTTCCAAGGTAGAAACCATGATTAAAGAAATTGATTGGGCGGGGATATCGTTCAAAATGATTCAATCTGGGGAATCTGACCACAGATTAATTTGGTTACACGGTGATGAGAAAACCGCAAAAATGGCATTGGAAGATTATGTGAAGCACTATTCTGGGATAGCTTTTTTTATTCAATCTTCAGATAGAGAAATTCCGTTCATAGATACTATAGTAGATCCAAACCGTATTTTTTCAACGGAGGGCTCAAGTAAAGCTCTTCAAAAATTCAAATCAAATTGGAATCAAACTCAACTCAATGAAGCAATATCATTACTTGAAAAGGGACGGAAAACTTTTTTAAATGAAATATTTCCAACGAATGGAGGTCTCTTAATTGCTCTTCATAATAATTCTCGTGGATATAATATACATTCAGAAACTCAGAACAGTACATCCGTTTCAATTAAGAAAGACCAAAACCCACGAGATTTTATCATTTGCACAGAAGAAGTAGATTTTTTAAAACTAGAACATGGCCCCTATAATGTAGTTCTTCAAAATAAGAATCTTGGATATGATGATGGTTCTTTATCCTGGGCATCTTTAGAAAATGGGGTTCGTTATATTAATATAGAAGTACGCCTAGGGTGGTTATCCAAACAAAAAAAAATGTTAAACTATATTCATTATACATTAATACATGCGAATAATTAATTCATTTATACAAAAGGCTATTAAGTTGATGCCAGTCATATTATTATTTATGATAGCAACCATAGATAGAAATAACTCATTATATGTCGCCTTTTTTCTAATTATTTTATTTGGTTATTCCACCATATTAATTGCTAGAGTTCTTGAATCAAAAAAGAAATGGTATCAAGAAAATAGTGATTTAGCAGATTTAGGAATTGATGAATCAATTGACACAATGGGTGACATAACAAAAAAAATAGAAAAAAAATTAAATGGAGGAAATAATGAAAAATGAAATTGATCAAAAAAGTTTTATAATTGGAGTATTGTCGGCAACTTTATTTTTTGTAGTTGTTGGGGCAGATGAAATACCTAAAGAAGTAACTGAAAATCCGTTAATTGAAAGAAACTTAGGGGATATAGTTGTTAATTCAATTACAGTATTAGATGATGGGCATGGTGGATATATTTCAACGTATAACCAAGATGGGAATCGGACGGTTTATATTGGGACAGGTGAAAATAGAAATGGATATATTAGTACATTTAATAAAATGGATGAGGCTACAACCTATCTGGGGACTAACAAAGAATTAGATGGTGTAGTAGTTTTAAAAGATCGTTATGGCGATTTAGGGTGGAGCCAAACAGGAAAACAATAATGTCTTATGTTTGGATATTGATGGTCATTCTTGTGCTATTTGGTTTTATTAAGGCTAGAGAGCGATTAGAAAATTATGATGAATAAAAAAGCTCCGGTTTCCCGGAGCCTTTTTATTATTCTTTACTCAGCTTTGACAAAATTTGGACCGTTAGGAAAAGTGATCGCATCTACAGGGACAATATCTACTAACGATATACCAGAGTTTGAAGTATCCTCATCATTTAGATCTTGAGCTGGTTTTGGCATCGGCGGTGCTTCATCAGCTAAATGTGTAGTATATGATTGTCCATTCCAAATAAAGGTATTGTTTGGCCCGAGTAGATCGCGTGCTTGGGCAAATGCTTCACCAAATGAATCAGAATCAATAATGATTGATTTTGGCGCTAATTCAATTTCAGTTTCTAATTGATCATAATTATCAACAGTATTTATTGTTTCTACAGGTTCATCTTCAACATAAATATCTGTTTCAGAAAATGTTTCAGGTGCTTTATTATTTTCAGCCGAAATATTTTTTGACCCACCATGTTGAATGAATACGCCAATAAGAATTGCAACACTCATTATGCCCATTGTTTGTAGGATATTTTTATCTGTTTTTTCCATATTATATTCCTTTCATGGATTTGTTTTTCATTGGATAAAACATGAAAAATACTATACAAGTTCCATTCAAAAGTCTTTTATAGAAAATCAATTAAGAAAACGGGTGTGAATATTAGTAATTTCTTCGTCTATGAAATCTATTTATTTTACTATTCTTTTATCTTTGGCATCATCAGCTTTAGTCGGAAAAACTGTGATCAGGGGTGTTGTTTCTGACAAAAACACCAGAGAGCCTATTGTTGGAGTCAATATTGAAGTTGTGGGAACTGATATAGGATCTTTTTCTGATAAAGATGGCCAATTTAGAATACAGACAAATCATTTGTTCCCAATAGAGTTAAAAATGTCTCACATTGGTTTTGAAACAGTAGCTATGATAATTCAAGATGATCAACCCATAGAGATTTTTCTTGTACCATCTGTCATCACATCACAATCGGTAGAAGTGGTTGGGGAAAGAAAGAAGTATGAAGCAGATGTTTCATCATCCATTGATATTGTCGACTTGGAAGATATAGAACTTCAAGGTGCTCGAGATTTGGGGAGTTCATTGCGTCGTGTCAGTAGCATTAAAATAGATTATTCCACTTCAGGTAAACAAACAATAAGTATTCGAGGGAATAATGCAACGGATGTTGCGGTTTTTCTTGATGGGATTAAAATGAATGACTCAAATACAGGTGTTGCAGATTTATCTTCACTTGATTTAAATGTGATAGAACAAATTCAGGTCATTAAAGGCGGGAATTCCACTTTGTATGGTTCTGGAGCCATCGGTGGTGTTGTGAATATGGAATCTAAACGAGCTGAAAAAAATGGATTTTATATTAATCAAGGGATTGGTCAAACATATAGCGATGATGTTGATTTTTCTGCTGGTGCAACTGGGCGATGGAAAGCATTTGGCCTTGGGGGGAGATATTCGGGGAAAACCCGCGCTTATGGTGGGAGAACCATTACCACATCAATATTTCAGAATATTTTCACCAATTTAGACTTGAATTCAGGAAATATTAATGGTCGATATTATCAATTTAATAAAGGTTTGGAATTCCCATCTGGTGGAATTGCAACTCAAGATGACATGACATTATATAGTGTGCAATATGATGGTCGAATTTTCAAGTGGGATGGATGGTCTTTACAAGCGGGGCAAAGATTATGGGACCTTTCTCAAGACTTTTTTACTAGTTTAAATGAAAATCTTCATGATGAATCATTAAATGCACAAGTATTGAAACATGGTCGAGTTGGTAAATTGGACATTTCTCTTCAATACGAATTGGAAGATCAAAAATTTAAAGGAATAAAAAATTATAAATCCTTATTTGGTGATACTACTGTGATTCAAACCGGTGATATGAAGCGAAGAAGCCAAGCGGGATCATCTATATTTCAATGGGAAGTATTAGGCGATCACCCTTATGTGGATATTATAGCTTTTGAGTTGGCGATGCGATTAAATTTTATTCAAACTATTCGCGAGCAATCATTTTCCTTCCCAGGAATCCTCGGAAATAGTGGAAATATATATTATGAAAAACCTGGATCATTTTTGGCATCTACTCCATCTTCAAAAAGAATTGGTATTCGGATGGAAGGAAAAACGCCTCGACTGGATTATAGCTTTTTTGTAAATCAAGGGAATAATACACGATTACCATCCTTAAGTGATTTCTTTCGCTTTTCTAATGCGAGGGAAGAAGACAAAGTGGATTCAGCATTAGTGAATGAAAATGTGTCAACCACAGAAGGGAATCTTCAATTTAATTTTAAACTTTTTGATAATTCAAAGATTCTCGATGGCTTGGATTTAGCTTTTGGATACTTTAGAAACCACTACACAAATAAAATTGCGTATCGATTATTAGAAGATTCTCCACCAGTTCCATATAATACACTAACATCAGAAATAAGTGGACAAGAGTTTACAATTCATTCATCTAATCTAGATGGGAAGTTAAATCTTTCATTCGCAACAACACTTTTACAAATATCGGATGTTCAAATATTTCCAAATAAACCAGAAAGAAGAAGTGTAACAACCATTGAATGGAATCAAGATTGGTTTGTAGCTACATATGATATGACTTATGATGGCGAACAATTCTTTTTTATACCAGGTGTGGGCGGTGGTGTTATAGAACCCAAAGAAAATGCGAATTTAAGTATATCTCTTAGAAAGAAATATTTGGGTTTAAATTGGCGTGCATCTTATACAATTAGGAATATTTTATCTAAAGATGAAATAGACTTATCATTAGAAGAAAGTTTAGAACGTGGGTATAATTATTTTGATAAGTATAGAGAAATTATCACATTCAAAGTAGAATGGTAATTTGATGAATATTATTTCACATTCCTTTTTTATAATTGGCTTATTATTAGTTATTAGTTGTGAAGTCCCCACATTACCTGAAGAAAAGAAAGATGATTCTTTGTTTCAGGTTTCAATTGATTATGATGGACACCCCATTTACCATCCAACAGAAGTAGAAATCACTTGGACTGAAATTGTTGTAAACGGATTCAAGGAAATAATGGTTGAAAAAGCAAAAATTATAAATAATGAAAAAAATTGGATCCATTTAGCATCTATTACTGATTCATTAGCTATTTCATATATTGATACGATTGATGATGATGGATCTTTTCAATATCGAGTCAGGCTTTTAGATAAAAAAAACCAATTTATTTCTGCTGAGTCGAATTCATTTGATGTACCAAATGTTACAGCAATAGAAATGCCTTCTCATTATGGTTCATTGGCAATTGCCTATGAATCACATTTTTTAGATGAAGGGGATTCAATTAAAATATCACCTGGTACATATGCCGGTAATTTTAAATTATTGGAAAAGAATGTTACTATAATCGGTATGTCTGGAGCAGAAACAACTATATTTACTGGTATTTCTGATACAATGCCTGTTATTGAAATGAGTATTGGAACATTCTCTGGGTTTACGGTTACAGAAGGACAATCTTATAATGCGGGAGGTATACGAGCCACAGGGAATGTCCTGATTAAAAATTGTATTATTTCAGGAAACGCCACCATTGAAAATCAAGATGCTAATATTCAAATATACCCATTCGCTTATGGTGGTGGTGTCTATCTAACTGATAATGCAATCATGGAGAATTGTATCGTAGCTGAAAACTGGTCTTGGTTCGGCGCAGGGGGAGTCTTGATGGATGAAAATGCTATTATAAGAGATTGTGTTGTGGATAAAAATAGGACTAAAGGATTGGGCGGTGGCATCCTTGTGTATTCAGGTAACTGTACTATTGAGCGTGTTGACTTTAAAAGAAATCGTTGTTTAGGACAATCAATGGGAGGTCCCGCAGATCCAAGTTTTGGTGGCGGTTTAGGTGTAAGGTCTGGAACTGTTACGGTTAATAATTCTTTATTATGGAAAAATAATGCTATGAGTGGAGGCGGAGGATTTTATAATTTTTTGGGTGGAAGTTTGTCCTTCACTAATTGTATAATTGTTGAAAATACATCCGGTCTTGTGAACCATAAAGAAGGTTCAGGGGTTAATTGGGGGGATCTTGATGTATTAAATACAATTATTTGGAATAACACGGGAGGAAACCCAAGGCGATTATGGCAAAATGCAATTTATTGTAATATTGATGAAATATTTATTGTAAATACAAGTTTGGGTAATATTCAAGAAAGCCCTGAATTTTTACAAGAAACAGCAGATGATTTTAGAATTAATAATTCGTCACCCTGTGTCGATGCAGGACATCCCGATATACAATATAATGATACTGATGGGACCAGAAATGATATGGGTATTTTTGGAGGCCCCGGCAGCCCTTAAGGTTCTACTATACCCTTGATAGATAGAATTCCCCATCCATTATAAGCTAAAGTTGAATCATCTGAAATAAGGACAACGGGGTAGATGCTTTCAGGATTCTGGAAAAATAAAACTAAATCTTGATACAGTAAAGATGAATCTGGCTGCATTTCAATATTGTGTGTGAAGAATAATCCTTTTGGGATAACTTGATTTGGTGTTTCTAGAGATACTTCAATTTCCCATCCTGAAAGTATTTCATCAGATGTATTTGTAATAAGCCAGTCCGTTTTAATATATCCATCATACCCCTCAATGGTAATTTTTTGGACATTTGCATCAATATCTACATACTCAGTTTGATTCAAGTCGTTGGTTAAGCTACAACCTAAAATTGTTAGGCAAAAAAGGGGTAAAATGTGACGAATTAATGGCATTATTTGTGTTTTATTAATTGAATAAGTTTGATTCATTGGTAATTTAAAGGCTGAAAATAAACAGCTTTCAATCTTTTTGGAAGCTCAAAAGTTAAGAGGCTAAAATGAAACCTATAAATATTGCAATTTTTGGATTTGGACGAATTGGTCGAAATCTATTTAGGCAAGGATATAAAAATCCAAATTTTAATTTTGTTGCAATCAGTGACCTAGGACCTGCTGAATCACTCCATTATTTATTATCTCGTGACTCCATTCATGGTCCAATTGATAATGAAGTGATACTGGAAGGTCATTATTTAGTGGCAAACGGTCAAAAAATAAGAATATTACCAGGCGGTGAACCAGGGCAAATTCCTTGGGATTCATTGGATGTAGATGTTGTTATTGATGCAACTGGTAAATACAAAGATGTAGCTGATTTAAATAAACACATTGAAGCAGGTGCAAAGCGAGTCATTGTAACTGTGCCTCCAGAAAATGAAGTTGATCGTATTGTTGTTCTTGGGATTAATAATAGTGATATAGCGTTATCTGATAAAATAATATCAACAACATCATCAACTACACAAGTATTGGCGTTAATGTTAAAAATGTTGGATGATAAATTTGGCGTAAAACGAGCCATGATGACAACTGTCCATGCTTATACATCAGATCAACCATTGGCAGATACCGCGCAAAGCGATCTTCGCCGTAGTCGATCAGCTGTAGAAAATATTATTCCAAATAAAACATGGGCTCCAGAACTGGTTGGAAAATTAATGCCACAATTTGAAGGCAAAGTTGAAGGAACTGCTTTTAATGTTCCTGTTCCTGATGGTTCTGCCGTTGATTTAACAACAGATCTAGAAAACCTACCATCTGTAGAAGAAGCAAACGAAGCAATTCAAACATTTGCAGATGGTGCATTAAATGGTATTGTAGGTTTTACTGACGATCCTATCGTTTCTAGTGATGTTATAGGTAGAAGTGAAACAATGCTTTATGATGCTAAAGCTACAATGATTACTGCAAACAAATTGTTAAAAACAGTTTGTTGGTATGATAATGGTTGGGGATTTTCTGCACGCATTTTGGAATTAATAGAATCTTATCAAACATTGGAAAATGAAGGGGGCGAATCATGAGAATAGCCATTAATGGATTTGGAAGAATAGGAAGATCTGTTTTTCGGATTATGAATGAACGAGATAATATTGATGTTATTGCTATTAATGATTTAGCAGATAATGACGCATTAGCCTATTTGCTTAAGTATGATACCGTCATGGGGCGATTCAAAGATACGGTAACAACCGAAGGTGATATTCTAAAAACATCTACTAATACCATTAAAATGTTAAACCAACGAGAACCATCTCAATTGCCTTGGGCTGAAATGGATGTAGATATTGTTGTAGAAGCAACAGGTATTTTTAGAACTCGTGCTTTATTAAATCAACATTTAGATGCAGGTGCAAAACGTATAATTCTTACAGTTCCTGCTAAAGAACCTATTGATAATATGGTTGTAATTGGCGTGAACGACGATACATTAAAACCAGAGCAAAAGATTATATCCAATGCGAGTTGTACAACAAATTGTTTAGCTCCAATGGCCAAAATACTTCAAGATAATTTTGGTATTGAAAATGGTGTAATAAATACAATTCATGCTTATACAAATGACCAGCGATTGGCTGATGTCCCTCATTCTGATTGGAGACGTAGTCGTGCTGCTGCTGAAAATGTGATCCCTACATCAACTGGAGCTGCAAAAGCGGTTGGTAAAGTTCTTCCTGAATTGGAAGGAAAATTAGACGGAATTGCAATGCGTGTTCCAGTCCCAGATGGTTCTGTTGTAGATGCTGTATTTACATTAAATCAGGATGTGACGGAATCTCAACTGAATGAAGCTGTTTATGAAGCTTCCCAAACTGAAAGATTGTCTAATATAGTGGAATATTCCACTTTACCTGTTGTTTCTACGGATATTATTGGTAATCCACATTCATCCATTTTTGATGCACCTTTTACAAAAGTTGTAGAAGGGAATATGGTTAAAACATTAAACTGGTATGACAATGAATGGGGTTACTCAAACCGCGTTGTTGATCTTATTGGTTTAGTTTCTGCCTTGTAGAAAAAGTCTAATGACCGGATAGCTCTGGAATATTTTTATATAATTCTAAGCTATCCGGGTTAGCTAAAACATCTTTATTGGTGACTTCTTCACCGTCAATTACTTTTTTTACTGCTACTTCCACTTTTTTCCCATTTATTGTATAAGGAATATCATTAATTGGTAATATGATTGATGGTACATGACGTGGAGAACAATGTTTTTTTATTAATATTCTTATATTTAAAATTCTTTCATCTGTTATTTTTTTATCATTCTTTAATTTAAGGAATAAAACCACACGTTGATCTCCTTCCCAATCCTGCCCAATGACAAGGCTATCTTCGATATAATTTAGATTTTCAACGACACGATATATTTCAGATGTCCCAATTCGGACACCTCCTGGATTCAATGTCGCATCGCTTCTGCCAAATATTTTAACACCACCATATTCAGAAATTTGTATAAAATCACCATGGTGCCAAATATTTGGAAATAGACCAAAATAAGCATTATGATATTTTAATCCATTTGGGTCATTCCAAAAATAAATTGGCATGGATGGGAAAGCTGTTTTGCAGGCTAATTCTCCTTTTTCATTAATTAGCGAATGACCCGCATGATCTAGAGCATGAACATCCATTCCTAGGCCTCGGCATTGCAACTCACCTCGAACCACCGGGAGCATAGGATTTCCCAAAGCGAAACAAGAAACAATATCTGTTCCTCCAGAAATTGATGCCAGTAATATATTTTGTTTTATTTTGGAATACACATAATCAAAGTTTTCTTCAACAAGAGATGAACCTGTCGATAATATGGTTTTCAGTGATGACAGGTCCGCATCATGACTTGGGTCAATATTTGCTTCTTTGCTTGCATCTATAAATTTTGCACTTGTGCCAAAAATAGTGATATTCAATTCATCAACCATATACCACATGGCATTTCCGTCTGGATAAAATGGTGATCCATCAAATAATACAATTGTAGCACCAAGACCTAAAGATGAAACAAGCCAGTTCCACATCATCCACCCACATGTTGTATAATAAAAAATAGTATCTTCTCTTGAAAGGTCGCAGTGCAATCTAAGTTCTTTTAAATGCTGTATAAGGGTTCCACCTGCCGAATGAACAATAGATTTTGGTAGCCCTGTTGTCCCAGAAGAATACATAATGTATAATGGATGATCAAATGGCAATTGTTCAAAGATTAATGGTTCAGGGCTCGTAGACAAGAATTCTGAATAGTGAACAGCATTATCAATATGTGAGACTTGTGGTTTGTTTTCAGAATATCCTACTATAATAACTTTTTCAATGGATGGAAGAGACTTTAGGATATTGGAAAGTTTATCTAATGAGTCGAAAGATTTTCCATTATAATAATAACCATTTGCTGCAAAAATGACTTTAGGCTCAATTTGGGTAAACCTGTCTAAAACACCTTTGATGCCAAAATCAGGAGATGATGAACTCCAAATTGCTCCGATTGAAGCAGTCGCCAACATAGCAATAATTGCTTGGGGCATGTTGGGTATAAATCCTGCTACACGGTCTCCTTTTTTTACTCCTAATTCACGTAATGAATGTGCAAGTTGTTCTACTTCGTTATAAAGATCACTATAGGAATATGTTTGTGTAGGCTGTCCTTCGCCTTTGAAATGAATGGCAGGGCGGTTATCACGATATTTTAGAAGGTTTTCAGCATAGTTCAATTTTGATCCGGGAAACCATTTTGCCCCGGGCATTTTCTTTTCATCATCTACAACTTGATGATATGGTGCAGAATGTATAATGTTTGAATAATCCCAAAATTGATTCCAAAATTCTGACACATGACGAACAGACCAATTATGGAATTCTTCGTAAGATGACAATTTTAATTGATTATTTGTATTCACTCTTTGTAAAAATTGAGCCATTTGAGTTTGCTCAGGGTAAGGAGGAGTCCAAAGAATTTGTTTATGTAACATTATAACTTCATTGTTGATTACATATGAAATTTATTTCATTTAATAAAATAAATGAATGATGATATTAGAAAAATGATAAATGGAAATGGATAGTCATTATTGATTGTTTTGTTAGGAAGTAATTAAGAAAAAAATATCAATTGTTAATACATAATTTAGTTACTAATGAGATTCGTCTTTAACTTTCGGGCTAAAATTAAAGAAGGAATTTCATATTTCATGAAAATTGCATTTTTAACTGCTGGGGGAATTGCCCCATGCTTATCATCTTCAATTGGCGCATTGATTGAAAAATATAATATTTTAGCTCCTGAAACAGAATTGATGGGTTATTTAAATGGATATCAAGGTCTATTGCTAGGAAAATCTATTTCTTTTCCAGAATCTGTTAAAAAAGATTATTCTATTTTTTATGATTTTGGGGGAAGTATGATTGGAAATAGCCGTGTCAAATTGACCAATGTGGAAGATTGTATTAAACGGGGATATGTCCAAGAAGGGGAAGATCCTTTAAAGGTTGCCGCAGAGCAACTTAAAAAAGATCAAATTGATATATTACATACGATTGGTGGTGATGATACAAATACGATGGCAGCACAACTTTCTTTTTATCTCAAAGAAAATGGATACGATTTAACTGTGGTTGGATTACCTAAAACGGTTGATAACGATGTTTTTCCAATAACTCAAACATTGGGTGCTTGGACAGCAGCTGAACAAGGTGCCGTATTTTTCGAAAATATAGCAAATGAAAATACAACAAGTACACGTCAACTCATCATTCATGAAGTGATGGGTCGAAACTGTGGTTGGTTAACAGCAAAAACAGCTTTTGATTATCGCGAAAGGATGAAACGACGCTCTTTCTTTCCCGACATGTTGATTGATGAAGTACGTTGGGGTATTGATGCTCTTTACATTCCTGAAATGGACTTTGATTTTCAATCTGAAGTTGAACGTCTTAATAAAAGAATGGATGAAAAGGATGGGATCAATATTTTCTTAAGTGAAGGTGCTGGTTTAGATGCCATTGTGCGAGAAATGGAATCTCAGGGCGAAGATGTTCCAATGGATGCATTTGGCCATGTACGGTTGGATGAAATAAATCCAGGGCAATGGTTCGCGAAAAAATTTGCTAAAGGATTGAATGCTGAAAAAGTATTAGTGCAAAAAAGTGGGTATTTTGCTCGATCTGCAAAACCAAATCAACAAGATTTAGATTTAATCAAACAATCCGCCTTTTTTGGGGCAGAGCAAGCATTAAAAGGACAAAGTGGTGTCGCAGGTTTAGATGATGATGCAGACCAGACGCTTTCCTTAATTGCATTCGAAAGAATCAAAGGGGGAAAGCCTTTTGATTATAACGTAAGTTGGTATCATCAATTATTGGCTGAAATTGGTCAAAAGTAAGAAAGAGGAAACATATGAGTTATTCATTAAAACCGGGTGTAGTCACTGGAGATGATTACAAAACTTTATTAAAAGCAGCAAAAGAAGGTGCATATGCCATACCTGCTGTCAATACAGTTGGAACAAATTCAGTAAATGCTGTTATGGAAGCAGCCGCAAAAAATAATTCTGATGTCATTATTCAGTTTTCTAATAGCGGTGGACAATTTTATGCAGGGAAAAGCCTTGAAGATGCATTTGAAGCCAAAGTGTTGGGTTCTGTTTCTGCTGCTCAACATGTTCATTTATTAGCTGAAAAATATGGTATTTGTGTTGTATTGCACACAGATCATGCTAACAAGGGGTTAATTCCATGGGTCGAGGCTTTAGTTAGCCATAGTGAAGCTTATTATGAAATACATGGGAAACCATTATACACTTCCCATATGTTAGATTTATCCGCAGAAGATATTGATTTCAATTTATCCGAAAGTAAACGCCTATTGGAGAGGATGGCTCCTATTGGTATGAGCCTTGAAATCGAATTGGGTGTGACTGGTGGGGAAGAAGATGGCGTTGGGTCTGATGATGATATTGGCGCAGATAATCCATTATTATACACTCAACCAGAAGATTGTTTGCGAGCCTGGGAATTATTATCACCCATTGGACATTTCAGTTTAGCAGCATCCTTTGGAAATGTGCATGGTGTCTACAAACCGGGAAATGTGAAACTACGTCCAGAAATCTTGAAAAGCGCGCAAGAGTTGGTTGAATCCACCTGTGGAACGGAATTAAAACCATTGGACTTAGTATTCCATGGCGGTTCCGGGTCTGAAAAAGCAAAAATAACAGAAGCCATTTCATATGGTGTCATTAAAATGAATATTGATACAGATACACAATTTGCTTACGCAAAAGCTGTAGGCGACTATGTAGATGCGAATGCAAAAGCATTTAAATATCAAATTGATCCAGAAGATGGAACGCCCTATAAAAAACAATATGATCCACGTAAATTTTTGCGTGCAGGTGAAGAAGGAATGGTGGAGCGCCTTGATGAAGCCTTTGCTGATTTGAGTTCAATTGGTAAATCTTTAGCGCAATAAAACTAGATATTTACATCATTATTAAGGGCATTCATTTTGAATGCCCTTTTTTATTTTATAATAAAATATCCCATAATTAGGGATGATATCATTCCAGGGTAAAATGGTTCAATATTTAACAAAGGTTGCGTAAATATTAAACTTCCTCCCATCCATGTAGCTGAAATAATTACTGGTACAAGTATCCATAATGTACTTAACATCGATGTAACGGTACATTTTGGTTTCCATATATTTAGCAGGAAAGGGAATATTAATCCAGGTATAATAATTGAACCAATTGTGTAAAACAATTTAACAACAGATGGAACGATTAAGGCTAAGCCCCAAGCTAAAAGTGTAGAAACAATTAGGCCCATTCTTATAGATTTTATATTTAGATGTTGTCCTTTTAATCGCCCAATAATATCTCGCCCAAATGTAAATGAATTCACAAATCCTAATGAATCAATCGTAGACATAATGGTTGCAAAAATTCCAGCTAAAAATATGCCATACACTAATGGTGGTAATATATTTTTCCCTAGGAGTGGAAATGAAAATAATGGATTATTAGGAGAAATTAGTTGAACGGCATACAAACCTGTAATCAGTGTGAGAGCATCAAAAATGCCCCAAAAAAGGATGGACATTAATATCCCTTTCTGAGCGATTTCTGGAGTTTTTGCCGCTGCGCATCTTTGGTAAAATCCTGGATCAATGAATGTCCAAGATGCAATAAAAAACCAAACTATCACATATTGAATTGTATTTCCACCTAATGGAGTCACATGTTTTTCTGGTAAAGAAGTCAATAATGTTACAGGTGAACCTAATTCAGCCCAACAGTATGTAAGAAGGAGTCCAAACCCTAAAAACATAAATACAAATTGAAAAATATCAGTTCGAATAACTGCCTTGAATCCACCAAACCAAATATAAATCAAACTAAATAAACTGGCTAAAACCATTGATACCCAAGATGGGATATGAAAAATAAATTGAATTAGTATTCCCATACTTAATATATAAGGAGCTGGGCTGGATAAAATAAAGATATAGAATGCACTTAATATACTCGCTGTCTTTCCAAAACTTTCATTAAAATGATCTGGGATTGAAAAATGGTTTGCTGAACGGATTTTTGGAGCAATCCAATATGCATACATTGTAGCAAAAATATAATAGGGGAGTCCAAAAATAAACCAAGTTTGGATTCCGTAGAGAAATGTATTTTCGCCAATTCCTAATATTCCGCCATACCAAGTTGTAACTAATGTAGCGGTAAAGGCAGGCAAACTCAATGATCGACCCGCTAAAATGTATTCTTCAGGACTATTGCTAGATTGATTATGTCGAAATAATCCAATTAAAATAAGGAACCCAACATAAAGGGTAAGGACTAAAATATCAATCCAATGCATTTAATCTATTGTATGGCTTTTAAAAACGATAACTGAGTCGGAAGCATCAATTGAAAATGTAGAGCCAATTGATTGATTAGAAATGGCACGAGCTGATGGGTCTAAAATCATTTGATTGATAGGATATTTTAAAGCAGTAGATGAAATGACTGTTCCAGAATGATGTGCAATGATAGAAACAGTTTCACCCGGATTAGAATTGAATGACTTTTGTCCTTTATGGCAAGTAATAGTGAAATGGTCCGTAACCATTGTTATATTAATTTTGTCAACATAGTCAAACAGAATATAATGATTTGCCAAGGTCATGTCTTCTCGATAACCCGTTGCACCTAACAGAATAACATGTACAACCCCATGATCAATACACCAATCTAAAGTTTTTTCTAAATCTGTTTTATTTTGATCTGGTAATTCTATCCAATTTCCAATAAAATTTTCTTTTTGAATAGATGTGGAATCCATATCACCAAAAATATAACTAGGTTGAATTTGATGTTGGGTCGCTTGCGTGTATCCCCCGTCAATCGCAAAGATTAATTTTGCTTTATTTAATAACCCAAGTGGAAGTGAATGTGTTGGGAAAATACCATTCGCTATCAATACAATTGGGGAATCGGCAGAAAAAGTCGGTTTCATTTCCATATAATTTACAATAGGAAATGATTATTGAATCAATTCCATTAAGCATATGATATTTACTAAATTTGCCGACTTTATATGCCATTAAAATCATTATATACAAAACTTTTTAATTTTGATGCCCATTTTCCGAGATCATTGATTGCCGGAACGGTCTTCATTACCCTTTTATTTATCTGGGGGATTCCACGTTTAGAGCTTGACCCTGGTGTTCGCTCTATGATTCCTCATCAACATCCAATGGCAAATACTATGGATATGGCTGATAGTTTGTTTGCTGGAACGGGTATGATCATTATTGCTGTGGAGTCGGATAGCCTATTTTCGCCGGAGGTATTAGAAAAATATTCATCTTTCCATGATTCACTTGAGAATCTTCAATTAATCAGTCGTGTTTATTCTCTTTATTCTCATTATTCCATTGTTCCAAAATTAGAAGAATTTGTTATTAATAAAACAATAGACTCTTTTCCTGATGATGATTCTTTAAGAAATGAATTTATAAAAGAGTTAGAACAAACAGATATTATTGAAAGTCTCATTTCAAGTGATTTGAAAAAAATGAGCTTCCTATGCCGAATGGGATCTGCATATGATTTTGAAGAAACAGTTTTCAGAGACAGAATTGTTTCTATTATTAGACATTATGAAGATCCGGAAAGAATTTATTATTCAGGATTCCCAATTATGCGTGCTGATGTTATTGATAGCATGAGAAAAGATTTAGTCCTATTTACACCTTTTGCTTTAGGACTTATGATGATATTACTCATTTTAAGTTTTAGAAGTTGGGCAGGTGTCTTCCTCCCATTTTTTGTCGTGGGGATTTCTGTCATTTGGACTTTTGGTCTTATGGGATGGTTAGATATGAGTGTACCATTTATTGGTGGGCTTATTCCCGTGATGCTTATTGCCATAGCGAATGATTATGGAATTCATATTATTTCTCATTTCTTTGAATATTCAAGGATGGATAAAGAAGCAACACGAGGAGCTATTTTAAGAAAAACTATTCAGAAATTAGGGATGCCTATTTTTATTGCAGCCATGACAACTATTGTGAGTTTTCTTGGACTTGCAACACATGTTCTTCCACGTGTCCGTGAAATGGGTTTCCTTATTTCTTTTGGTATTTTTGTTGCCTTTATATTGAGTGTTTTTATTATTCCATCTGTCCTTGTTCTATTAACACGTCCAACATTTCTTTCAAAAAAGTCAGATCATGAGAAAATAAACAATGCCTTAGTTGCCTTGGGAGACTTTTTTATTAGGTTTAGGGTTTCTTTACTGCTTGGCTTAAGTGTGATTGCTTTTATTCTTGGTAGTGGGATTAGGGATATAAAAGTAGACACAAATCCCGATCATTATTTCCCTAAAAATGGCAGGCTTCGCATTCACAATACTGCAATTTCAGATGCATTTGGTGGGGCGACTCAATTAACTGTTATGGTAGAAGGTGATATATATGAACCAGAAACTTTAAAGAATATTGAAACGTTGACGAATCATATTTCCGAGAGTTCAACTTTAGTTACAAAAACACATTCAATTACAGACGTTATAAAAAATCTACATTTTGGATTTAATGGCGGAGATTCAGTGTATTATACAATTCCAGATGATAGAGAATTAATTACCCAATACATGTTTTTATTTTCATTAACGGGGAATACTGATGAGTTTGATTTTATTTTAGATGATTGGGAAGATCCATCATTTACACAAATTTTTATCAGATTAAGGCAAGTTCAAACAATACGAATAGCTGAAATTGTAGAAGATACTGAGCAGTTTATTCAAGCAAATTTTTATGACCAAAGTCCCATGCAACTTACAGGACCAGCGGCGTTTCTTGGAGTATTAACTCGTTTAGTCGTAAAAGGTCAAATTATAAGTTTATTTATATCTGCATTAATTATATTCATAATTATGTCATTTGTATTTCGTTCAATAGTTGGCGGTCTCTTAGCTGTTCTTCCAATGGCAACATCCGTTTTATTAGTTTTTGGTGTTATGGGGCATTTAGGTATTGTCTTGAATATGACGACATCGTTGTTAACAAGTATCTTAGTTGGTGTCGGAGTGGATTATACGGTACACTTTTTATGGCACTTAAGAGACCATATCCGTTCAGGGGAGTCAATAGACGATGCAATTAGATCCACCTTTCGAATTTCAGGAAAAGGAATTTTATTTAATGCGGCATCTGTTATTTTAGGTTTTACAGCATTATTATTTTCTGAATTTTTACCGGTCGTAATTTTTGGTATATTAGTGATGGCATCAATCACATTTTGTCTATTTGGTGCATTAGCTGTTTTACCAGCACTTATCAGTTGGGTTAACCCGAAATTTTTATATAAATAATGAATCAAAAACTAGATAAAATAATTAGTATTCTCTTTCTAATAGGTTCTTTAGTAATTGTTGGTTGGTGGATTTATAGTGCCTATGTGGATGGAATATTTTCTGTATGGATATTACAATTAAACTCAAATAGTCAATCATGGGTTGATATGCTAAAATCAAACTGGAGAATAATTGTACCCGTTTATTTATTTATTTGTTTCCAAGCAGCTGGTATTTCAGAAATCAAAAAAAATCAAAATTATTTACATGCTGTTATTATCAGCATATTCTTTACACCTATTAGTTTATTTTTTATTAATGGCGAAAATGATAAATAAGACGAAAGCAATATTATTCATTATACTTTTATCTCAGCTTCTGTTGGGTGAAATAACTGGACTAGAAATTATGAATCAGGTAAGAAATAATCCAATTCCTGCTTCATCAATTACCCATTTTGAGCTTACTATTATCAAAAAGAAAAAAGGACGATTGAAGAAAAAGGTTCGTGAATTTGTCCGGTATCAAAAAAATTATAAATTTGGAAAATATAATAGAAAAACTCTAGTTCGATTTAGTAAACCTGCAATAGTGAAAGGGACCGGACTTTTAAATTGGAGTTATAGAAATGGAGAGCAAGACCAATGGTTCTTCCTCCCAAAATTAAAAACAGCAAAAAAAATAAATTCGAAAGATCGTTCTAAAACATTTATGGGGACTAATTTTACTTATGAGGATTTAGAGTCAAATGCGATAAGTAATCATACATATAAAACACTGGGAATTGAAACTTTATATGGATATCCCTGTCATGTTATTGAAGCTATTTCTTCATCTTCAAGTATTTATAAATGGAAAAAATACTGGATTGATATGGCAACATTTCAAATTAAAAAAATTGAATACTATGAATCGGGAACTAGCCCCATTAAGGTGCTTACGGCACAAAAACATAAACTCTTAGAAGGCTATTATATTCCAGAATCAATGGTTATGACATCATCAAATGGCGACCAAACAACTATGGCAATACGTAAGGCAATCATGGACGCTGGCATCCAGGATGATATTTTTACACAGAAATTTTTAATCCGCATAAAATAAGTATTCTAGTTTGATTTTATAAAATAAATATTTAATATAGGAAACGAAATAAACGAAAATCGTTTCCATTGATTAATTCACAAAAACAACAAGAAGAACATATCCTCGAACAAAGTTTTGAAGCCTTGACGCGGGATGGTGTCCGCTCCTTTACGGTTGATTCCCTATCGCAGAATATGGGAATGAGTAAAAAAACAATTTATAAATATTTTCCAACGAAAGAAGATTTAGTCGATAAGAGTATCGGTTTCTTTCACGGGCTCATTGAGAAGAAATTAAATAAGTTAATGGCGACTGAGCCAAACCCAGCCATTCAGTTTGTAAAAGTAATGGAATTTATTATGGGCCATATTTCAAATGTTTCCATTGAAAGACTCGCGGATTTAAAAAATCGTTTTCCGCAAGTATGGAAAAGAATGGAAGCGTTTCGTTTGGATCGGAGAGATGATTTTTATAATATATTATTCAATGCGCAACAACAAGGGTATGTGAGAAAAGATGTGGATATTAGCATTATAGCTACATTATACATGAATATTATCAATTCTACATTTCAGCCTGAATTCTTTCTCAAAAATAATTTGGCACCATCCGATGCTATCTCCAATTTTTTAAAAATGGTATCCAGCGGTTTGTTTACACTAGATGGTAGCCATTATGTTAATACACTATTTAATAAGGAATAAATAATATATGGGACATCCTATTAGAGAATGGGTTATAGAGAAAACATTAAAACACCCTAAAAGAACTATTGTTATTAGTTTGATTCTAACATTGATGATGGCATCAGGAGCTCGATATTTTGTTATTGATGATGATATGATGAAAATGTTGCCCAAAAATATGCCATCTAGAATTGCATGGGATAATGTGATGGAAGAATTTGGGAATACGGATATGGTATATGTAACATTTGGTATTCGCGACGAAAAAGGTATTAATCCAAAAATGTTATCATCCTTGTGGGACTTTACTCGTGCATTGGAAGTTATGCCAGAAGTAGAAAAAGTTACATCCATTACTACAACAGAACGAATGGATAGTGAAGATAGTTTTATGGAAGTGAGTGATTTACAGTATACTCGTGATTTATATCCAGAAGAAGTTGAAGAAATACAAAATTATTTAGATAAAAATGAGAACATTAAAAAACAACTTCTTAGTCGAAATGAAGATTACCTAAATGTGGTAATCCAACCAGTAAAAAATGCTCCATTTGATGTTCTAAGTCATAATATCAAAAATCTTGGAACATCACTATTATCTGATTATGAGACGAATTATGGTGGAGCTGCCTACATAACAGGCATGGTGCCAGGCTTAATTCGAGAAGATGTAGGAATGTTAATGCGAGCTGGTATGTTAATCATGGTGATGATATTACTTGTCAACTTGAGAAGTATTGCGGGTGTTGGGATGGTTCTAATGACAATTATATTGTCCCTAGTTTTTATGCTTGGATTTATGGGGTGGGTCTATCGATTAACAGGGTCAGAGAAATTTTTATTTACTATGATGAATACATCAATGCCGATTATTTTATTAACAATTGCCAATTCTGATGGCGTTCATATGATAGCCAAATTTTTTAAAGAATTGCGGAAAAGAAGGGATACTCAAGAATCAGTTCGTGTAGCCATGGACTCTTTATTAATTCCAATATTTTTAACAAGTATTACAACTGCGGCCGCATTTTTAGCTATGGTATTTGCTCCAATTGAACAAATGATTGGCTATGGTATTTCAATATCTGCTGGAATTTTATGGGCTTGGATATTGTCATCTACCATGCTACCTGCAATCATATCTCTTAAAAAATGGAAAATGGATTCAAAAGCAATAACGCATGCAAGTATCTTTGAAAATGGAATAGATATTCTTGCGAGGCAAGTAGCTAAACATCCAAAGTATATTTTAACAGCTGGGCTATTTCTTGTTTTTATTGGTGGCTTCGGAATTACCATGGTTGAAGTAGATGTAAACTTTAGTTCCTTTTTCAAAAAAGGAACTGAAATCAGAGATGGCATGGATTTCATGGAAGAAGAAATGTCTGGAACAATGGACGTCCGTATTCGCGTTGAAGGAGATATCAAAAATCCAGAAAATTTACAATCTTTGATAGGACTTCAAGATTATATGGAAGAAGAACCAAAAGTTGGTATGAGCTTCTCTATCGCAAACATGGTTCAACAAATGCATAAAACAATTATGGATGATGACCCAGAATATGAAACAATTCCTGATACGCGAGGAAAAGTAAATAACTTATTTACTATGTAT
>JABHUQ010000105.1 GCA_018658715.1 Fidelibacterota bacterium
GGATATGCATAATATTTTATGGCAATCATACAAGAAACAGTTAAAAAGAATTAAATGTTTACCTCAATTTGTCAAAGATTGGAGCATAAAAAGGTATAAAGATCAAGAGGAAAATATTTGGAATAAATTTGAAGGATTAATCGCCATTAATCAAACAGAATTTGATTACATCAAAACCAATTTAAATAAAAAACAGGATGTAATTTTAATTCCAATGGGAATTGATTTTTCCAAATGGGATATTGAGCGAAAAACTTCAAATCCTCCACGAGTAGGATATTATGGAGGTCTTGGGAGCATTCATAATCAAAGAGATGCATTAAAATGTTATAGAGACATTATGCCAAAGGTATGGGAAATAAATCCGAAAATTGAATTTTGGATTGTGGGTAGTAATCCTCCTAAAGAGATTAGTGAATTACCAAAAATGGATAAAAGAGTACATGTCACTGGTTTCATCATGGAACCTTGGGAAATATTAAAAACCATGACTGTTATGGTATTACCATGGGAAGGTACATATGGTTTCCGTAGTAGAATTATTGAAATGATAGCGATTGGAATACCAATTGTTACATCAAAAGATGCTATAGATGGTATGGATATAATAATTGATAACGGAATGATAATTGCAAAATCAATTAAGCAATTTAGTGAAAAAGTTATATTAGTAATAGCTGACCAAAATCTTAACAAAACTATGGAAATTAAATGTAAGAAATTGGTAATGAAAAAATTTGATCTAAAACATACGTATTCCAATGTAAATATCTTTTTATCAAAATATTTATAGCATCTATTAATATAATTTATTGAAACTAATAATCATTTCTCATAAAGAAGTTTGGAAAGAGCAGGAAAGCTATTTCACATCAGGCGGGTTTCCATTTCAAATCAAAGCTATGTCAGAAATATTTTCCGAAACAAGATTAATCTGCTCAATTAGGAGACAAAAAAAAGAAATTGGTCTCACAGAAATTTCCGGAAATCAATTATTAGTTTCTCCTTTACCTGAACCATGGTTTAGTGGATGGATGAGACATTTAGCGATTGGCCTTTGGATACCTATCCATTTAAAAACAGTTTGGAAAGAAATAAAATCATCTGATATAGTTCATACAATGGTTCCAGGAGATATTGGTTTGATTGGAACTCTTCTTTCCTTAATTCTAAGGAAACCACTCTTTGTCCGACATTGTGGTACGTGGGGGAATCATACAACGATTACAGATCGTTTTATTCATTGGTTATTACCAAAAATTGCCAAAGGAAAAAATGTTGTAATGGCAACAGGTGGAGGCAAGGATTATCCTGAACCATTAAATAGAAATATCAAGTGGATTTTTTCAACGTCTATTACAAAACATGAGTGGGCAAATTTACAACTCGATAAACCATGGGATGGAGAAGAATCATTAAATCTTATTACAGTTGGTCGTTTATCTAATGACAAAAATGTTCAATCCATTATTCGTGCCTTACCCAAATTGCAAAAGCATTTTCAGATTAAATTAGACATAGTCGGAGATGGGGATAAATTAAATTCATTATTGGATGTTACTAAATCACTAGGATTGGAAAATAATGTCACTTTTCATGGAAATTGTCGCCATGATGAAGTATTAAAACTTTTATCGAATAACCACATTTTTGTTTTTCCCACAAATACAAAAGAAGGATTTCCAAAAGCTTTGCTTGAGGCTATGGCTTGCGGTCTTCCATCAATAGCAACTAGAGTTTCTGTTATCCCATTTCTTATTGAAAATAAATGTGGGATCGTAATAGATCATACAAATCCTAATGCAATTGCAGATGCAGTTCTAGTTATGACTTCAATCAAGGATGAAATGAGGGAAATGGGCCAGAGAGCTCGAAAGATAAGTAAAGAGTACACATTAGAAAATTGGAGGGATATAATAGGGGCTAGATTGGAACAGATTTGGGGCCCTTTAAATTGAATTTTTTTAATTCACTTATTTCTATGATTCTTTATTATACAGGACTATCCATAATTAGCCGTAAAACGGTAGGTCGAAATGGGAAATATATCCTTATGTTTCATGGAATATCAAAAAGTAAACGTAAGGATATTCCGTCTTATATACAGCCACATTTGGATGTGGATGAATTTGAACACATTATTAAATGGGTTAAACATAGATTCTCAATAATAAAACCAGAAGATTTGCTCAACCCAAAAAGTAATGGAGCTTTGTTTACGTTTGATGATGGATTTTATAATAATTATGCCAACGTATTACCCCTTTTGGAAAAACATGAAATTCCAGGCCTATTTTTTATCACGAACCAGCATATCAAAGATTCATCCCATTGGTTATCTTTTATTCAAAATAAACTCAATAATGCAAACATGGATATTGAAAATATCCCTAATATCACTAAGAAAGATTATTACAATGGTATTTCAGAAACTCAGTTAAAAGAAATGGCTGATAATCCATGGGTAACAATAGGATCCCATTCTGAAACGCATGCAGATTTAACAACTTGTAATGATCTTGAACTTGAGTTGGAAATAATCGATTCAAAAAAATATTTAGAAAATATATCAAAAAAACCTATGGAATTCTTTGCCTATCCATCTGGCCATTATAATGAACACGTGGTGAAATTGGTTGAGAATGCAGGATATAAAGCGGCATTTGGAATTGACAGAGTCCAAAAATTAGGACTCTCCAAATATGAAATTCCCAGAATTGGGATTTATGAAAGTAAAAACTATTATTTATCGGCGAAATTAAGTGGTTTATACCAACGCCCATTAAAATGATTGACAACCCTATCATACTGAACGTAGCGAAGTATCTCAAATAAAAGATCAAGCACAATTTTAATGCTTAAGATTCTTCAATCGCGACGCCCTTTCAGAATGACATCCAGGGTTATGCCATGCTAAGCGACGAGAAGTACTTCATGACTCAAAACACAAATTAATTCTGTCCATCATCAAATAAATACTCTTTAATGACCATCCATAAAAAAAAATGCATTGTATTTTTCATTGGACAAATAGGAATTGGTGGAACAGAAAAACAAATGACTCTCCTTCTAAAATATTTCAATCATAATAAATATGAATACCATATTATGGTTTTTAATCAAAGCCCATTTGGTGATTTAAAAAATGAAATAGAAAAAACAAGAGCAATCGTTCACTTCATTCCTGGTGAATTCCAATCAATACCTGCAAGAATATGGTATTTATACAAGTGGTTAAAAGAAAATGCTCCTGCAACTATTCATTCTTGGACGGTCCATGATAATGCTTATGCAGGAATTTTAGGAAAAGTATTAGGTGTTAAGAATATTATTGGGTCTTTAAGAGGTTCTATAAATGGAACAGGATATTCGAGAATGCCACATTATTTAAAATGGGCATCACTTAATCTAGCCAATAATATTGTGGTAAACTCAAAAGTACTAAAGAATGAATTGCTAAATATGGGTATTCCTAAGAAACGCGTTACAATTATACCCAATTCGGTGGAAGTGGTAAAAACACAAATGACACATAATAATCTGGATAAACCCATTATTTGCACTATTGGGAACCTTCGACAAAATAAAAATCAACTCTTTTTCATTCGAGTAATGAAAAAAGTAATTGATGTTTTACCAAACGTAGAAGGGTGGATCATTGGCCAACCTGTTAATGATGAACCAGAAATGAAAGAAAAACTTGAGAATGAAATCAATCTTTTGAAATTAACTGGCCAAGTTAAACTATTAGGATTTCAACTTGATACGAAAGGTCTATTGAAAAAGTCTTCAATTTTTGTTTTACCTTCTATAAGTGAAGGACAACCGAATACAATTTTGGAAGCAATGTCATTAGGCATCCCTGTAGTTGCCTCTAATGTTGGTGGGATACCTGAGCTAATATCCCATCAACGGAATGGACTATTGTTTGATCCAAAAGATGTGGATGGGTTTGTTCATGGAATTCTTACATTATTAAGAGATGAGAATGTGAAAACTAAATTTATGAAAAATAGTTTCAAGGCTGTACAAAATAAAAGAAATATTAGACAAATGGCCCAATCATATCATATCCTTTATAATGGAGTAATAATTTAATATTTCTCAGAAAGTAAATAGTCTAGAATTGATGTACAGGGGCGCTTAACTTATTAAACCAAATATAATTTCACTTAATAGAGTAAAAAAAAATATCATTGATCGATATTTAATTGAAGAATTTCCTTCGAGAAAAGCCCTGTTCATTATTAACCATGGTGAATGGCTTCATAAAGGAAATAATAATAGGTTTGCTCTCGTTTTGGGCGAAAAAATAATTGGGTACTTTGGTATAATACCGACGAAAGTTCACTGGGAAAATAAATTAAAGGATGCCTTTTGGTGGATAGATTTAATTGTTTCAAAAGAGTATCGTGGTAAAGGATATCAATCAATTGTGGATGACTACATTCGTAATAGACCCGAAATAAAACTTGGCTTCCCAAATAAATTTGCAGCTAAAATACATAAAAAACATAATTGGAGAATTTTTGACCATTTAAAAATCATGTTATTTCCTATAAAACCATCAAAATCTTCAATAGTTGATGAAAAATCTTCACTCTTTGGAGCCATATTAAATATATTGGTAATCCCTTTAGTTCACGTGAGAAAACACAAATCTCCCAGATGGTCATATATAGATATACATCCAAAATTTGATGAGTATGCTCAGCTTTTTAAATCTACGCGTAGTGGGCAAGTTACAATAAAAAAGGATCTTGACTTTTTCAAATGGCGTTATTTGGATTCACCATATAGTCATGAATATGAATATTATTTTTGTCATAAATCGATTGAGACTCAAATAGCACTCATTTTACGCAAAGTTCAAACAGACCAAGGGTTAAATATTCGAATACTGGATATGTTTGGAAGCCTGAAAGATTCAGCTGCTGTTAAGGATATGATTAAATTAGTGATTTCAGATGCGATTAAATTTGGTGCTAACCAGATTACTATTATGGAATCAAATAAATTGCTTCAAAAAATATTATTCTCAATGGGCTTTATATTTTTTACTAAAGCGCGATTTTGTTACTACAAGGAAGGACGAAAAAATATAAGAATTCAACCTATAATGAGGTGGACATTATCAGATAGTGATAATGATTTTTTAGATTAAATGAAAAAATTAACACCGCTCATCATAATTCATATCTTATTAGCACCGGTAATTAAGATATATCCAATAATAGGATCAATCCATGCAATAACTATTGCTAGTTTAGCTGTTTATTATATGTTGACTGATCGTTCATTTGAAAAAGGTTTACTGCTTATGGGCTATATCCTTGGATCCGAATTATTATGGCGTGGTTTTGGTGCAAATGTATTTTGGGAGTTTGGAAAAATTTCTATACTAATACTTCTTATCATTATTTTATTTAGATTAGGATACGATCAATTCAAATTAAATACAGGTATCTTATTCATCGCTTTTCTTCTACCTTCTATTTTTATCATGAATGATTATTCTGATTTTACACATGCTTTATTAGGCCCAATTGTTATTGGTTTGTCAGTACTTATTTTTTTTCAAATCAAGTTAAACAAATTATTACTTAAAAAAATACTTTTTTCGATCCTTTTACCCATTATTACTATATTTACAATTACTTTTTGGGACACATTTAATTCTGGCACATTTAATTTTACATCTGCCTATATATATCGTGTTGAAACGGGAGGTGTAGGTCCAAACCAAATGAGTAATATATTAGGACTTGGAGCATTCATATCATTTCTTTTATATAGAATCAATAATACGCATCGTTCATCAATAATATTTTTAATAATTTTTATTTTAACCATTACACAAACTATTCTTACGCATAGTCGAGGGGGTTTTTGGAATGCTTCATTAGCTATTATCGTATTCTATTATTATGAGATTGGTTATCAAAAAAATAAATTAAAATATTTGGGATCAATAGTGATCCTATTATCATTTCTCAATTTTGGTTTATTCCCATTATTAGATTCTTTATCGGGTGGTTCAATTGTAGATAGGTTTACAGATGCTAGCTTATCAAGTAGAGAAGAAATTATTAATACTGAAATATCTATCTTTAATAAGTATCCAGTTTTTGGAATCGGTCCTGGGCAGTCTAGGAAATATCGATTAGAATATTTTGGAAATTATAAACATTCACATACAGAATATACTCGATTACTAGCCGAACACGGACTATTTGGGTTTTTTGCATTATTAACACTTGTATATATCATTTTTCAAGTATACACAAAAAAAGGAGGATTAGAAAAAAGTATTTCATTAGCCATTATAGTATGGGGTGTATTATTTATGTTCCATTCAGCCACTCGATTAGTTGCTCCTTGCTTTTTAATTGGATTTGCATCAGCACAATTTCAATTAAAAGAAGAAATATAATGTCTTCAATGATACATAATAACTTTATTTCATGGGATTCATCCAATTGGGGTCGAGCTTTACATTATATAAGTGACAATAAAAACGGATCATTTAAAAACAAAAAAGTACTTGAAATTGGTGGAGCCAATGCATCATTATCACGATGGGCTGCAACTGATAATGGGAATGTGATTTGCAGTGATATTTTAGCTATTGATCAACAAGTGAAGGCTAAAAATAAATATTTAAAAAAGGGTAATATTGAATTTGAAATAATAGATGCACTTTCCATCCCTTATACTAACTATTTTGACTATGTGATATTTAAATCAGTCCTAGGCGGGATTGGTCGAAATAATAACTATGATGCTATCTTAACAGTGATGAAACAAATAAAAAAATGCCTTAGAAATAATGGTGAATGCCTTTTTATTGAAAATATGAAAAGTACTATTTTCCATCATTTAATAAGAAAACAATTTGGTGCAGGGAAAAATGGGTGGTACTACCCTTCAATAAGAGACTTTGTCCAATTATCTAAACAATTTTCTTCTGCAAAATATAGAACATTTGGATTATTCGGTAGTACAGGGAAACCATTTTTAACCTCGCGAAAAATGATAGATAAAAAAATTGATCAATATGTACCAGAAAAATGGAATTATATTTATGCTGGTATCTATAAAAAGTAATCGATCTGTGTGAATATTCTTATTATTACAAGCGAATGGCCCACAAAATCCTATCCAAATGATGTCCCATTTTTAGTAGACAATATACGTTCTATACAAGAACATGGAATATATACAGATGTACTTAAAGTAGACTCAGGCTCAATATATTCTCAATTTAATTCCATTTGGAAGATCAAAAATAAACTTTCATTAAAACCGTATGATTTAATTCATACCCACTTTGGTTGGAATGGTCTAATAGGGATATGGTTTGATAAACCCCATATTATTTCATTTCATGGTAGCGATTTAAATCATCCAAATCGTTGGACAATTCGAACAATTATAATTCATATTATATCTCAACTTTCGACTCTTTTTTCAACAAGAAATATTTTTGTATCTGATTCTTTGGTGAATAGAAGTATTCGAAAAAGTATAAACCCAAATATCATACCGATGGGTGTCAATTTAGAGAAATTCAAACTAATGGACAAAAATGAATCTCGACGTCAGTTAAATCTATCTTTGGACAAAAAAATAATTTTATTTGGTGGCAATAAAAGTCAGCCTGTTAAACGTGTTATTTTGGCACAAAAAGCGATGGCTCAATTAGGTGATGATTATAAATTAATTACAATAGATTATGAGAATCATGATAAAATTCCTTTATATCTAAATGCGGTTGATGCGCTCCTAATGACATCTGAAAGTGAAGGATCTCCTATGATGGTAAAAGAAGCACTTGCGTGTAACCTCCCTATAATTTCGACGGATGTAGGAGATGTTAAAAGTATGATCTCAGGATTGGATAACTGTCACATCATTAACAATGAATCTCCAGTTAGTATTGCTAAAATTGTGGAAGAGTGTATCTCCAATGGAATTCATCCAGTTGGTAGGGACAAAATCAAAAAAAATTATTCTGTTGAAGCCATCGCAGACCAAGTTATTAATGTATATAAGGATGTGCTAAACAAAACGTTTTGATTACGTTCATCCTCCCAATTCGAAATGAAGAACACTTTATTACTAAAACATTGGACTCAATTTTATCTCAATCAGACGATAACGTTGAAATCATTATTGCTGATGGATTATCAACAGATGGTACACGAGAAATCATCCAATCTTTTCAAGAGAGTAACCATAATATTCAATTGATAGATAATCCTGAAAAAATTGTTTCCACCGGATTTAATCGTGCTTTAACTATGGCAAAAGGGGACATCATTATTCGGGTGGACGGTCACTCTGAGATTGCTCCAAACTATATAAATCGATGTATTACCCAATTACAAAATATAAATGCAGATTGTGTAGGTGGTGCTACAGATCATATTGCTTTGGGTGTTATTGGTCAATCTATTAATTTGGGCCAATCATCAAAGTTTGGTGCTGGTGGTGTACCATTTCGTGAGGGCGTGGATAAGGGCAGGTATGTTGATACTTTAGCTTTTGGTGCTTACAAAAGAGAAGTCTTTGAAAAATTCGGTGGATATGATGAAGAATTAGTACGGAATCAAGATGATGAATTCAATTTTCGTTTGATTCAAAATGGTGGGGAAATATGGCTGGACCCATCTATCAAATCAAAATACTTTGCTCGAAATTCATTTATTAAATTATTCAAACAATATTTTCAGTATGGGTTTTACAAAATTCGAGTGATGCAAAAAAGACGGGCATTTGCTTCATGGCGACATCTTGTCCCTGGTATTTTCGTTTTATCGTTATTCGTCGGCCTTTTTCTTTGTTTCATTAATAATTCTCCAACATTAATCACTATAATTGGAGTCCCTTACGTGCTACTCAGTTTGATATTTTCCATCGCTGAGTTATTCAAATCACCCAAACATGTTTTTTCCATCATTTTTCTACCATTCACATATTTTATTTTACATTTTTCGTACGGCCTTGGATTTTTGTTAGGTATCCTTTATTATTGGAATAAATGGAATAATACAGAAGTGAAAGATGCTCATTTTGATAAAGTTTTATTTTTAGAGAATGCTTAAGCTGAACCAAGGAAGTAAATTAAATAAAATCTTGGAAATTGAATTTAGAAAAAATAAAATCAGCCCCGTCAACAAGAGAGATTGACATTACAAATATGAATATACCCTATCATAGACCTATTTTACCCTCAGATATACATGATGTATTTCCAAAATCTATTCAGTCCGGCTGGTTAACAACTGGACCACAAGTAGAAAAATATGAAAATGCATTAAAGGCTTATCTAGGATCAGACCATGTTGTGGCTGTGAATTCCTGTACAGGAGCACTTCATTTAGCTCTTGCAGCAAAAGGTTTTGGCCCTGGAGAAAAATTTATTGTACCTACAAATACATTTGTCGCCTCAGCTGCTGTGGGAGAATGGTTGGGGATGGAACCAATACTGATTGATTGTGATCCAAATAGCCATAATTTTGATTTAAATCGTGTCGAAAAGGCCTTAACTCAAAACGCAAATATAAAAGCAATTGTGCCTGTTCATGTAGCAGGTGAACCCGTAGATATGAAAGTTATTTTTGAATGGGCAGAAAAGTATAATTTATTTGTTATTGAAGATGCGGCTCATGCTTTAGAAGCTGAATCAACTGCAGGAAAAATTGGAAATACCAATCATGCTGCGGCTTTCTCCTTTTATGCAAATAAAAATATTACCACTGGTGGGGAAGGTGGCGCTTTATCTACCAATGATGAACAATTAGCTTATGATGTAAAACATTTATCAATACATGGATTATCAAAAGATGGCTGGGAACGATATTCAGCCAAAAATGGCTGGAGATATGAAATTACTCAGTTAGGCTATAAATATAATATGACAGATATTTCGGGCGCATTTGGGATTACACAATTAACACATGTAGATGAATGGCATAAAAAAAGATTTCAAATTATTCAAAAGTTTAAAAGTGGATTTGATAAGATTAATGGACTTACTCTGCCTTCATTTAATATTCATGGAAAGCATGGATATCATCTATATATTGTTCAATTTAAAGAAGATCTGTGGCGAATATCTCGTGATGAGTTTATTAAAAAAGTAAATAAAAGCGGTATAGGTACTTCTGTTCATTATGTACCATTACATCTCCATTCCTATTATCAAAAAACGTACGGATATACAAATGGAGATTTCCCTGTTGCTACAGCATTATCAAACCGCATCATTTCACTTCCCCTTTATCCCGACTTGAAGGATGAAGAAGTAGAATATATAATCCACACATTAAATCAATTGTGGACTCAATATTCATTATAATTATTGTTTAAATTATATATATGACCATTCATTTGATTCCTCGCTTAATCGCGATTGCTCTATTTATTTTCCTTATACCACTACTCGTAGTATTGGTATTTATTAGTTTTTTATTTCATGGTCGCCCCATATTTTTTAAACAAAAACGAGTGGGGCTGAATTTCGATGAATTTGATCTTTTTAAGTTTAGAACATTAAATGGATTGGATGGACATTCAATTACAATTGGTCAAGATATCCGAATCACAAAATGGGGACAATTTCTCAGACGGTGGAAATTAGATGAATTACCTCAACTCATTAATATTATTAAAGGAGATATGGGCTTTATTGGCCCTCGCCCTGAAGTGCCAGAATTTGTATCAATAAAAACATTCCCATTCCTAGAATCAGTTCGACCAGGCCTTTCTGATTTTGCATCCATTATTTTGATTGATGAAAGTGAAATTCTAGACAAAATTCACCATAGTGACCCTTATCGATATATTTTACCTTTAAAATTATCCTTAGCGAATTATTATGTTGATGTAAAGGGAGTATACACGGACATTTCCATTGCGTTGCTAACACTTATTGCAATTATATTTCCAAATTTTGCATCGTGGTGGACTATTAAGTTTATGCTAAAAGATTATTTTAAGGAACATCCTATAGATTCTCTTGGACTGGATACAGTTGTAAAATCCCGATAGCTTAACAAACCATTAAAGGAAAAAGCCTCATTATTTAATGAGGCTTTTTGTTTTTATTAGGTTTAATAATTCGTTTCAAAATAGTAAATCCATCACGTAATTTTAACTTCTTCCCTTCATTGGGACTTCTTCGATTATATGAAATTGGTACTTCAATAATATTTTGCACCTTGTTATGAATAAAACTGGATAATTCAACTTCAATATCAAATGTTTTAGACTCTAAATCATTAATAGGAATATCATTTTTATTAAATGCTTTCATACAGCATAAAACATCCGAGTATGATGAATTATTAACACAGTTAAATATAGAATTTAAAATCCAATTCCCAACGGAGAATAGCCCAAAACCATGCTTGCCATTGTGCCATCGTGACCCAAATACAGCACTTGATTCATTTTTCAATATTGGGCCTATGATAGCTGAAATATTATCCACATGAACTTCTAAATCACCATCCATAAGAATAACATGTGGATGAAGTGATTTATCAAGTCCTAATCTAAGAGCTTTTCCTTTTCCCCTTTGCCTATCATGAGAATAAAGTTGAATGAATTTACATTCATTAAGCAGATCATATGTTTTATCGGTACTTCCATCATTCACAAATAGAATTTCATGTTGGGATGAGTATGGCTCTAATTGTTGTAGTAACTCTTGTATTGAATTTTCCTCATTGAAAACAGGTATTATAATGGAAAAATTCATAATCGGTTAATAAGAATATGATTGAATTCTTTATCCTACTCCAAGTTTAACAATATGCTCATCCCCATTAGCAGGATACACATTTCGCGTGTCAATAATCAATTTGGATGAATCTTTAACTAATTGATAATCAACATCACTATGGTCGGTTAAGATTGCAACAGCATCGTAGGAATCCAATATGGCTGAAGATAAAGATTCGATGCCTGTTATTGTAGAATTAAATAATTTAATAGATGGAACCCAGGGATCATAAAAATCAATTTCAGCTCCATGTTCATTTAGTAAATTAATCACATCTAAAGATGGTGATTCTCTCACATCATTAACATTTTTTTTATAAGCAACCCCAAGAATTAAGATTTGAGATCCATTAAGTGCTTTTTGATGTTCATTTAATCCATCAGAAATAATATTCACAACATGATTTGGCATATTGGTATTTATTTCTCCAGCCAATTCTATAAAGCGTGCGTCATAATCCAATGCTTTCAATTTCCATGATAAATAATGGGGATCAACAGGAATACAATGTCCACCTAGTCCAGGACCTGGGGTGAATTTCATAAATCCGAAAGGTTTAGTGGATGCTGCTTCAATGACTTCCCATGCATCAATACCCAGTTTTTCACACATAATGGCTACTTCATTGGCTAAACCAATATTAATAGCTCTAAATGTATTTTCTAATAATTTAGTCATTTCTGCTGCAGCAGTTGAAGAAACAGGAACAATTTCATTTACTATAGATTCATACAATAGTTTTCCAGCTTGAATACATTCAGGTGTTGTTCCGCCTAATACTTTGGGTGTATTATGTGTTTGAAATTGTTGATTGCCCGGATCAATTCGTTCAGGTGAAAAACATAAGAAAAAATCTTTGCCTACTTCAAGTCCAGAAGAAGATAAGGCTGGTAATACCAATTCCTGAGTTGAGCCAGGATACGTTGTACTCTCTAGGACAATAAGCATATCTTTATGTACCAATTTTTCTATTTCTTTTACAGCACTAATCACATAAGACATGTCTGGATTTTTTAATTTATTTAGAGGGGTGGGAACGCAAATACTAATTGTATCCATTTCTGCTATTTTAGAAAAGTCATCAGTAGCATTAAATAGATTATTTTCTACGGCATTTTTTAACTCAGAATCATTTACATCTGCTATATAGTTGTTACCTTCATTTAATAAAGCCACTTTTTCAACACTAATATCAAAGCCAGTTACGTTGAAGCCTGCCTTTACAAATTCCATTGTAAGTGGAAGGCCAACATAGCCAAGACCAATTACACCTACACGTGCAGATCGATTTTCAATTTTATTTAATAAATTCATTTATATAATCCATATTTAAAGTCCGTAAAGTTACGGGGAAAAAAAACGCTACCAAATATTACAATACATACAAAGAAAACAAAAGAATGTGATTAATATTGGGATTTAGAATTCCATCTCCCAATTCAATAAGTTAATTTCCAATTATCTATGGACGTCATTCGCTTAAATAACATCTTAATCTATGCCCGGCACGGTGTGCATATGGGCGAAAATGAATTAGGGGGTCAATTTGAAATTGACCTAGAATGTTTTTCCAATTTGAAAAATGCAGGAAAAGATGACGATTTAACTCAAACTGTAGATTATGGAGCGATTTATCAACGGGTTGTAGAATTATTTACGCAAAAACCATATAAATTAATTGAATCTGTTGGAGAAGCAATTTGCAAATCATTGCTAAAGCAATTTCCAATCGAAAAAGTCACTATTCGAATTCGAAAACCACATGCTCCCATTGATGGCATATTAGATACAGTTGAAATTGAACTTTCTCGTACAGTTGAAGATTATGCCTGAATTAGCTTTTTTATCGATTGGATCCAATATAGGAGACAGAGAAGCGAATTTAGCGGGCGCAACAACAGCATTAGGGACATATTATCAAATTAATAATATTCAATCATCATCTTATTACGAAACGGCACCATTAATTAATACTAAACAACCTAATTTTTTAAATGCAGTATTGTCTTGTGAGACAGATTTTACTTCATTTGCCTTATTGGATACGATTCAGCAAGTTGAATCTATTCTTGGACGGCCAGTCACTCGTAAAAAAAATCAACCCCGTACGATTGATATTGATATTGTTACCCATGGAGATGCCGTAATTCAGACGAATGAATTAACTATTCCACATCCAGAAATATTGAATCGCAAATTTATTTTAATTCCACTGGAAGAAATCGCTCCAAACTTTGAAATTCCACTTCTGAAAATGACAGCTACAGAATGTTTAGAGATTACGAATGATATATCTAGGGTTGTAAAACATGTTATGGAGAAACAGGCTTGAGAAATTTGTACTATATTGCGATTGAAGGTCCAATTGGTGTTGGGAAGAGTAGCTTAGCACGTTTATTATCTAAAGAATTAGGAGCGAGATTAGTCGTTGAAGAATTTGAAGAAAATCCCTTTTTACCGGAATTTTATGTAGATCCTGAACGGTATGCATTTCAGACTCAATTATTTTTTCTTTTACAACGATACAGGCAGCAACAAGATTTAAGACAAGTGGATATGTTTCAAAAATTACTAGTCACTGATTATATGTTTGTGAAAGATCGGTTATTTGCTTCTCTTAATCTAAATGAAAAAGAAATGCAATTATATGATACAGTTGCTAATCTATTGGAGCGAAATGTCATTAATCCTGATTTAGTAATTTATCTCCAGGCAGATACAGACACATTAATGAAAAATATTGCAAAGCGTGGACGTGAGATGGAGAAAAATATTACGTATGAATATATTGACGCACTTAACCAAGTTTATACTGAATTCTTTTTCCGTTATCAAGATACACCATTGGTAATCATTAATACAAATGATATTGATTTTGTTCATAATAAAAATGATTTAGAAGAAGTAATTAGTTATATCAGGCAGCCAGTTTCAGGAACAAAATTCTTTAATCCAGCTTCAGGGTTTTAATCTTGTTTCGAATATTATTTTTAGCACTTTTAGGCTATTTGACATTTAAGTTTCTTTCTTTTTTATGGAAAGTGAAAATCATTAAAGATAAAACGAAAGTTAAAGCAGAGAAGCAATCTTTCAGAACAAAATTATCTAAAATGGATGTAAAAGATGCAGAATATAAAGAAGTGGATGAATGATTGATTTTATATTAGATAAGAAACCATACCAATATTGGCGAAATATTGGATTACTTATATTAAGACTTATCGTAGGGTACTTTTTATTTTTTAATCATGGACTAGACAAACTATTTGCTGGACCTGAAAAGTGGGTGAAACTTGGATCTTTAGGAATGGGTAGCTTAGGAATATCCTTTGGACATGTATTCTTTGGCTTCATGGCAGCATTTAGTGAAAGTATTTGTAGCTTACTTGTCATTCTTGGATTATTTACAAGGCCTGCATCTTTTTTAATTATACTAACGATGGGGGTGGCTGGCTTATTTCATGTGGGTCGAGGCGAATCTCCAGAATCAGCATTTTTATATCTAGTTGTATATTTCGCTATTTTCCTAATTGGGGCTGGGCCCTATAGTTTGGATCGAATAATATGGAAAAAGAATTCATGATTGCAGCAAGATTTCATGAACATGGCGACCCCGATGTTCTTTCTATTGAGTCAGTTCCAATGCAACAACTATCTGATGATAAAATATTAATAGAAATGAAAGCTGCTGGCATGAATCATTTGGATCTTTGGATTAGGAAGGGCATTCCTGGAATTCAACTTCCCATGATACCCGGTAGTGATGGTGCTGGTGTTGTCTTGGATGTGGGGAAAAATATTTCGTCCTTTCAAAAAGGTGATAAAATAATGATTCAACCTTTGCTATTTTGTGGTAAATGCCATGATTGCAAAGAAGGGCACGAAAACCATTGCAATTCATTTGGAATTCTTGGGGAGACTCAAAATGGAACGTGTGCAACTCATATTATTGTATCAGAAAATAATTTAATCAAAATGCCAACACACTTATCTTTTGAAGAAGCAGCGGGATTTAGTCTTGTCGCCCAAACGTCTTACGAAATGTTAGTTAATAGAGCGCACATAAAAGAAGGGGAAACCGTTCTTATATGGGGAGCAAGTTCTGGTGTTGGGAGTATAGGTATCCAAATAGCAAAAGCATTGGGTTGTATGGTTATTGCCATAAGTAGTTCTAAAGAAAAATGTCGGAAAGTTCAATCATTAAGAGCAGATGAAATTATAAATCATAATTCAGAAAATGTATATGATAAAGTAATGGACATAACAGAACAAAAGGGTGTTGATGTAGTCTTTGAACATGTTGGACAAGCAACATGGAACACATCAATGAAAGTCTTAAAAAAGGGTGGAAGGATTGTTACATGTGGTGCTACTACCGGGCCAAAAGCATCCATCAATTTGACACATATCTTTTATAAACAATTATCCATATTAGGGAGTACAATGGGTTCGTTTCAATCCATGAAAGAAGCGACAGCATTACTAAATTCCCAAAAAATTAAACCTATAATAGATTCAGTATTTTCATTAAATGATATTCAGAAAGCTCATTCTTATTTGGAATCTGGAAATCAATTTGGTAAAGTTATCATTAAGATCCCAAGTGAATTATAATAAATATCTAAAACATGTATTTGTCTGTACTAATCAAAGATCTTTGGATAGGGGTTCGCAAGACTGCGCATCGTGCGGGGGGAATGAATTACGTCTTCAATTAGTAAAGTTAGTCAATAAACATGGACTAAAAGGGAAAGTTCGAATTAATAAAGCTGGGTGTTTAGATGTCTGTGAAAAGGGGCCTGCAATGGTTATTTATCCTGATGAGTATTGGTACTTAAATATCAAAGATGACAATATAGAAACTATATTTACCCAATCTATTATGAATAACGAAATTGTTAATGAATTAATTGCAACTACTCGAGAATTTGATGAAATAAAAAGGATTCGTTTAAAATGAAAAAATGGATAATTTTTTTATTGCCTGTCATAACATGCGCACAATTCTCCACAGTCCAAAATGCATTTGGTATAGATATTGGTACAAAAGGATCAGGACTTTTCTTTAATCGCTCTTGGCTACATGAAAATGAAAAAATTGCTTTCATGACTGAATGGAGATTCTATGATATTAAAGGGAACAATGAAACGTATGTTTATAACTATTATTCGAATCAATACGAAACAGTAGGAAAAAGAAGTTTATTATTATCACCAATATACATAGGTGGTAAATGGTTCCCCTTTGCAGGAAAAATTGACAATAATTTTTCACCATTTGCAACAATGCTAGGTGGACCGGTATTTGTAATGGATGGGGATGAAGGAAATTCGTTTAATGATAGGTGGGGAAACCCTGAAACTTTTTGGACTTATGGTATATTCGTCGGATTGGGGATTGATTTTAAAATGATGACTCAATCAACTATTTCTGTGAATTTAGGTTTTGATTATTTACCAATGAATCGCGATGTGAATGGTGATTCTCAATTTGGCGGTTTCCTCATTCATATTGCTTTTAATCGACCAAAAAAATGAGTCTAGATCATGCATTCTATGTTGAGCCGTCTTCAGTTTTAAATCAAACATTTACATTAAATGAAGATGAATCTCATCATGCACATCATGTGTTAAGAATGAAACCAGGAAATCTCATTCGTTTATTAGATGGAAATGGGATTGGTTATACAGGTAAAATAATTGCATTAGGGAACCATATTTCAGGAAACATTATAGACATGCATCCACAATATGGAGAAAATACCATTCCAATTCATTTAGCATTGGGCATTATTAAAAAAGATCGATTTGAATTAGCATTAGAGAAAGCAACTGAACTAGGTGTACAATCTATTACACCATTAATTTTAGATAGATGTATAAAAAGAACGGTCAATTTAGAGCGATCAAGAAAGCAGGTAAAAGTTGCATCAAAGCAATGTCAACGTAGCTTTTTTCCTATGATTAATGAGCCAGCTAAATTGAATAATTGGATTATGGCAACTACTAATGAAATTAGGATCGGATGTTTTATTGGAAGTGAAATGCCAATATCCAATGTGCCAAAATTATACCCTTCGAAATCATTACATATAGTCATCGGTCCTGAAGGCGATTTTTCAGAAGTAGAAACTAATCTATTAACTAAAAATAACGTTTTACCAGTATCGCTTGGACCAAGACGATTGAAATCCGAAACAGCCGTAATAACAGCTCTCGCAGTTCTAAATGAATTTATAAATTGAAAGGAATAATAATGGGAGATTGCCTTTTTTGTAAAATAATAAAAAAAGAAATACCTGCAGAAATTGTATACGAAAATGACAATGTATTAGCTTTTAAAGATATTAATCCACAAGCGCCCACCCATATTTTGATTATTCCGAAAATTCATGTGCCAACTTTAAATGAATTAGAAGAATCTCATAAAGAAATGATGGGTGAATTATTACTGACATCTTCGAAAATTGCAAAACAGGAAGGAATTGCTGACGATGGATATAGAACTGGATTCAATTGTGGTGAAGCTGCTGGCCAAACAGTATGGCATATTCATCTTCATCTACTAGGTGGACGATCATTTAATTGGCCTCCTGGTTAATCCATTTACGGTATCAACATCAGTAGGATTGTTCCACTGGAATACTCGTCAGAAAAGTGTTAAAATCAACGCTCAATCCTCGGAAAATTAATGTATATATCTGAACTAAAAATGCATGGTTTCAAATCCTTCGCAAGTAAGGAATCATTGAAACTGGGAGAAGGGATCACTACAGTAGTAGGTCCCAATGGCTGCGGTAAAACAAATATTGTTGACGCTATTCGCTGGGTATTAGGGGAACAAAAGTCAAGTGTTCTTCGAAGCGGTAAAATGGAAGATGTTATTTTTAATGGTTCTGCTGGGCTCAAACCTTTAAGTGTTTGTGAAGTGTCTCTTATTGTTCATAATAATAAAGGAAAACTTCCAATTGAATATAACGATATTGAGATTGGGCGTCGTGTATATAGAAGTGGAGAAAGTGAATATTTTCTAAATAAAACTCCCTGTAGGTTAAAAGATATTAATGAACTTTTTGTTGATACGGGTATGGGTGCAGATGCTTATTCTGTTATTGAATTAAAGATGATTGAACAAATTTTATCCGAAGCAGGAGACGATCGTCGAAGAATGTTTGAAGAAGCTGCTGGGATTAATAAATATCGCCATCAACGGAAATCAACCCTCCGAAAATTTGAAGCAACTCATTTAGACCTAGAACGAATTAGTGATATTATTGCAGAAGTTGAACAAAAGGTTCATGGACTAGCTCTCCAATTAAAGCGTTTTGAACGCCATGCAAAATTAACTGATAAGTTAAAAAATGCAGATCTAGCATTAGCATTTTTACAAGTGAATCAATTGGCGCAACAGTCAACTCCCTTACAATCTAAAATAACTGAACTACAATATTTAAGAGAATCCAAAGCCACTGAAGGATCTATTCATGAAAATGAACTCAACCAACTTCAGGAAGTTTATCAATCTCAAAGTAAAGAATTAACAGGCCAGCAAGAAGCACTTAATTCTCTGAACGATAAAAGGGAGTCGCTTCAAAATGATTTATTAGTTTGGACAGAGCAAAACAGATCTTCTGAACAATCTATTAATCGTCTCGACCTAGAAAAAAGAAATAATGAGAGTAAAAAAGAGCAACTCAAATCACATTCCACAGAATTAGAAAAAGATATTGATACACTTGAGCCTATTATCAATAACCAACTTGAGTTATATCAAACAGAAAAAGAAAATTATGATTCTAAAAATCATATTTATGAGACTGCATCAAAAGTATTAGATGCATTGCAAGATGAACGTTGGAGCATTCAAAGAAAAATTTCTAATGATGAATCTTTGTTAAAGCGGACCGAAGCTGTCATTCAGGAAAAAGAAAATAGATTTGAAAAACTAAAAGACCAAACTGTAGGTTTATCACAGGCAAAGAAGGAATTATTACAATCGACTAATTCCATAGAAAATGAATGGACAAAAGCAGTTTCAGCACTTACGGAGAAAAAAGAATCTCTTATCAAATTTGAAAATCAAATATTCTCATTGCGAGAAGATGCAGATGATTTGTCAAAAAGTCGACATTCTATTTCAGCACAAATTGAATCTTTAAAGGGGCAACATGGATTTTACCATGAATTAATAGAATCTAAAGAAGGCTTTCCTGAAGGGACTCGATATATTCTAGAAAACCCAAAAACATTTGATGGCGTTTTAGGTACAGTTGCGGATATTTTTGAAGTGGATCCTTCATATCGCAATGCTCTAGAAGCGGGACTAGGTGATTTATCTCATTGCTTAGTTGCAATAGACAGAAATGCAGCAGTAAATACACTTGAAAAAGCGAGGTCGCTTCAAGCGGGTGATTTAACTATTATTCCATTGAAAGAAGCTTCTAATCTGAAAATTACTCTTAAAAAATGCCCAGAAGGTGAAAATATAATTGGCCGTGCATCTGATCTTGTTAGCACAAATAAATCTTTAAAACCATTAGCAGAATACCTATTGGGGAATTTATTAATCATAGAAGATTTACAAGATGCTATGGACAATTCCCAATTTGATGGGTGGAGTTTGGTTGATAAAAATGGTGCTTATTTGGGTGACGACCTTGTGTTGAAAAATCGCCAAGCATCTGAACATGGTCATATTATGGGTCGAAAAAAGAAGATTGAAACTATCAACCAAGAATTATCTGATCTTGAAAAAGAATTGTCAATAGTTGAAACTGCATTAGAGCAAAACCAAAATTCAATGAATGAAGCAAAAGAGGCTATTCAAGGAGGGCTTCAATCTGTCGAACAAGCCAATCAACATTTAAGCCAATGCGAGACAAATAAGTTGAGGAACCAATTTCAGTTAACTCAGCAAATGGAAACTCTCGAAACGCTTTCACAAGAAATAAAAGACCTTGAGCAAGAAATTAAAGATGGACAAAAAGCTATTGAAGCATTAAAGCCCGCAATGGTTAAAGCTGAAAAACTTATGTCAGGATTTAAAGTTAAAATCGAAAAAGCAAATACTCATATGTTGGAATCTCGAAAAGAGCGTGATGATTTTAGTCAAAAAGTTCAGGATATTAGAATTGCACTATTAGAATTAGAGAGCCAAAGAGAAAACCTAGTATTTAAACTAAAAACGGGTAAAGAAACGATTGAAGAGTTAAGTCTACGTCAAAATGATATTCAAGTTGAAATGGAATCATTGAATGAAAAAAGAATTACACTTGATGAGAATTATACTTCAGGAGAAAAAGAACTAACAACTTTAACAGGTGAGATTCAGAAACAAAAATCAATTTTAGATTTGAAACAATCTGCCTATAAAGAAACTTATGAATCTATAGAAGCTATTCAATCCAAAATTCAATCCGAACAGCATGACCGTGAGCAATTATTAGAAGATTTAAAAAATGCGGAATTAGATGTTGCCGAGTCTAACCAAAAATTGGCTATTATTCGTGAACGAATTCAAGATCGATATCAAATGGCCATTCCAAAATCATTGCAAGTCGATGAAACAGAAGATGAATTATCATTTGATATCGATAAATTTACTCGCTCCCTAGAAAATATTGGTCCGGTGAATATGGCAGTAAAAGATGAATATGAAGAAGAAGTGGAACGACTAAATACTTTAAAAGTACAATGTGATGATTTATCTGAAGCAGAGGAAAATTTACGTGAAACCATAAGGAAGATAGATAGAATTGCCCGAAAAAGATTTCAAGAAACATTTGACTTAATTAAAACTAATTTTGAAAAACTTTTTCAAATGTTCTTTGAAGGTGGTCATGCAACATTACGCCTTGTGGGTGATCCTGACCCTTTGGATTCAAGTATAGCTATCGAAGCACAACCACCAGGAAAAAGGAATTCATCTCTAAGGCTATTATCAAGTGGAGAAAAAGCTTTAACCGCAATATCATTATTATTTGCTATATACCAAGTAAAACCTAGCCCATATTGTATTCTTGATGAAGTTGATGCTCCTTTAGACGATGTGAACATTCATAAATTTACTCGAGTGCTTAAAAAGTTCTCTGATGAAACACAGTTCATTGTTGTAACCCATAATAAATTGACGATGGAAAATGCTGATATGATGTATGGTGTGACTCAAGAGAAAAAGGGTGTTTCAAAACTTGTATCTGTCAAATTTGAGTGACAATAGTTACTCTATAAATAATGTCAACTAAAACCCGCCGAAAACGTCTCTTCTTAATTGATGGATATGCTCTTTTATATAGGGCGCATTATGCACTTATACGAAATCCACTTATTACAAGCTATGGTTTACATACGAGTGCTTTATATGGTTTTGTGAATCAAGTATTTAGTCTTATCCAGAAAGAAAAACCTGAATATTTTGCGGCAATATTTGATTCAAAAGAAAAGACTTTCCGCCATGATAAATATCCAGAATACAAGTCACATCGCCCACCAATGCCAGATGAATTACAATCTCAATTACCCCATTTATGGGATCTCCTCGATGCAATGCAAATTAGAACAATGAAAAAACCGGGGTTTGAAGCGGATGATATTATTGGTACGTTGGCTAAAGATGGCGACAAAAATGATATTGATGTTTATATTGTAAGTGGGGATAAAGATTTCATGCAATTAATGAATGAGCATATTTTCTTATACACTCCCGGACGCCGTGGGGAAAGTCCGACAATTTATGATCATGATGGAGTGGTTGATAGGTGGGGTGTTCCCCCTGATAAAATTATAGACTTATTAGGATTAATGGGAGACAGCTCTGATAATGTGCCTGGTGTTGCTGGAGTGGGTCCTAAAACTGCAGTTAAATTGATTAAAAAGTATGGGTCTTTGGAAGCATCTTTAGACCAAGCTGAATCACAAAAAAATGCACGAGTTAGACGTGGATTAATGGAAGGTAAAGAGAACGCAATTCTTAGTAAAGAACTTGTAACTATTGATACAAATATGAAATTAGAATTTGGTGCTCTTGACCTATTACTTGAACCGTTCAGTTTTGATTTGTTAACAGCAAAATTAACAGAATTAGAATTTCATGCTTTAGTGAATAAACTACCTTCCTTTTCAGATGATAAACCATTGCCTGAACCTGAATCACCTAAAAAAAATTATATGACAATTAATTCTCTAGAAGAATTAAAAAAAGTTGTAGCTGATTTAGAAAAAGCGGATCTTATTTCGTTTGATCTTGAAACAACATCTGTCACTCCAATGGAAACTGATATTGTGGGTTTGAGTTTTTCCATCCGTCCTAATGAAGGATGGTATATTCCCATTTTATTTAAAGATAAATCATCAAATTTGTTTGGAGATAACGATTTAGATATTGTTTTAGGTGAATGCAGAAATTTGTTAGAAAATGAACATATTCATCTTACAGGTCAAAATATAAAATTTGATGCACTTATTGTGAGGAATCATGGTATTCACCTTAGTGGGATTGTTTTTGATACTCTTATTGCTGCCCATTTAACGAACCCTATTTCTAATTCGTATAAATTAGATACATTAAGTTTAGATTTATTGAATTATCAAATGATGCCTATAGAAGATTTAATCGGAAAAGGTAGAAAACAAATTACAATGGCTGAAGTTGACTTGGCCAAAACATCATTTTATGCAGCAGAAGATGCTGATGTTGTTACCCAAATTACTCCCTTATTACAGGAGAAGTTGAAAAAAGAAAATATATCCGACTATTATCACAAGACTGAATTACCTCTTATTCCTGTATTATTAGAAATGGAATGGAATGGCACATATGTAAATAAAGAGTATTTAGGAAATATGTCTATTGAATTAGGAGAAAAAATTGACCTTCTAATTGATGGTATTCATAAAGAAGCTGGAACAGAATTCAATGTGAATTCAACCCAGCAATTGGCGAATGTATTGTTTGACATAATTGGGTTAGACCCAATAAAAAAAAGGTCTACAGCAGAACCTATTCTTCAAAAGTTAAGAGATTTAAATCCTATTCCTGGCATGATTCTGGAGTATAGGAAATTCAATAAAATGAAAAATACTTATGTAGATGCTTTGCCAGAATTGATTCACTCTAAAACTGGGCGAATCCATGGTACATTTAACCAATTCATCGCAGCAACGGGACGATTATCAAGCACAAACCCCAATTTCCAAAATATCCCAATACGTCATGAAGAAGGCAGAGAAATTAGGAAAGCATTCTGTGCTCAAAAGCCTGGGTGGAAAATCATGTCCGCAGATTATTCTCAAGTTGAACTTCGCATTATGGCGCATTTAAGTCAGGACCTTGAATTAATACAGGCTTTTCAAAATGGTGATGATATTCATACTCGTACGGCTAGTCTTGTCTTTGGCGTCCCTTTAGAAGATGTATTACCAGATATGCGCCGAACAGCAAAAGTAGTAAACTTCGGAATTATGTATGGAGCTGGCCCATTTCGTATGAGTCAAGAATTAGGCATCCCGAGAGGAGAATCTCAATTAATTATTGATAACTATTTTAGGCAGTATTCAGGCATTCGAAATTATATTGATGAAACATTAGAAAAAGCTCGTACAGAAAAAATGGTTGAAACATTATTAGGGAGGCGCAGGCCTGTGTGGGATGCTGATAGTGAAAATGGATTAAGACGGCAAGCGGCAGAAAGAATGGCTATCAATATGCCTGTTCAAGGAACTGCAGCTGAGATGATTAAACTCGCTATGATTAATATTCATAAAAAATTGAAAGAATCTAAATTTCAAGCAAAAATGGTTTTACAAGTGCATGATGAATTAGTTTTTGAAGTGCCTGAAAATGAAGTGGAATCACTAGCTAAAATGGTAGTTACAGAAATGGAGAATGCGCTCCCTTTAACTGTACCTGTTGTTGTAGATTGGGGAGTAGGTGAATCTTGGTTCGAAGCTCACTAATGAATATTAAAATCTTTTTGTAAAAATAAACATTATCCTAAATTTGAACTAGCTTTAACAAAAACGAACTTTATGGAAGCAAGCGTAACACTAAAAAAAGTAGGGAAACTCGTCAAGGATAAAACTATCCTTGCTGGATTAACCTTTGGGATAGAAAAAGGATCGCTTGTAGCCATTGTCGGAGATAATGACGCAGGTAAGTCTACCATTTTACGTTTGTTGGCTGGATTCGAAAACCCTGACTATGGAAATATATATCTGCATGGCTTGAATACAGATAAACGCAGATTAGAAACACGGAAGATGGTTGGATACGTTCCCCATGAAAATGATTTAGATCCATGGTTAACCCTTGGACAAAATATAAAATTTTATGGGAATCTTTTTGGCATAGATTCACAAACAATTCAGCGACGTTTGGACCATTATGCTGATCAGTTAGATTTAACTCCCTATTTAAATGAACTAGCAAGTAGAGTTAGTCAAGGTATTCAAAAAAGAGCAATGATTATCAGAAGTTTAGTCCATAATCCTGATGTATTAATTATGGATGAACCGACAGGATTTATGGATGCATCATCTATCCGAAAAACATGGGACTTAATTGAGAAATTAAAGGGCGATAAAACAATTATTTATGTCAGTAATTCATTGAATGAAGTGGAACAATCTCATGATCGAATACTAGTATTTAATGATGGAAAAATTATATTAGATGGGCATTTAGACAAACTTCTAGAAAGCACGATTGAATATCATCAATTCCAAATTGAATTTGAAGCTCTAACCGATGAATTGTTTAATCATTTATGTAAGGTGGTAACAGTTGTATCTCCAAATCGATTAGGAAATATTTTTCATTTTTATGGTAGAACGAGAAGTGTCTTTTTTGATGTTTTACAAGCAGCGAGTGGATTACCAATGGTTGACCTGAATGTGAAGAAATTGGGTTTAAGGGATTTATTAGACTCTGAATTTGCTGGAGATGGTTTAGCATGATTATTGCACTTTTAAAAAGGCGATTATGGCTATGGCAAAACCAATTTCTTTCCCTGTTAGTCTTATTTCTCATTTTTCCAATTGCTATTTTTTCTTTATTGGATTTATCAATGAGAAATATATTTATCCAAAGTTTAGGGAATATTCCATATGATCAATGGGCCTTTCCTGGAATAGTCGCTATTATTGGTTCATTGGTAATATTTCCGCCTATTTACCGAGATTTCTTTCATTTAAGAGTTCATGGAAAAGTATTAAAAACCGTTGCATTAGCTCCTTTTACGAAGAGATCAATGGTTATATCATTTCTTGGTATTGCTGTATTAGAAGCATTAATTATATCTATCGGAACGAGTATTCTCTTCGTAAACATTATTTCAACTGGTTTTACAATTGGAGATTTGTTAATTCTTTATTTCTTCTTGGCTATTCTTTTTTGTTTAATTGGGAATTTATTTATTTCAATGGCATTATGGATTGAGTCTGCAACATCATTTTTGTTAGCAACATTTTTAACATATTTTATCTTAGTTTTTGGGTCGGGTTTAATTTTTGAATTAAACTATTTCCCTGTGTCCTTAGAATTTATTTTATCTCTATTTCCATTTAGTATATTAATTAAAACAATGCATTTATCTTTATTTGCAAATATCTTTGAATGGACAATCATAGTACCATTGATACTCCTAATTATTTTATGGTCCGCAGGGAATGGATTACTTCTGCGAAAGAAATTAATTCAATGATTGTATATTTATCAGGAGCAATGGAATTTGCCGAAGGAGAAGGAGCAGATTGGCGTAGAGAAATAACTTTATGGCTAGCTGAGAATTTAGAACATATCGTAATTGATCCTGTGATTGAATCTGATAAATTAGCGATGAAACATAATGCATTAGGATTCCGAAAATGGAAAGAAGAGAACCATGAACTTTATATAGATTTTATTCAGAAAGCTGTGGATTATGACATTGATGCTGTTTTAAATAAAGCAGATTATTTGATTTGTTTGTGGAATGAAAGTGTTTTTAAGGGAGCTGGAACGCATGGAGAAGTCACGTTAGCCTATTATGCAGGTAAACCAATTTATTTAGTCAATCATGTAGCTCAAAGTGATTTAAGTGGTTGGATTGAGGCGTGCAAAACAGAAATGTTTAATAATTTCGATCAATTAAAGACCCATTTATTGTCTGCTTATTCTAATGGATAATCCAGGACCAAAGGCTATTATAAATCTTAATCGCCTAAAGGAAAATATTCAAAATATAATAGAGCATGTAGGGGATACTCCTATTTGCTGTGTAGTAAAAGCAAATGCATATGGGCATGGTGCAATCCCGATAACTCAAACTTTAGAAAAAGAAGGTATTTCTCTATTTGCTGTTTTTTCCATTGGTGAAGCTTTAGAATTGAGACAGGCCGGTATTCAATCTGATATCTTAATCTTTTCAAAAATAAATGCTAACCGGATCCAGGAAGCAGTTGATAACGATTTAATTCTCAATTTTAGTTCATTAGGTGATTTAAATATATTTGAACAATTTGAATCTAAATATAGTCAATCACCCCGGTTTCATATCAAGTTTGATACAGGTATGACGCGATTAGGTTTAGATGTTCAAGATGCGGATAAAGTATTCAAGGCTATATCTAAAAATCCGAAACTAAGATGTGAAGGTATTTATTCTCATTTTGCAACAGCAGACGAGGGAGAACTAAGTTATGCACATCATCAATTAAATATGTTTAATTCCTTGGTAGAACTAGGTGAAAAATCGGGTCTGAGTTTCAAATTTATTCATTGCTCAAATAGTGGTGCTATTCTGAATCTACCGGAATCTCGCTTTAACCTTGTTCGTGTTGGCATGTTAATGTATGGAACAATGCCATCTGATGAAGTACCAAATAATGTTGCCGTAAAGCCTGTGATGAATTACGAAGGTACCATTGTAAATAAACGACGTGTTCCGAAAGGAACCTCTATCAGTTATGGTGGCATATATGTCACAGATAAAGAAACAACCATCGCAGTGGTGCAAGCAGGATTTGCTGATGGATTTCCTAGACCGTGGTATACGGATGGATATGTTGGATATCAGGGAAAAGATTATAAAATTGCCGGTAGAGTTTGTATGGACTCATTTATGGTTGATTTCGGAGATGATACACCTGAGATTGGAAAAAATGTTTTATTCTTTGGATTAAGCAAAGAAAATCATATTCCAGTTGAAACAATTGCAAAAAATATTGATTCTACTACATATGTTTTATTAACGGCTATTGGTGGGCGTACAGAGTATTTTTATAGAGATTAGTTGAATCTGGGTTTTGGATAGATATTAACTAGGGGAAATATCATAAAAGGGGAGACCGTCGTGAAGGTTTACCCATTCTACTTTATGCCTTCCCGAACAAATGCAATAGGTAGTCCAGATAAAGCAATTAATATTGGTTGATAATTATTCCATCTGACCTTAAGAGAGATTTTAATTGAATCTCTTATGGTATTTTTGTCAGGTAATTATTGGGCTTCATTCTCTAACTGTTTTTGACAAAAAACCACCCCAATAGATAGTAATAGCGAAATAAATTTTCTTACCATTAGATATTATGACTATTTTTTAGGTGAACGCACCCAAGATCGTCTTTCTTCGAAGACTTTGATTTTTAAATCTGCCCAATCATTTATAATATCTTTTAACTGTTCAGATTGTTCTGGGTGGTTTGAAAGATTCTCATCTATAACATTGAAAAGGGCATCTCTTCTTTCCTGAACTTGGCCATAAGACATAATATCTTCTTCCGCGTATTCTTCTTTTTGATGAATCATACCATCTCTTTTATGTTCAGCCTTTTCTGTTTTTTCTTTCCGGCTAGCATAGAAAGCGAGGCTGACTACAATTAGAATAATAAATAAAAACATTAATTCCATAATTTGTACCTCCTAAAATCCTATACCAGCAGGGTCAATGCCCAAAACTCCAACCCAATAAAAAATGACCATTACAACTAATACCATTATCGCTACTGGCCATCCTAAACTTGCCATCCGAATAAAATCTTTTGATTCCAATTGACCGCTCGCATAAACAATGGAACTTGCGGGTGTTCCTATGACTAGCCAATAAGCCATAGATGTTGCAATAGCCAGCCCAACTCCTACTAAGATTGGATTTGTCCCTGATGATTGAGCCATATCAAGCACTACAGGTCCAATAACAGCAACTGTTGCTCCGGCACTCATGAGATTGGTTAATGTTGCTCCAATGACACCAACTAATACAACAAGTCCAACTCCAGAGTTTAGACCCAATGGGGCTACAAGATTAATAATTTGATCTGCAAACCAACTTGATGCACCCGTTGCTTTAAAAACACTTCCAAGACTAATACAACCCGCATAAAGTATAATAACACCCCAGCTAACTTTTTCTTCATAATCTTGCCAAGATGTTAATCCAAGTATCATGTATAAAACAGCACCTGTTATGGCAACACCTCCTAAACCAAGAGAGAATCCAAGTACTTGAACCGTGAGTGATTTATCTACGATCCATCCAATAACAACCATAAGCATAACAAATGCCACTAGCCATTGTTTTTGAGTCATAGGGCCATGTTTATCTAAATCTTTTTTCAAGTCTGATACTGCACCACTTAAATCATCTACTTCAGGCTTAAATAATAATGGTAATAAAAATGACATCACAATAGACATGACGAACGTATAAAAAACACCCATTGCAATCCATTGCCCAAATGATACATCCACTCCAATATTAGATAAAAAACCTATCATAAGAGCATTCCGAGCTCCACCTGTTGGACTCATTGGGCCACCAATCATACAGCCAACAGCGATGGTAACCATTAGTAATGTTCCTAATTTGGGAGCTGGAGTTGTTTTATTTGTTAAGGTATAGAGAGCCATAGCAATAGGTACATACATAGCTGCAACTGCATGCTCGCCAACAAATGCAGTTGGGATTGCTGTCCCTAATAATATACCAATCACTATCATTCTAGTTTTTGTACCTGCTAAATTAATAACAAGCATTCCAACACGTTTATCTAAACCATATTTTACAAGAGTAGCACCTAATGCTAAGGATCCAGCAATAAACCAAACAGCATCATGAGCATAAGTGCCGACAATTGCTTTTGGGGCTGTTATTCCAAAAAAGAGTTGTACAAGCCCAATAATAAGAGCAACAGCGGGCATAGGAATAGCTTCTGTGGCAAAAAAGACAACACAGGTTGCTAATAGAGCAATTGTAATTTTGATGTGGTATGCTTTTAAAGCAAAATCAACGTTAGAATCAGTTCCGAAAATATCCTTTGCTTTCTCTAACATGGAATCTGGTAGTGGCATTACAATACCTACAAGGAAAAATAAAACTAAGCCGACCCCCAGCCACTTGAAATCAGTGGTTTTTGCAAATCCACTGGCTTTTTTTTCTGTATTTTGTTTTGGTTTGCTCATAAATATGAGTTAAAAATGGTGATTTTTTCTTTTTACTGCAAGAGGAAAGTATAAATCCCCTAAATTAGATGATTCATAGAACACATTTTATTGAAGGAAATAATAGCGTCATGAGTTGGATTGACCTTACAATTATAATCTTTTTTCTCACTGGAGTTACTGCCTATGGGATTTATTCTGGAAGATTTAATAAAACAACGGAAGATTACTTCTTAGGAGGAAGAAACCTTCCTTGGGTTGTGGCTCTTTTTTCAATTGTGGCGACAGAAACATCCGTTTTAACATTTGTTAGTGTACCAGGAATGGCATATCGTGGTGATTGGACTTTTCTACAATTAGCGATGGGTTATATCCTTGGTCGTATTTTGGTTTCATTATATTTACTTCCAAAATTCTATAATTCAGGTGTTACATCCATTTATGAAATTATTGGGAATCGTTTTTCTCCAAACGTTCAAAAAGCCGCTTCAGGTGTATTTCTAGTTACTCGTTTATTAGCCGATGGAATTAGGTATTTAGCGACAGCTGTTGTTGTTCAGGCTGTAACGGGTTGGCCCATCTGGATGGCAGTTATCCTGATTGGAATTATTACATTAATCTATACATTGTCGGGTGGGATTCGAACGGTTATGTGGATTGATAGTTTTCAATTTATCCTATATTTAGGAGGTGGATTAATTGCCATCTTTTTTAGTCTACAAGCATTGGATGGATCCATTCCAGAAATTATGGCTTCTTTGTCCAAAGCAGGGAAAACTAAAGTTTTTAATTGGGGCTGGAATTGGTTTAGTGATCCTTGGCTCTTTGGAAGTGCTTTTATTGGAGGCTCATTTTTATCATTTGCATCTCATGGAGCAGATCATATGATGGTACAAAGAGTATTAGGAACACGCAATTTGCAATCTGCTAAAAAGGCTATGATTGGAAGTGGCTTTTTTGTATTACTCCAGTTCTTTATTTTTCTTTTAGTTGGTTCTTTAATTTATCTTCAAATGGGCGGAGTAGAGATTCAAAAAGATCGAGAATTCACTATCTTTATTACCGAATATTTACCTATTGGTGTTCGAGGCTTATTATTAGCTGGAATTTTATCTGCAGCTATGTCGACACTTAGTTCATCTATTAATGCATTGGCGTCTTCAACCGTCATTGATTGGTTTGGGAAAAATGCGAGTCTTTCTCTTTCGAAATCGTTCAGTGTTTTTTGGGCTATTATTCTTATCATTATTGCATTAGTATTTGATGAAGGTGATTCAGCCATTGTTATTATTGGGCTTCAAATAGCTTCTTTTACCTATGGTGGATTGCTGGGCTTATTTATATTAACTAAGCTTAACAGAGATTTTTCATCTGTGTCCTTAATTGTTGGTTTAATTGGAAGTTTAGTGACAGTTTTTATATCAAAATCTTATGGTTTAGCTTGGACATGGTTTATAGCATTCTCCACTTTGGTTAATATAGGATTAACTCACATAGTGGATATGTTTTTCCCATCTAAAAAATAATGAAATATTTTTTCCATATATTACTAATTGCACAATGTGCTATGGGTGAATCTGATTCATCAAAATTTTTTTATTCACAGGTAATGGATATCCCAGATTTATCTTTTTTAAATCGTGTGTATTCTGGACTAGATATTTTGGAACAGATGGATTTTAAACCGTTACGTGGAAAAAATATTGGAATTTTATGTAATCAAACATCTGTGAATCACAATGGGAAACATATTTTAGATTTACTAAAACCATTTGAAGATATTGATGTATCAGTCCTTTTTTCACCAGAATATGGATTATGGGGATCGGATGATAAACGAATTATTTTAAATAGTGGGCATGAAATTGATCCTGTTCATGGAGCTAGAATTATTGATTTATTTGAGCGATATAAAGTGCCACCAAAGTGGGCCATTTCTAAACTGGATTACATAATAGTAGATATCCAAGATACGGGTGTTCGCTATTCAACATTTATGACATCTATTACTAAATTAATGGAAACAGCCAGTGATCATAAAGTGCCAGTCATGATTTTGGATCGCCCTAATCCTATCCGCGCCAATACCTTTGATGGCCCCATCCCAAGGCCGGAATATCAATCGTTTGAAGCGTACCATTTAGTGCCGATACGCCATGGGTTAACGATTGGGGAATATGCCATTCTTGTAAATGAAAATGGATGGGTTCGAGAATTGAAAAGGGTAGACCTTCATATTATTCCAATGGCCAACTATAAACGTAATATGTCTTTTGGTGATACCAAATTGCCTTGGATAAATCCAACACCATTTTTAAAAGATGTTGAATCAACACTCATGTATGCGGGTATGGATCTTTTTCGTGGAACCAATATTAATGTTGGATTTGGAACAGATAAACCCTACTTAAGATTTGGATCTCCTTGGCTATCCAACCGATATTTAAAAGAACAATTAGATAATTTAAATATGCCTGGCGTATCGTTTAAATTGCTAAAGTATAAACCAATGGGACATGAAGGTAAAAAGAAAGTCCCGCAATATGACCAATCATTCTGTAGTGGTATTGAAATACAAATTACAGATCCAGCAACCTGCAATCCCATTATAGTTGGCACATCGATCCTACTATTAATTGAACGAATTCATCCGCGAGAGTTTCAGTGGATTGGGAATGGGTATGTGGACAAATTATATGGATCAAACTTTTTTAGAATATTTGCTGCACAAAAAAAACCACCATCTCATTTACCATCCTTATGGATGCATGACATTCTAAAATTTAGCACATTTCGGAATACCTATCTTATTTATGGTAATGCCTAAAAGGTTATTGCGTCTCACCCTACTTATTATTTTGCTAAACATTTCGGTTAGTTTTAGTCATAATTATCGAACTGTTCCAGCAAATGTTTGGAGACTATCTGTTCAATCAAATTTTGAGAATTATAGTTGGAATATCCCAAATCAACCCATAAATCTCAGGGAATTAGGTCGACGATATTTTGATGATCAAACCATAGATGAAAATGGGTTTTATTCTAGTATGATGGATTTTGTTCAACTAGGAAAAACACCGTTAGATACAATTCAAACAATTGGTCAATATTTAGATAGCTTAAATCAATCAAATGGTTTTTCATTACCTGCTTTTTCAAGTGAATATTTTGACACTACCCAAGCATTAGATGTAAGTTGTGTAATATCTGAAAAAAGATCTAAAACATTAGCGACAAATACTTATATGATTGATTATGGTTTAACGGATATTTTCACTGCACATTTGTCCGTACCAATGATACAAAAGCAAACTATTTCGATTGAATATTTTGACTTGAAGAGTAATGAGATTCAAGGATTAAGTGACTTTATTTCTTATCATCAAAATGCGAGAACAGACTTTGAATTATTTTTATTGTCGAATGATTATGCATCTTTATCGGCAAATGATAAGTCTAATATTCAATTAATATATAATCAATTATATTCTGAAGGTGGTGATCAATCGATGTTATGGGCATTGGATAGTGGAGAAAACCCATTGGCAAATGGATTATTTCTATCTGACTTCAACCCCACCACACAGAAAGATAGTGTTACTTATTCGGACTTATTATCTTACTATTACCCGGAATCCTATAGTGCAGCAGGACTTGGAGATATTTCTATTGGAGTATCATTTTTAATCTATGGAGATGCACCATGGTTTGGAAAGAAACCTTATGCATTTTTTGGTCATCTTTCTTCCATTCTTCCAATAGGGAAAACAGTTGATTATTACACATCTCAAAAGGATTCATCAAATAAACGATTGCAATTTTCGTCAATGTCCGTTGGCTCAGGTGTTGCATCATACCAAATTGGATTTGGGTGGAATATTAATTTAAAACATGATTTAAATCCTCGATGGTTTGGTGCAATAGATTCTAGAGTATCAATCGCAGAAAAATTACCCACCCCTATTCGGTTGCTTGGATTCGGCCATACTCATCCAGATTCAAATGTTGTATCTGTTGGCAGGGAATACAGGTTTAAACCTGGGGATGCATTGTTATTTGAGACAGGAATGGAATTATTTCCTGATGCCAAACATCGATTATCTATTCAATTTAAATATCAATATTTTTCGAAGAAACAGGATTCATTTGTAAGTTTAGATTCCGATTGGAACCAATGGATGCAATCTCATAATGGATATGATACTAAAAATCATGCAGGGCTGATTCACTTTTCTCTTTGGTTGCATAATAACCAGCCGCGATTTCAAATGGGCCCAATACCTTTCAATGCTATGATGTATTTTAGTTTACCTGCTGGTGCTAAAAATATTTGGTCTGGATTGACAGGAGGGTTTGGTTTAACATTTTATTTTCAGAAGTGGTAAAGAAATATATGAAATACGATAAAGAGATTTGGAGTTGGTCCATTTATGACTGGGCAAATTCTGCATTTTCAACAACAGTTATGGCTGGGTTTTTCCCCATCTTTTTTGAAAAATATTGGTCGAATCCAGATGATGTAATTCAAAGTACATACATGCTTGGAATGGGAAACGCTGCCGGATCGATTATTATTGCTGCATTGGCTCCTTTTTTAGGCGCCATAGCTGATCGCGGCTCTGCAAAGAAAAAGTTTTTATTTATTTTTGTGCTTATGGGTATTCTTTCGACAGGAGCTCTCTGGATGGTGGCACAAGGGCAGTGGGATATGGCCATGTTTCTTTATATTATTGCAACCGTTGGATTTATGGGAAGTAACATATTTTATGATTCTTTACTGCCATCTATTTCGACTAATAAAACAGTGGATTCAGTTTCATCTCTTGGATATGCTTTAGGATATATTGGTGGTGGGCTCCTTTTCCTCGTTAATGTTTTAATGTATCAAAATCCAGATTGGTTTGGAATAGCAGATCAACCTACAGCTATTAAATTATCTTTTTTATCTGTTGCTATTTGGTGGGGAATCTTTACCATTCCAATTTTCCTTTTTGTTCAAGAGCCAAAAAATCCTAATGCTACACCGCTTGGAAAAGCAGTATTTCAAGGATGGGGTCAGCTAAAAATCACCTTGTCACATATTCGATCTCTTAAAGTAACAGGACTGTTTCTTATGGCATATTGGCTTTATATAGATGGAGTTGACACTATAATTAAAATGGCTGTCAAAATGGGATCCACACTTGGTTTTGGGACAACCACTCTCATTGCTGCATTACTCATGGTTCAATTCATTGCGTTCCCAGCGGCGTTAGCTTATAATTGGTTTGCCAGTAAAATTGGAACAAAAAAGGCTGTCCAAATTGCCATTGGCGGATATGCTGCTGGAACGATTCTTGGTACATTTATGACGAGTGAATTACACTTTTTTGGATTAGCTGCTTTAATTGGAATATTCCAAGGTGGTATCCAAGCATTAAGTCGGAGTTTATTTGCTAGGTTAATTCCAAAAGGGAAGGAAGCAGAATTTTACGGATTCTATAATATGCTAGGGAAATTTGCCGCTGTCATTGGTCCCGTCTTAATGGGTTGGGTTACACTTGTGACTGAAAATGCTCGATTTGGTATTTTTTCCATTACAATATTATTTATAGCCGGTAGCTATTTATTATCAAAAGTTGATATGGAAAAAGGAGAAAAAATGGCAAAGGAGTTTAGCCATATTTAGCCACTGATTTTCATAATTCGAAAAAGTTTGCCTTAAAAAAGGTTCTATACTTATATTTTAGAGAGAATAAGCCTTGTTGATATGGCGTGCTCTTCAGAGAAAAATGTTTTTCTCGAGGGTTAATCAACAGGGCTTATTTGTTTTATTGTTGTAAATTCAACTACACATTTTATGAAATATTCTGCAAAATACTCCCAACTCGTCATGCCACAGGATACAAATATTCTTGGGACACTTTTCGGGGGAAAAATGATTTCTTGGATGGATATAGCTGCAGCCAAAGCAGCGCATCGATGTTTAATAGATGTGTCGGCCGATTCCATTGTAACACGAGCAATGGAAACTATTGAATTTCAAGAAGCAGTAGAAATGGGTGAATGGGTCAATTTAGAGAGTGTAGTTGTTTCTGTTGGTAAAACTTCTTTTAAAATAAAAGTAGAAGCCTATGCAGAGCGAATAGGCGGAGAAAAACGTTTAGCATGTTCTGGAATTTTTACAATGGTATCTGTCTGTAAAAATGAAGACGGAACTTTTAAAAGTGTGGCGCATGGCTTAAATCTATCATAATTTAACAAAGACCTTTATAATACCTACAGTGTAAAGGAAATAATATTTCTTCATGTGTATTTGGGATTGCTAGGGCATCTAATAAGAAAGGAATTACACTCATGTCTGACCAAATTTATTCACCATCGAATGCATTTTCTGAAAAAGCTTTGGTGTCGTCGATGAATGATTATCGGAATCTTTATAATAATTCGATAAAATATCCGGAAGCCTTTTGGGCTGAAGTGGCTGATCGTATTACATGGACCAAAAAATGGGACAATGTGCGGGACTTCGACTTTGTCAAAGGGCAGATCAAATGGTACGAAGGTGGAAAACTGAATGTAAGCTACAATTGCTTGGACCGTCATGTTGAAGATGGCCATGGAAATCAAACGGCTTTAATTTGGGAAGGGAATAATCCTGAAGAAGATGAAACATATACTTTTAACGAATTATTACATGAAGTCCAAAAATTTGCTAATGTTCTTAAAGGGCTAGGCGTAGAGAAAGGTGATCGCGTATGTATGTATATGCAAATGATTCCCCAACTTCCAGTGGCTATGTTAGCTTGTGCGCGAATTGGGGCAGTTCATTCCATTGTATTTGGTGCGTTTAGTGCTGAATCATTGCGAGATAGAATTAATGATTCATCCTGTAAAATTTTGATTACACAAGATACAGGTGTTCGCGGAACAAAATTAAATATCCCCATGAAAAGTAATGCAGATAAAGCTGTGGCAGAAACGCCATCCATTCAGCATGTAGTTGTTGTGCAACGTACTGGAGAATCTGTGGATATGACCGAAGGAAGAGATACTTGGTGGCACGAATCTATGGCTTCCGCTGATGCAGTCTGCAAACCAGTTGAAATGGATGCAGAAGATCCACTTTTCATTTTATATACATCTGGTTCAACGGGCCAGCCTAAAGGTGTATTACATACAACAGGCGGATATTTGGTCTATACTTCCTATACCCATGAAAAAATCTTCGATTATAAAGAAGGAGATATTTATTGGTGTACAGCCGACATTGGTTGGATAACGGGTCATTCCTACATTGTGTATGGACCATTAGCCAATCGAGCTACAACCGTCATGTTTGAAGGTGTGCCAAATTTCCCTGATTATGGTCGTTTCTGGGATGTCGTGGATAAACATAAAATCAATCAATTCTACACCGCGCCTACAGCTTTACGTGCATTAATGAAAGAGGGGAATGATCATGTTACATCACGGGACTTATCTTCTTTAAGATTACTTGGATCTGTGGGTGAACCGATCAAAGAACCAGAATGGAAATGGTATCATGAAATAATAGGGAAAGGGACATGTCCGATTGTAGATACATGGTGGCAGACAGAAACCGGTGGCATTATGCTTACTCCATTGCCAGGTGCAACACCATTAAAACCCGGATCAGCAACTTTCCCATATTTTGGCATTGAGCCAGTATTACTCACAGAAGAAGGACAAGAAATAGATGGAAATAATGTAGCCGGTTTATTGGCAATAAAAACATCCTGGCCCGGACAAATGCGAACCATTTATGGCGATCATGATCGTTTTATACAAACATACTTTGCCATGTATCCTGGATATTATTTTACAGGAGATGGTGCTCGTCGAGATAAGGATGGATATTACTGGATTACTGGACGTGTGGATGATGTATTGAATGTATCTGGTCATCGGATTGGGACTGCAGAAGTAGAAGGTTCTATCGGAAAAGCCATAGGTGTGGCAGAAGCAGCTGTAGTTGGTTTCCAGCATGTTATTAAAGGGCAAGGCATTTATGCTTATGTTACCCTCATGACGGGTGTGGATGAAAGTGATGATATTAAAGCATCTATATTGGCTTCAGTTACAAAAGAGATTGGACCCCATTCTAAACCGGATGTGATTCAATTTACACCTGCATTGCCGAAAACACGTTCCGGGAAAATCATGCGAAGAATTCTTCGAAAAATCGCAGAAAATGAATTAGATAGTATGGGAGATATTTCTACTTTGGCTGACCCAAGTATTGTGCAAAAATTAATCAAAACACGCCCAGCTATTTAAATTGTTTCATGAATTAATGGAGACTCAGACCTTTTTGGGATGAGCCACCATTATTTATATAAACACTTTTCTCTTTTTTGAAAGATAACGAACTGGTCGTCCTTATCCAAAGTGTATACAATTGATGAGACTGATGGATCAATATATCTTTTTGGCGTATCTGTGTCTGTGGCTCAAGAACTCATCCATAAATATTTATTCACAAACCATCCACGAATAACAATTGAATGCATTAAGAGGAAAAAGTAATTTCCTTAGCAAGTTTTAAACTTAAAAAGAAAGAAATCAATCATGTCGTATGTATCAAACGTAACTCAATCCAATGAAGCTTGGCTAAATAATGAAAAAACATTTATTGTATTAGGCCAATTTCAAGATGAACCTGTATCAGTTCAGGCTGATGCTATTAGTGCCCAATTAAATGCCGCTTTAAAATTAGGGGATTTCAAAGGGAAAACAGGCGAAAATAGAACCTTTTATTTAGGTGGAAAAACCATTGTTGTAACAGGATTAGGCAAAAAAGATAAATTTGATGCAGATGCAGCGCGTAAAGCTGCCGGACAAGCGTGCCGAATTGCTATTAGCCGTAAAGTCAATAACATTGCAATTGAATGTTTTGGGGGTGAAGAATATTCGCAAGCTATTGGTGAAGGTGTTACCCTAGGGAGTTATCAATTTTTAGATTATAAAACAAAAAAGAAAGATACATTTGAGCTGAGTTCGGTGACAGTCTTAGGTGGCGAAAAGGATGATATCCAAAAAGGAGCCACGATAGGTTCGAGTGTATGTTTTTCTCGTGATTTAGGTAATCATCCTGGAAATACATCCACACCAACCCATTTAGCAAATGTTGCACAATCCATTGCAAAAGAAGGAAACATGTCTATTACTGTTTTTGAACGAGAAGAATTCACAGAAATGGGAATGGGTGGATTAGCTGGAGTTGCTCAAGGAACAGATGAACCGCCTAAATTTATCATTTTGGAATATTATGGTGCCGAAGATAAAGATGAAAAACCAAAAGTCCTTGTTGGGAAAGGGCTTACCTTTGATGCAGGCGGAATATCGATTAAGCCGGGCGCAAGTATGGATGAAATGAAATATGACATGTGTGGGTCAGCAACTGTTTTAGGTGTAATGCATGCCATTGCATCTTTAAAACCAAAAATTAATGTAGTCATGATTGTGCCATCCACAGAAAATTTACTTGGAGCAAAGGCTTATAAACCGGGTGATATATTAACCGCATACAATGGGAAAACGATTGAAGTATTAAATACAGATGCAGAAGGGCGACTCATTCTTGCAGATGGTTTATCCTATGCAAGCAAACATTATGATCCCGAATTCATTTTAGATTTTGCCACATTAACGGGTGCTATTTTATTCGCATTAGGCCATGAAGCCACTGGTGTGATGGGAACAAATAATGCATTAATGGATCAAGTGAAAGCATCTTCTAAAAATACGGGCGAAAAAGTTTGGGGTTTCCCGCTTTGGCCAGAATATTGCAAACAAATTAAATCAGATATTGCAGACGTAAAAAATATGGGTGCACCCCGTCAAGCTGGATCCATAGCCGCTGGCGCCTTTTTGAAAGAATTTGTTGGGAAAGATATTCCATGGATTCATTTTGATATTGCTGGAACTGCTTGGGGTGGGAAACCTACCAGTATTGATCCAAAAGGGAGTGCAACAGGATGGGGTGTTCGACTTGTCCTAGATTTGTTGAATGTCTAAGTCTCTCATAAAAAAACAAATAATATTTGGGCTATTCCAAATATTGGGTATTCCTTTTTTATGCTCGACTCTCTTTGCTGGTCACAGCATTACAATTGATGGACAATTTCAAGATTGGGATAATGTGAATGTAGCTTATGCGGATGGGCAAACAGATGGCATGAGTGCTGATTTTGCTGATATTAAAATCACCTATGATATGGACTTTTTATTCATTTATTTTTCATTTCACGATGGCGAATTTCTTTTGCAAGATGGAAATACTTTCAATCTGTATATAGATAGTGACAATAATCCTGAAACTGGATTAGAGAAAAATGGTATTGGAGCTGAATTACATTGGGTATTTGGTCAACGACAAGGAACGTGGCATAGCAATGGAAATCAAATATCCATTTGGCAAAATGATATTACATTAAGAACGGGCCCAACAATTACTTCCAATGAATTTGAAATAGCCATATCACGATATTGTGATGTATTTGGTGGAGAAATTGTTGAAGGAAATCTCATTATTGAAGAAGTATCGTCAAATTCCGATACCGTTCCCAATGAGTCCGGTGGTATTTATTTTTCTATTGGTGAAGATGCCGTCCCGTATCCCGAACCCATTCCATTTGAACGACGTCATGAAAATGATATTCGTATTCTGTCTTACAATACATTACACACCGGCATTGTGGAGCCTGATCGCCAACCCCATTTTGAACGGATTATTAAAGCCATAGATCCGGACATTATTGCATTACAAGAACATAGTGAATGGGATGAAATTGAAGATATTATTCAATCATGGTTTCCAGAAGATAATTGGACTGCCAGTTGGACGTATCGTGATTTAATTGTTCTATCACGATTCCCACTTATCAATGATGCAAATCTGATTAGTTCTGAACGGTCCATGTGTGCATTACTCGACACAGAAAATGAAATGGGACACAATCTTTTAATCATGAATTCTCATTTATCCTGTTGCGATAATGATGAAGCGCGCCAACAACAAGTGGACGAATTTGCATCCGTTTGGCGTGATTGGAGACTTGGCGGTAATGGGCCATTCCCATTAGAAGCAGAAACACCTTTTATTCATGTAGGCGATTTTAATTTTGTGGGGCAAAAGCAACAAGTAATAACATTGCGAGATGGAGATATTCTGGATGAAAGTACTTATGGTGCAGATTATCCGCCTGATTGGGATGAGTCATCCATTATTGATTTATTTTCCAGACATACTGAAAAACGAATGGGATATACTTGGAGAAGTGATGGAAGTTCCTTTAATCCAGGTAAATTGGATTATATCTTTTATTCAGATGCAACAATCGATTCAGGGCGGCATTTTGTGGTGAATACATTAGCTATGAGTCCGGAAACGTTAGCTGAAAATGGATTGGAATGGAATGATACTCAAGAAGCGTCTGATCATTTACCGCGGGTTTTTGATATTTCTCTTAATCCCAATGCAAGTATTGGACATGAAGAAGGTTCTCCGGCTGAATTTATTATAATGGCTAATTATCCAAATCCATTTAATCCTATAACGACCATTTCACTCACCATTAATAATCCTATTCAGAATGGTTCAATGGATATTATTGATATGAATGGACGAATTGTAGATCACATGTGGTCTGGAAACCTAATATCAGGTTCACATACATTTAAGTGGGACGGACAGATAAAATCTAGTGGCATATATTTCGCTCGATTACATGGAAATGGAATAAGCCGAACCCACAAAATGATTTTACTAAAATAGCTGTGTTTCACTTTTCCCTTTTGCAAGAAATCTTGTAGGTTTACCCATGACTACATCTTTAGGAATGATTCTTTTTATCATAGGTTTTGCCGGTGGTGCCGGAGTGATTTGGTTTCTCAGACAAAAAGAAATCGATAATATTCAATCAAATACAGAACAAATGAAGGATGCTTTCGGAAATTTATCCAAAGAAGCCTTGGGCGAAGTTCAAAATACGTTTATGGAATTAGCCAAAAATCAATTGGAATCCCATTTAAAATCATCTGATGATCAATTAGATAATAAAAAGAAACTTATTGATTCATCTTTGAAAGAATTGAAAGACCAGTTGGAAAACTTGAATAAGCGAACTGGCGAACTCAAAGGTCAGATGGAACAATCTCAATCCGGGATTTCCCAATTAGCAGATTCTACATCCCAGTTGCGTCAAATATTATCTAGTTCTCAAGCTCGTGGTCAATGGGGAGAACGGATGGTGGAAGATATCTTGAATTTCATTGGTCTTGCAGAAGGGATCAATTACAGTAAACAATCACAATCCGGTTCAGACCGTCCCGATTTCACCTTTTTCCTTCCGGATGAAAAAATTATCAATATGGATGTCAAATTTCCATTGGCACATTATGAAAAATTTATTGCTGCTGATAGCGACATAGAAAAAGAATCGGAAAAAAAGGCTTTTCTTAGAGATGTACGTGAACGTGTGAAAGAAGTGGCCAAAAGAACTTACATCAATACAGAAGGTGGAACAGTTGATTATGTGTTGCTCTTTATTCCAAATGAAAGTATTTATGCTTTCCTAAACCAGGAAGACCATGATTTAATCGACTTCTCTCTTGAAAAGAAAATTTTACTCTGTTCACCCATTACTCTTTATGCAATCTTATCATTAATTCGCCAAGCAGTTTCCAATTTTGCCATGGAACAGAAAGCAGGTGAAATGCAGGCTCAGGTAGGGAAATTCAGAGAACAATGGACAAAATTTATAGAAAAATTGGAATCTTTGGGAAAAACATTAGGTACAGCGACAACCCATTATGAATCTTTGACAGGGCCACGATTACGAGCTTTGGAAAAGCCCATGGATAAAATAAATGAACTTCAATTAGGACAAGATAAAACTAGGAAAGAAATAGAAGAATGAAACGAAATATGATTTCAATAATATTTACTTTAATGATGTTGTCAAATTGTGTAGATCCACCAGAATATAACGATGGGTTGCTTGAGAATATTCCGGCTATTGTCAATGAAACAGATTTTTTTTCATTAGCCTTAAAAGGAGAAAAAATTACGTCTGAAGAATCATGGGATTTAAGCATGATTCCTGATTCTAATGCAATCCTTCATACCACTTTGCGTGTAGATTATACAGGCAAAGCATCAGATTCTTCTTTTATCAATCTCATGACGGAATCAGATACTGTATTAATGGCATTTTTGGTCAGTAGTAGTGGTTCGGTCATTTTTGATGATACATTAGCTCAATGGACAAAGTACCCGCAGAAAGTGACTTTTAATGCAAATGCCTTTTCCGGTTCGTTGGACTATCAAATTATTAAAAAATAATTTGGGTTTTTATAAGGGGTAAATCTTCCATTCTATATGATTTATCTTATTACAATTTCCATTTATCTTTTTACACTCATTGGATTAGGTGTTTATAAATCTTGGAAAATAAAAACACAATCTGATTTTTCTGTTGCAGGTCGTTCATTAACACCATGGGTGTTGGTTGGAACCATGTTAGCCACTTGGATTGGAACTGGGTCCATCCTAGGAAATGCTGGGAAAGCCTATCAAACGGGATTAGCTGCACTCATGTTACCCATGGGCGGTGTGTTTGGCATTATCATTTTGACACAGATTGCAGGAAAAGTAAGAGCATTTGAAAAGTTTACGGTTCCAGAAATCATTGGCGACCGATATGGATCGAAGGCACGAATTTTAAGTGTAATCGCTTTAGTCATAGCTTATATGGTGATTGTGAGTTATCAATTCAATGCAGGGGGAGCAGTCCTCAAAACTGTATTGCAGGATGGTCATGGAAATCCACTCATTACAGTTCAAACTGGAACCATCATTGCAGCCATATTTATTATTGCGTATACCATGTTGGCTGGACTTGTAAGTGTAGCGTATACTGACGTTGCCAACGGTATTATTATGACACTTGCTTTAGCCATAGCTTTTCCCATTTTTTGGTTGAAAGCTGGCGGATGGAGTGGAATGGAATATTCTTTTGGTCAAATGGAGAAGCCAGAGCATATGCAATTTTGGGGCGTATATTCAGGGATGGATATTTTGAATTTTTGTTTACCACCTTTTTTATTGGTTCTGGGCGATGCCAATATGTATCAACGGTTTTTTGCAAGTAAAGATGCAAAAGGAGCGAAAAAAGCTACAACCGTATTGGTTGTTGTTATTGCTATTATTGAAATATTGATTATTGCTTCTGCGTGGGTGAGTTCAAGTTTAATCCCAGACGCCGTAAATGGGCGGCATGTTTTAATCTATGCAGCTCATTCTTTTCTGCCACCATTCATTGGTGCTATTATGATGACTACAATTGTGGGTATCATAATTTCAACCGCTGATTCTTATTTATTAGTTCCTGCAACAACATTAATGAGAGATATTTATCAAACATATATCAACCCCAAAGTGAGTGAAACGAAAGCTGTTCTATTAAGCCGACTTCTTGTTTTAGGGTTAGGCATTTTAGCTTATATTGTATCTTTGGGCTTTGCAAAATCAGAAGGATTCTTTGAACGTGCATTATATGCATATACAATTTATGGAGCGGCTATTACCCCTGCATTAGTGGCAGCATTATTTTGGGAAAGGGCATCGTCAATGGGTGCAATTGCATCTATTATTTCTGGGACCGTTATGACATTATTATGGAAAGAGGTGTCGTTTTTTCAAACAATATTACCCAATGGCATGTATCAATCGATTGATGAAGTATTGCCTGCGATTCTTGTTTCAATTATTGCGTTAGTTGGTGGAAGTATATTATACCCGAATAAGCGTTAACGATTCTTTTTGGAATGAAGATTTTCCGGATCAATATTCCGTCGATAATATTCGAATGTATGGCCTGTTCCTTGCCAATTTTCCACACGATTAATTATTTTAATATCCCCACTGAATTTGGAAGAAATACCTAATTTAACATGACCCGTTACGAACTGAAGTGTTCCCTGTTTTTTAGCCCAATTCAAATAAACACGCTTTAACATTTTAGCATATCCATTTCCTTTGAATTTGGATTTAATAACAAAAGCATAAGTATATAATGTATTTAATTGCCCAAAGTTTGGATCAACCCGTGCCCAAGATTCTTTATTCAATGCTTCCAATTGAACACCAATAATATAACCAATAATTTCACCACGATATCTTGCAATAAAGGGAAGAGACCCTTTTCGATTAAAATAGCGTTGAATTGTGCCATGAGTAAGAATTGCAGGTTTACCAAAATCTTCCGCAAGAGCTTCGGAAATATGGATTAATGCAGGGTAATCATTGAGCCCAACCGATTCAATATATTCGATTTGAAAAACCCCACTGGATGCAATAATCCGAGTTTTGGATACCTTACCTGGTTGTAATGTGGGCTCAGCCATATATAAAAATTACGGACAAAACTTTATTCGAATCTTTCCCTATTTCTTATTAGGTCACTTTTTTTTATCTCGGTAAATTGTATATCTATGATTTCTTTTAATCAAAGATTACAAAACAGAATAAACCATATCCAATCTTGGCTGTGTGTCGGGATTGATGTGGCACCCGAACGCTTTCCCACTTCGGAATCATCCTTGGATGAAATGAAGGATCATGCGGAAAAAATTGTAAATGCCACGGCTGATTTAACTGTGGCTTATAAACCTAATTTCGCCTTCTTTGAGCGTTGGGGAAGTGCAGGGTTTGATTGGTTGAAGGAATTAGTGAAATTGATTCCAGATGGGCCCCTATTAATTGCTGATGCTAAACGTGGAGATATTGGAAGTACTGCAGAACAATATGTAAAAAGTATATTTGATTATTTTGGATTTGATGCAGTTACACTAAGTCCTTATATGGGAAGTGATTCAATCCAGCCATTTATTAATAATCCTGAAAAAGGAGCTTTTATTTTAACAAGGACATCTAATCCATCTGCCAAAGATATTCAAAATATGGCAATCGATTCTGAACCATTATTTATGAAAGTATCACAATGGGCGACTACTTTAAATTTAAACGAGAATGTAGGATTAGTCGTAGGAGCTACAGCCCTAGATGAATTAAAAATGATTCGAGATGCAACACCTAACTTACCATTTCTTATTCCTGGTATTGGAGCACAAGGCGGAGACCTAGAAACAAGTATGAAAGTTGGGAACCAAAAGGGCATTGGCCTCATTAATGTTTCAAGGGGAATCAATTTTGCAGGAGATTTAAGTGAAAAATCTATTCGACTAGCAGCAAAATCTTATGTAGAAAAAATGCAAACTATTATGGAATCATGAAAAAAGACGATATAATAAAAATATTTGAATCAACTGAAGCATTATTATCTGGCCACTTTGTTTTAACATCTGGTCGACATAGTGCTTCCTATTTTCAATGTGCAAAAGTGTTGCAGTATCCTGAATATTTAACCATGTTTGCATTGGAAATTGCGGACAATTTTGAAATGGAAAATGTAGACGTTGTTTTATCGCCGGCAGTGGGTGGAATTGTATTAGGTACTGAGGTGGGTCGCCAATTAGGCGTAAGAACAATTTTTACGGAACGAAAAAATGGTAAAATGGTATTAAGACGCGGATTTAATATTGAAAATAAAGAGCGAATTCTGGTTGTAGAAGATGTGGTTACGACTGGTGGCTCCGTAAAAGAAGCGATTGAATTAGCAAAAAATGAAGATGGCATTGTTGTTGGTGCTGGAATTTTAGTGGATAGGAGTAACGGAAATGTGAATATTCATTCTAATCAATATGCCATAACAACTATGGAAAGTGAAAGCTTTCATCCTAATAATGTGCCAGATAAATTGGCCATTATCCCAATACAGAAACCAGGGAGTAGATATATCGTATGAAAAAGAACTTAATTTTATTGAGTATTTTATTAACCTTAACAGTGAGTTGTAGTATGAATAATAAAGAAGAAGTTGCAGTAATATCCACAAAATTTGGTGATATTGTTGTTGAATTTTTTGATCAAGCAGCACCTAAACATGTGGAAAGTTTTAAACTTCACGTACAAAACGGTTATTTTGATAATTCAATTTTTCATCGTGTCATTCCAGGATTTGTTATCCAGGGTGGCGATCCAAATAGTAAATCAGAAGATCGAACAATGCACGGTATGGGAGGACATGCAGCTAAATATTTCGGGATAGGGAATGAA
>JABHUQ010000106.1 GCA_018658715.1 Fidelibacterota bacterium
AAAATAATGCATCCATACTTTAAGACCATAACTATTTTCTTCTAAATTATCTACGAGCCAATCAGCACACTTAATATAATTTTTATAATGACTCTCTGATTTTGATTCATGCCAAATATTATAATTCCCCAACCCCCATTGAGCAATAGCAATTGGATTATACTGTAAACCAATGGATCCTTGGTAGTCTAACATAGGAATTCCATCATTATCTGTTTTTCCATCATATTCTGCTTTTTTATGAAACAACATATAATAGGGACCGAGGGAATCCGTTTCTATCTTTGGATTGATTTGGGGTTCACCATGCCAAAACGTTAACTGACTTGTATTGCCTAGTATATAGGCTTTGAAAATTCTATTCCAGTATTGAAGTTTTTTCAAGTCAATAATGTGTAAAGTTTTGCCACAAAAGGCACAAAATTCACAAACTGTAACTTTAATATATTTAGCAAGGTAACTGGAGTAAGTGATTTACAATTCTTTCGGCTGTTTTTCCATCCCACAGGTGTGGAATTGATCCGGATTTCCATTTGCCAGTAAATAATGTGGCCATGGCGAGAGCAATTGCTTTGGGGTTAACTCCCAATAATTCATTCGTCCCCATATCAATAGTTTCCGGACGTTCTGTATTATCACGAAGCGTCATACATGGAATATCCATAACTGTTGTCTCTTCGGTAATTCCTCCTGAGTCCGTAATAACTGCTTTAGATTTTTCAACCAAATAATTGAATTCAAGGTAGCCCAATGGTTCTACTAAATGTAAGTTTTTGGTTATTGGCTGTTGGCTATTGGCACTCAGTAAGGATTTAATTATTTTACTTGTACGTGGATGAACTGGGAAAATAATTGGTATTCCGCATGAATGCTTTATGATTTCATCCATGAGTTCTTTTAATATATTTTCTTCGTCCACATTTGCTGGACGATGCAGGGTCATAACAATATAATTCTTTCCTTTTAAACCTACTTCATCCCAAATAGGTGGTTTTTTGAAATTAGATCGGTGTTTTAAAAGTGTATCTATCATGGTGTTGCCTACAAAAAAGATGTTTTCTTTTTTTATTCCACTATTTATCAAATTACTATTTGCTGTTTCAGATGTAGTGAAAAAATAATCTGTAATGCTATCTGTTACCATTCGATTTATTTCTTCGGGCATGGTTAAATCCCAAGAACGAATACCCCCTTCAACATGTATAACCTTAATGTTCATTTTTTTCGCAACAATAGAACAAGCCATGGTGGATGTAACATCACCCACGACTAAACAATAATCAGTTGATTCTTCCTGTAAGAGAGATTCATATCCTATCATTATTTTGGCTGTTTGTTCTGCCTGTGTTCCACCCCCAGCTTCCAAATTTTTATCCGGCAATGGAATCCCTAATTGTTCAAAAAAACTACCGCTCATATTTTTATCATAATGCTGACCGGTATGGACAAGGCGGTATTGTATTTTTTCACCTTTTGATTGTGCAACTTTAATTGCATCAATGATGGGGGCAATTTTCATGAAGTTAGGGCGGGCGCCGGCTATAAGGTCAATTTTCATTTTTCAATAGCCACAAAAGGCACAGAAAACGCAAAATAAAAAATGAGATTGCCGCATCCCGTATGCGGGATTCGCAATGACAGAATATTTATATTACACATCTATCCATTTATTAGTTTTCATGGATTCAATTGCTGCAAAGGATGCTTTTGTTACATTTATAATTTCATTAATAGGGATTAACGGCTCACCACCATTTTGGACTTTGTTGATTAATTCATGGAATTGGTTCTTATGTCCCTTATCCATTTTTGTTTTTAGTGTATTAAAGCCCTTAACACCAAATGCTTCTGTCTTTATAAAATTATCTACAATCCAGGTTTGTTCTTGAGAATAGATTTCCACTCTTTCTTTACTATATTTTTTTGATCCATTGGAGAAATAATTAATAACAGCATTTGACCCATTTTGAAATTTTAACATGATGCTTGCATTGTCAGTTATTAAATTAGTTTCTTTTCCTAAACCATTCATACAAACAGATTTAATCAATGACCCAGAAAGGTAGACACAAACATCTATTAAATGGCATGCTTCCCCAATAATTCTCCCACCCCCTGACTCTAAATCATGTACCCAATGCTCTTTCGGTATAAATCCTGCATTCATTGTGGCAATAATATTAATTGCTTCTCCGTTTTGGCCTAATGATTGTTTCACTTTTTGTAAATGTGGCGAAAAGCGCCGATTAAAACCAACAGTTAGCACTTGGCCATTTGCTATTTGCTGTTGGTTATTATATACTTCAAGAATTTGATTTAATTCATCATGGTTTAGTGCTAATGGCTTTTCTACGAAAGTATTTTTTCCCGCATTTAATGACTCTATAACTAATTTTGCATGGGAGCCATGTCGTGTTGTAAGAACAACCGTGTCTATATCTTTATCATTTAATACTTCTTTATAATCTGTGGTGCTTTGGCTTATACCATGTTTTTTTGCTAATTGTGTTCCGCTAACTCCACCTGAACTGGCAATGGTTTTGATATGAGCACCACTTCCTTTTAAGGATGGTAGAACAGTCATGTTGGTGAAATTCCCTGCTCCAATAATACCAATAACACCCTTTTGGCCTATAAAGGATGAATCCTTTAATGTAATGGTGCTTGATTTCAAGTCTTCTGTAT
>JABHUQ010000107.1 GCA_018658715.1 Fidelibacterota bacterium
AATATTGCTCCCTCTTCATAGAACTATATTACTTGCAACCATATCAAGATTCAAGAAATGATTATTGAACGAAAAGGATTTTCTCCCAATCAGATGACGATGGGGTTTTAAATATTACGAAATACATACCAGTTGGACATTCTTTACCTGCATTATCTTTTCCATCCCAATAAACATGATGTAAACCAGATGATTTATTACCTTCCTCTAATACTAAAATATGTTCACCTAATATATTGATAATAGATAAACTTATTTTTTCTTGGTTTGCTAAAGAATATGGAATTATTACTGTTGGATTGAATGGATTTGGAAATGGAATTCCCAGCATTGGTTGCTTTGGTACAAAATAACTATTTGAAACACTCAATGATTGGTTCACATCGCCGGGTGTGGGTGATAAATAATCCCAAATATCTGGGTCGCTATTCAATCTCCCAAATGAGATATCTGCAGTCTGTTGCCCAAACGTGATTGAATCGATTATAGTTGAACCGTCCGGAGAGATGAGTCCAATAAATTCTCCTCCAGCGGATAATTTGAAATTTGTATGTAAACCACCTTGTTCATCATCATTATCACACCAAACTAGAAGATATTCATTTGGCTCAATAATGATATCTGAAACGGGGAAAGACCATTTTGTTAAATAAGTTGAATTGTCCGTTAAATAGTATCCATCTAGTTCTATAGGAGAAGTACTATTATTGTATAGCTCAATCCAGTCGTCATATTCTCCAAAACCATCATAATTAATATTATCGTTTTTTGCTAATATTTCATTAATCTGTATGTTATAACTCTCCACAGGATCTATGACAGAAAAACTTTTATAACCATATACAGGATATCGTTCAACATCGCCATTTTTGATTGCAGTTAAATACCAATCATAATTTCCTACATTCCCCATAGCAGTTTGAATTGTCCATAAATCACTTTCTTCTACAAGTTTTGTTCCTTCAACAGGATTAAAAGTAAGTGGTAATGTTTCCCAAGACTCTTCCTGGATTCTAAAGTGTAAAATAAAATCGTCAATCCCTTCTGGCCCAAATACTGAAGCATCGATCTTTAGAGTATCATTTTGGACTAAAGTTTGATTCGAAGTTGACACATCATAAATAAAAGGCTCTTCTCCAGAATAATATAATTGATTTTCTAACGATTCTACACGATCAGATATATATGCTTTCATTCCTTGCTTCACATGTTGATTTTGATAATCATATCCATAACTAGCATTAAAATCCCACATATTAAATCCATAATCCATGGTTCTCCAATCATCGCTATCAGCAGCAGCTAATAAATGTGATCTCCAAGAATCTAATATTTCATCCCAGATTCCATTATTAAAGCTTGTTTCTATGTAAAATTGCAAAAAATGGGTCAATAAATTATTATATCGATCTTGTTCAAACATATAATCAGTTAATGGTCGGCCATCCCCATCGATGACTGCATATGAATAAGGATCAACGGTAGACCAGTCTATATCAAACCAATCGATGCTGAATGCATTGTCATAATCATATGGAATCCAATGGATCAAATCATCGTCAGGATTGTGATATAAATAAAAATTATTTCTTAAAAATCGATAATCATCCCAACTTCCTGTTAAAATGTTAACAGCAAAATATTGTATGGCTTTTTTTATATTTAGAACCATTTCTAATGAATCTGGAGTTTGGTTAATGACACGAATTAATCGCGCTAATTTTGAAAAATCGTATTCGTCTTTATTTGTCTTTAAGTTATAAGGACGTTCCTCATCATGATAGGGATGATAATCTTCTTGATCATTACCACGATATGTTAAGTCTGCTGGCCAGATGCATTTCCATAAATTCCCAGAATCGTTTTCATAATTTCTTTTTAAGAATGTATCATCAATATGCTCAATGGAAATATATAATCCATAATAATCCCCATTTATGTAGACTTTTGCGTGGGAAGCTCGACTACTTGTTACACCTATTTCTTGGTAATAGTCCCAACTCAATTTAGACCTATTGATAGATGGGTCATTATGTTCACCATTCAGATTTATTTTTTCAACATCATAAAAGTCTCGCCCGGATACAAAATGGTTGAAATCCAATTTAAACGACTTTTTATCAGCATTACGAGATGTGTTCCCTCTTAACCTAAAACCAACAGAATCAACAGATTCATCAATATAAGCGTTAGAAAAATGAATGGATGCAGGATGTAAGGAATCTGACTCCACATTATTATACATCCAAGCTAGGTCATCAGACTCAACTGTAATGTTAATGATTGCTAATTCAGAATCATCATAAAGCATCCAAGAATCATCTGCTCTGCACAATGATACAAACAAAATTATGGGAAAAAGATATTTAATACTGGCTAACATAAAATGAATTGCTATATGGTTGTAAATCTAAAATGAGTCTATTACCATTTAGTTGAATGGTTTGGTCTGTTTTTAAGTTTACTATATCGGAAATGAGAATCGGCAGCTCTATTTCTGTTGCAACCCTTTTTGAGCTTTGATTTGTGGCAAAAATCACTGTTTCATGAAAATATTTTTTTAATGTTACGAATATGGGTCCTTCGCTTTTGAGTATAATTTGATCTCCCAAAGATAAAGAAGAATAAGATTGCCTGAATGAATTTAACTGAGAAAAAGTATTCTTTAATTCTTGTTCATTTTCATTTAATTCAAATTTCATCATTCGACGATTTCCAGGATCCCCCTCTCCCATGAGAGCAATTTCTTCCCCATAATAAATTATAGGTATTCCTGGTTGACTCATATTAAACGCATGAAAATTGGCTAATTTATCATATGTTGATTCATTCTGAATTGGGCCTACTGGGTCATCAAAAGATCGAGCAATTCCATCTTCACCAAACTGAATTTGGCTATCGGCATATCCTGAAAAACGAAATTGGTCGTGGCTACTTGTTATATTTCCCATCAAATGAATTGGACCAAAAGTGTTTTTATTTTCTACGATAATCCTTCCCAAATCTGAAAAATCACCCTCATCGGCACTAAAAACACCTCGAGCATTAAAATAAATACCAAAATTAAATTGGGCATCCAATTCTGATGGATTCACATAACTTTTAATAAGTTCGTCTGAACCAAATGTTTCCCCAATCTGATAAAACGATTTATTAGGAAAATTTTCCCTAATATTACTATTTAATGATTTCCAAAATGTATGAGGAACGTGCTTAACTGCATCTTGCCTGAATCCATCAAAATTATATTCACCCATCCACCAAATTGCATCATTAACGACTTGATCCATTGCTGCCGGAGAAGAAGGAAAATCAAAGGATGGAATGAATGTATCAAACCAAGTTGTTAGACGGGTTTCTTCACTCCAATTTCTAATATTAATATCACCATTTGTAAGGGTAACTTGCCCAAACCAGTCTCGATGATCTAAAAAGTATGGATGATCTTGATGAACATGATTAGATACAAAATCCAAAAGCACTTTCATGTCCTTATTATGACTCATTTCTACCATGTGTTTAAGTTGAGAACTTGATCCATATCTGGGATCTACTTCCCTTGGCTCCACTGGCCAATAGCCATGATACCCGGAAAAGGTTCTATGTGGCTCTATGTATTCTATCCAACTACTATCAGGCTGTGTCTGAATGGGTGAAATCCATAAGGTGGATACATTTAATTGCTGGAAATAGCCTTCTTCAATTTTTTCATTAATACCTTCAATATCCCCTCCTAAAAAGTTTGCTAAAGAGTGAAGATTCGGATCAATTATAGATTTATTATTCCGTTTATCAGCATCATTAAATCTATCCACCATTATATTGTAAATAACATCAAAATGCCAATCATCTACATCAACTGTTAATGGCTTTTGGCTTCGAATGATTGTTTGATTTTCAGCGATTTTTCTCCCCTGAGTATCAATACCAAAAATGCGCAATAATCCATCTGGTAAATATTTTGAATTAACTCTTATGCCACCACCCGGTGTTGGATCAAAACCATCAGCATGCATCATAGTATTATTCGTTAAAACAAACCATTGGACAGGGAATGCTCCATCATGTGGTGGCAAATATAAAAAATGGATATAGTTTCCATTTATTTTATCCTTTATTAATTGACCCGCTTCAGCCTCAATTAAGTGGGTTAAATCAAGAATTGAATTCCATCCACCAATATTATTTGAAATAAAATTTGGGTTGCCTGGGTCTATTTCTTCCACTCCATCAATAATAAATTTGTATTCATGTTTTTTTGGATCTAAAAATACAGTTTTACTAAAGTTATCACCTTCCTTATGCATTGGTAACGCCATATGAGACCAATCATTAAAGGCTCCCATCACATAAACTTTTTTTGCATGACTATTTTTTAAAGTGAATGTATGTTTAGCTAATTTTTCACAATTTATCAAAATTGTAATTTCTTGGCCATTAGCATTTAATTTGTATTGTGATAATCCAATATCTATTGATGTACCATCTATCGTAAGACTTGATCCTTCGAGGGAAATGCTTGAATGATTATCAATTTCGTAAAGATTTACTTTATCAGAATGGAAATAATTTGATAAGTCAAACTGTATATTTTCTCCCAATTTTATATTCAAAGTAGGAACAGAAAACAGCAATTCTTCTGAATTATTAGATTGACAAGAAAATATAAAAAAAATAAATATTGCGAGAGTCTTTTTAACCAATTTCATAATGCTTAATTTAGTAACTCTATTTAGAGTTAATAAACAAATATCCAAACTAACTATGAAAAAAATAATAAATCTTTCAACCCTATTAATAATGATAAGTTCTTGCATGACACCACCACAAAAACATACACTTCCCTACGGAGCCTTTCTCCAAGAACATTCCATTGAATTTAAACTTTACGCCCCAAATGCTACCAACGTATATCTAGTTATATTTGATGATCCTGAAGCAAACTCCGGCGTTGAATATGATATGAATCCTTCCGAATCTGGAGATTGGACTTATTCTCTAGAGAATAGTGGTATAGGAACGATGTATGGATATAGACTTCTTGGATCGTTAAATGATGAAAGTGTTATTGTAGCAGACCCATATTCCAAAGCAACCATTACACAAAATTCTTGGCGCCATGTAGCCAAGTCACTTGTTATCAGTGATGAGTTTGATTGGGAAAATGATACCTGGTTAAATATTCCTGAAAGAGATTTGATTATTTATGAAGCTCATGTTAGGGATATGACAGTTCATCCAACATCTGAAGCCAATTCCAAAGGTTCTTATAAAGGATTTATAGAACCTAATATTACGGGTGGTATTTCCCATTTAAAATCATTAGGAGTAAATGCAGTTCAATTTTTACCTCTTTGGGATTTTGCAAATGTTGAAATTCCATACAAGCAAGAAGCTGCCGGTATGTACAATGATTGGAATCCTTACGAAAGAAACCACTGGGGTTATATGCCAACATTTTACTTTGCTCCTGAAAATTATTATGCTTCTGATGGAACAGATGAACCTTTTGCATGGAATGGAAAGAATGGGTTAGCTGTCAATGAAATGAAAAATATGGTTAAGTCTCTTCATAAAGAAGGGATTTCAGTCATTCTGGATGTGGTAGTAAATCATGTTTCTAATTATGATTGGCATCCATTAAAGTATATTGATAAATCCGTTTATTTCAAATTAGATGATGACCTTAATTTTCTAAGTCAATGTTGTGGGAATTTATTAGCCACAGAAGAAGAACCTGTTAGGCAATATATTATCGAAAGTCTCAAATACTGGATGACAGACTACCATATTGATGGTTTCCGATTTGATCAGGCTCACCTCCTTTCAGCTGAAACGGCAACAATTATTATAGATGAATTAAAAAAGATCAATCCAAATGTGATCATTTATGGTGAAGCCTGGAACGACAGAGAAGCCGAATTTTCAAAAATGGGCTGGGGATCCTTTAACGCCAAGTTCAGGGACGTACTTCGCGGTGATCTTCATAAATACAGTGATAAGGGATTTTTATTTGGAAATTTCCGGGATGGTGAATCGTTGAAAAATCTTCAATCCTTAATCTTAGGCACACCAAATATTTATCAATCATCTGCTCATGCGGTCAATTTTCTGGAAGTCCACGATGATTATTGTTTGAACGACTATCTGCGCCTGTCCAGCGGTAGAAAATCAAAAGATGATATCATCCAAGATCCCATGAGGCATATTAAACTGGACGATGATCTTTTAAGGAAAAATAAACTGGGTGCCTTGATTCTCCTTACCAGCCAGGGAATCCCTGTTATTCATCAGGGTCAGGACTGGGCCCACAGTCAAATCATCGCAGAAACAGATGTGAATGATCCAAATGTGGGAAAAATGGACCGCAACCCATACAATAAGGATAATGAGACCAACTGGGTCAACTGGCTGGAAAAAGAGAAAAATAAGGAATTGGCTGACTATTATAGCGGATTAATTGATCTTCGGAGAACACACACTGAATTCCGCCACGCTACTAAAAAGGATTTCAAATTCCAGGGACTAGCAGACCACGCCTTGGGATATGTGATCCGTGACCGCATTGCGGTTTATATAAATGGTGAAAATTCTACTGCTGTTGAAACAGACTTGCCTGAAGGAAAATGGCAATTAATCGTTAACAATGAAAAAGTGAATTTGAATGGGATTCGCCAAGTTTCCGGTAAAATCTCCATTCCTCCCACTTCCGGAATAGTACTACAAAGAATTAATTAGCTTTACTATATCAGTAAAGTTGTTCGCCTTTATCTTGTTGGGCCTGTTTCTTCCTTTTTTCAATTTCGGATAATGAATATTGACCTTTAGCGCGGATTTCTGAATTGGAAAATACTTTTTTCCATTCTTCTTTGATGACCTCGGGCCTGAAACCGTCCAGGGCCGTACGGGCGTGGTTTGCCATGGATGCACGATCATCAGGATGTGTGTCCCAAAACCGCACAACCGCTTCCTTGAAATTTTCAATATCCTGTTCGAAATCCTTATCCACATGATATTCAAAAACTGAATCCATCACTAATTCACAGATTTCCTTTGGGCCATCGATATCCTGAACAATAGCGGGAACCCGCCGGTCCAGGGTTTCGCACATGGTATATCCGAAAGGTTCATAGACCCCGGTAATGCAATTGGCGCCAACGCTATTCCAATAAAAGTGAACCGTTTCCTTATTGGAACTGAAAGGAATAATGACCAGTTGTTTCGGATGTTTACGACCCATTTCTTCCCAAAACGGATTTCCTGTTTCACCGCGATAATCCACACCCATATTAAAAACACGAACATCATTCCGGTTTGACCGTTCAACCGCTAAAATGGGTAAATCCGGACGTTTCCGTGGAACATGCCGGCCAATATACCCAATATCATTCAGTGCATAGTTGGGTCGCCAGTCAATCTCATCCAGTTTGGGAGTGTAACTGTTATAAATAACGACAGGTTCGGCATCATATTTATCATATCCAAACGATGTGTAATGCCCCAGTTCAGCCCGGCTGATCAGTACAACCGCATCAGAATACTGGAAGGTAATCTCCTGCTCGTAAAAACTTTTTGTCGCATCTCCCCCCAGATTGGTCAAATGTTCCATTTTGATCAGGGAATGACAAACGGAGATCATTCGTTTTTCTGGATATCTGTCCTTGATGGCTTTTGTCGTATCAAAAGCCACCCACAGGTTATTTACGGTTATATCAATATCCTGAAACGTTTTTTCTATATCCTGGGGACCTTGGATAATTCTTATTCCAGGATAACGTTCAGGAAAGTCAGTTGGCGGCTCATCCAAATGTGCTAAAAAAACAGGAATGACTTCAATGTCCGGATCATCTTTAAACATATCCAGAAAGTTGAGTATCCAAGTGGCAACCCCACCGTAAACAATAGGCGGGATTTCGTTGGTTAAAAGGGCTATTTTCATGTTAAAAACTATGGAAAATAAAAATAGAATCCAGATGGAATTATTATTTTATTGCACGAAATCGAATTGCTTGCTTTTATTTTAAATAAAGGACTTTTTGGTTTTTTATACCTATTTCAGTCTGTAAAGACACAATATAAATACCTGAAGAAATATTTTGCGGGCGCCACTCAATTCGGTGCACACCTGATTCAATTGAATTCTCTAGAAGAGTTTGAATAAACCTACCATTAATATCATAAATGTTGACTTCTACATTCATATTCGTTTGAATAGGATTTTTCAGCTCTATTTGAATGGTGATACTTGGATTGAATGGATTTGGATATGCGGAAAGGGTTTGAAATTTTTCAGGAATAAATGAAGGTGTTTCCATGCCCAATTCATATTGGTTCTTGGAATAAATAACGGCTGAATATGAAGGGACTGAACATTCACCGTAATTGCCGTCGGCGGTATAAAGATTATTCCCGGGTTCGGTTACGTTATACCAATTCCCGCCAGACAGAAACGGCACGTCATAAACCGTTTGATCACTGGATGAAAAATTGGCAATCACAACAACCTGGTCATCACTGTTGCCTTCAGATTCGTCTTTATATCCATAAACTATAACTCTCTCATTGGAATACCGCCATAAGTCATAAAATTCTCCTTTAGAAAAGGCTGGATTCATTTTTCTAAATCGTGCCAACCTTGAGTAGTGATCTAAATGAGATTGGCCTTCTTCTGTGTTCAACAAAGACCAATCGACAGGTCGGTATCCTAATTTTTCTTCATCCCAATTCCCATTGCCATTATTGTCCAGCCATCCCGATTGAAACCCAAATTCCTGGCCTTGCCAAATCATTGGAATGCCTTGGGCTGTAAAGAGTAAAGATGCATAAAATTTATCGATCTCTCTCGCCTGACTTAATGAAACACCATCAAATTCAACCATTTCCTGAATTAAGGATTGTTCATCGTGAGAAACCATATATTTTACAGCTTGAGTCAAATCAGCATAAGGTGTTCCCCAATTAGAATATTCATATAATCCAATTATTTGCCGCATAGCAGTCATTGTACCAATACTACTAAAAATGTGGTCAATCAAACGATCATGAAAAGAATCGTGCCAACTTGAAGTTAAATCTGTATTCTCAATCAACCATGGTTCTGAAGGTAAATGTTCTGCCATCTGATAGGCTGTCGGATCCATTTCTGTTATGGCTGATGTCCATGCAGGTAGCCCATACTGTGGTTGATCCATATCCCAACCTACATATCGAGTCGCGTCAAAACGAAATCCATCAATTCGATATTCTTCAAGCCAAATTCTGTGAACTTCGTTGATATATTCAATCGTTTTCAAATTGAAATGATCAAAATCCAACATGCCCCATGTTCCTTCAGTCTCATTTGGGTTAAGGTTATTATGATTTTTAAAATATGGATTTAATTCCTGGCTCGGCTGAATCTGCCAAATAGGAGTTGATGATGTAGCATGATTCCAAACTAAATCTAAGATAACCGCTATTCCTCGTGAATGTGCTTCATCCACTAACATTTTGAATGTCTCTGGTGTCCCATAAGATCCTTCAACTGCAGACATAATTTCAGGATTATATCCCCAGGATCTGTCCCCAGGGAATTCTGTAATAGGCATCAATTCTATCGCATTTATTCCTGTAGACTTAAGATAATCGAGACGATTAATAACATCACTATACGTTCCATTGCCACTGCCTTGAGCTGAAAAATCATCAACATGCATTTCATAAATGATTAAGGTGTCCAAACTTGGACGAACATAATCATCCGATTGCCATTCATAATCATCGGCAGTTGATATTCCACCTCCACCAATTTCAATTCTAGATTTTCCATTTGTTAACCTTCTGGTAAACGGGTCAGGAATTCTATTCCCATCCATGAGTAAATATTCATACTCATATTCTCCATTGGGTAAATCGAGTTCTACCCACCAAATATCTTCTTCACCTGTTGCTTTTTTCATGACAAGCGCATCAGATGAATTCCCTGTCCCGCCTGGTTCTGTAACTATAACTTGCATCACAGGTTGGTGTGGCGCATATACAACCAATGTCATTTGACCATTCACATAATTTGGACCCAATCCCAATCCTTCAGGTAATGGTTCTTCTACCACTGTTACAGAGGGATAATCCAACACCACATAATTGGTCCCACCGATAGAGGCTGAAACCTGAAATGCTTCGTAAATACTTATTGGAGGATTGAATCCAGCATAAAAGATATTATCAGATGAAAGTTGATTTGCCCCATCTAATGTATCCGTCCCAACAATATATTGTATAGCATTTATGGTATCATTTGTAAAAAGTCCAACGCTCAGTCCATTTACCATTCCATTCGCATCAATATGGCGAACTGGCTGAAAAAATAATGGATCGGAAACTTCTAAAATGGAATTTTCCCAACCATCTGTTGTCATAATTGGATTTAATGGGTCTGGAATCCATTGCCAATCTGTCCCAGATTGATTGAAGTGGAAATGGAATTTATAATGATGCTCATCACCTAGGTTAACTGAATAGGTTCTCTTATAAGCATCGATGGATGCATCGAATTCCATAAGGCTAGGAGCATTTGCATTGATCACACCACCTGAATTTGGACCCCAATCATCTGTGTCACCATCAGGCATTGTTCCGGGGACAAATATTCGAACAAACTCTTCTCCAGGGTCATTTATATATCTAAATGTTACATCTAGAGTTTGTGAATAAATGATTGTAGAAACAATTCCTAATAATAGTCCAATTCTCATAAACTAACTTCCTTTGATAAATGTCTATACCAAAACCAATAGAGTCCGGCTGACAGAATAATAAGTAACCCAAACAAATTCAAAGCATTTGACCATTGCTTCATAACAATCATCATTCCAGTAAGGAATAACACAACTTGCCAAGGGACAGCAAAAAATGTTGCAATAATATCTCTCCTATTCTCTTCGTTTACTTTTTGCAATGCATCTTTAGGTAATTCATTTCTAACAGGATTCCAAAATCCAAACGGACGAGTAATCTTGTAAAAATTCGAAAGTACAGGTTTCTCAGTGGGTGCTGATAAATAAGTACCAACAATGCAACCTACTAATGACGATCCACTTGCAATTAAAAAGGAATTATATTCAGCAATTGGACCACCAATAGCTTTTGTCAGTACAGCTGCTACTAATCCAACTGCCGTACCTATAGCAAATCCATATCCGTTGAAACGCCACCAATACCAACGAATCACTTGTGGAATAAACATACCGGCACCAATTCCCATGGTAATCCATCCCCAAATTTCATTAATGTTTGTAATGGTTAAACTAAACAGAAGTGCAAGAAGAACAATCACTAATGAAGCAATGCGACTTTGCATCATAAGTTGTTTTTCTGTGGCCTTAGGTTTTAAATATGCTTGGTATAAATCCTTCACCCAATAGGCAGCCCCTGCATTTACTGTTGAATCAAAAGTAGACATGGCTGCTGCCATTAATCCTGCAATTAAAAAACCTTTTACACCCACAGGAATATAATTTCTTATAACAGTTGGTAAAACCAATTCAGGATCAGCAATAACAGTTCCTGTCTGAATTCCGTGATAAACGCCAAGCATTGCAAATGATGCTATTAATGGCCATCTAAAAGCTAGTAATGAAGTCCAAAAAAGAGATAATAATCCAGCTTCTCTATCACTTTTAGCAGCAAAATATCTTTGTATCATATAGCCACCTGTACCACTTGCTCCTTCGAGGGTGACTTTGAATAAATAAAACATAATTGCAATTCCAAATAAATTATAGATTGCAAATGTAGACCCTTCTGGCATATTCATTTCACTAGGTGGTGTTATTCTGGACCATTCACTTAAAGTGGTTTTAATCTCAGTAAATCCTCCATCAATCATTGGCACGGAAACAAAGAATTCTTCTGGCAAATTGACTTTTGTCATTGCAATAACTGAAACATATATAATGACACCAAATATAAATATTCCTTGAAATACATCCGTCCAGACAACACCATATAGACCACTGGCAATCGTATATGTCATTGCTAGAATAATCATCAATATTGAAGCAATAATGGGCTCAATGCCTAAAAAGTCACCGACAAATTTTCCAGCACCTATCACAAAATAGGTTACCATTGCAACTGTCATTATTATGGATGCAATTGCACTAATTACACGAGCCACATCTCCTTCTTTCCCTTTTCCAAAACGAAAATGCATCCATTCAGCCTGGGTCATAACTTGGGACCGACGATTCCATTTCCCCATGAATACCATAAGAAAAGCCATAATTAAGGTGACACCACCACGGATTTCAATAAAAAATCCCTTAGTCCCAAGTGCATAAATGAAAGCAGTATTTATCATGGTTCCGGCAATATCAGTATTGGATGCCATCCCTGATGCTCCAAGTACCCACCAAGGTAGATTCCTATTCCCTAAAAAGTAAGAATCAATGCCTTGAGATGCTTTTTTTTGCATAATAAGTCCCACTGCAACGATGGCAATGAGATATGTTACAATAATAGTTATATCAATGGGATGCATGCTCGCTCCTTTTATTTATCTATTTCTTCTTATTTGTTTTATTTACTAAATCTATTATTTCCAATGGATGATGAACAATATTATCAGCGCCATTTTTAATTAATTCTTCTTCCGTTCTAAATCCCCATGTGACTCCTACAGCACGCATTCCCGCATTTTTTGCAGCAACCATGTCCGAACCAGAATCACCCACATATATACATTCATTAGGTTCAACTTTAAACTCATCTGCCGATGCCAATAAACCTTCAGGATTTGGTTTCATTGGAAATTTTCCACCATCCCCTTTTATATCCAAGGTCCATTTTGGGAAAAAGTAATCCACATTTTGTTTTGCCAAATTTTCGAGTTTGTTTGTAATAATTCCTATGTTTATGCTTTGTACGTTTAGCAAATCTAATAAACTATTCACGCCGTCATATACATTCGAATTATCATTAATGTTATTCTCATAATTCACTTTAAGCTCTTTCAACATGACATTTAATGGAAGATCAATTCCGACTCCTTTGGGAAGAGATGACTCAAGTAAAGACTCTATTCCCTTACCAATTTTCAATTTATACTCTTCCATAGAGTGGGTTTTTAATCCATATTTGGCTAAAACTTTATTTACAGAACCTCCAATATGGTTCAATGTATTTAGTAATGTTCCATCCAAATCGAATAGAACTGCTTTAATACTATCGTTGGTTTTGCTCAAATCTTCATTCTCCTTTGATAGTAAAATCTAAAGGAGAACTAGGATTTTTTTTGATAATAATTTTTATTGTATTCAAGAATCATTCTGTGTGCAGTAAAGTCAACGCCCGTTTTTATCGACTCCTTCATCATTGTAGCCCACTTTTCTCTATCATTATAGAATGTTGGAATAACTTTTTCTTCCAAAATGGAGTAAAGATGATTCGCATCTCCTTCATCATCAGGACTTTCAGGATCACCAACAGCCCAGCCATTAATATTATCCCGACAGCCTTCTGCCCACCAACCATCTAATACTGATAAATTTGGTACACCGTTCAAAGTTGCTTTCATTCCACTTGTTCCAGATGCTTCATTGGGTCGTAAAGGTGTATTCAGCCATACATCAACTCCAGATGTAATCATTCTACCCAACCACATATTATAATTTTCTAGAAAAATTATTTTGACCTTTCCAAACATGGATTTTGATTTTGTTACAATCTGACGAATGAGTTCCTTACCCTCTGCATCATTGGGATGTGCTTTACCAGAAAAAACAACCTGGATTTTTCCTGAACCAATTGAAGTTAATCTTTCCATATCGTGAAATAAAAGTTGTGCCCTTTTATACGTTGCAGCGCGACGAGCAAAGCCAATGGTTAATGTATTCCCATCCAAAGCTTTCGTTACCTGTGAGTTTGCATAACCCAATAAATAATTTTTCCTTACTTGATGTGCCTCCAACAATACTTCATTTGGGATAATATCTACCCCAAGTAATGCATCTGGGTTTGATCTCCAATCTGGTAAAAATTCATCAAACACGCGTTTGAATGGACTACCCATCCAGTATGAATGGTGTACTCCATTTGTAATGAATCCTATATTTGTCCAAGGAAATTGTTCCTGCGCAACATTTCCATGTAATTGAGACACTCCATTAGCTGATCGACTATAATAAAGCCCAAGTTCAGTCATATGTAATCGCCCATTTTGTACAAGCGAAGGCAATTCCAGTGTTTCGGGTAATAAGCCTCTGAGCAATTTCTTTACCCTAGTTTCTGCAAAATGATCATGCCCTGCAGGTACAGGAGTATGAGTTGTAAAGTGACATCTAGATTTAACTTCATTTAAATTTCCATTATATTTCTCAAGAAGGTTTAAAACTAGGAACGAACAATGCCCTTCGTTCATATGGTATGTTTTTATATCATTATGCCCTAATTCATCTAATAATTTGGTACCACCAAATCCTAAAATTGCTTCCTGTAAAATTCGGTGATCCTTATCTCCTGAATATAGTCTTAAAGAAATAATTCTATCATCATCATAGTTTTCTTCCACATCTGTATCTAAGAAATATATTGGAATAATTTGACCGCCATGCCCCACATAATTAAATCTATATGCTTGGACCCAAACATCTCTTGATCGAAGACGAAGGGTAAACTTTACATCTAACTTTTCTAATAATGGATGGGGATCAAATCTTGGGTATGTTTCGGACTGAATGCCATCTTCATCAATTCTTTGCTTATAATATCCTTCGCGATATAAAAGTGTAATTGCACACATTTTAAGCCCAATATCACCTGCAGCTTTTATATGATCTCCAGCTAATACACCCAAGCCACCACTATAAGTTGGCAAGCTAGAAGAAACTCCAATTTCAGCTGAAAAATAGGCGATTTCCATTTGTTTACTTTTGTTCATTTATAACTATATCCTATCTGTAATTTGTGTTAATTCTTTCATATTTCTAATCATCTGCTCAGTAATCATATTGTCAATATATCGCCATTCCCAATTTTCATTAATAGTTCCTGGTGTATTCATCCGAGCATGTCCGTCTAACCCTAAAATATCCTGTAATGGTACAATGACCATATTAGCTTGGGATTCATACGCATAAGAAATAACCTTCCAGTTCAGAGTTTTAGTATAATTACTCATTGTACCATTTGGCATAGTTTGTTCAAGTTCCGTTAAGAGTTGAGGGTTGATATTATTAATCCAACCTATCAATGTATCATTATCATGAGTACCTGTATATAATACACTATTTTTTGGTATGTGTAATCCCAATTCAAGAGATTTTTTTTCCATTAAGGCATCAAATGAAAATTGCAGTATTTCCATGCCTGGTATATTATATTTTTCTCTTAGCGGTATTGCTTCATCCGAAGCTTCGCCTAAATCTTCAGCAATAATTGGTTTTGAACCTAATTGGGTGAAGAGCGCTTCAAATAACTTGTCTTCCGGGCCATCGACCCAGTTTCCATTTTTTGCAGTTTTATTTCCAATCGGAACATCCCAATATTTTACTAACCCATTAAAATGGTCTATACGAACAATATCTACCATGTCAAAAAGTGTGCTAATTCGATGAATCCACCAAGTATAATGATCTTTATCATGAGCATCCCATTTATATATTGGATTACCCCATAGTTGACCAGATTTTTGGAAATAATCAGGAGGACATCCAGATTGTGACGTCATACATCCGTTTGAATCTAGTTTAAATAAATGTCTATTTACCCACACATCCACACTATCAAATGATATATAAATCGGAACGTCGCCAATGATGCTTATTCCCTTTTTATTCGCATAAGATTTTAAATTTTGCCACTGATCATAAAATATATATTGAAGAATCTTTGTCTCAATTATTTCTTGGCTATACAGCTCTTTGGCAGACTCCAAGGTATCGGGATCCCTATTTGATAATGGTTCTTCCCACTCAATCCACTTTTTCCCACCTTGGTGTTTCTTAATGGACACGAATAATGCATAATCATTTAACCACGATTCTTGTTCTTCGCAGAATGATTCGAATTGCTTTATCTGCTTCTTCGTAGCTCTTGAAATAAATTGACTACTAACATGTTTTAGAATTTTTTCCCTTAAGGGTACGACCGATGAAAAATCTACTTTTTCCTGATTATCAATCGGAAATCCTTTTATTTCATTTGGAAATAGCAACCCTATTTCACATAGCTTATCAAAACTTATTAATATAGGATTGTTGGCAAATGCAGAAGTTGTTGCATATGGAGATTGACCATCACCCGTATCACCTAATGGTAAAATTTGCCATAATCGTTGCCCCATTTCCTCCAATTGATCTACGAATGAATAAGCTTGATCACCAATTTCCCCTATGCCATAAGGGCCGGGTAAAGATGAAATATGTAGTAAAACCCCGCTCTGCCTTGGAAAAGGATTCACTTATTATTCTCCTCAATACAATGAAATGAATTTGTTGATTTAGATGTATTAGTCATAAGGTAATTCGTGGATAACCATTGGTAACTCACATAAGAGTTACTACTCAAGTTAGGGAAAATTTTATATAAAATCTATTGGGATTTAAATTAATCTATGAGTTTATCTAGATTGAGTTCTGGATTCTTCAAAATCCGTTGAACAATTGGGTTAGGATCAAACCCTAAACGTTGCCCTGCCAGTGTAATATCTAAAACAATGTGATTTGTCCCGATTTCATTAATGGCTGGATTTTGGGTCCAAATAGCTCTGCTATTATCAGATTCCTGAGCACTACCCATGATTGTATATTGATGATCTGCTACGAGAATTAATTTTGGACGCCAAATATCTCTAAGTATTGTTTCGTCTAATAGGTAACTCACAATTTCACCAAAAGTTTGCTCAAGCTTACAAAATGTAAATATTGTTATTTCTACCCCGCGGTCTTCAGCTGCTTTCAATTCAGAAGATAATAGATTTATTTCCCTCCTCCATGCACTCAGGAATAATCGTTCTGATGCATTCGAAATCACTTCTCGGCATTTTGCAATTATATTTTTATGCCCGTGTAAATGCCAAAAATCAAATGCTTCTTCATCTGTTTCCATATTCTCTAACATTGACTGTAAATTATCAATACGGTCCGTATGAAGATGGTTGAAATGCTCAATAAGAGATGATGGAGCTAGAGGAATATATTTCTTAGGTGAATCTCCAACAGAATTTATGAGTCCCATATTTAGTAATCGATTTAAAATTGGGTAAATTGCGGAACGCGGTATTCCAGAACTGGAACTAATCTCATATCCAGTAGCAGGGTTGGATTTTAATAATGTTAAATAGGTTTTGGCAGCATTAGAAGAAAGGCCAAATCCTTGTAAAATATCAACTATCTTATTCATATTCGTAACTCATTATATAGTTACGAATATAAAAAGAATTTCGTTAAATGAAAAAGATAATCTCGTCCTATATATTAATACATTTTGGACTTCATACGAAAAAGTTGAGTTAAAGTTAAGCAACATCTTGTAGTTCTCCATTTTCAATAGGTGTTTTGTAGCCTAAGGCTGAGTGAAGCCTTTGGCGGTTGTAAAACGCCTCTATGTATTCAAATATGTCTTGTTTGGTACTTATTCTGATAAATGAGCTCTGTCTTTAAGGTTTTAAAGAACGATTCTGCCATAGCATTATCATAACAGTTCCCTTTACCACTCATACTTTGTCTAATGTGATTATTTACAAGAAGTCTTCTAAAAGCATAACTGGCATATTGACTCCCACGGTCAGAATGGAATATAGGGGATTCAGTTGGCTTTCTTTTTCTAATGGCTCTGTCCATGGCTTTAATCACTAAATCCTTTGTCATGCGTTTATCAACAGACCACCCAATGATTTCTCTATTATACGCATCCATCACTTTGGCTAAATAAAGCCAACCTTCATCTGTATCAATATAATTGATATCTCCTACCCATAATCTGTTTGGTCCATCCACGCCAAAGGCTTGTCCTACCAGATCAGCTGCTACAGGCAGCGTATGATTGGAGTTGGTGGTAGCTTTGAACTTCCTTTGTGTCTTGGCTACGATTCCATGCGCTCTCATCAATCTAGCTACTCTCGGTTGGGAACAAATAATTGCTTCTCTATGTAATGCTTGGGTAATCCTGGGGCTTCCATATACACAGCGATTTAATTCATAAGTCTCTTTTATCTTCTCCAGTAAAAAATCATTCTCCGTCTCTCTATTACTTTTACCACGGTTCTTCCACTGGTAATAGCCTGAAGATGTCACACCAAACATTTGACATAAGGTCTGAACTTTGTGAGTCTTCTTATTTTGATCTATAAACTGAAACTTCATCTTCTTGTCTCTGAAAATATACCCACGGCTTTTTTTAAAATGTCACGCTCTTCTTTCGCCAACTCAAGCTCTTGCTTTAATCGGCGAACTTCTGCTTCATGTTCTGTCACTTTTCCATTACCAGGAAAGCAGTTCCGGGAGTCTTCTAGAAAAGATCTTTTCCATAAATGCAATGTATTCTGGCTTACGCCCAGATCTCTGGACACCTTGGATAAACTTTGATGCTTTTCCAAGATCAACTTCATGGCTGATACTTTAAAATCT
>JABHUQ010000108.1 GCA_018658715.1 Fidelibacterota bacterium
CTCCATTAATTGATTAAAAGCTGGTAATAAATGGTCATATGTATCTTCAAGCCCTTGAACTTGAACCTTTGTATGACCTAAAACCGGCATGAAATTAGTATCTCCAGACCATCTTGGTACAATGTGGAAATGAATATGTTCTTCAATTCCCGCGCCTCCTGCTGAACCAATATTGGCGCCGAAATTAAAACCTTCTGCGGAAAGTTTCTCTTTTAATATTTCCATAGTTTTATCAGAAAACCATATAATTTCGCTTAGTGTTTCTGGAGATAAGGATTGCGTATTACTCTCATGGGAATAAGGTGCCACCATTAAATGTGCATTATTGTATGGATATAGATTCATTAATACATATGAATGTTTTCCACGAGCCAAAATTAGAGATGATTGATCATCATTTTTTTCTGGCTTATTACAAAATATGCATCCATCTTCTTTAGGTGAGCGAATATAATCTATTCGCCATGGAGCCCATAACCTATCCATAATTATTGCTAATATTAATCTTCATCATCTTTTTTTCGAGATCCAACTACTTTAGATTCATATTCTTTTGGCATTTTTTCATAATAGCTAAAAGTTTCCTTATGAAGACCTCGACCACCCGTTAATGAACGAACAGTTGTGGCATAATGATATAATTCAGCCTGCGGAACTTGAGCTTTAATTATTTGGAAATTACCATCTGCATCCATACCCATAATCTTTCCACGTTTCCCAGAAATATCACCCATAATATCTCCCATAAATTCTTCTGGAACTTTGACTTCAATGTCCATAATGGGTTCGAGCAAACAAGGTTTTGCGCTTAGAAATGCTTCTCTAAAAGCGTGCTTTCCCGCTGTTTGGAATGCAATATCTTTTGAATCCACAGGATGCATTTTCCCATCATAAAAGTCAACTTTCAAATCTACAACTTTACATCCAGCAATTATACCATCCGTACATGCAGTATTGACACCTTTTTCCACAGAAGGGACAAAAACACGATCAACATTCTGCCCAACCAATGAATGGGTGAACTCGATTCCTTCACCACGTTGTTTTGGTTCAATTCGCATCCAAACTTCAGCGAACTGTCCTGCACCGCCTGATTGTTTTTTATGACGATACTTTGATTCACTCTTTTTTAGAATTGTCTCTCTATATGGTACTTTAGGTTCAATTAGTTGTAGTTCAATATTGAATCTATTTTTTAACCGATCTGTACTTACACGAAGGTGTAATTCCCCTTGCCCAGAAATAATCGTTTGATGCACTTCACCATCAACTCGGTAGACAAAGGTTGGGTCTTCTTCATGAAGTGTAGAAAGACCAACCGCCAATTTTTCTTCATCCCCTTGTTTGGAAACAATGGCTGCATGAATATTTGGATTTGGCATTTCAATTTCTGCTAAACTTACTTTTTTATTTGGACTACATAATGTATTCCCAGTGTGTGTGTCTTTTAATTTAACAACAGCGCCTATATCACCTGCTGAAAGAGATTCAACCTGTGTTCGATTTTTTCCATTCAATATAGATAATTGCCCAATTCTTTCTATATTATTTCTATTTGTATTGTAGAGGTCATCACCCATTGAAACTGCTCCGGCATAAACTCTGAATAAGGATAATTCCCCTACATGTGAATCAGCCATCGTTTTGAATACTTGCAATACCGTGTTTTGTCCATCGAGCGATATTTCAACATCATTCCCTGATTCATCAGTCCCGTGTACAACCTTCCTATCTACAGGAGATGAACCATATTTGGCAAGAAAGTCACATAATCGTGCAACGCCGATATTTCTATCAGCTGCAGTACAAAACAAGGGTATAAATACTTGATTTTGGATAGCATGATGAATGCCACTTCTCATTTCTTCTTCCGTTAAACTACCTTCTTCAAAAAACTTTTCTAATAATGAATCATCTGATTCAGCTACATATTCAATAAGTTCACCGTGTAGTTCTTCAACTTTTTCTTTCAAATCTGCCGGGAGTTCACCTTCTATATATTCACCAGAACCGTCGTCTTTATATGTAATGAGTTCACTTCTTAATACATCAACAACTTGATTAAACCCTGGGCCCGCATTTACCGGGAATTGCATTGGAAATACATTATTTCCGAATCGGGATTTTGCCTTTGCTAACGCTTCTTCAAAATGAGTGTGTTCTCTGTCCAATCCATTAACAACTAACACCTTGGGAATTCCATATTTATTCGCGATATCCCACATCATTTCTGTACCAACTTCAACACCATTTACAGCATGAACGACAACAACTGCCATATCTACAACAGCTAAACTTCCTGTCGTTTCACCAATAAAATCGGAATACCCTGGCGCATCAATCATATTGAATTTTGTCCCTTGCCATTCCATATGAAGAGGTACTGCATGGATGGATATTTGTCGATCTTTTTCTCCTGGACTAAAGTCAGAAACAGTATTACCTGCCTCAACCGTTCCCATACGATTTATTTCTTTCCCACATACAAGCATTGCTTCAGCTAAAGTTGTCTTTCCAGTGGTTCCGTGGCCAACAATAGCAAAATTTCGAATGTCAGATGGATTATATTTTTTCATTTTTATTCCCGATCTATCTAGTTAGTTATCGTTTATAAAAGGTGAAATTAGAATCACGCCTTTTAATTAATTCTTGTTTTTTTAAAGATTTAGAGTATTTACATTATCAATATAAGCCCGTAAAGCGGGGACAACGAAGATGCCTTCTAAATCCCATTCTAAAAAACTAAGAGCTAATACTCTTAATCGTTGTTCTATGGGTTTCGCTTTATTAACTACAATGACTTTTTCTTCATTAATCAAACATGTACCGCCAATGAAATTTCCTTTCCCTTTTACTATTTTAACACCAAGCCTTTCGCCCAATGATTCAAACTCTTCAAAAAGTTTATCTTTTTTCATTAAACTATATCTTCATGGTTATGTTTTTTTAACCAAAATACTAAATCTTTTACTTTTTCAACTTGGTCCTTAGGGACAACAAGGGTCGCATCATCTGTATTAATAACAACAATATTGTCGAAACCTACAATTGCCGTAAATTTATCTTTACTTAAAATAAGGTTATTATTTCCATCTTGTACAACACCATCTCCACGTATAACGTTAGTTGATTTGGATTTTGAAAAATAATCATATACAGCATTCCAAGACCCTAAATCATTCCAGTCAAATTCTGCTTTTATTACAAAAATATCCTTAGCTTTCTCCAACAAACCATAGTCAATGGATTCTGGCGAAATCGAACTCCAAATATCATCAAATGATTCTTTCTTTTTTATTCTGTCTCTAATGAGTTCCATATGCTCATTTAAATCTGGCATATGGTTTTTTATCCCATCAAAAAAAGTACCCACTTTCCAAATAAATATACCAGCATTCCACACAAAGTCTCCACTTTCTACAAATCGATTGGCTAAATCTTGGTGAGGTTTTTCCGCAAAGGTGACAACATGATATCCATCAATATGATCTTCTTCACTTTTTTCGCTAAACTGAATATAGCCATAAGCTGTCGATGGGAAAGTAGGATGAATTCCTATTGTAATTAACGAAGGGGTTTTTCGAGCAAGGTGGATAGAATGGTTAACTGCTTTTTGAAATTTCTGATGTCCTACAATTAAATGGTCTGCTGGAAATATTCCCATTACAGCATCGGGATCTTTTTTTTCTATATGTAATGCCATTAAAGCAATCGCAGGTGCTGTATTTTTCCCTTCAGGCTCTGTGACTATATTTTTGGGTTTAATGCCTTTTATCTCTTTTTGGATGATTTTTTTTAGGTCTGCACGAGTTATAATATAAATGTCTTTAATTTTTTTGATTTTCTTCAAACGATCAACTGTCATTTGAAGCATAGACGTGTCTCCAACAATAGATAATAGTTGCTTTGGCCTGTCGGATCGGCTCAAAGGCCAAAACCGTGTTCCACTCCCCCCAGCTAAAATAACAGCATACATTTTAAGGTGTTGACTCCAAATAAATTGTTTTTAACTCTAAATCCCAATTCGCTCGGATTTTAATTGTATCTGGATAAAACGTAAACCATTCACCCGTTTGGAATGGCTCCGCACGGCCGGCATCAATTTTATTGTTTTGGTTCATATCTGAAAAAAACATTAACCGGTAACGTCCTTCCGGTACTTTTACATACTCAAATAGAGCATTGGAATTTACACTTTTTGTTAAAGTGAATTGCGGTTTTTCCATAGACATTAATACGGATTTAATTTGTTGAATGGATCCTGTTTTTACTGATGCGATTAAACGACCTTTTGATTGATAGCTGGATGTTTTAATCTGTAATGATAATAATGAATCAGCCATAGGCTGGCCTGATATTGGAATAATTCCATTTGTATTTAATTGGAGTTTATAATTCTTCTCTTGTTCCCAGTTGACTAGCGGTGTAATAGACAATTGCATTTCATTTTCAATTAACATATCTAATTCCACTGGAATAGAGTCAGATAAATGCAATTCTAACTCTAATGAATCACTATTAAAACTAATGGGACGTGAAAATGGAATAATGACTGATAATATTGAATCAGGATCTGGAACCAACGCCATTGTTGAATTTGCATTGACCCACTCTAGAAAAGAAGTATCTGAATATGTGGGTGTGGAAAAACGTACTTTACTAGAATCAACTAAAATATCATTTCCACGCATCACACTTGGAATATTCAAAACATATGTTTGATCTACTTTCAATTCCCTTTTCGGGATTATAATGATTTCAGACGAATCTTTAGCATGTAAAGATGAAGTTAAGATTGGTACAATAGTATCAGCATTCATAATTGTAAGGGATAACATATGACCCCAATCTGTAATATCTTGATTAAAAATAGCCTTCCCCCACGATAGATCATTCCATTCACTTCTTAGTAATCGTATAGGGTTTTCTTGTTTATCAACAATCATATCGATTTTAGATTTAACCGTAGCCGAATCAAGATGAATCTGACTTTCCCACGAGAAACCATATGCCATCCGGTCCGGCACTAGTAATAATCCTGCAGTAGATCTCAAGACAGCCATTGCTTGGTAATTTCCAGGAGATAAATACTGGAATTGATAAGAGCCTTCATCACTTGCATCTGTGATATAATCGGGTAACCTTCGATAAAAAGGTTCTTCATTTTCATCATTAATTCGCCAAAGATGCACAGATATGTCACCATCATCAAATACACGCCCACTAATTTTTGATTGATCTATGAATGCACCTGTACTAAAAGCTAATTGAATATTTTTAGCAAGTGTTATACCATGTTCATCTTTTAAATTTCTATTTATTGATAATATATAAGTTTGGTTTTTAGCCAAAGAATCAGGTAATTGAATTTTAATTTTTTTCCCCTTATAAATAAATTTTGGATTCATTGATAGCTGAGGATAAATATGAATGGCTGATGTAATACTTTTTTCGTCTATAAACTCATTAAAGGTTAATTCAATTTCACTGCTAGAAAAATATGTTGCTCCACTTATAGGATTTGAAAATAATAATTCTGGAGCCAAATTATCTTTTGGACCACCAGGTGGGTGCTTAACTGCCGCGCAACTCACCCAGAACCAAAGTGGAATTCCAATGATTATCAATATGGAAGACTTCTTAAAAAAGGAATACAATCAAAACTCTATTTATCTTAATTCTAGCGACATTATTATGACATTAAATATAATGGAATCTCCTGACATAATTACATATGTGTTTTTGAGTTTGTATCTTCAAAAACAATCTTAAATCGGTGACTTAACTTTTCAGAATATATTAGAACCATAAAAATAATAAAGGTTAACTAATAATTATTATAATTTGGAGCTATAACTTATCCCAAAAATAATTATCTCATCAGGGACTAAGTCGGTGATATCTTCATTTTTCAAGGTATAAAAAAGGCTCATTGAGTTCTTTCGTGCAAGATTAATCTCAATACCCAATGAGACTCGATATTCATTGAGTGGATTATTGGCTATGTTATAAAGATGAAAGAATTCTTCTGAAATATAGGGGGTAACCTTCTTATCTGTTTTATACTTAATTGTAAATTTATTCCTAATCAAGTCTCCAAGAGGATTCCCGTCTTCCCCAAGAGACTCTCCATTTTCATAGAGTCTGTAAATTTTAAGGCGATACTTTAGGCTTACAGGTTTGAAACTATATTGATATGATGCACCAAAACTTAATCTATGTTTAATTTTATCTTCGTATACACTATAGCGGTATGGAATATTAACCCTCAGGTTACTAGATACTTTATATGAAACTGATATTTCAAAAAAGGCTTGGTTAATTGTAGAGAGTTGATTTTCTAACCTTAGTCCTTGTGTTAGTTCAAGCTTAAGTGAGAATGGAAGTTTTTTTTCAAAACTTATTTTTGTCCAATTTTGATAATCATCTGCTCCATAAGAGCATTGAATCAGAAGAAAAATAAGCCAATATCCTAATTTAAATTTCATGATTATTTTGCTAAATCAAGTAGGCTAATAAATAATTATATTCTGATTCATTATTATTCTTTATAATAAACCTTGATTCGGACTGTATCTCGCAGAAAATTCATTCTGCGGAATTCAAAACTCTGAATATTTAATCCTGTTCTTTCTTTCAAATCTGTAAGTAATACATCATGATTTTCTGGTTTGATATTCTCAATTTTTTCATAGTCTATATTAATAGGAATCAGTAAATGTTTTTGCCAATATGTTTCAAGAAAATAAGTTAATCCAACCAATGCCAAATTTGTAAATAATAGTGCAGCATAAGACACATCAGTACCACTTAGGGCATTGATAACTCCAATCGTGATAACAATAAATAGATATGTCATTTCTTTTATTGGGATAGGATCTGTTCTATAACGAAGAATAGCAAAAACAGCAAACAAGCCAAAAGCAAAACCTATATTAATAGTAATATTGCCCAATAAAAATGCAAAAAAGAAAATCAGAGAATTGAACATAAAATAGGTAAATACAAAATCATTGTTTGTATGATTGCGTTGATAAATAATTTTTATTATGATAAAAGCAATGGATAGGTTAAATCCAAAGCGGGCGATTAAATTTAATAACTCAGTTGATAATTCCATGTTTCTCCCTCATTGATAATTTTGTTTCTGTTAGAATTTTATTTATTTGTAATAATTTGGATTTAAAGCGATTATATTTAATTTTATTATTAACATGTAACATGCCCATGCAATATTTACTAAACCGCATTTCCTGAATATTCAAATCATGAAGAATTTTAATAAATTCTGATTTGGGATTGTATTTTTTTTGTTTGATTTCTGATATAACCAGTTTATTAAAAATCTTGCTACTGCTTCCATTTTTCGCATAGAGGTTGGTATCTATAGTCAAGCGTTCATTAAAACTATTATCAGTTAGAGTTATACGTAAAAATTCCATGTCTATCTTTGGAGTGAGTTGGTTTGGTGAGAGTTTAATTATTTCAGATACCATATTGCTTTCTTTAGCACCAAGGTCATTTTTGACATTATCGACTAATAGTCGTTTTTTTACAGTCCGATTTTTATTATTTTTTATCTTAATTTCAAAAAATGATTTCTCATTACTGCTATACTTCCTGAATCTAACCTTAAACCGTTTCCTCTCACCATTATGATGTTGAATATAAAAACGACAATCATCTGTATCATAGTAGGTTGTATTATAAGTAAATATGCGGTCATTATTAATCTCTAATATTTTATAGAATGGTTTTATTTTTTCTAAAATGAGAGGTAATTGACACTGATTAAATACAAACTTGGTATCCTGACGATCTTGGAGTTTAACTTTATCTAATTCAAGCAAAGATACCGTCTCAATTTTATCCAGCAGGTTTTGATATATATATGTACTATTATCTTTCACCGGCATATACACTATTTTCTGCACCGGGAGTACCATTATCAATAGAATAACTCCAATTTGCTCCCGATGAGTTATCAAACGATGGATGGATGAGTTCAAGGGTGGGGCCATTGCCATCGGGTTCTGTTGGCCATGGCGAGGCATCATCATATTCTACTTCATTGATTAATAATTCATCAGAATTAAACAGCCTGATGCGTTCTCCACCACCACCTAATCCAAACTCAAAATTACCCACAATATCGGAGCTTAGTACATTTGGGAATAATGAAGAAAATGCGAGTGTATCTTTGCATAAAACTAGATATCCTCCCGAGACAAGAACCATATTTTCAGGAAATTTAAAAACATTAGCATCATTATCATCTTTAAACTCCCACGAACCAAGGGAAATAGTTTCGATCGTTGGGTTATATATTTCTATCCAATCCTCTGGATTAAAATCAACAGATGAATTATAATTAATTTCATTAATTACTATGCCGTATTTAATAGAGTCAGAATTTTTTGTTATAGTATTTTCACAACTGCAAATAAAGAGCACTATAATTGCAATATTACTAATAGTTATAAATCTATTTATATCTTTCATTTATTCATTTCATCAAAGGGTTTCAGGGTCACTAATTTACAATTTTTATATTAAAAAATAATATTGATATTCTTGAGTTTTTTTAAGAACTGAAAATAATTCGCAATTTAGAATATGTTCTAGAACGCGGTGAAGACTCACATGCTCCATCTATTATGAGACAATAGATAAAAGAAGACAGGCAGTATATATATTGGTATATTACAATGTTTGCCATATTTTCTTCTACTTATTAACTATTTTAAAGAATTATTATATGCTATATGACAATATTGACAAATTGCTATTGAAGGGATTACAAACAAATTCTCGCATTACAAATGCGGAATTAGCTAAACTTGTTGGATTATCACCATCAAGTACATTAGAACGAGTAAAAAAACTTGAGAGCAGTGGTATCATTGATAAATATGTAGCTTTACTTAATCCTCGCAAGGCAGGATATACGTGTTTTACTTTTGTTGAAGTAAAATTAACGCGACATGGTGAAACTCCCGTGGAAAACTTTTTTTCTGCAATTAGCGAGTTGCCGGAAATATTAGAATGTCATCACATAACAGGAGAAGCAGATTTTCTGTTACGCGTCGCAACGAAAGATATACCAAGTTATGAAGAATTTATCCTCCATCAACTTTCTGCCCTTCCTAATGTTCAAAATATGAAAACATCTGTTGTCTTATCAACGTTTAAACAAGAAACAAAATTGGATGTATCCTGATGGCTTTAGTTCCGTCCTATATCAAACAACTTGAATCTTATAAAGCTGGAAAATCTATTGATCAAGCTCGGCGAGAGTTAGGGCTATCATCTTTTATAAAAATGGCTTCCAATGAAAATCCAATTGGACCGTCACCAAAAGCTCTTGATGCAATGCGATCAGTCATAGATAATATGCATTATTACCCAGAGACTTCTGGCTTTCACCTACGAAATGCATTGGCGAAAAAGTACAACGTTAAAATTGAAAATGTTATTTTGGGCGCTGGTTCTGAAGGCGTTATATCTACCATTATGCGAACATTTCTGCTCACTGACGATGAAATTATTTCTGCCAAAAATAGCTTTATTGGGTTTCGAATATTGGCGAATGCATCAGGGCGTCGCACTCATTGGGTGCCGATGAAAGTTCATAGATATGATTTGGATGCAATTAAAAATAAAATTACTGATTATACTAAGATTATTTATATCGCTAATCCTGATAATCCTATGGGGACATATATCACTCGGGAAGAGTTTGATGATTTCTATTCTCATGTTCCAGAGAGGTGTCTCATTATTTTAGATGAAGCATACTATGAATTTGCGAAGGAAAAACCTGATTATCCTGATTCTATGACTTATCGCTATGATAATGTTATTACACTTAGAACATTTTCAAAAGCATACGGCCTAGCAGGTGCACGAATTGGATATGGACTTGCACATGAAGATCTTATTAGGAATCTAATAAAAGTAAAAGTTCCATTCGAGCCATCTTTAACCGCACAAGCAGCAGGCCTTGGTGCTTTATCTGACCAAACTCATTTAGATAAAACATTAGAAATAACAACAAATGGTTTACATTATTTAAAGAATCAATTACACGAATTAGGCATCCAAACTATACCATCATCTGCAAATTTCATTACCACCCTATGGAGTTCTAATAATCATGCAAAACACATTACAGATTCATTATTTAATAAAGGTATTATTGTTCGCGAACTCAATGCATTTGGATGGCCTAATGCTATTCGAATTAGCATCGCAACCATGAAGCAAAATAAACAATTTATTCAACAATTAAAAAATATACTCATAGGACAATAAATGGCTATTATAACAACAGAGTGGACTGGGAAAGAATATTTCCAAATAACAGAATTAGACCATATTGAATTTTATGTAGGAAACGCAAAGCAAGCCGTTCATTATTACCGATCAGCATTTGGCATGCAACCTTTTGCATATGCTGGACCTGAAACCGGGCAAAAAGACCGTGTTAGTTATGTATTAAAACAGAAAAAAATCTTTTTTGTTATAACAACTCCGTTATCATCCCATCATCCTGCAACCAACTGGTTAGCAACACATGGAGATGGAGTTCGAGATATAGCATTTAAAGTAGACTGCGCCCAGACTGCTCATGATTCTTGCGTAAGTCGTGGTGCAGAATCTATCCATCCCTCTAAATCTTGGGGAGATTCTGATGGGATTTACCAAAAATCTGCCATAAAAACTTATGGTGACACTATTCATTCCTTTGTAGAGCGAAAAGCTTATAATGGGCTATGGGCACCAAGATATGTACCCTTGAAGCTGCCAACTATTCATTCAGAAGATCCAGGACTTCTATTAATAGATCATATTGTTGGAAATGTGGAAGAAGGCAAAATGAATGACTGGCGCGATTTTTATGAAAATATTTTTGGTTTTACCAATTTTGTTGTCTTTGATGAAAATGATATTTCAACCAAATTTTCTGCTTTAAAAAGTCGTGTTATGCGATCCAAAAACTGGAAAGTAAAATTCCCAATAAATGAACCTGCATCAGGATTAAAAAAATCACAAATTGAAGAATATCTTGATTTTAATGAAGGACCCGGTGTTCAACATATTGCTTTATTAACAGATAATATTATTAAAACAATTACAGCATTACGTAATAATGGAGTGGATTTCCTATATGTTCCCGAAACATATTATGATGGATTATCTAATCGAGTTGGAGATATTGACGAAACATTGGCTCCATTAAAGGAGTTAGGAATTTTAGTCGATAGAGATGATGAAGGATATTTATTGCAATTGTTCTCTAAACCCGTTGAAGATCGTCCAACACTTTTTTATGAGATTATTCAACGAAAAGGGTCAAGAGGATTTGGACAAGGAAATTTTCAAGCCCTATTTGAATCCATTGAAATCGAACAGGAGAAAAGAGGTAATCTTTAAATGAAATTTGTAACTTATACACGGGTTGAAGGAACGGAACCCCGATTCGGTTATTTGCGTAATGATTTCATTATTGATATACTTTATGCTGCCATTTACATTAATGAAAATCATGGCAATTCAGAATATCTTTCCATTCCAACATCATTAACCCGTGCCTTAGAAAATTGGGATGGATCCTTTGAAAAATTGAAAAATTTAGATCGTTCTTTACCTAACACTCTCATCCATACTTATTCAGTCCACGGGAAGCCTATTGCTGTTTCTTCAGATTCAGTTCAATTTTTTCCACCTGTACCCGAACCGAAAACGTTTCGAGATTTTTATGCATTTGAACAACATGTCAAAATAGCTAGAAAAAACCGTGGACTTAAGATGAATCCAGTTTGGTATGACTTACCAGTATTTTATTTTTCCAATCCCACAGCATTATTTGGGCATAATGATAATGTCCCCTATCCTGAGCCAACTCAAGCATTAGATTATGAATTGGAAATTGCAATCATCATCGCAAATGGAGGAAAAAATATTTCAAAGGATAATGCATCATCTTTTATCGCAGGATATACAATCTGCAATGATTGGTCTGCAAGAGATTTCCAAAAAGAAGAAATGAAGCTAAATCTTGGTCCAGCAAAAGGGAAAGATTTTGCTACAAGTTTCGGCCCAACTATGGTTACACCAGATGAATTAGAAGATTTCACAGATAGTAATGGAGAGCTATGTCTTCGTATGACTTGCCATGTGAATAATGAATTGTACTCACAAGGGAATCTGAAAGATTTATACCATTCATTTCCAAAAATGATTGAAAGAGCAAGTCAAAATGCTCAATTATTACCTGGTGATTATATTGGTTCAGGCACTGTTGGAACAGGATGCATTTTAGAATTAGATCCAAAAAACGTAAATGGGTGGCTGAATAAAGGTGATACTATCACGTTAACGATAGAAGGATTGGGAACCTTGGAGAATAAAGTTGTCTAATAACAAGCCCATTAATGAAATTGATGAATTTTATCTTGGAGTTGAAGCTTTTAATCAAAAAGATTATCCGAAAGCTCACAATATCTGGGAGCACAGTTGGATGCGCATTGGAAATTCTGGTGATCGCGCTTATTTAAAACCATTTATTATGTTAGCAGTATCACCTCAGAATTATGATTTAAATAAAGTCTCGGGAGGAAATTATTTATTTGAAAAATCTCTCGAACGTATGATCCAAAACAAGGATGCAATCAATAAATACATTAATGTAAATTCACTGATTCAACATCTTCAAAATGTAGCTTCACAGGAAATTTTATTGGATAGATTTAATAATCTTTACATAAAAAGAAGAAGAGAGATATAATGCCATTTTATCAAAAACGTGGTATCGTTCCAGAAAAACGTCACATTCAATTTAGAGAGAAAAATAATTCATTATATTGGGAAGAATTAGTCAGTCGAGAAGGATTCAGTTCAATTTACTCAAATATATACCACGTCCAACCACCAACTAATGTTTCAGGTGTAGGAGATTGGATTCCCCTCAATATTAAACCATTGCAGGATACACATAGAAATCGTCATTTCAAAACCCATCATCTAAAATCTTCAGGAGATGCTATTTCAGCGCGCATTCCACTTTTATTTAATCAAGATACAATTATTCATAAAGCACATGTGGATCAATCCATGGGTATATTATATAGAAATGGTCACCACGACGAAGTATTATTCATCCAATCAGGGAAAGGACAATTCTGTTCCAATTTTGGTAATATGAATATTAAGCATGGAGACTATGTTGTCATTCCACGAGGAGTAATTTGGCAATTAATTATTCATGATCCAATACGGATGTTGGTTGTAGAATCATCTGGACCAGTTGAAACGCCAAATCGGTATCGAAACAGATTCGGGCAACTCATGGAAGATTCACCATTTTGTGAAAGAGACATTCGAACACCCAATTTTATTGAGCCAAAATATCAAAAGAACCCTGTAGATGTTCTTGTTCGAATTCAAGGTGGATATCAAACTTATTCTTATGAGCATCATCCTTTTGATTTAGTGGGATGGGATGGTTTTTACTTTCCCTGGATTTTTAATATTAATGATTTTATGCCAATCACAGGGAAAGTTCACTTACCTCCACCCATCCACCAAACATTTCAGTCGCCTGGATTTGTGATTTGTTCTTTTGTCCCAAGATTATATGACTACCATGATAAAGCTATTCCAGCACCCTATGCTCATAGCAATGTAGATTCTGATGAAGTTTTATATTATGTGAAAGGAAAGTTCATGAGTAGAAAAGGGATCGAATCAGAATCCATTACCGTTCATCCCATGGGTTTGCCCCATGGCCCACAGCCAGGAAAAATTGAAGCATCTCTGGGTAAAAAAGAAACCATTGAATTAGCCGTAATGATAGATACTTTTTCACCATTGCAATATGCAGACATTCTATCAACAATTGATGATTCGGATTACCCCTACTCTTGGCAAGAATCATGATTCTCGATCCAAAGTATCAATCTTTTAAAGATAATTACAAAATTATGATTGGGTCTATTGTTCCTCGGCCAATTGCATTTGTTTCTACTATATCCAAAGATGGGGTGGATAATGTAGCGCCATTTTCTTTTTTCAATGGTGTATGCTCTAATCCACCTACAATATCATTTTGCCCTGTTCGCCGGGGTACCGATAGTGAAATTAAAGATACACTTAGGAATATCCAAGATACAGGTGTTTTTGCCTTAAATATTGTCAGTGAATCTTTTGCGGCTGAAATGGTAAAAACAGCAATAGAATACCCTGTAGAAGTAAGTGAATTTGACAAAACTGGGTTAACGCCCATCCCATGTAATAAAATTTTGGCACCTCGTGTAAGTGAATCAAAAATTTCATTTGAATGTGAATTAAATCAAATTATTGAAGTTGGTGATGGAAGCCCAGGAAGTGGCGCACTCATTTTAGGAACAATTGTACTCTTCCATGTGGATGATGATATTTATGATCATGGAAGAATTAATTTAGACTTATTAAAACCCATTGGCCGCCTTGCAGGATCGAATGGGTATGTCCGAATAACAGATCGATTTGATATCGAAAGAAAAAAATAAATCTAAAAAGATAAACCCCTTTTATGAATGAAATTATACTAATCGATTTGCCACCAGAAAATGGTACTATAAAAGGTTGTTGGTATAATGGATATCCTATTCACAAAGGGCAATCGGAAAATAGTTTGAATTATGCAACTGTTTATGCAAATGAGCATAATATTATTCCAAATCAAAAAAAACTGAAACAAGAATTTGAACATTTTATTCGAGCGATTAAAAAAGCTGGTTTTACTGTTCATTTACTCCCTTTTCCTGAAAAATTAAATCAATCCAATTGTTTACATCACGATGCTATTTTTGTAAGAGATTCAGGTTTATCCTTTAAAGATTACTGGATAAAAGCTCGATTTAGCGCCATAGATAGACAAATAGAAGCTGATTCACATGCTGAAACGATGCAAAAAATATTTAAAAAAGAAATCATTCACCTACCTAAAAATGCTTTTCTGGAATTTGGGGAAGTTTTTTTATTGGAAACTCAGAAAGGAACCTTCTACTTTGGTGGGCTTTCCCGATCCAGTAAAGAAGGTCATGATTTTGTAAAATCCATAGTTAATCCCGATTATTATTGTCTAATTCAATCAGAAGGATATCATTTAGATACTGTATTCAGTCCAGTTATTAATGCAAATAATGAATTAGTCGCTTGTATTCTTTCAAAAAAGATGATTCATAAGGAAAGTATTGAAGCAATATATAATTTAAATATTCAATGTATTGATATTGATCCAATCGATTCGTCTGGTGAAGGTGAAAGTCTTGGCAATTATGCTGTAAACACATTGGTTGGACCGGGAGTTATGTTAAATAGTGCTCTATTCCAAACGCCTAGGGTTGAAGAAATATTACAAGAAATGGGAATTAAACGTTTTGTTTCGCCTCTCACTTATTTCCGTTATGCTGGTGGTTCTTTTCATTGTCTAACCAATGAAATGTATTTTTAAGTTCTAACCACTATAATAGTTACATCTTGCTACTATAATTCCATAAAAAAATAATATGAATCAAGTTCTGAAAAATAAAATTTATGAAGCCCAATGTTTAGGGAATGTTGAACCCATTGAATATATGGTTCCTTACCCCAATACAAGTGCACTCCTAGAAGGTCAAAATATTAAACATGCAAATCAAGTTATTTATGAATCATTGGAAATAACAAATAAAACTTTCTTTGAAAAAGTTCAACAAACAGCTCATTGGCTTGAATCTTTAGGGTTGAAGCCCAAAGACCGCCTATACCTTCCATCGCATTCATTTCCAATTAGTGAAATACTCGCTTTTGGTACTTGGTATTTAGGTGCTACAGTTGTCATTGCGAAAGAATTGCCTCAGAATACAATTCTTAATTCTATTCATTGCAGAAATATTATACCAACTGATATTGATTTTTTTTCATCTATTTCCATATTTGATTCCACATATATTCCAAGTTATAAACCAAACCTAAGAGACGAAGGCGTTCTTTTTATAGATGAAAATAAAGTAATCCAGCTAAGCCATTATAATCTTCTAGTCAATACAAATGGTATTCAACAAAGTATTGGATTGACGGGTGGTGAAAAAATATTTTCTGATTTAAAAGCATATTCTATGGAATGGCTTATTTTTCAAACAATTCTGCCCTTTTATGCTGCAAGCTTATTCACTTCACATAATCCGGACATAGTTTTTGGCCAAAATAATCAGTTTGAAAAACAATCATATACCTTTTGTCATGAATTATCAACTTTTTCATCCATAAAGGATTCTTCAATATTAATTTGTCCAGAAAATACATGTGCACTATCAATTGGGAATAAACCCATCCATATGACACATATCAATTCTAAAAAGAATCATTTATCAATCAAGGGACATTCTGTTATGATGGGATATGTTAATGAAGTTGAAAATGGACGTATTTTTAAAGATAATTCCATGATTTTGACCTATATGAGTTAAACTATTGCCAAACTAAATTTATATATTATATCATAATATAATTATATCTTATAATATTTTACTCTTTATGATTCGTGTAATTCTCCACTTACTTACCATATTTATTATATTCTCATCAATGATTCGAGGAGATGGAACTTTTCCATCTGCGGAAACACAAGTTTCAATTATTCAAGATGATGGAACAGCCATTTCTTCCATCAATTATTATCAAATGAATAATATTAATAAAACTTTATTCTTTCGCATAATGGATAATGGATGGAATAATCGAAATGAATTTCGAGTAACCCAATTAACGGGTGGCAGTGTTTGGTCTCCTTTAAAAAATAAAAAATTGTTTCAACTTCAAATGGGTGGAACAATCGACATAATCAAAGATTCACTTAAAATGAATCTGGCAGTTATGAGTCGTGCTACTTATAGGCCCAAAAAGGAGTATTGGTTTCGTGTAGGATTTGAATCATTTAATGGGCATACATTAAATGAAGTTCGATCGATGGATAAAGAACAGACCCAGTCTCTTTATGGTGCTGGAAAACTCGATATGTATAAGTTCGGTGTTATTGGGATTGGTGGCATACGGCAAGATCGTTCAAACTCTGGTTCATTTGTTGGTGGTGGCGCAATGATTGGTGGTCCCTTTAATACATTCGCATTTATGGGAAAAATACGTGGCGATGAATTTGATCAAGATATAAATACGACTGTGATCGGTCGATGGGCATCTTGGGAATCTGATGGCATCCCAAGTGGTATTTTTGTCCAAAGAGATAAGAAAAATTACACATTCCAAATAGGTGGACTCTTTTGGGGTAAGAAAAATTTATTTATACGTCCTGCCGTGCTTGGCATGACACATGGCATATTTATAGGGAGCATTGCATTACGCGAAAATGTAGAACTTCGGCAAAAACAATTAATGTCTATTACAGATGATCATCGGTATGCGAATATATCTTTACTTTATGTTGCGCTTGATCAAAAGATTTCAATAACACCTTTCCAATTAAATACGATTGGCTTCCGTACTGCTCGCGCCATTACTCAATGGACTGATTTTCAATTCCATTCAATATCCACTCCTACCCTTGGTATTTATATAACAGAAGAAACATCACCCATTTTTGACCCAACTACTTATTCATTTGTTGATGCAACAATTAAATATAAATCTTATCATATTGGAGCTACCATTGGGGATAGGTTTATTCTTGGACTCGTTCATTCCCCTGAACAAGAAGAATGGACTTTAGCCATATCATTTATCCAGTTTTAATATTATTTATTCATTTAAATCAGATAATACATCTAATGCATGCGTTTTAGTTTTTACTTTAGAGTAAACTTTTTCAATGTTTCCATTTTCATCAATTAAATAGGAATACCGAAAAATTCCTTCATACTCCCTGCCATATAATTTTTTTAATCCCCAAGCACCATATGCTTCAATCGTCTTATGATCTTCGTCACTTAATAATGGATATTGAAATTCTTGTTTATCTCCAAAATTCTTTTGCCGTTTTACAGAATCGGCACTCATACCTATAATGGCCATATTCTTTTGTTTAAATTGTTTGAATTCATCCCGGAATCCTTGACCTTCAACTATTCATCCTGGTGTACTGGCTTTTGGATAAAACCATAATAAAACTTTTTGCCCATCATAATCACTAAGTGAAACGGTGTTCCCATTTCCATCTAATAATGAAAATTCAGGCGCTTTATCACCAACATTTAACATCATATATTCTCCTCTATTTTAATTTCTGACCATCGCATTCGATCATCTTCTTTTGTTGTCATATCATGGACAACTGTTAATCCCATTTTTTGCCCTCGCCAAACTAACCGATTTAATGCATCATTATAAGACAACCATTCAAATTCAGAATGCTCTTTAGACAACTTAACAGGCAAATCTGACACTTCGATTCCAAATACTGGAATCAAATTAATTCGATCACCATACACTTCATAAAAACGACTCACGTGATCTGCGACAAATATTTTTAATGGGTTAAGTCCTGTCTCTTCTTTAAGCTCTCTAATGGCTGATTCCCACGCTTTCTCTTCTAGCTCAATTTTCCCGGCTACACCTTGCCATAAATGTTCATATATTTTTGTTTTAGCTCTTTTTAATAAAAGAAATTGAATGCCATCACCCAATTTTTTATACACATATGCATCTATAACACGTATGACAGATTCTGGCATTACATACGTTTCCGATCAGCCATTTCATTTAACCACTTTTTAGACCATGAATCAAAGGTACCTGCATTAATTTCATTACGCATTTTTTGCATGAGATTTTGGTAATATGCAATATTGATATAGGAGGCCATCCGAAGCCCTAATATTTCGTTAACTTTTATTAAATGTCGCAGATATGCTTTTGTAAAATCTACCCCAAACGATATTGTACTATTTTCATCCACAGGAGAAAAATCGTCTTTATACTTTTCATTTCGAATATTTATAACACCAGTAGAAGTAAATAATTGCCCATTACGTCCATTACGGGTAGGCATAACGCAATCAAACATATCAACACCCATCCGCACTGCCTTTACTAAATCTGATGGTCGCCCTACTCCCATTAGATAACGAGGTTGATCTTTTGGCAAAAGGCTATCGCATAAATCAATTGTTTCCATCATAGCATTTTTTTCTTCACCGACTGCCAATCCACCAATTGCCATTCCACATTTTGAATAAGGGATAAGTTCTTCAGCACTTTGTTTCCTAAGGTCTGGATTAATTGCACCTTGCACAATCGGAAAAACCGTTTGCACCCAATCATAAATAGGTGGGTGAGTGGCCAAATATGTTTCGCATCTTGCCATCCAATCTGATGTTCTTTGAACAGCTTGTTTTACTAGTGGTAATTCTGCATTTCCCGGTGGACATTGATCAAAAGCCATAATAATATCTGCGCCCAATAATCGTTGAATTTCCATTGACTTTTCTGGTGTAAATAAATGTTTACTTCCATTTAAATGAGATCGGAACTCCACACCATAATCATTAATTTTGTTCAATTGTGCTAATGAAAATACTTGAAAACCACCACTATCAGTTAACATAGCCCCATCCCAATTAATAAAGGAATGAAGCCCGCCACCTTGATTTACAATATCCGTTCCTGGGCGCAAATATAAATGGTATGTATTTCCTAAAATAATTTTTGATCCAGCATCAGTTAATTCGTTTGGTGTCATTGTTTTAACAGCACCAACGGTACCAACGGGCATAAAAACAGGAGTTTCAATAATGCCATGGTCTGTTTTGAGAATTCCTGTTCGTGCAGAAATAGTTGGATCATTAGCTTTTATAGAAAACTTCATTTCTAAAAAATTATTCCAAAAACATTCTGAACGGTCTTGGCCGGATGAAGAGTAATTTTAATTTTTTTAGTTTTTTCGTTATAATTCCCGTTTGGGATAATAGCATGTGTAAACCCTAGCGCCGATGCTTCTTGTAATCGTTTATCAATTTGTCCCACGGATCGGATTTCGCCTGCAAGGCCAACCTCACCAATAATAATCATTCCATCTGGAATTGATTGATCTCGTGAACTTGATGCCACTGAGCATAGAATGGATAAATCTGCTGCAGGGTCATCCACTCGAAGTCCACCAACTAAATTCACAAATACATCTTTAGAGCCCATGGGAGTTTTCATTCTTTTTTCTAGTACGGCTAGCAACATCGATAAACGTTTATAGTCAAAACCATTTACATTTCGTTGAGGTGTTCCATAATTCGCGTTGGACACAAGAGCTTGAACTTCGACTAGTATGGGACGTGTACCTTCTAACGATGGAAATATGGATGTCCCGGGTATATTTTCACTTCTTTCTGCTAAAAATAATTCTGATGGGTTACTCACTTCTGAAAGTCCATCTGGTTCCATTTGAAAAATACCCACTTCATGAGTTGGGCCAAATCTATTTTTAACAGAGCGTAAAATGCGATGGTCATGCCTATCATCTCCTTCTAAATACAATACTGTATCAACCATATGCTCTAACATTTTAGGCCCTGCAATTGTACCTTCTTTTGTAACATGACCTATAATTAAGATAGCTACATTTTTTTGCTTTGAAATGGATAAAAGCTGCTGTCCACATTCCCGAATTTGGCTAATCGATCCTGCAATGGAATCTAACTCTTCATTATATATTGTTTGTATTGAATCAACTACTACTAGCTGAGGATTGACCGTAGAGATATGTGATTCAATAGCATGAATTTCATTTTCACCTGACAAGTGTAATTGGTCAGATTGTATCCCTAGCCTTTTTGCTCGAATGGCTACTTGGTCTTCACTTTCTTCTGCAGTGACATACAATATTTTTAGATCGCCATTTCCAAGCTGTAATGCTAATGTTGATTTCCCGACACCGGGATTTCCACCCAATAATATGAGAGACCCAGAAAGAAGTCCTCCCCCCAAGACACGATCTACTTCACTCATCCCTGTATTAAATCGTTCGCCAGGGTTTCCTGCTAAAACTTCAGTTAATGATCTTGAATTTTGAATAAGTGCTTTACTTCTTAACGATGATCGTTTCCCAGTTACTTTAAATTCAGATAATGTCCCCCATTCCTTACAGGATGGACATTGGCCATGCCACTTAGGGAACTCATCTCCGCAATCAGAGCAAAGGTAATGGATTTTAGATTTTATTTTAGCCATGAAGGGACGAGAAATTGCCCCATAGAAAGAATGGAATCAAGGTTTACCAATCAGGCCCAAGAGAAAAATACCATTGAGGCTTGGAATAACTATTATGGTTTACATCCCATGCAGCATCAATACGTAACAAGAAATAGCCAAGATTTATTTTTGTACCCACTCCAAATGTGGTGATCCAGGGTGTCATTGTTTCAGGTGATGATTGTCCATACTTATTTTTTAGCTTAGTAACATCAGTAAACTCTTTTGGGTCATCCCATGCAGATCCCACATCTAAAAAAGCATGACCACGAATATTGCCAAAAACCATTTTTAATGGGAATCCTAAGGCTAAATAATTAATGAATGGGAATCGTATTTCAAAATTCATCAATAATGCATTTTTACCAAATCTTTCTGCATATCTTGCTCCGCGCACTGGAAAAACATACTCTGTAAAATAAATATCATGAAGCAATGATTGGTTTAATGTATCTAATAGTACTTCACGCCAAGTGCCATAATCATCTTCGCCATTCGTTTCGCCATGACCCCCAATTAAATATGGAATTCCTCCCATAAAAAACTTCTGTGCATTTTCGCCAATACTTCCACCATAATAAAATCGACCAGCTAAAGTATAATCTCGACCAAATAAAAAGTATTTTCGAGAATCCCACTTGAATGTTTGGAATTGGATTTTATCTGATCCCCAGCCTGGGCTAAGAGCTAAACTTACATTTTGTCGAAATCCATCTATTGGTCCTGTATACCCCATTGTCGAGTTATCAAATATCCAACTCATGGAAGGTATTACTGCAGAAAAACCTTCTTCTGAGACTGTTTGATATTGGTATTGGTATTGTCCTCCTCCCATATCAACAGGAACTTGTTTCATAATGGAATAGGAAGCCTTTTGTAATGAAAATCCAAAATCAAATCGCTGATACCTACTAAATGGGTGAGATATAAAACCGGTTGCGCCATAATTACGCAATCTTCCAATTAACTGGCTCCCTTCCTCTGAATAGCCGACTGAGAAGAAGTTGGCCGTTTGTGATGCATTGAAATGATAATCAGTTTTATTTTTTAAATATCCATAATAAAACATATAATCACTATTTTCTAATGTTAGAACCATTTCTGTTCCAAAAGCAAGTTGATGATCGCCTAATATGTCACTAAAAGAAAAATAGGTCATCCCAGTTGCACCAAAAACATTACTAATACTCAAATTCCCTGCTATCATATCCAATGTAAATCTCGTTTTATATGCATGAGGAATATGTCGCCCATCGACAAGCGAATCTTCAATAGCTAATAGTGGCTTTTCATTCGAATCATTCCCAGCGATAGAAACATTATATGTTTCATAATGTGGGGCAAATATCCAGCTAGAATAATCGCCACTAGAATCTTCTACTTTTTTACGTTTATTCATTCGTAAATCTGAAATAGATTCAGTAGATAAAGATTGATTCTTTATAAATTGTGTTTCAAGAACTGATACTTTTTCTAATTCCAATGGTTTCGATAAACTATAAATATCCCAACCAGTTCCAGCATATCCTGAAAAAATTAATAATTCATCATCTTGGGAAAGCGATAATTGCTGTAATCCAGTTAATACATTTGAAATTGGATACGCATTTGATGATAAATCATCCATATTTTTACGCCATAAATTCCATACACCTTTTTCATCTGAAGTATAAAAAAGACTATTCTGCGTATTGGCCCACACCGGATAATCTTCCTTATGAGGTGTGTCTGTTATTTGATTAACTTGGGTTGATTGAATGTCTACAATATAAATATCACTTTGGGTATAATCGTGTTCAGACATTTTACCTTGATAATTCCCATCCACAATCGTTCCTCTATCAGAAACAAACGCAATTTGAGATCCATCATAATTCCAAGACGGGTTTGAATCAGAAAAGGGATCATTCGTTAATTGCAAATAACTTTTTTCAGTAATATCTAATAAATATAAGTCACTTGCATTACCTTTATTACCGACAAAAGCAATCTTGTCGCCAGAAGGACTCCATGCAGCAGAAAATACACCATCTAAATTAATTGGAATTTTTTCTGTTTTTCCTGTTTTTGCATCAACAATATGGATAACATCACTTTTGCCTGCTTTTGCTGCAAATGCAATTTTTCGACTATCAGGCGACCAGGTGATACCTGGGTGTAACCATTTTAATTCTTCAAAATTAACAGATCGACTTCCTTTAACGATTGTTCGAATTTCTTCACCGGATAGTGCATCCAATAATCGAATATTGAAATGACCATTATGATCTGATAAAACAGCAACTTTACTTCCATCCGGGGATAAAGCAGGAGATACGTTATAATAATTATGGTCTTTTTTATGATCCGTTAAACTCTTTGCCATCTCCTCTAATGGAGTCCTATCAGCAATGTCTGGCCAATACTCCTTCTTTAAAAATTTATGCCATTGTATCGTTAAATCTTCCCATTTCATCCCAATGGCTCGTTCAAATCCTTTTTCAGCACTTTGAGTTTGCTTCATGGCTTTAAATATTTCACCTACTTTTTCACGACCATATTTTAACGTTATAAACCGCCACACGGATTGTCCGCCTTTATATGCCATGTAATAGTTTAAATCATTTATAGTTGGAATACGCTCATGAATGGCAATATCACGAAGAGTCATATCTGCTTTCGTTTCCCAATTAGATGACAAAAATTCAGCTAAACCTTCATTAACCCAGAGTGGAATACGAAGTCTTGTTTTATTAGAAATAATACTTTGCATATTTCCACCATAAACCATGTCATTTATCATAGCATGGACTAATTCATGGTGAATTACATGACGAAATTGATCATAATTCCCCTCGAATGGAAAAATTACTCTATTTTTAAATAGTTCTGTTACCCCGCCTATTCCCTCTCTCATATAGGTACCAACAACATTTGTTTGTTGAAATTCATTGTGAGAATTATAAACTAGAATCGTTACACGTTTTTTTAAATTCCATCTCAAATGAATTGAAATTTGTTCGTAGGCTTCTTCAGCAATATCTGCTGTAAATTCTGCTAAATCTTGTTCTTCGCCATAAAAATAAATATCAAAATGAGATGATTGGATATAAGACCAATCAAATTCTCGATATTGAACCTTATTTTGACCAAAAGATTGTCCGAACACAAATTGCCCAAAAAGGCAAAAAATAAGTACGATTTTTAATTTCATTGTATGATAAGTACGCATAACTGCGACACCGGTTCCTTAACATTAGTTAAAATTTCAATACAATTCAACTATAAGACATAATCTTTTCATAAATAATATCTGATGAGTAATTTCATTCATCATGCAAAGACCTCTCTATTTTATTTCTGATGTTCATTTGATGCTTTCTCGTACCAATGAAGAGTTAGACAGGCGAGAAAAACTCTATAGATTGTTAGATCATATAGCTTCCACTGGCGGAACAGTTTTTTTCGTTGGGGATTTATTTGATTTCTATTATGAATATCCAGATGTAATTCCTAAAGAATATTTTAAACTATATGCAAAAGTCTGGGCATTAAAAGAACAGGGAATTGATTTCCATTTTCTTGTTGGGAATCATGATTATTGGGTTATGGATTTTATGACAGAAAAACTAATGACCTATACGCATTTAAGTGATTTCGAATTTGAGATAAATGGGAAAAAGTTTTATATCACCCATGGGGATGGTTTATTATCTTGGGACTATGGGTATCGGTTTTTGAAAAAAATAATCCGTAGTAAATTATTTGTAGGTCTTTTTAGATGGATTCACCCTACAGTTGGATTTCAGATTGCGCGCTGGGTATCCAAAAGTGGACCAGAATATGACATTAGTGACGCATTAACCCAAAAAATAAGAAATGAATTAATGAATTTTGCACAATTAAAGATAGAAAACGGCTTTGATTACATAGTCTTTGGACATTATCATCTGGGCGAAATGATGGATATAAATCAGGGGAAACTCGCTGTTCTTGGCGATTGGTTTAATACTCCAAGATATGCTGTATTTGATGGAGAACAATTTGAAATGAAGGATTGGGAATAAAATGAGACGAATCATTCCATTTATGATAATAGGATTATTATTCTTTGAAGGATGTGCTACAATCAAGGGATTCCTTAAGGAGAAGCCCGATGGGGATGAAGATTTTTTTCTAGCGAGTATTGAAAAATTACGAAATGAATATCAAGGTGGAGATTATGAGGCCCTTATGGCTCTCATAAAAATATATGAAGATCCTACCGAAAAAATGGATCTTCGCATAGAAGCTGGTAAAACTTTGTCCAACACACATCACCCTACTGCTTTAAATGCCATTTCAGATATGGTGGCAACAACGAGTGCTGTTAATTATACTTTATTAAAAGAATCTATTTCTATGCTCGCAGTATTCAAGGAGAATCCAAAAGCTGGAGAATCTATGATAAAAGCCATGCATGTATTAGAAGAAAGAACTAATGATATACATATCGCTTTAGTAGAAAATTTGAACCGTGTGCGAACAAAAGATCAAATACTTACATTATTGGATTTATATCATGTCGCAAAATCAAATATGGCACGTACCGAAAATTTATTAACTAAAACAATGGGTGCTCTCGGAGATAATCAAGTTATTCCTGTTTTAACAGAAATAGCTAAAAACCCAAAAGTAAATATTGGGATCCGAAACCAAGCAGTTGAAATATTAGGAAAGAAAAATCCACAAGATGTTGCACGAGCTTTTGCAGAATTATTAGGTGACCCTAATACTAATTTGGAAGTGCGAGAATTTGCTCTAAATACGATGAGGGGTGTAAAAGAAGAAAATTTAGTTTTATCCCTACTAGAAACTTATAATATGGGGAAAAATGAATATTATAGTCTTCTCAATACGATGCTTGCTGCTTTGGGTGAATTCAATGATCCTGAAGTTAAAAAAGCTGTAATTGAGATTGCGTCAAATAAAGAATATCCATTGAAAATTCGTAAAAAGGCCGTCAATAATTTGGCGAATTTTGGGGACCCAAATGTAATACCAATGATTTTACCAGCCTTAAAAGATAAAAATAATTATGATTTATATGAAAATATATTAGACATGATTTTCGCTCTGGGCCAGGAACACAAATATGCAAATGAAGTTAGACATTATGCCTATCAAGCCCAATTTTCTCGGAGGGTTCATGAATAAATTGCACATCTATTTCTACCTATTATTGGGAATCAACATCCTTTTTGCTAAGGAAAATAAGTTTGCAATTTCTGGTTCTGTAATAGACTCAGAAGGTAACCCTATAAAAAAAGTGGTTGTACAATTATTCGATGACAGAGGAGATGAAATAAAAGATAGTAAAACAGGGAAAAAGGGTAACTTTAAGTTTAAAAAAATAAAGTTAGGGGAATATACTATTACCGCATCTCATATATCATTAGGAAGTGCAAATGAAAAGATATCTTTAATAGATGACAATATTTCGATTACATTTACTTTATCTAGTGACACTATACCATCCAAATTAGCTGGCAATGAATCTGTTCCTGAAATAATTGATGAACCTGGATTAAAAGATAATAAAATAGAAACTAAAGAAGAAGAATCTAAACCATCTTTACTCACTCATTTGGAAAAACCTGAAGATCCCATCAATACAGCAAATCCTGATTCTATCAAATTCCTCCCCCCTATCCGGACTGAGCCTGGGATGCAAAAACTTCCTATGGGTGATATGTTTTACGATTATAAAATGAATTTAAAAGCTATGCAAAATCAAATAGATTCATTAAAAAGTGTTGTGACTGCTTTTGAAGAAAAGCAAACAATGCCAAATATCAGTGAAGATATTTTAAATCTCATTAACATTCCAAACTATGAGCATCGGATAGAATTACAAAATGGTACTGTAGTTATGGGGCACATATTATCTGAATCAGATTCATCTTTAATACTTGATACTCAAATAGGAAAGTTGGTTCTTAGAAAAGACTTGGTGATTAAGATGGATGAATTAGAAAAACCAGCACCTAAAATAGAATTTCTACAAGAACCTATTGTGAATATTTATCCTGATAAATATATCTTTACAGGAAAAGTAAAAAATACAGGAAATGTAAGGGCAGATTTCGTAAGAGTTATTTCCCATCTTTGGACACAAACAACTACATCAGCAGGAACAGATTCTACATTTATTAAAGGATCAAAAATCAAATATGAAACAGGTGTTGTTGCTGATACGGCTCTTCAGCCTGAACAAATATCTTTATTTAAATTAGTTGTTCCTATCAATTATGGCTCAATACCGCAATACCATACAATGGATATCCATTGGGATGTTACAAAGTAGATTTATTTAAACAGTGAAACCATTATTGCATTTTGTGCATGCATCCGGTTTTCAGCTTCATCGAATACAATTGAGTAAGAAGCTTCCATCACTTCATTCGTCACTTCTCTTCCCCGTTCTGCTGGTAAACAATGCATAAATAAGGTGTCTTTACCTGTTTGGCTCATTAAAGTTTCATTCACTTGGTAAGCGGCAAATATTTTTTCTCTTTCTTCTGCTTCTTCTTTTTGCCCCATTGATGCCCAGACATCTGTATAAATTACATCGGCTCCTTCTACAGCAGATGCTGTATTATGTGATGTTTCAAAAGTAGATATCCCTGTATTTTCTACCATTTCAACTGTCTTTGTCTCGGGCTCAAACCCTTCTGGTCCACAACAGACAAAATGCATCGGTAGTTTACTTGCTAATTGCAACCAGGAATGAACTATATTATTTCCATCACCCATATATGTTACTTTTAATTCATCTAAATGTCCGCGATGCTCCCAAATAGTAAGTGCATCCGCCATTATTTGGCAAGGATGATTATAGTCTGTCAAGCCGTTCACAACAGGTGAATCAGAGTATTTTGCTAATTCAATCATATGATTATGAGAAAACAACCGAGCCATTATCATATCATTATAACGAGACACGACTCTAGCGATATCTTTCACAGCTTCTCTTTTTCCAATCCCAATATCATTAGGACCAAGATATAGAGCATGTCCGCCCATCCAAGTAAATCCTGTTTCAAAAGAAATCCGTGTCCTAGCAGATGGCTTTGCAAAAATCATGGCTAAAGATTGATCCTTAAATGGTTTGTATTCTTCTCTATTTTTGAATTTTGTTTTAATCTCCTTCGCTAACTGGAGCATGCCCCATAATTCATCTTTAGAATAATCAGTAATATGTAAAAAATGGTTGGGCATATTATATCCTTTAAAAAAATTTATTCAATATCTTAATCTGTTAATGTTTTGAATAATTTTGAATCAGATGGAAGAACTAAAGTTGTTTTATTATCTATTACTTTTTTATACGTTTCTAATGTTCGTATAAATTCGTAAAAATCTGGGTCCTTCGAAAAAGCAGTTGCATAAATCTCCAATGCTTTTGCTTCCCCTACTCCACGTATTTCCTGAGCTGTTTTATAAGCATCCGCAAGGATAACAACTTTATCTTTGTCTGTTGAAGCGCGAATTTTTTGAGCTTCTTCTTCTCCTTCAGATCGAAATTTATTGGCTTGACGCATCCGTTCGGCTTCCATACGAGCATAAATAGATTTCTCGTTTTCTTGTGGTAAATCCACCCTTTTAATGCGTACATCCACTACTTGAATACCATAAGGATTGGTAGCTTCATCACTTTCACGTGTAACTATTTCCATAATCACATCGCGGTTTTCTGTAATTATTTCTGCCATTTCATGTGTTCCTAATTCTTGGCGTAACTTGGAATATACAATGTCATCCAAACGAGTGACAGCAATAGGAACAGATTGAACTGTCTGAAGAAAAAGTAAAGGGTTAACAATTCTAAACCGAACATAGTTATCCACGATTAAAGATTTTTTATCTTTACTTAAAATTTCTTCAGGAGGCACATCATATTCTAATAACCGATTATCAAAACTTGATGCTGTTTGAAAAGGAGCTGGCAATTTAAAATTCAGCCCTGGCTCAGTTATTGTTCTTACTGGTTTTCCAAATTGAAGGATAACAACTTGTTCTGTTTCATCCACCATAAAAACTGTGGAAAATGCAAATAATGTACCTAGAACAATGATGAATATTAAAATATTTTTTTTCATTACTTCTTCCCTTTCGATGGGTTGAGATTTAATAGATTGAGAACATTTCCGTTATCACCATCTGGAATTATTACTTTTTCGATCCCAGGTAATATTTCTTCCATTGTTTCTAAATAGAGTCTTTTTTTTGTAATACTTTTTGCTTTCCTATATTCTATTAACATGGCCTTGAATTTTGCAACATCACCCTCTGCCCGTTTTATTCGAGCTTCTTTGAATCCTTCAGCATCGCGAATATTTGCTTCTGCTTCACCACGTGCTTTTGGTATAATATCATTCCTATACCCTTCTGCTTGATTAATCATACGATTTTTATCTTCCTTTGCAGATGCAACATCCTTGAATGCTCCAATGACTTGTTCAGGCGGAGACACATCTTGTAATTGGACAGCAACAACTTGAATTCCAGATTGATAAATATCTAAGATTTCTTGCAATAAGTCCTTTGTCTCTTCTTGAATTTTTAATTTTCCACTCGTCAGGGATTCATCAATCTTATGCCGTCCTACCACCGTTCTAAGACTGGCTTCAGATGCTTCTCTTACAGTCATAGTTGGTTCTACAATATTGAATAAATAGGCTTCAGGTGATTTAATTTTATATTGCACAATCATTTCCGCATCCACAATATTTTCATCTCCAGTAAGCATTAAACTTTCTTGGTCCACCGTGCGGTATTGGCCATTCCCAAGAGAGCGAAAACCAATTTCTATCCGTTTTACTTCTGTGACTTTTGGTGTATCCACTGATTCGATGGGATATGGAAAATGATAATTCAATCCCGGTTGTGCCACGCGGGTAAATTCTCCGAATGTTCTTACAACGCCCACTTCATCAGGCCCCACCATATAAATACCGGTGGATAGCCAACCAAATAATATGATTAGAACCATGGGAATTAATCCCATAGTTAACAACTTTTCTGGGACTCTAATTTCACTATCCCCGACTATGATTCTTCGATATGCCATTTTTAACTCCTTAAAATTCTTTTCTTAATCGTGCTACAGGGTATCCTAATTGGTCACGATATTTTGCTATAGTTCTACGTGCCATTTTATATCCTGCTTTATTTAAATGTTCCCCTAATTCGTCATCACTTAATGGTGAATGTTTATCTTCTACTAATATGATTATTTCTAATGCTTTTTTGATGACATAATTTGAAATAATGCGACCATCATCCAACTCTACGGCATCAGAAAAGAAATGTTTCAATTCGAAAACACCGTATGGAGTATCCACAAATTTACCACGAGTGGACCGACTAATGGTGGATATATCCATTTTAATCACATCACTAATGTCTTGCAAAACCATTGGGCGTAAATAGTCAATATTCCCGCTAAAAAATTCTGGCTGTTTTTCTATAATTGTTTTCATCACATTAAGCATTGTGCGACGCCTTTGATTAATGGCATCCACAAACCATGTAGCAGAATCCAATTTTTCTTTCATGAATTTTTTTGTTTCAGCAGAAATAGATTTTTGATCCAATGTACCAGCATACGTTTGATTTACACGAACTTCTGGAACACCTCCATCATTGGTTATGATTCTCCATCCATCGTTTTCTTCTCTAACAATGAGATCTGGGATTACAACTTGATATCGATCTTGTAAACCTTCGCCTGGGCGAGGATTTAAATGAGAAATATGTTCAATAGCATTGTGAAGATCTTCATCAGAACATTTTAATTTCTTTTGAATTTTTTCATACCGTTTATGCATAAAATCTTCAAAAAGATATTTCACTATTTTCCACGAAATAGATTCTATTTCGTCTTCAAGCTGAATCAATAAACATTCTTGGATATTTCTTGACCCCAATCCCTTCGGTTCAAGCCTTTGAACAATATTTAAAATGTCTTCAATTTCATCCTCTATTTTTCCAAACCGATCTGCTATAAGAATAAGATCTGTATCTAAATATCCACGATCATTTACGTTCCATATGATTTCTTCGGCAATTTCTTTGTCTAAATCCGACAAGCCGGAATCAGCTAATTGAACAATAATATCATCTAAAAAACTATGTTTTTCAGGTAAAGGGCTAAACTTATTTTCATCTTGTTTATTATAAGTAAAGTCATCTTCATAAACTTCTTTAGGGTCTAGATCTAAGGAATCTAGTGGCGATTGTTCTTCTGAAACTGATTGTTCATTAGATTCAGTCTCAATTTGCTCCAAAAGTGGATTTATTTCCAATTCATCCATGATAGCTTGTTCTAGATTTATCGAATTGAGTTGGAGCAATTTTGCCTGTAGCACCTGTGTGGGTGACAGTTTCTGCTTTTGGGCTAATACTTGTCTAAGATAGGTTGCCATTAGTCCAGTCTAAATTTTTCTCCAAGATAAAGCCGGCGAGCTTCTTTATCGTTGGCTAAAGATTCTGAAGTACCCGTTTTTAATACTTGCCCTTCAAACAATAGATAAGATCGATCGGTGATGGATAATGTTTCTCTCACATTATGATCCGTTATCAAAACACCGATATTTTTTTCTTTAAGAGATCTAACAATGGATTGAATATCTTCTACTGCTATCGGGTCCACACCTGCAAATGGTTCATCTAATAAAATAAAATCTGGGTCCATGGCTAGGGCGCGACTTATTTCAACCCGCCGCCTTTCTCCGCCAGATAGGGTTCCACCTTTAGATTTTCTTAAATGAGAAATGGACAATTCATCTAATAATGTTTCCATTTTAGCGCTACGTTCAGATGGAGACATTTCACATCTCATCTCTAATACTAATTTTAAATTATCTTCAACAGATAGTTTCCAAAAAATAGATGGTTCCTGTGCTAAATAGCCGACCCCTGAACGAGCTCTTTTATACATTGGCTCATCTGTAATATTTTTATCATCAAGAAATATATTTCCTAAAGTTGGTTTAACCATGCCAGTAATCATATAAAATGTGGTTGTTTTTCCAGCTCCATTCGGTCCCAAAAGTCCTACGATTTCTCCTTTATTTACAGAAATGTCAACATCACGAACGACTAATCTATTTCCATATTTTTTTGATAAATTTTTGGCGCTTAATGATTTATGATTCTTCATTTCTTTAATTCTCTATTGGTAACACCAGACGGTTTCAATATTTTCCAATTTTCTAAATCAGAATCAGATTCAAATCCAACACCAAATAATGTATCTAAATGTTGAGTCGTCAGCATAATTGAATCCTTTGTAAACATGATTTCTTTTTTAGAATTCCAAATTAAGGTATCCGTATATAATGTCATTCCGCTATCTGAAAAAGCCACAACATTACCCATGGCAATCATATCATTCGATTTTTCATCTACTTCTGCTCTTTGAGCTCGTAATATAGATATGTGTTTTTCATCACTATCATAAAAATCAATTACTACACCACTATCTAATAGAGCAAATTCTTTTTCTTGGTATTTTTCAAGATGACCCGAATTAATTTTAGCTGTCATACTCCCTTCATTAGTCATATAAATGGTTACATTCCAGCCCTCTTGATCTGGACGACCTTCACGTGTTTCATCATTCACCATTTCAGCAGGAGTGCTACAGGCAGACAATAATAAAGTTAATAAAAAAGCCAATAATTGATGCCCTTGACCCTTTTTTGTCTTCCCTATTACACTAGAAATAGATGGATTCTTTATAACGAACCATTGGTGAATGGGAAAAAATATTTCTTTTATTTTCATTGCCCAGATTCCGTATTATTTAAAGATTCTACATGTGCGCGAAGTTTCGTTAATACGGCTTCATATCGCCCTTGACCTTTTAATACCCAATCAACTGCTTCACGAAATGCCCCTTCTCCTCCGGCAGTTTCAGTAATATAAACAGCAATTTCTTTTACTAAAGGATATGCGTTAGACACCGCGATAGGGGCCCCTACTCTTTCCATAACAGGAATATCAATCATATCATCTCCAACAAAGGCAATTTCTTCATCCTTGAGATTATATTTTTCTTTAAGCTCATTATAAGGGATTAATTTATTCAATGTTCCATTGTATACATCTTCAATTTTCAATTCATTTGCACGTGCTTCTGTTGCTTTAGAGTATCTGCCAGAAATGATTACTATCTTTAATCCTGCCATTCGAGCAACTGCAATACCAGCACTATCTAAGACTGAGAATTTTTTAAACTCTTCCCCACTTCCATTAAGAAAAATGGATCCATCAGTCCAAACGCCATCCACGTCTGAAATAATCATTTTTATTTTTTCTGAAGGGTGATTCATTCATTTACAGGTAGAATAATTTACCTGTTCTTTATCAATAACTTATTTAGTTTGGTCGAATTTTACGGCAGCGCCAATAAAATTCCGAAATAAAGGATGTGCGTGATTTACACGGCTTTTTAACTCAGGATGGAACTGGCCCGCAACAAACCAAGGGTGATTTGGAATTTCTATTGTTTCTACAACGCCTAATTCTTCATTTAAACCAGAAAATATTAATCCACTTTTTTCTAATCGTTTTCGAAACCGATTATTGACTTCATAACGATGACGATGACGCTCAGAGATTTTTTTCTTCCTATAGGCAGCAAATGTTTTTGTCCCTGTTTTTATAAAACAATCATAGGCTCCCAAACGCATTGTTCCACCTTTAACTTTAATGGCTCTCTGTGATTCCATCAAATCAACGACTGGATATTTAGTCTTTTTATTGAATTCAGTTGAATTAGCACCTTTCAGTCCACACACATTCCGCGCAAAATCTATAACAGCACATTGTAAACCGAGACAAATACCTAAGAATGGTATATTATTTTCTCTCGCAAATTTTGATGATAATATTTTCCCTTCAGAACCACGAGAACCAAATCCAGGTAGTAGTAAAATTCCATCCACATTTTTAAAAGATTTGGCCGCAGTTTCATCATTTGAAATTTTATCTGTCTGAACCCATTTAAGATTGACACGTGCATTATTTTCTACACCAGCATGAATAAAGGATTCCGTAACACTCTTATAGGCATCCCATAATTCTGTATATTTTCCACACATGGCTATTGTCACTTCATGAGATGGATTTTTAAAATGATAAATAAAATCTTTTAATTGGCTGACATTCGTATTTTTCTCTAATTGAAGTCTATCGTTAATAATATTTCCGATACCTTGTTCATTCAGAACTAAAGGTACTTCATAAATACTTTCCACATCCCGCGCTTCTATTACATGTTCTGGTCGCACATTACAGAAAAGAGCTATTTTATCTCTTACAGATTTTTCAACTGAATATTCTGATCGACATAATATAATATCTGGTGATAAACCAATTTCTCTCAATTTCATGACAGAATGTTGAGTTGGTTTTGACTTTAATTCCCCACTTGCTTTTACAAAGGGTAAAAGTGTTACATGGACCAAAATGTGATTATGATACCCAGATTCTAATGATAATTGCCGAATTGCTTCCATGAAAGGAAGGCTCTCAATATCACCAACAGTACCACCAACTTCACAAATAACTATATCGTACTTTTTAGGCTTATTAACAGCTTTAATGCGTTCAATAATTTCATTTGTCACATGCGGAATAACTTGAACCGTTTCTCCGAGATACTCGCCTTTTCGTTCTAGTTCTAAAACTGTACTGTAAATTTGGCCTGCAGTTGCATTATTATTTTTGGTCATATTTACGTCGATAAACCGTTCGTAATGTCCAAGGTCCAAATCTGTTTCAGACCCATCATCTAGTACAAATACTTCTCCATGCTGATATGGATTCATAGTACCTGGATCCACATTTAAATAGGGATCTAATTTTAAAATCGTCACTCGGAGTCCTGCACTTTTTAATAAATAGCCTATAGAAGATGCAGCTATTCCCTTTCCAAGTCCTGACATAACACCGCCGAGTACAAATATATATTTAGTTGGTCGAATAGGTGTCATACGTACATGATCCTATTGAGAAAAGAAGGCATTGGTCTAGATGTTTTTAGGGAGAGATAGCGGTCCCGTGGAGCCATGGAAGGCACTACTGAGAGACCCCTTTATCAGAATACAATTGATCAGCAAATAAACACATATTCTGATGCAGTATTTCATTTCGGATTAAAATTCCCATAAATACAATAAAAAAATTTACCTTAGGCAACTCCTTTAAAAAAGAGATAAGGTAATAATCTTTTAGCCCTATCTTAAAGTAGCACTATATATGCCTGTAATGTAGGAAATCACCCAAAATAAATAGACAAAACGAAAGAAATTTAATTGCTTTATCGGTATAGCCCACTTTTCTTCAGTGCCAGATGTTTTCCATCCCCATGTAATCACTGCAAGCATTAAAATTGCTCCAATATATCCTAATAGTGAATGGGGTGAAAATATAGATTTGGTTGAAACTGCACCCATACAAGTTACCGCAATAATTTCAGACATAAATCCAATGCTTAGTATAAATAAATCTTTTTTAGATAATAGTTTCCCTTTTAAAATAGAAAACATTGCTTTGGAATACAGAATGAGTGCTAAAGTAATTAGGGTTGCTCCAATAATAATAAGTGAATTCATAGTGTCATTTTTTCTCTAAGGGTTTAAAAAAGGTATTGTAAATAATATAGAAAATTACCTACGGTTGAAATAGTTATATAATAATTTTCTTACTCATTTATTCAAATCGCAATGATTCTATCGGGTCAAGTTGTGATGCTTTCCATGCAGGGTATATCCCAAACCCAATTCCAATAATTGAACATACAAAAAGTCCGAAAAATCCCCACTCGATGGAAATAACAGCAGGAACATTAAATATACTGGCTACAGCATTTCCCCCAAATACACCTAAAATAATTCCAGCAATTCCACCAAACTCGCTTAAAAAAATTGCTTCAAGTAAAAATTGTAAAAGAATATCCTTTTTCGTAGCTCCAATTGCTTTCCTTATACCAATCTCTTTTATTCTTTCCGTGACTGAAACTAACATGATATTCATAATGCCAATGCCTGCTACGATGAGAGCTATTACACTCACTGAAAATGCAAATATTTTAATTCCGTCAGAAAATACTGATAATTCATCAATGAGCTCTTCGTTAGACGAAATTTCAAAATTATTTTCATCTTGTGGTCTTAAGTCTCGAATAACACGAAGTAAACCAATTACTTCATCTTTTGTTTGATTTACCAATGCATCTGACTTAGCCTGAATATTCACCTGTAAGGAAGAACGCCGACTCCCAAAATGATTTAAATAAGTCGTAAGCGGTATGACTACATAATTGTCCTGGCTCTGCCCAAAAGATTGCCCCATAGGTTTTGTAATGCCAATAACTCTGAATTTAATCCCTTCAATTTTTATCATTTTATCTAAAGGATCTTCAAATGGAAAGAGTTGAGTAACCACATCCATTCCTATAATTGCAACTTTACGTAAATGTTCTACATCACTTTCTGTAAAATTTCGACCATCATTTATGGACGTGTTATAAGTGACAATCGAACCTTCATCACCGCCAGCTATTTGAACACTTTTTAAAGCTTGATTGTCTTTATACTTTACTTTCAATCCTTGTTTTGCGTCCATACCAGTTATCATTTCTGGTAAAGTTGCTCTCTTTTTCAATTCTTGAACTTGATCGAAAGTAATATTAGGGCGATTGCGATATTTCCAATGCTTACTATCTCCCATAACGACTACTGGATACTTTGAAATGGAAAATGTATTTGTCCCAAAAATATTTAACCCAGATTGAACAGATGATTCCAAAGTGTTAATCGCAGTCATGACACCAATCACAGAAAATACGCCAATAGTAATACCTAACAAGGTTAATGATGATCTTAGTTTATTTTCTCGTATAGCCTCTAAAGCCATGCGGAAGCTCTCTTTAAATGTATTCTTAAAATGAGATTTATTTTTCAATTTCTATTCATACCTCAACGCATCAATAGGATCTAATTTTGCTGCTTTATAAGAAGGAGCTAAACCTGAAATAATTCCAACAACCATGGATAAGCTTAAAGCTGACAAAGCTAGCCCTATTGGCATTTCTGAAGGAAAAAATGAATTAATCACAAGACTACCGCTGTACGCAAGTCCTAAACCAACTAAACCACCAAATAAACAAATAATCATAGATTCCATCAAAAATTGAAACAATATCATCCTAGATGTAGCACCGATAGCTTTTCGGATACCTATTTCTTTTGTCCGCTCCTTTACAGAGACGAACATAATATTCGCAATCCCAATTCCACCTACAACTAGAGATAAAATAGTTATAAACATTCCTGTTCCTCCTATGGCTAACTTGATCATGGCATATTGCTCTTTAAATGGATCTTGGCGATTAATGGCGAAGTTATCTTTTTCTGATGGACGAAGGTGCCTAATTTGTCGCATTAATGCAGTTAATTCTTCAGTGGCATTATCCAAATCCAATTCATCTACTTTAACATTTATCCCAGTCCACCCTCGCCTAGAAAATAGCCGTTGATGAGCTCCTATAGGAATAATAACTTGGTTATCTAAACTGAACATCCCTAAAAATTTTCCCTGTTTCTCCATTTCGCCAATGACTCTAAAATTATAACTCCCTATTCTAATACGTTCTCCGAGAGAATTTTTACCTTGGAATAATGTTTCTGAAATATCTTTTCCAATAATAGCTACTCTTGCGCCAGAGCGATTTTCAGCACTTGAAAAAAATCGTCCTTCATCCACCTCGGCGATAGTAATCATCGCAAATTCTTCTGTTGTTCCCGATACACGAACTCCTGAAATGTTTTCATCTCCTTTTTTAACGGAAGTCCACCATTCTGCTACAGGAGCAACATGTTTAGCATATTGTGATTTTTTTCGTATCGTTTCTGAATGTTTAATTTGAATATCTGGACGATTTCTGATTTCCCACCAATCATTATTACCAAACCATTGAAACTTCCGAAGATAAAGAACATCTTTTCCTAAAAATTCCATACTTTTTTCAAATGATTGATCTAATCCAGATATTAGAGTCCCCATCAAAGTAACGGCTAAAATGCCTATTACCACGCCCAAAGCGGTTAATACTGAACGAGCTTTATTTGATAATACTGAAGAAATAGAAATACGTAAATTTTCAAAAAATAATGAAAGCATATAATTTACTTATTCACATCTTCCACTATTTTTCCATCAAAAAGTCGTATAACTCGATTTGCATGTGAGGCAATATCGTCTTCATGAGTAACTAATACAATTGTATTACCTTTTTGATGAAGTAAATCAAAAATATCCATGATTTCTTGCCCACTTTTTGAATCTAAATTCCCAGTTGGCTCATCTGCTAGAATAAGAGATGGCCGATTAACCAATGCACGAGCAATCGCAACTCTTTGTCGCTGCCCTCCTGACAATTCATTTGGTTTATGATGCATACGATCAGCTAAGCCTACGCTCGTTAAAGATTCAGAAGCCATTTCAAGGCGTTTTTCCCGCCTTATATTGGCATAAACCAATGGAATTTCAACATTATGTTGTGCTGTTGCTTTTGGTAATAAATTAAATGTTTGAAATACAAATCCTATTTTTCTATTACGAATTGATGCCAATTGATTATCATCCATTTTATGAACTTTTTCACCTTCAAATTCATAATCACCAGATGACGGCGTATCTAAGCAACCCACCATATTCATTAATGTTGATTTGCCCGAACCAGATGGTCCCATTATAGCCAAATATTCATTTTCTTTAATTGCTAAATCTATTCCATCCAATGCACGGACTTCTTCTCCACCCACATTATATATTTTATAAATATCTTTTAATGATATAAGTGACACAATAAATATCTATTATTTATTTGGCTTATGGTTTGGTTTATTTTCGATGGATACCAATGATCCATGCTGTAGTTCGCGGCTAATAGCTTTGTAACTACCTGTAACAATGAGCTGGTTTTCGTCTACTCCTGACTCAACTGCATAATGAGTTTCACTATCCACGCTAACTTGTACAGGTTGAACAAATGCATATTTTTGGCCATCTTTCGCATCGTTACCATCAAATGAATCTAATAATAAAAAAACAACCTCAATGGGTTCTTCTTTTTTTTCAAATGATTTGCCTTTATTCTCATCTTTTGATCCACGATTGCCCCAATTATTACTTTTTTTTGGCTTTTCTTTTTTAATGTTTTTATAATTTATTGGGCGCGCAGTTAAAGATTGAATAGGAATTGATATATAATTGTTCTTCTTTTCAGTGATAATATTTACAGTACTACTCATTCCTGGTCTAACTGCCTTTGGTGGTGATAAGATTTTTACCTTTACTTTAAAATTGGTTACTTGCTCCTGACTACCCAAATTTTGAGTTTGGGCTGTGTGTGCAATTTCGCTAACGTATCCATAAAATAAAGTATCCGGGAAAGCATCAATTTCAATTTCTGTGGTATCTCCAACTTGGATAGTTACAACATCATTCTCATTCACATCAACCAATACTTCCATTCGATTTAAATCAGCAATAGTCATTAATACCCCTGGATTAAACATACCTCCAACTGCCATTTCACCTTCTTCTTTTGTAAGACTTGTTACAATCCCATATTTTGGTGCTAATAATCTGGTTTTTGATAATTCATCCTCCCGAGAAAAGAGACTTGCTTTTGATTGTTCTAATTGACTAAGTGCTAATTCAAAAGAAGCTTCCACTTGTTCGAGCTCCTGTTTGGAAATCAACTTTTTTGAAAATAGTGTCTGTGTTCTATCTTTCTGAGCTTTCACTTTTTTTAAATTCGCTTCTGACGATTTAACCTGTGATGCAACTTGGTTATAAGATGCCCGATATTGCTTTTCATCAATGCTAATTAGGTGTTGACCAGAAACGACTGTATCTCCTTCCACAACAGTAATATCTGTAATCCACCCAGTAATTGTTGATGTTATTTGAACTTCTTCTTCAGGTTGGATTTTACCATTTGCATTTACTTTATGAACAATATTCCTTCGAGTAATCGATTCATATTGGACATTTAATGGTATTTCATTTGATCCTTTTGATACAAAGTATCCAATGATTCCAATTACCAATACAATTGGAATCCAAATTTTCTTTTGTTTTAGTTTATTTATCATAGGGCTATTCATTTTTGTATTCTAAATCCAGCACACCAAGTAAAGCTTTCAAATTCATTTCTTGAATACGAGCTTCATGGATTGAATTAATTAAGGTTGATTTTGTTCTGATTAAGGAAACTTGGGCATCCAATACTTCTAAAATAGATGCTGAACCAAGACTGTATCTTTCTTTAGCTAGTTTTAAATCTTCTTCCGCTGAAACAACCACATCTAAATTAATTGGAATAATTTCAGAATAATTTTCAAGTGAATTTCTGATGAGTTCAACTTGTACTTTTAAATCATTTAATAAAGTAATATAATTATTATTTGATTTTTGAAGTGCTAAATGTGCTTGCTGCTTCTGAATAGATATGCTATTCCCAGAATATATTGGTACAGATAAAGAAATATTCATTCCCAGCCTCCAATCATCTTTAAATGAATCCATCAGTGTTTCACTATCTTCACCCACTGCAGAATAATTCATAGAAGCACCTACCGATGGTAATCGTAAACCTTTTGTCAATTGTATTTGTAATTCATTTAAGGTAATTCGCTTTTTTTGGATCAATAAACTTGGATTTTTTGTTTTTAATAATCGTAATGCTTCTGATGATGATGGGACAATGGTTCCCGACCACTTATCAGAAACAGCGTTTATAGATTGTCCAAAATCCATCATACCCATATGATTAAATAATTGTCGTCTAGCATTATTTAATGCTGTTTTTCGATTAAGAACATCAACTCGGCCTTGTCCCTTTGCGACTTCTGCTTTTAGAAGATCTGTTTTACGAACTGCTCCTAAATCAAATTGTTGTATTACGAGAGATACTTGTTGATTGGATAATTCTAAATTGTTTTCAGCTACATCTAATAATTCTTGAGCTTGGAGAAGTCCATAATATGATTTAACAACATTTTGAATCACTTGGATTTTAGTTTGCCTTTGATTTAAAGTTGCAATAGCCAAATTGGACTTTGCTTGCTTTACGGTATTACGTGTCCTTCCTCCATTGTATATATTTTGATTTACAGAAAGACCTGCTGACATATTATTCGTATGGTCAAGTTGCGTTGTATCCGAAGAAAAATCAGAAAAATCGTAAGTGACTGAATTCAATTCTGGGAATTGAGTCCTACCACTATTTGCCGTCATATTTATGGAAGGGAGATAACCACTTTTTGATCCTGCAACACCTTTTTTTGCAGATTGAACATCTATTTGTGCTGAACGGAGTATTTTCTTATTTTCAAACGCGATTTGAATGCATTCATTTAAGTTATAAGATTGTTGGCTAAAGCCACTACAGACCCAAAATATAGTTATAACTAAAGTGGTTGAGTATTTTCTTATTTTCATTTTGGTGGATGTTATTAGACCCCTAGTATTAAAAAAGGTTCCCATCTTATTTAAAGATAAGTTGATTTATTTTCTATCAAGAATTGTTTTGCTTCTTCATACGTATTATCAATATCTCCGTCTAGAATAGCTTCTTCAATTGCTTTTTTAATTATACCAACTATTTTTCCTTCTGTTAAACCGCATATATCCATGATTTCTTTTCCACGAATAGGCGATTGAAATACGCGCATTGCATCACGCTCATTAACATTAGCCATTTTTGATTCAACAATATCAAAATTTTTCAAGTACTGTTTTACTTTATTTGGATTTTTGGTAGTGATATCAGCTCGACATAATGTTATTAAATCATCTATCTGATCTCCAGCGGCTACCATAACACGTCTTACCGCAGAATCGGTCACTTCCCCCTTTACTAATGCAATCGGGCGTAAATGAAGTAATGTTAAATTCACCAAATAGTCACGTAATTCATTTGAGAATTTCATGCGTTTGGCAACTTTTTTCAGTATGCGTGCACCCACTTCACTATGCCCATGAAATGTATATCCCTTTTCAGGATCAATTCTTCGAGTATGGGGTTTTGCAATATCATGAACTAATGCAGCAAATCGTATTTCCATTTTATTTGTAAGGTTAGCTGCATTATCAACCACTTGCATGGTGTGTGTATAAATATCCTTATGATGCCATTCAGATGTTTGATCTAATCCAACCATATTATCGATTTCAGGAAAAACAAATTTCATTAATCCCGTTTCTTGTAAAATATTTAATCCAATAGATGGTTTTGGTGTTTTTAATATCTTTTCCAGTTCAGTTGTTTTTCGTTCCCATGAAACAATATCAATTCGTTTTACTTGTCTTTTAATAGAATTCAAACATTCATCATCTATTTCGAATGATAGTTTAGAAGCAAAATAGGCACCACGCATCATTCTCAACGGATCTTCTGAAAAGGTTTCATTTGGATCTAGAGGTGTAATAAGTCGCTTTGCCTGTAAATCTTGAATTCCTTCAAACGGGTCATATAAATTCCCAAAATGATTTGGACGTATATCTACCGCCATTGCGTTAATGGTAAAATCTCTACGGACCAAATCTCCTTTTAAATCTGTATATATTACTTGTTTGGGTTTCCGAGAATGATTATCGTAAGATTCTGTTCGCGCAGATGCAATTTCTATTTGAATAGGTTGACTTGGAATTAAAGCAGTTCCAAATTTTTCAAATGGAACAACTTTATGAATCCCTAAAGCTTTGGAAACGTGTTTAGCAAAATTGATTCCATCCCCAACCACCATAATATCAATATCATTAAGAGGTTTTCCCATAAGTAGATCGCGAACGAATCCGCCCACAACATAAGCTTCGATTCCGATGGATTCAGCAATTTCTCCTGCAATCTGAAGTAGGGGTAAACTTTCCTTACACCCATCCCCATTAAATAATTCTTTTACATTTGACATCTGCCAAAATTACTTTAAAAATTAGATAATTATATATGTCATTCAATTAGAAAAGTAAAAAGTATTGTTTCTAGATTTAATCCAAGATTTATTTAAATATTAGGATTTAGTCATCCTGCACGAATTGAACCCATCTATTTATTCCATATATAATTATTATCTTGGAGGAGAAAATTCAAACTTGCAATTTTACATCAATGAAACACTCCTCAATAAATAGATTTCTTTCCTTCTTAACCTTCCTTTCTATTGCGTTTGGGCAATTTGGAGATATTCATGTTTCATTTGACGATCGTCTTTTACGTGGAGATGAAAAACAAGAAGTTTTTCAGCTGAAGGATGATATCCGTCGCTTCATCTCAAGCACTCCATGGAATGAAGAATTCAGCGATCTAGGAATTCCACTCCATGTCCAATTTATTTTTGAAGGATCATCCTTTAAAAGTGGTCAAAAAACGTATATTTGTCAGGCATTGTTTTCCAATGGAAGTGATCAACGTTATTTTGATAAAGGAGTGCAATTTTTCTATAGTCCAGGGAATGCACTTTATTTTGACCCAGTTCTCTTTGATCCTTTATCAAGTTTCCTCGCCTTTTATTCTCATTTAATATTAGCTGGCGAAATGGATACCTACGATTTACACGGTGGAGCAAAACATTTCGAAATTTCACGGGAAATCGCATTTCGCGGTCAAACATCCAATCTAAAAAAAGGCTGGTCATCACGATCAAATTTAGTTGATGATTTAACTTCAAATAATGGGTTGAGAAAAGCACGGTTAGCATTTTACTTTGGAGTTGAGTTATTTCAAGAGGGTCTTATGGATGAAGCTATAACCGAATTTCAAAATATGATTGATGGACTAGATCAAGTTTATAAAGAATTTGGTCGGGACAATTACACAATGTTTTTCATGAAAGTTCAAGCAGAAACAATAGCAGATATTTTTACTAAACTGGGGCGGAAAGAATTATTGTTGGATATGAAAGAGTTAGATCCTGACCAACACGACATTTACCAAACTGCTTCCGATTCTATATCTCGTTAATTATTGATATTCAGACAATAACCGATATTAGGCAAATAATGAAGTGTCTTTTATTAAGTACAATAGCCATTATTTTTACTACCATAAATGCTCAAAATTTGAGTGACTTATCCTTTGGAACGAATAGCTCGCTGGAAGTTTCAACATGGAATATTGAGTGGTTTCCAAAAAGTGGTCAATCAACTGTTGATTCTGTTTCAATAATTATTCAATCTTTAGATATCGATATATATGCGCTTCAAGAAATAAGTGATACAAATATGTTTAAACAAATGATTGAAAATATCGAAGGATATGATTATTATTTTAAGTCAGGCTGGTTTGCTGGATTGGCATATGTTTATAAATCAGGGACCGTCGAAATTGACACAGTTTACGAAATATATACTGAAGAACCCTATTGGCGTCCATTTCCTCGTTCACCTATGGTAATGGAAATGAATTATCAAAATCAAAAATATTTTATCATCAATAATCATTTCAAATGTTGTGGCGATGGGAATATGAATCTATCTGATTCTTGGGATGAAGAAACGAGACGATATGATGCTAGTAATCTACTAAAAGATTATATCGATGTGAATTTAAGTGAAGAAAATGTAATTGTATTAGGTGACCTTAATGATATTTTAACAGATCCGTCGGCACATAATGTCTTTCAAACCATTCTTGACGATGATTTAAACTTTCTTTTTGCCGATATTGATATTGCAAATGGCCCAAGTTCAGGGTGGTCATATCCAAATTGGCCTTCCCATATTGATCATATATTTATCACAAATGAGCTTTATGGAATTTTCGATAATAGTAGTTCTCTTATTCAAACAATTCAGATAGATGAAAATATGGCCGGTGGGTTTAATGAATATGATAATAAAATATCTGATCATCTTCCTGTGGCTATAAAATTAGATAATAATTTGACAATAAATGATGAACTCTTAGAGCCTAACATTTTTCAATTAACGAATTACCCAAATCCTTTCAACTCTACAACTACAATATTTTATGAAATATTAAATCCTGGTTTTGTAAATATTTCAATACACGATATAAGTGGTTATTTAATTGAGCAATTGGTTAATCAAAATAATATTCCCGGTTTATACTCTTTGGAATGGAATGCAAATCCATTTTCTTCAGGTATATATTTTTATACAATAACTATGGGAAATCAATCTATGACACAGAAAATGCTTTTACTCAAATAAGGGATTTCAAATTCATGATACAAGCCCAAGAATTAGTCACTTAAGATAATTCGTTAAACTTCTTCTTACCAAAAAGATAATGAGAGAATACTATACTTCCCTTATGTAATTGATTTAAAAAATGTTTATCTTTTATTTTTCTTAATCGCCTAATATTCTTTCGTTTTTTTATAATAATGTGAGGATGAAAAAGAATCCAGATTAGTGATCTAATAATTGCTGTCATATGGTTAAAATCAAATTTGGTAAAAGCATAGAAAAAAGCAACCCATTCCAGAACAAATCGCATGGTGAAAAAATATATGGATAATGGGAACGAGTAATTTCCTAATACCATCAATAAAGAATTACGATGATTTAAATAATATTTCCAGTGAGATTGCATGGGAAGTGAAACAGCATTTTTATGATATACAACAGACTTAGGCTCTACATAAACCCGTTTGCCCATTAGATGGAATTTCCAACATAAATCTATTTCTTCCATATGGGCAAAAAAGGATTCTTCAAATCCACCTGCTTTTTCATATGCATCTTTCCAAACACAAATAGCTGTTCCCGAAGCCCAAAATATTTGTCTGGAATCATCATACTGTCCTAAATCTTTTTCTTGATCTAGGAATATGCGACCGCGTGCAAATGGAAATCCTAATACATCCATAAAACCACCAGATCCTCCAGCGTAATCAAATAAATCACGTTGGTAATAATTCAATATTTTAGGCTGAACAGCTACAGCCGATTCATCCGTAATTAGTGAAAGCGCAAGATGATTTAACCAATCTGGATCTTGAATTGTATCGTTATTTAGAAAAACTAAAATGGATCCTTTTGCAATTCGGGCTCCCAAATTACATCCACCTGCATATCCATAATTAGCATCATTTTCAAGAAGAGAAATATCAGGATGATGGGATTTAAGCCAACTCTGTGAACCATCTGAAGATGCATTATCAGAAACAATTATTTCGAAGAAAGGATAGGTTGATGCTTTCAAACTATCTAAACATTCAGATAAAATGTCGATTCCATTCCAATGTGGAATAATAACACTTATAAAGGGTTGATGCTCAGGCATTTGTCTACCTGCTTAGGAAGGAATTATCCTTCAGTGCTTATACTTTCAAGCATTTTTTGCGCTGCTTCGTCTTGAGGGTATTTTTGAATCCAATCATTCAGTATCATTTTAGCGTTTTCATCTTGTCCTGTGTTTTTATACGCAAAAACAAGAGATGATATAATATCTGGATAACTTTTTTGCCATTGGGACCATTGTTTTTTGGTTGCAGTATTTCTACCAAAACCTTCTAGGCGAACCATGGATTCAATCTGATCGAATTCAGCATGCAATGTTTCAAAAATATGTATGGCTGTTTCTGGCTCGTCCAATTCGCGAATATATACATTCCCATACTCTACACGTTCTCTAGGAGGTAATCCTTGTCGCAATATTAAATCATCTAAAATAGCCCTTAGTTCTTCCTTTTCACCCATTTCGCCATACATCCGTCCTACTTGGTAATATAATCCACTAGATGAAACAGGAATAGTATTCTCTGGGATATTCTCACGCATTTTTTCTAAAACATCAATCGTATTATTTTTATGTAATTCTAATTTTTCAGAATCTGCAGATTTACGTCTTTTCTCCGTTTGATATTCCATATAATGTGTAACAGCAAGTTGCATATATGCACTTCTATAATTTTGAAGGAGTCGTATAATTTGCGGATTAAAATAAACAGCTTCATTTCCTAAATTTCTAAACATATATCCTTGCTGATAATCTCGAGACCAGTTCAAATAATCTAAATCTTCAGTTTTGTTAAAATCTGTAGCTACGAAATCATTGGACCATGTCGTATCGCCTACATCTGTTAACAAATTATTTGTCATTTTATTTAAATCAATAGGATTGGTCTTATGGCTCTTTAGTTGGAAAGTAAGTCCTTGCATATCGATATATTTATCAAGACCAATCCGATTTGTGTTAGACACTGTAACAGCGAAATAAATAGGAACATTCCACCGAGCATCATTGATAATTCTCAAAATCATCATATCTTGAACGCGTAATGCTTGTCCTGCAAATGTTGGCTTAACTGTCCATTCAATAAAGCCATCCTCATTCTGCGGATCATTATATACTGGTACTTGAATTTTTTGTGTCTCCCACCGCATTAAATTCGCCGTTAATGCATCAATCTGACTGTCACTCATGCGAATAAATTTAGTTTCATTTGGGCGAGAGTCTCTCATTTGTTTAATATACCAATGTGTATTTAATAAGCTGAGGTTAACTACGGATACATCAGTTCGAACTTTTTCCACTTCTTGTAAATACCATAGTGGAAACGTATCATTATCACCATTGGTAAATATGATTCCATTTGGCTCAACTGATTGTAAAATATTATAACTATAATCCCACGCAACATAATTTCCCGATCGGTCATGTGAATGATAATTTGCTTTTAACATTACACCAGGTATAAATAAAAATTGTAATAATAGTGAACCAATAATGATTCGATTACCTAATTCTTTTTCCTTAAAGTATTCTGATATTTTTTCACCAATACCAGCCGCACCAACTCCAATCCAAATGGCAAATGCATAAAAACTTCCTACATAAGAATAATCTCTTTCCCTTGGTTGCGGGTCATCTTGATTTAAATAAATAATAATTGCATATCCAGTCATGATAAATAATGCTAATACGGAGAATGCCATTCTTTCATCTTTGTGGGCATGATACATCATTCCGAATAAACCTAAAATAAAAGCTAGTGGTAATCCAAATTGGTTCCAGTCAACACCATCTTCTGTTGTCTTAGCGCCCATTGGTGTTACACCAGGATTAATCGATAATCCTTTTCCAGCGAATTGCCACAAGAAATATCGATTATACATTTTTTTAATTTGGTAATTCCAAAAATAATCCCATTGTTTAGATGTATTGTAAAACATGTATTCTCGTTCTTGGCGAGGTGAGAAATCCCGGCCTTTTTCTGGTCGTCCTACAACTTCATGAATCGGTTCAATCCCTTTATATCGTCTAGGAAAAGTCCCAACACTTCCATATTGTTCACGTTCTAAATAGCTAACAAAAGCTTCAACCGTTTCGGGATCATTTTCATCAATATTAGGATTTTGATTTGAACGAACAAATATGGTAGTATAAGTTGAATAACCAATCAAAATCATAACCATAGATGTAAGTGCAACGGATAATAAATTATGCTTATTAATGATCGCCCAATATGTACTTGCAAAAACAGCTACAACAATCACTGCAGTTCCACCAATACCTAAACCACTTGCTGCCATTTTAGGTAGACCTTTAATTATCATATTATGAATAATAAAAAAAGTCACGCCCGTTATTCCAACAGTTGCTAAGAATGATTTCCATTCAAAGCTATATTTTCTAAAATACATAATGAGTGCAATAAATGGTAATGCAAGTAAATTAAGTAAATGAAGACCTGTTGCTAATCCCATCATATAGGCAATAATCAAAATATATCTTTCATGCCCAGATTCGTCAGCTTTTTCACTCCATAATAAAATTAACCAAACCACAATTGCAGTAAAAAATGTACTGATAGCATAAACTTCTGCTTCCACTGCATTAAACCAATGACTATCTGTAAATGCAAAGGCTAATGCACCTACAACTGCTCCACCAAATGCAATCATTGCGTCTGTGCTATTTTCAATCTTACCTCTCCAATGTGTAACCACCTTTACTACTACAAGATATAATAACATAACGGCCAAGGCACTGGATAAAGGTGAAAGAAGATTCACACGAAATGCAATATCTTGGTTAATTGGAATTAAAGAAAATATTCTCCCAAGTAGTAAAAAGAATGGACTCCCTGGAGGATGAGGAACACCTAGAGTATAAGATGTTGCTATAAATTCACCACAATCCCAGTATGATACGGTGGACGCCATAGTATCATAATAAACGAAAAAGGAAATGAAAAATGTTAATGCCGCTAGAATGCGGTTAAGTCTAATATAATCAGTATGTATCACGATTTTGCTTTCATGTCTTTTTGTAATTTTTGTTTTTCTTCGATCATAGTCATATTTAAATCACTTACTGCAGTAATAAGGAATTGTTCCTCTTCTTGAGAAAGATTCCCCATGGTTCTCTTTTGAACTGTATCTAATAAACTAATATAAAATGTAGCTTGTTCAAGATTCTTCTCAAATCCATCTGTCATAGGGTTTTTAATTTTACCCATAGCAATTAATGCACTTGACTGAAATGTTGATACAAGGTACAAAAATAATTGTTCATCCTTGGTTAATGTTTTTTCGGCCATATCTCTTTCCTGTCTAATTTAACTATTCAGATAAAATGGACTGAATAGAGTTTGGGTACTTATTGCACCCAATTAAAGCCCGGAAATTTAATCCATGGAAGGATAAGACCAAATTATGAAATCTGAATAAAATCCATACGATCAGCATAATCTTCCATAAATGTTTTTCGAATATATCGGTTATGGGGTGCCATCAAATTTGGATCATTCTTAGCCACAGAAAATGCAACATCTCTAGCGTTTCGGATAATAGATCCATCCGTAAGAAGATTCGCAATTTTGAATTGTAAAAATCCACTTTGTCGAATACCAAAAAATTCTCCTGGTCCACGTAGTTTTAAATCTTCATCTGCAATAATAAATCCATCATTCGTTCTCTCCATAATGGATAATCTATCTCTCGATGTATCTGTCACTTTTCGTTTGACTAAAATACAATAACTTTTTTCAGCTCCACGCCCCACCCGTCCTCGTAATTGATGTAATTGCGTTAACCCAAAGCGTTCAGCATGTTCTACTAACATTACGGTTGCATTCGGAATATCTACCCCTACTTCAATCACAGTAGTAGATACAAGTATATGAATTTTATTTTTTGAAAAAAGCTCCATTACATTATCTTTATCTTCTGTTTTCATTCTACCATGAATCAGTCCAACTTCGCAATCAGGGAATATACTTTCGTTTAATTGTTTATGTGCTTCCACCGCAGCAATTAAATCTGATTTTTCAGATTCTTCTACTAACGGATAAATAACCATACATTGGCGACCTTTAGACACTTCATCCTTCATAAATAAATACACACTATTTAATCGAGTTGGTTCAATCACTTTTGTTACCACTGGCTTTCGATTTTTTGGCAATTCATCAATAATAGATAAATCCATATCGCCATGATATGTTATAGATAAAGTGCGTGGAATAGGGGTCGCTGTCATAGCTAAAAAATGTGGATTCAATCCTTTATCAATTAATTTTCCTCTTTGTTTTACTCCAAATCGATGTTGCTCATCCACAATGACTAACCCTAATTTATTAAAATGAACATCATCTTGGATTAATGCGTGCGTTCCAATGACAACAGGAATTGAACCACTTTCTGAGCCAATGAGAATTTTTTGTCGCTCACTTTTTTTCATTTGTCCAATGAGTAAAGCGCATGGAATATTTATTTTATCTAATATAGTTTTTATTGATTCATAATGTTGGTGAGCTAATATTTCTGTTGGTGCCATTAATACAGCCTGTGCTTTATTCCCTACAGCTAAAGCAATAGTTAAAATGGCTACAATTGTTTTTCCTGATCCAACGTCACCTTGCAAAAGGCGATTCATAGACTGGGGCATTTTCATATCATCTTTTATTTCAGAAATAACTTTTATTTGTGCATTTGTTAATTCAAATGGAAGTGAATCTTCAATTAGTTTCACATACGGACCTGTTATTAAGAATGGAGTTGCCTTTGAAATCTTTAGTGTTGCCTTCCGAAATGCCATCAATAGTTGTAGAAAAAAATGTTCTTCAAATTTTAATCGATAAATCGCATCCTTTAATGAATCTTCATTCTTCGGAAAATGGATTTCATGTAGAGCATCTTTTCTTGGTATAAGTCCACTTTTTTCACAAATTTCTTGTGTAAATAATTCTGGTACTTCGTCTAGATTTTCAAATATATCTAACATGATTTTTCGAAATATTCGTTGTTCTAATCCTGCGGATTTATAGACTTGTGTTAAAGGATATAATGGTAAAATAGCTCCAGTATTTACAGGATCATCATGGGAAGATAATCGATCAAAATCTGGATGTGTAATTGAAAATCCATTATAATAATCAATTTTTCCATAAACAGCTAGACGGTCACCAACTTTAAATAGATTCTTAATATATTTTACTCCATTAAACCACGTTAGTGTCATTGAGCCCGTGCCATCTGATAAAAAAACCTGAAATATTCTCCCTCTTCTTATGGCTTTCTCTCCCATAGATCGAACAGACCCAATTATAGAAGAATGGTCTCCTTTTCGAAGTAATTTAATTTGGGAAACAGATGTACGATCTAAATGGCGTCTTGGAAAAGTATATAGTAAATCTTGGACGGTTTGAATATGATTTTCAGAAAGAACCTTTGCCCGTCTTACACCGATTCTTTTTAATTCAGATATGGAAGTAGTAAAGGTCAGCGACCCCATGGATCACCCTTATTGCCATTCTTTTCGGTAGGTATAAGAAACAATTTTTATTTCCCCAGGACCTAGGACGAAGTGGAAGTGAATGGTGGAGGCATCTTCTTTTGTATAATTATGCGATTCTTGTTTTACGATCCAGTCACCATTAATGTGTTCAATTAATTTAATAGATACAGAATCTTCACGCCCATTTGTAACTTGTATTTCAATGACTGCTTCTTCACTTTTTCTTTGCCGATCATAATTAATAACTTTTCTTTTTCCCACCACATTAAATGCACGACCAGAAGATAATTTAATCGACTGCCCCTTGGGTGTTTGTCGCATGTCGTCAGATCCAATATATTCCATCTTATGTGTTTGTGAATTCAAATACATTTCAACTTTTCCTGCCGGTAATGGAATATTTAAGCCATAGTCCGCTGTATTTTCCATAGATAATTCTACAGCTAAAGGTTCTTCTTTTTCGCGTCGTTCAATATTTTCAAATATATATGTTTTACGGAATTGGACTTTTATGGGGCCGTACAAACGAACAGATAATTTTTCTTTTGATTGTAAATCATATGTTCCGTTCAAAGGGTACAAAAGGTAATCGCCTAATTTATTTTCTGTGGCCACTTGAGTATAAGCATCCATTGCCATCATTTTATTCCGTCGCAATACATTTACTGGCCCTTTTTCCTGAGCAATATTTAATTGCCCTTCAACAACTTGTATTTGCGCATCTTCATAATCTAAATTTGTATTATTTGATATAACTGCATCAGCTATTAATTCACCATGTTCTTGATCTAATAATAAAAAACGATATAATGTTGTCCAATTCATGTTTGATGTTTTATATAATACTCTACCTTCTACATCGCTAGATTGGTTCGCTTTTACATCCCACGATAAATATGGCTTAAGCACGGGATTCTTTATCTTTTGAGCCCCTTCCATATATTCAATATCACTTCTTGTATATATATAGATTGAATTTTTACGTTTTATTGTAAGATCAAGAGTTGTGTACTCTAACAAAATTCCTTCTACAACTTTTTCATTTTTAGGTTTAACAGAAATTTTTTCACCGATTAATGAGTTTAAATAATCATTTCCGGAAAATACTTTATTAAAATATTGTTGAGATGTAACCTGAACTCCATGTATATCCAAGAAAGGTGTTTCAGACTGAATCGCATTAGGAAGATCGTCATAAATCAAATAATCATTCCCTTTTGTTATATTCCAAATAACAGGTTGCTTCACTAAAGCAGTCCCATCTTTATAAATGGTTAATGTAGCAAAATTAGATTGCCCGTAAAGAATCCCTATTAAGAGTAATAATAGTTTTATTCTCATTATAGAATCTCCAAGTTATCTTCTACCTTTTTTAGTTCATCTGTCAAATCGTTCAATTTAGTCTTTTCATGATCAACAATATGTTGTGGAGCACGTTTTGTAAAGTGATCATTATTTAATTTGTTTTGAATACCAATTAGTAACTTTTCAATCTCTTTTTTACGTTTATTCAGACGAGCCCTTTCTTTATCTAAATCAATCACCCCCCCTAAAGGTAAGTATAATTCCATTCCTTTTACAACGGCAGTTGCTGCTGGGTCTGGACGATCAATATTCGATCCTGTTTCCATTAATTTTACCCTTGCAAGTGTATGAATAAAATGAGCATACTTTTCTAAAAATTTCGTTTGTTTAGAAGTACATCGCACAAATAATTCTGCTTCTTTAGATGGTGGCACATTCATTCGACTGCGAATACTTCTTATGGATGAAATAACCTCTTGCAGTAATGCCATATCTGTATTGATTCCGCCATCAATAAAATTTTCATCCAATTCGGGCCATGGTGAAACAATTAAATCATTATCCGATTCTTTTTTGAAATGGCTCCATAATTCTTCAGTCATAAAGGGAGCATAAGGATGGAGTAAAGCTAATATAGTTCGAATAACTTCTATAGATACTGCACATGCTTTGTTGGCTAATAATTCATCATCACCGTAAAACCGTGTCTTAGCAATCTCAATATACCAATCGCAAAAATCATTCCACGTAAAATCATAAATCACTTTTGCTGCTTCATTAAAATGGAATCGATCCAATTGGCGATTATAATTTTTTATGGCTTGATTTAATCGACTTAGAATCCATTTCTCAGGTAAATCTAATTCTGAATTCACTAAGGAATTATCAATGGATTTACCATCGGGTAAATTCATTTGGACAAATCTACATGCATTCCAAAGTTTATTCATAAAGTTTCGACCAATATCAAGACGATCTTTGGTAAAGAGGACATCTAATCCTTGTGGCGCCATGAGCATAGTACCAAACCGAACAGCATCTGTCCCATATTCATCAAATAAATCAAATGGATCTGGAGAATTGCCAAGGGATTTACTGAATTTTTTCCCTGTTTCATCCCGAAGTATGGATGTGAAATACACATCTTTAAAAGGTAACTCTCCCATATATTCATACCCAGTCATAATCATTCTAGCTACCCAGAAAAAGATAATATCCGGTCCTGTTACTAACGTATCCGTTGGGTAGAATTTTGATAAATCTTTATCTTCTATTGGCCAAGAATGAACACCCATAGGCCAAAGCCACGAACTTGCCCAAGTATCTAAAACATCTGAATCTTGATTCCAATTTTCTGGATCAGTTGGCCCATCAACTGAAACATGTATATTCGTTGGATCATCTTTATGGTACCAAACAGGAATACGATGCCCCCACCACAATTGTCGACTAATGCACCAATCTTTAATATTCTCCATCCAATGGTAATATGTTTTATCCCAATGTTTCGGATGAAAAGTAATTTTTCCATCTTTCACAGCCTTAATTGCTGGCTGAGCTAATTCTGTCATTTTTAAATACCATTGTTCTGACATATAAAATTCTATAGGGACATCACCGCGTTCAGAATATCCTACATTATTAACATAATCTTCAGTTTTCACCAATAACCCCTGGTCACTTAAATCTGCAATTACTTGCTTCCGGGCCTTTTCGCGGGTTAAAGATTGATATTTTTCCGGAACATTATTATTTAAGGAAGCATCATTTTTCATAATATTAATGAAGTCCAAATTATGTTTTTCACCCATAGAAAAATCATTTGGATCATGCGCAGGTGTTATTTTAACACATCCCGTTCCGAATTCTGGATCTACATATTCATCTGCTATAATGGGAATTTCTCGCCCAACTAATGGTAGTTTAACTTTTTTCCCTACTAAATCTTTATATCTTTCATCATCAGGGTGAACTGCGACTGCTGTATCTCCTAGCATTGTTTCTGGGCGTGTTGTTGCCACAATAAGTGTTTCTTCAGAATCTAAAACCGGGTATCTAAAATGCCATAAATGGCCATTTATTTCGCGATGAAATACTTCTTCATCACTAATAGCTGACTTAGAAACAGGGCACCAATTCACTAATCGATGACCTCGATAAATTAAACCTTTTTCATAGAGTTTTACGAATGTATGAAGAACAGATTTTGTATACCCTTCATCCATTGTAAATCTCTCCCGTTCCCAATCACAAGAGCATCCCAGCTTTTTTAACTGGTTAATAATAATGCCGCCGTATTTTTCCTTCCATTCCCATGCATGATTTATAAATTCATCTCTAGAAATATCTTTTTTTTGTATTCCTTTTTCTTGAAGCATTTTTACAACTTTTGATTCAGTCGCAATTGACGCATGATCTGTTCCAGGGATCCAACATGCTTCTTTCCCTTCCATACGAGCTTTACGAATTAAAATATCTTGAATGGTATTATTTAATACATGACCCATCGTTAACATACCTGTTACATTGGGTGGTGGAATAACTATTGTATATGGATATTTTTTTGACTCACTGTTCGCGTGAAAATAATTGTTATCCATCCAGTGTGAATACCAGCGGTCTTCTACATTGCCAGGATTATATTGTTTTTCTAAAAGGGGAGTTGACATATAATAATTAGGTGTTTTTCATCGGTTTTTTTCAAAATAAAGTCTCCTATTTTACGACGGATCCCCTTCTATATCCAGCATCAGGAATACAAATTGAAACTTATTTTTTAGATTTTAGGTCTTTTTAATTTCTTCTTTTAGCTTTTACCATGGTTTTACTCATAGATAATTATGATTCCTTTACTTGGAATTTGGTTCAATCAATTGAATTATTGGGCAAAACTGTCATTGTTAAACATAATGATAGTATCACAGTGTCAGATGTTGATAAAATGAACCCCAGTAGAATCATCATTTCACCTGGTCCTGGCACTCCAATAGATTCAGGAATCTCCGTCCATATTATTCACCAATTCATGCATCGAATACCAATTTTGGGCGTTTGCCTTGGGCACCAATGTATAGGTTCTGTTTTTGACGTAGGTATTCGACAGTCAACAAAGATTCTTCACGGGAAAACATCATTAATTCATCATAATACAATTGGCTTACTTAAAGGAATTCCAACACCATTTCAGGCAGCTCGATACCATTCGCTATCATTAGAATCTGTCCCGAATGACTTTTACAAAACAGCTTGGACGAATGATGGGGAAATCATGGGAATCCAGCATAAATCATTTAACCTTTATGGTGTCCAATTTCATCCTGAATCATTCTTAACACCTGTAGGTTCACACATATTAGAGAATTTCTTAAATGAATAATTCTGTACAATTTTTAGGAAATGAGAAATCTGATTGGTTAAATATATCCGCATCTAACCCAATTGATATTCTATCTCTATCATTGAATGATGATCCAAATAAATTGGTAGAATTTGTCAAAGAATACGAAGGAAAATTCCTCGCTGGATTTATTACCTATGAATATGGTGCAAAACAATTGGGGGTTCCAGTCCACGATATAAAGAATTTTCCTGCAGTTCATTTTCGTGCCTATGATTCCTTTGATGAATATCCAATATTTGATAAACCAAAAATAATTGATTGGGATTACTTCAAACCAAAAATTTCAAAAATAGATTATGACTTTCAATTTAATAAAATACAATCACATATTCGATCTGGGGATTTCTATCAATTAAATTATACACATCAACTCAATTCACAAACAACGGCAACTCCAAAAGAGTTGTTTATAAAACTACGCGAAAAAAACCAAGTAGGTTTTTCTGTCTATATGGAAGAATCAGAATGGGCTATTCATTCCCTCTCCCCTGAACAATTTATAAAAATTGAGAATGGAGTCATCACAACTAAACCAATAAAAGGGACATACCCTCGCGGTCGTTCTAATAGTGAAGATAAACGAAATCTCACTGCCTTATTAGCTAACGAAAAAGAACAGGCTGAATTATATATGATTATTGATTTATTGCGAAATGATTTAGGCAAAATTTGTAAAACAGGATCTGTAAATGTTTTAGAATCAAAATCAGTTGAAATTTTAGAAAAGGTATTCCATACTTATGGTGTAGTCCAAGGTCAAATAAAGAATGAGATTCATCCTTTGGAGGCTTTATTATCTATGAGCCCTGGGGGATCTATTTCAGGTTGTCCTAAAAAACGTGCCTGCGAAATAATATATGATTTAGAATCGGAAGCACGTGGCATTTATACGGGAACTATTGGATATATTTTACCTAACGGGTCATTACATTTTAATATTGCTATTCGAACCATTACTCAAGTTGGTCATAATTTAACCTTAGGAGTCGGCGGTGGTATTACTATTGGCTCGGAACTGGAAAATGAGTATAATGAAACATTAGTAAAAGCAACTTCATTGCAACCAAATGGATAATAAATTAACCAAAGTATTGATTAATAATAATTGGTCTGAAATGCCTATGTCTTCTTTACAGGTGGGATCAAATCAATTTGGATTTAAAACTGGCTTATACGAAACATTAAGAACATTTGATTCCCACCCTGTTTTTTTGGAGCCTCATCTTGATCGGTTATATTCTACGGCAGCACGCATTCAACTTTCGATTTCATACTCTAAAACCGAAATCTTCCATATGATAGAAAAAGTTATCGATTCATTCTCTGATCCACAACAACGTGTAAGGATTTTAGCTGTACCAGAAAAAATTATAGTATATACATCACATTTGAATTTGAATCCAATTATTTACAAGGGTGTAAAGGCACTAACAGTTCAGACTCAACGCAATAATCCCGAATTAAAGACTACTGATTATCATGCTTGTTTAACTGCTTGGACTAAAGCGAATAATCAAGGATGTTTTGAGGCAATATTAATTGATGAAACTAATTATTTATATGAAGGAACTAGGAGTAATGTATTCTGGATAAAAGACAATAAACTGTTCACTCGGCACCATGACGTTTTACCTGGTACCACTCGCCAAACAATTTCACAAAAGTCTCCCTACCCTATTATGGATGGGAAATTAAACTTAAAGTATATTTCAAAAATTGATGAGTTGTTTCTCACAAACAGTGGTTCAGGCATCGTTCCAGTTACACTATTGAATGGGAAATTAATTGGTAGTGGCTCTGTTGGAATTATAACTCAACAATTATTGTCCCTTTATCATAATTGGATGATTCAAGATATTGAAAGAAAACAAACATATGAATAAAATATTACAGATAAATGTAAAACCGAATGTTTTTAATGAACATGGGCTCCCAAAAATACCAGTAGATGATGTTTTCGTATCAAATATGGGTGTAAGTGGAGATTACAATAATTATCGTACCAATAAAAAAGATAGAAATCCTGATATGGCAGTGTTATTATACCCTGACGAGTCTATTAAAGAATTAAATGGTGAAAATTGGCCCATTAAGCGGGGGGATATTGGCGAAAATTTCACAATTTCAGGGATCCTACATTCTCATTTTTCACCCGGTCAACAATTCCAACTTGGAGAATGTATTTTAGAAATTTCCTTTGAATGTGATCCCTGTCATAATTTAGCCGTTCTCCCATATGTGGGCGAAGACAAATTAAACGAATTTATTAAAACATTAATGCATCGCCGTGGCTGGTATGCAAAGGTGATTAAAGAAGGAACGGTGAAAACCGGAGACCCTATTCAACAATTAAAATGAGTAATACAATTGAATTAACAATAACAGGAATGCATTGTGCTGGGTGTGTAGGTTCAGTAGAAAATGCCTTAAGAAAAGTGGATGGTGTAGAAGAAGCTGTTGTGAATCTTACATTAGAAAAGGCAACTATTTTGGGAAATGTTGAGTCAGATGAATTATTATCTGCTATTGATAAAACTGGATATGGGGCTGAATTACTTGAATCCGAATCAACCATAAATCTTCAAGAAAAAACAGATGAAAAGGTAGACGAATCTTTTCATAATATGAAATTAGCATGGATCCTAACAGCCCCTACAATGCTTTGGATGGGGATTCATATGTTTACGGGATATGCTTGGCCATCTATGGTAAGTATGGAATTGGGCATTTTTATTTTGAGCAGTTTGGTCTGTTTTATCCCAGGACGCGAAACGCTCACAAGTGCGGGGAAATCTTCAATTCATTTTGCTCCCAATATGGATGTGCTCATTGCCCTTGGTTCCTTGTCTGCCTTGTCCACTAGTATTATAAATAATTATATTGAAATTCATTCCTTTGCTGGTGTCGCAGGCATGATAATGTCTTTTCATTTAACCGGGCGATACATAGAGACCAAAGCTCGTGGACGATCTTCCGAAGCCATCCAAAAACTGATGAGTTTGGGCGCGAAACAAGCTACTGTTTTAGATATGGATAAGAATGAAGTTCAAATTGATGTTCGTAGCCTTGTAATTGAACAAATAATGATTGTTCGTGCCGGAGAATCAATTCCAACAGATGGACTCATTAAAGAAGGACAGGCAACTATTGATGAGTCTATTGTTACTGGCGAGTCAGCCCCAGTTACAAAATCTATCGGTGATGAAGTCATTGGTGGCACCATTTGTTGTGACAGTTCATTACACATTGAAGTGACTAAAATTGGGTCTGAAACATTTTTATCAAAA